>NZ_JAFCUS010000002.1:0-1011062 GCF_049896645.1 Microbacterium sp. DWRC1-3
CTAAGCCTCACAGCGCCGATGGTACTGCAGGGGGGACCCTGTGGGAGAGTAGGACACCGCCGGACTCCTTTTAGTCAAAATGGCCACCCATCGTTGGGTGGCCATTTTGCGTTTACACGCGAGTGCGTACGAAGCAGAAGCAAGAGCCATCCCGCAAGGGGTGGCTCTTCTTCGTTAACGTCGCACGTCGAGGGAGCGTTCAGCTCAACGGCGGATCGGAAGACGCAGCGTGAGAACGGTGCCGGCGCCCTCGGCGGAGCGGATCGACACATCCCCACCGTGATGCCGCATCACCGTGGCGACGAGCGTGAGCCCGATGCCTGAGCCCGTGACGTCTCGCGCGTTCTGAGCCCGCGCGAGCTCATCGAAGACCGTCGGCAGGTCTCCCGCAGGGATTCCCCGACCGGCATCCGCGACGTCGATGACAGCCCAGCCGTCTTGTTCACGCAGCCGCACCTCGATCGGACCCTGCGCCGAGTACTTGGCAGCGTTCGACAGCACGTTGTCGATCGCAAGCGACAGCAGGTCGAGGTCTGCATGCAGCGGTGGTACGGGCCACGGCACCCGGGTGACCGTCAACGACATCCGTGCGCCTGCCGCAGGGTTCTGGGTAGCCAACGCCGCCACCGCCTCGCTGAGGACCTGCTCGAGATCGACCATCTCGAGCTCCAAGGGGCGCGTCTCCAGCTCCGCCAGTTTGCGCAGGTCCCGAACCAGAGCGCTCAGCTTCGTCGCCTGTGTGTCCACCACCCGCCACTCGTCGAGTGAGGATCCATCCTGTGCCGCAGCTGCGGCCGCCGTCGCCCGAATAGCCGTCAACGGGTTCTTCAGCTCATGATCGAGCCGCGCAAGGAACCGTTGGTGATTCGCGTGCTCGGTCTGTGCCGCCTGTGCGGCGGCATCGGCCACGGCCTTCTGCATCCTGGTGCGCTCACGACGCCGCGTGCGATGAATGACGAGCATGATCGCCGGAACGGCGGAGACGAGGGCACCCGCGAGCACCACGGCACCGGGCAGCGCGAGGTCGATCGCGAGAAGGCGCTGGTCGCCGGCTGCAGTCATCACCCCCGCGGCGAGAGCGCACACCCCGATCGGCACGGCCGACGCCACCCCGAGTGCCACGCCCCTGCGGTCGGTCATGCGCCCACCACCCGCGGAACGAACAGGTAGCCCATGCTCTGCGCGGTCTCGATGAGGCGCGCTTCTCCTGCGGAGTCGCCGAGCACCCGGCGCAGCTCGGCGATGCGGTGGTCGACGGCACGGCTCGATGAGGCGAAGTCGAAGCCCCACAGCGCTGACAGGAGCCGCTCTCGCGTGTGCACCTCCTGCGGATGCAGCATCAAGTACTCGAGCAGGGTGAGGGCTTTCGGGGTGAGGGTGAGTTCGGTGTCGCCCCGCCACACGCGACGCGCGGTGCGATCCAGCGTGATGTCCAGTGCCTGCAGCCGTTGCGAGCCCCGGAGGGCACCGGCGCCCTGCGAGCTTCGACGCAGCACGGCGCGGATGCGCGAGATCAGCTCGTGCGGATCGAAGGGCTTGTTCAGATAGTCGTCGGCGCCCTCGTCGAGGGCCGCGCTGCGCTCCCACGACTCGCCGACCTGGGTGAGCAGGATGATCGGGAGCCAGAGCTGCCGGCCCCGGATGCGACGGACGAACTCGCGCCCGTCGACATGGGGCATGATCACGTCGCACACCACCAGGTCGGGCACCTCGCGCTCCACCTCGGCCAGACCCGCGCGCCCGTCTTCGGCAATGCGCACGTCGAAGCCGCTCCTCCCCAGGAACGCGGCCAGCGCCCCGGTGATCGCCTCGTCGTCGTCGACGAGCAGGATCCGGGGGCGCTCGGTCTGTTCGGTGATCATCAGCCCCGCCCGAGGGAGTTCGCGCTGCCGTCGTCTTCCAGCGTCGGTGTCGGCCCCGTCCAGTACACCTCGTTGGCGCTCCCCGACACGGTCGCCGTGCCTATCGTCCCGGCATAGACGACGGTGCCGGAGCCGCGGAGCAGGAGCTCATCGACGTCGTCGGCGATCACGACGCCCGCATCGATGTCGATCACCAGACTCGCGCACGACCCCTCGACGCGGACCACGGCGCCGTCGTGGTCCAGTGGCCCGCTCGGGCAGGTCATCGTGATCGTGGCCGCAGCGATCAGCCGCTCGCGTTCGGCCGCGTTCGGTGCGGAGAGCGCTGGTGGTGCCGCCTCTGTCCCCTCGTCCGGTGACGAGGTCGCGCGCGGCGTGGTCTCGTCCTGCGGGGCGGGGACGGCCTCCTGTGGTGCAGGCGAGCGGGCATCGTCTGCGGAGGGATCGATGATGCGGACCGTGCATCCGGTGAGCAGCAGCGCCGCGATCACCACAGGAGTGATCGCGGCGATGTGCCGGCGTGCAGCGCGCATGGCATCCATCTTCTCGTGTCAGAAGGTCGCCGGGATGAAGATCTCGACGCGTCGGTTGAGCTGGCGCCCCGCGGGGTTGTCGACGCCGTCGATCTCGTTCGCGGCGACAGGCCGGGACTCCCCGAAGCCCTCGGCGGTGAGTGCCGTGCCGACCCCGCGGTCCTGGAGGCCATCGACCACCGCATCCGCGCGGTCCTCCGACAGTGTCTGGTTCTCGGCATCCGATCCGATGGCGTCCGTGTGGCCCGACACCGAGGCCTGCGCGACCTCGAGCGCGGTGAGCGCGTCGGCCACGGCATCCAGCGTGGCGGCCGCATCGGCGCGGATGTCGCTCTTGTCGAAGTCGAACAGCACCCCGTCCTCGAATGTGAGGGTCGTGCCGCAGGACTCCAACGGGGCGAGCGTGCCCAGCGGCGGGAACACCCCGAGCGTGGGGACGACCGGCAACGGCTCGGCCTTCACCCGCTCGCCGTTCACCTGTGCCGTGCCGTCGCCGAAGTTCTGGATGGTGATGTCGCGGCTGGTGTAGTTGCCCGATCCGTCGCCGAAGTTCTGGATGGTCACGGCCCCGGCCTCGTAGTTGCCGGAGCCGTCGCCGAAGTTCTGGATGCTCACGTCGCCGTCGGTGTAGTTGCCGGAACCGTCGCCGAAGATCTGCACCGTCTTGGTCGCATCGGTGTAGTTGCCGGAGCCGTCGCCGAAGTTCTGGATCGTGACCGCGCCATCGGTGTAGTTGCCCGATCCGTCACCGAAGTTCTGGATCGTGACGCCGTTGATCGTGGAGGTGCCCGATCCGTCGCCGAAGTTCTGCACGGTTCCGTCCGGCCCCGTGAAGGTGCCGGATCCGTCGCCGTACAGCAGCGCGGTGCCGTTGCCGGAGATCACATTCCCGGTCGCATCGCAGTGCGCCGGTGTCGCCGTGACCCCGGGGATGTCGGCGAGCGCATCGTTGACCTCGATCGCGAAGGCGGATGCCGACGAGTCCAGCAGCGAGAGGTCGGGTAGGACGAACAGCGGCACGGGCGGGAACTGGCCCACGTCGTATCCGGGAACCGTGGCGACGGCGGAAGTCGGGGCATCGGGCGACGTCGGGGCGCCGCTCGGCTTCGGGGCGCCCGGCGGCGTCGCGGCACACCCGGTGACGACGAGGGAGGCCAGGAGTCCGAGTGCGACGCCCTGGCGGCGACGGCGGGAGGCAGACGAGGCGATGCGTGCGGCGGTGGTCATGGATCGAGCGTATCCAGCCGGTGTGGCGATACTGTCGCGGAGTTGTCGCAAGCCTGCGACACGTCCGTTCACCGCTTGACCCGCGACTCCAGAACCCCCGCGGTGTCGATGACGGCATCCGCGAGCGTCCGCTCATCGAGTCCTTCGCCGCCCCACGTGACAGCCACTGCGGCGACCGGCCAGCCGGTGTGGTCGCGCACGACGGCTCCGACCGATCGGAGCCCGTCTGCCACCTCGCTGTCCTCGACCGCATAGCCGCGCGCCCGCACTTCCCGCAGGAGTTCGCGCAGCTCTGCGGGGCGACGCGGCCCCAGCCCTGTGCGGTCGGGGAACGCCGACGCGCTCGGATACAGCGCGCGCACCTGTTCGCGGGGCAGGGCGGCCAGCATCGCCCGCCCGCTCGCGGTGAGGTGCGCAGGAAGGCGTACGCCGACATCCGTCACGAGGGCGGGGCGGCGGGGTGCGCGCTCCTCGACGATGTAGAGCACGTCGCCACCGCTCATCACGGCGAGGTGGGCGCTCTCGCCCAGGCGGTCGGACAGCGCGGCGATCAGCGGTCGGCCGAGTCGGGCGAGCGGCTGCTGGCGGGTGTAGCCGCCGGCCAGCTCGAACGCCGAGGTGCCCAGACCCCATCTCTGCTCCTCACGGAGATGAAGCACGAAGCCGTGCGCGGCCAACGTGGTGAGCAGGTGATAGACCGTGGAGCGCGGCAGGTCGAGCTCGCGCGCGATCGCAGATGCCGCCACAGGAGCCGGGCGTCCTGCGAGGTAGCTGAGGATGCGGAGGGTGTTCTCGGCCGCCGGGACCTGCGGCTCGGCTGCGCGGGAGGCCGCACTCCTGTCTGGGATCACAGACAAAGCATCGCACGAACGGGTATCCCCGTCGACACCGCGGGTGTGGAATCAGAACATGACCGAACTTGCCCCCGTGCTGGTCGGAGCGGCTCCGCTGTCTCCCGCCGATGTCGTCGCTGTCGTCCGCCACGACGCTCCCGTCCAGATCGACGCGGAGGCGCTCGCACGCGTCGCCGACACCCGCCGCGTGATCGACGGCCTCGCGGCTGATCCGAACCCGCACTACGGCGTCTCCACCGGCTTCGGGGCCCTCGCGACCACGTTCATCGCTCCCGACCGCCGCCTGCAGCTGCAGGCCAGCCTGATCCGCTCGCACGCCGCCGGCACGGGCAC
This sequence comes from Microbacterium sp. DWRC1-3, assembly GCF_049896645.1. Lineage (NCBI taxonomy): Bacteria > Bacillati > Actinomycetota > Actinomycetes > Micrococcales > Microbacteriaceae > Microbacterium > Microbacterium sp. DWRC1-3. Next base: position 4,810 of record NZ_JAFCUS010000002.1, read on the forward strand.
CGAGGTCGAGCGCGAGGTCGTCCGCGGTCTTCAGCTCCTGCGCCTGCAGACGCTCGCCTCCGGGCGCACGGGTGTCCGCCCGGTCGTCGTCGAGACCTACGCGGCCCTGCTCAACTCCGACATCACGCCCGTGGTGCGCGAGTACGGCTCGCTCGGCTGCTCGGGCGACCTCGCGCCTCTCGCCCACATCGCCCTGGCCACGATGGGCGAAGGCGACGTGCGCGATGCCTCCGGCGCCCTGGTTCCCGCATCCGACGCCCTCGCCGCCGCGGGCATCGAGCCGCTCACCCTCGTCGAGAAGGAGGGGCTGGCACTCATCAACGGCACCGACGGCATGCTCGGCATGCTGGTGCTCGCACTCCACGACCTGGAGACCCTTCTGCTCACCGCCGACATCGCCGCGGCGATGTCGGTCGAATCGCAGCTCGGCACCGACGCCGTGTTCGCCGCCGACCTGATGGCGCTGCGCGCCCAGACGGGACAGTCCGCGTCGGCGGCGAACCTGCGCGCGTTCCTCGGCGACTCCCCCATGGTCGCGAGCCACAAGGGACCGGACGACGGCCGCGTGCAGGATGCCTACTCGCTGCGCTGCTCGCCCCAGGTGCACGGCGCCGCGCGCGACACCCTCGCCCATGCGACGCTGATCGCCGGGCGCGAGCTCGCCAGCGTGATCGACAACCCCGTCATCACCCTCGACGGCCGCATCGAGTCCAACGGCAACTTCCACGGCGCTCCCGTCGCGGCCGTCCTCGACTTCCTCGCGATCTCGGTCGCCGACGTCGCCTCGGTCTCCGAGCGTCGTACGGACCGCGCGCTGGATCCGGCCCGCAGCCACGGTCTCCCGCCGTTCCTCGCCGATGAGGTCGGCGTCGACTCCGGTCTCATGATCGCGCAGTACGCGGCCGCCGGAATCGTCTCCGAGCTCAAGCGCCTCGCGGTGCCGGCATCCGTCGACTCGATCCCGTCGTCCGCCATGCAGGAAGACCACGTGTCGATGGGGTGGGCCGCCGCGCGCAAGCTGCGACGCGCGATCGACGGACTCGGACGCGTGCTCGCGATCGAGATCCTCACCGGTGCGCGCGCCCTCGACCTGCGCGCCCCGCTTCAGGCCGGACCCGCGACCGGTGCCGTGCGCGACCTGGTGCGCACCGTCGCCGCCGGTCCCGGCCCCGACCGCTTCCTCTCGCCCGAGATGGAAGCCGTCACCGCACTCGTCCAGTCGGGCGCCGTCGCCCGCATCGCAAAGGAGCACACCCATGGCTGAGTCCCCCGTATCCGGGCCCCGCGTCGTCCGCGCCGCCCGCGGCAACCAGCGCACCGCGAAGAGCTGGGGCGCCGAAGCCGCCAAGCGCATGCTGATGAACAACCTCGATCCCGAGGTCGCCGAGCACCCCGAAGACCTGGTCGTCTACGGCGGCACCGGCAAGGCCGCGCGCAGCTGGGAGGCGTACGACGCGATCGTGCGCACTCTCGACGAGCTCGAACCGGATGAGACCCTGCTGGTGCAGTCGGGCAAGCCGGTCGGCGTCTTCCGCACCCACGAGTGGGCGCCGCGTGTGCTGATCGCCAACTCCAACCTGGTGGGGGACTGGGCGAACTGGCCCGAGTTCCGCAAGCTCGAAGAGCTCGGCCTCATCATGTACGGGCAGATGACCGCCGGATCCTGGATCTACATCGGCACGCAGGGAATCCTGCAGGGCACGTACGAGACGTTCGCGGCCGTCGCCCGCTCGCTCGGCCGCGACTCGCTCCGCGGCACCCTCACCCTCACCGGTGGAGCCGGTGGCATGGGCGGCGCTCAGCCGCTCGCCGTGACTCTGAACGACGGAGCGGTGCTGATCGTCGATGTGGATGAGTCGCGTCTCGCCCGTCGCGTGGAGCACGGCTACCTCGACGAGTACACGACCGACCTCGATGCGGCCGTCGCCCGGGTCGTCGCCGCCAAGGAGGCGGGCGAAGCCCTCTCGGTCGGCGTGGTCGGCAACGCGGCCGAGGTCTTCCCCGAGCTGCGGCGCCGCGGCGTGCCGATCGACATCGTGACCGATCAGACCAGCGCCCACGACCCGCTCGCCTACCTGCCGCTCGGCATCACGGTCGCGGACTGGAAGGCCGAGGCCGCGCGCGACCCGGAGGAGTTCACGCGCCGCTCGCGCGAATCGATGGCCGCGCACGTCGCGGCGATGGTGGCCTTCCAGGATGCGGGGGCCGCGGTGTTCGACTACGGCAACTCGATCAGGGCCGAAGCGCAGCTGGGCGGGTTCGACCGGGCGTTCGAGTTCCCCGGGTTCGTGCCGGCGTACATCCGCCCGCAGTTCGAGGAAGGACGCGGGCCGTTCCGCTGGGCTGCCCTCTCCGGCGACCCGGAAGACATCTACAAGACCGACCGGGCCATCGCCGAGCTCTTCCCCGAGGATGCCGCCCTGCACCGCTGGCTCGAGAAGGCCGGGGCGAAGGTGCACTTCGAGGGTCTGCCCGCCCGCATCTGCTGGCTCGGCTACAAGGAGCGCCACCTCGCCGGGCTCAAGTTCAACGAGATGGTCGCCTCGGGCGAGCTGTCGGCCCCGATCGTGATCGGTCGCGACCACCTCGACGCAGGCTCCGTGGCATCGCCGTACCGCGAGACCGAGGCCATGAAGGACGGCTCCGACGCGATCGCCGACTGGCCCCTGCTGAACGCCCTGCTCAACACGGCATCCGGCGCCTCCTGGGTGTCGCTGCACCATGGCGGCGGCGTCGGCATCGGTCGCTCCATCCACGCCGGTCAGGTCACGGTCGCCGACGGCAGCGCCCTCGCGGCAGAGAAGCTCGAACGCGTGCTGACGAACGATCCGGGCACCGGAGTGATGCGGCACGTCGACGCCGGATACGAGCACGCCCGTGAGGTGGCGCGCGAGCGCGGCCTCAACGTGCCGATGCTCTGAGAGGGTGAGGGCATGTCGACGCTCATCACGAACATCGCGGAACTGACCACCAACGTCTCCACCGGCGGCGACCGCACGGGGACCGTTCTCGATGCCGCGGTGCTGATCGAGGGCGAGCGGATCGCCTGGGTGGGCGCCGCCGCGGACGCACCTGAGGCCGATGAGGTCGTCGACGCCGGTGGGCGTGCGGTGATCCCCGGGTTCGTCGACAGTCACAGCCACCTGGTCTTCGCGGGCGACCGCGCGGCTGAGTTCGAGGCCCGCATGGCAGGGCAGAAGTACGCCGCCGGCGGCATCCGCTCGACCGTCGCCGCGACCCGGGCCGCCACTGATGACGAGCTGCGCGCACGCCTTCGCGGCTTCCTCGACGAGATGCTCGCACAGGGCACGACGACCGTCGAGATCAAGAGCGGCTACGGGCTGAGCGTCGCCGACGAGGAGCGCCTCGTGCGCCTGGCCGCAGAGGTGACACCCGAGGTGACCTTCCTCGGAGCACACGTCGTGCCTGCCGAGTATGCCGACCGGCCGGACGAGTACGTCGATCTGGTCACCGGACCCATGCTCGATGCCTGCGCACCGCACGCGAAGTGGGTCGACGTGTTCTGCGAGACCGGCGCCTTCACGGTGGCGCAGTCACGCCGGGTTCTGGAAGCCGGGATCACGCGCGGCCTCGTGCCTCGGGTGCATGCGAGCCAGCTCGGTCCGGGGGAGGGTGTGCGTCTGGCGGTCGAGCTCGGTGCGGCATCCATCGACCACGGCACCTATCTGACGGATGCCGACGTCGACGCGCTCGCCGGCTCCGACACCGTGCTCACGCTGCTGGCGGGCGTGGAGTTCTCGACGCGGCAGCCGTATCCTGACGCCCGCCGCCTGATCGACGCGGGAGTGACCGTGGCCCTGGCCTGCGACACGAACCCGGGGTCGAGCTTCACCTCGTCGATGCCGTTCTGCATCGCCGTGGCCGTGCGCGACATGGGGATGACTCCGGCCGAGGCGGTCTGGGCGGCGACCGCCGGGGGCGCGAAGGCGCTCCGACGCGACGACGTGGGCGTGATCACCCCTGGCGCCAGAGCCGACCTCGTGCTGCTCGACGCGCCGACCCGCATCCACCTCGCCTATCGACCCGGCGTTCCGCTCGTGCGGGCAGTCTGGAAGGACGGGCGAGCGATCGGCTGAGGCTACGGGGCGCTCAGCCGATCGCTCCGGATCACCCGAGCGCCTGCGTGACGACGACGGCTGCGGCGGCCGACCACGCCTGCGGACGGCAGGCCGCGGGGTAGGGCAGGGGCGCGCCACCGGGCACCAGGGCATCGCCGGAATGCAGCTCGGGCACGCGGTAGTCGAAGCCTTCTGCGAGGTCGAGCAACTGCCCCGCGATCATCCTCGCCTCGGTGTCGAGTCCGGCTCGCATCATGCCGTGCACGGCGATGGCGGTGTCATGCGCCCACACGCTGCCGCCGTGATAGCTCAGCGGCCAATAGCCGGCGGCTCCGGTCGACATGGTGCGGATGCCGTAGCCGCTGGACATGCTCGGTGCCGTCAGCAGCGCAGCGCACGCCTGCTCCTCTTCGGGATCGAGGATGCCGGTGCCGATGAGGTGGCCGATGTTGCTCGTGAGCGTGTCGACCGGGGCGCCGTGCGCGTCGAGGGCGATCGCCGGGTAGCGGCCCTCGGGCGTGGTCACCCAGTACGCGGCGCGGAAGCGTTCGCGGAGATCTGCGGCCCAGACCCGGAGCTCGGCAGCACCGGGTTCGCCGAAGGTGTCGAGCAGGTCTGCGCCGCGGATCGCCGCCTCATACGCATAGCCCTGCACCTCGCTCAGGGCGATCGGCCCCTCGGCCAGGTGGCCGTCGCGCCACTGGATCGAGTCGCCGGAGTCCTTCCACCCCTGGTTCGCGAGCCCGTGGCCCGACTCGTCCGCGTAGTCGATGAATCCGCTGCCGGAGGCGTCGCCGTGCACCGTCATCCAGGTCAATGCCGCACGCAGCGCGGGAAGCAGTGCCCGCACCTCGCGCTCGGACATCCCCCCGGCGTGGGCGTCGGCGAGCAGGCAGATCCAGAGCGGGGTCGCATCCACTGTGCCGTAGTACAGCGGGGGGAGGTGCACGTCCTCTTGGGGAAGCGACAGGACACCGCTGCGCAGCTCATGGGCGATCTTGCCCGGCGCCTCGGCGGCCGATGCGTCGTGTGCGGTGCCCTGGAGCCGGGCCAGCACCCGCAGCGTCGAGGCCGCGATGTCGGGGTCGACGGTGAGGGCGAGCCGCGCGGCCCAGAGCGAATCCCGCCCGAAGAGGGTGAAGAACCACGGCGCACCGGCGGCATAGAACGCGTCATCCGGATGTGCGGGAAGAGCGAGGCGCAGGGCGGAGAGGTCGGCGATCGCCTGCTCCATCCAGCGCGCGGCACGTGAGTCGGCGGGGGCCTCGGGTCTCGGGGCACGCGATGGCCGCGCGGCCGTGACCACGAGGCTCGGGTCATCGAGGTCTGCCGACCAGTCCACGGCGACGGATCCCCGCGGGGGCACCACCACGTCCCACCGCAGCACCAGGGCGTCCGCGTCGTGCGTTACGGTGGCCGCGGGGGCGGCGAGCGTGAAGGATGCCTCTCCCGCGCGGCAGACGGATCCGTCCCAGCTCCACGTCGCATCGGCGCCGAGTCCGGCCTTGACCTGTTGCATCGGGGCGAAGTCGGGGACGACGCGCACCGTGATGGCCACCGGGATCTCGGTGAGCAGGTGGGAGGCGACCGTGACGCGCTCGGTGAACGAGCCCGCGGCGACCCGCCGGTCGCGGTCCATCCGCACCTTCGGATCGGCCGATCCGTCGTCGAGCCCTCGGAGCAGATCCGTCAGGACCGTCTGCTGCGGCACCGGCGAAGCGCAACCGATGGACTCGAGCGCGGTGCCGTCGACCTCTATCTCGATGCTCCGGATGTGTCGCACGTCGCCGTGATAGATGCCGTGGATCGGCGCGGTGCCCATGCGGCCGACGTCGTCGGACCATGCCTGGGTCGGCGCCTCGAGCATGATCATGGCGTCGTCCAGCAGCGGCTGGAGGGGCGGGGAGGGGGTCATTCCTTGACGGCTCCTTCTGTGGAGTTCATGATGCGGCGCTGGAAGACGAAGAACATCACGGCGACGGGGATCGTCATGATGAGCGCCGCCGCCAGCTTGAGCGGGTACTGGGTGCCCTGGCTGAGTCCGCCGCTGGCCAGCGACGCGACGCCCTTGGTCAGGGTGGTCAGCGCGGGGTCGTTGGTCGACACGATGAAGTGGCTGAGCTCGTTCCACGAACCCTGAAACGACAGGATGACGATCGTCACGAGGGCGGGCGTCGCCATCGGCAGGACCACGGACCAGAACAGCCGGAACGTGCCGGCGCCGTCGATCCGCGCCTGCTCCTCGACCGACTCGGGGATCGATTCGAAGAAGTTCTTCATGATGAACACCCCGGCCGCATCGACGAGCAGCGGCAGGATCATCCCGGCATAGGAGTTGAAGATGCCGAGCTGGTTGATCACGAGGAACTTGGGGATCAGCAGCACCACGGCCGGCACCGACATCACGGCGATCAGCGCCGCGAAGACGACACCGCGTCCGCGGAAGCGCAGCCGGGCGAGAGCGTACCCGGCGAGGGAGTTGAAGAACACGCGGCCGATCGTGACGAAGATCGTCACGATCGCGCTGTTGACGAACCACGACGGGAAGTCGGAGTTGCGGAACAGCCGCTCGTACGCCGCGAACGTCCAGACCTCGGGGATGAGCGTGACTCCGCTGGAGGCGGCATCCTCGTCGGTCTTGAAGCTCGTCGCCACCTGGATGAGGAACGGGTAGATGTAGATGATCGCGAGGACGATCAGCAGGGCGTAGAGCGCGATCTGCCAGGTTAACTGCTTGGGGGAGAGCCGTTTCATGACGATGCTCCCTTCGAGGAGGACTGGTAGGCGCGGATGCGACGCTTCGAGACCGGCCGATCGCGCAGCACCCACCGTTGCAGGAGCGTGAAGATCACGATGATCACGAAGAGCATGAATGCGATCGCCGCACCCTGCCCCCACTCCTGGTTCTGGAATGCGGTCTGGTACGACAGATAGGCCGGGGTGAGCGTGGTCTTGCTGGGCGCTCCTCGGGTGCCCGTGTAGATCTGGTCGAACACCTGCCAGCAGCCGATGAGACCGAGGGTGAGCACGGTGAAGAGCGTCGGACGCAGCTGAGGGAGGGTGATGCGCCAGAAGCGCTGCCAGCCGTTCGCGCCGTCCATCATGGCGGCCTCGTCGACGTCGGCGCCGAGGTTCTGGAGGCCGGCGAGGAAGATGAGCATGAACGTGCCCGAGGTCGTGAAGATCGCCATCAGGATGTAGGCGCTCATCGCGACGGAGGGGCCCGCGAGCCACTCCCACCACGACACTCCGAGCGTGCCGCCCTGCGTGAGGGCTGCGGGGCCGGCATCGACGCCGACCGTGCCGAGTGCGAGGTGGAGGATGCCGCGCGGATCGTTGAACCAGTTGGGACCGTTGATGCCGAACCACGAGAGCACGTCGTTCACGGCTCCGCTCGCGGTGAAGAGGAACATCCACAGCACGGTGATCGCGACGGAGCTGGTCACGGACGGGAAGTAGTAGGCCGTGCGGAAGAACCCGCGGCCGCGGAGAATGGCGCGGTTGACGAGGATGGCGAGGAACAGGGCGAGGGCGGTCTGCAGCGGGACGACGAGCAGGACATACCACGCGTTGTTGCGCAGAGCCGTGCCGAAGTCCTTCGTGGCGAGACCGCCGTCGGTGAGCACGGCGGCGAAGTTGTCGGCGCCGACGAACGACACCGATCCGGAGAGGGGGCTGCCGCGTCCGGCCCAGTCCGAGACGCTCACCCAGAGCGCCATCACAACGGGGATGAGGAGGAAGACGCCGAGGATCACGATCACCGGCGCCGTGAACAGCCAGCCGGCTGCCGCCTCGCCGCGGCGGAGCCCGGAGGCCCCGCCGCGACGAGGCGTTGCCTTGACCGCCATGGTTACTCGACGACCGCTTCGAGGTTCGACTGCACCCCGTCGAGGATCGTCTTCGGGTCGGTGGTCTTCAGCGACTCGAGCTGCGAGTTGAAGTCCGCGATGACGTCGGCGGTTCCGGCCTGGTTCGGCGGGAACTGCGCGTAGTCCGCGCCGGCGAGGAAGGCCTCCAGGGTCGGGTTCGCCGACGTCCAGTCTGCGGCGGCGGACTTGATCGACGGCATCGGGCCGAAGGCCTTCGAGAATGCGAGCTGGCTGTCGGCGCTCGTGAGGTACTCCACCAGGTCGAGGGCTGCCTGCTGGTTCGGGCTGTCGGCGGCCATGCCCCAGCAGTTCGTGAACTGGAGCGTGCCCTTGCCACCGGCGCCCTCGGGGAGCTCGGCGACGGTGTACTCCAGGGTGCTGTAGTCGTTCGAGAGTGCTCCGGTGATCCAGTTGCCCTCGATCACCATGGCCGCGGACTGCTTGCCGAGGGCTTCGCCGCCCCAGCCCGCCCCGACGTCCTTGGCGTACGCGAACGTGCCGTCGACGAGGTGCGATTTCACGTAGTCGAGAGCCTCGACGTTGGCGGCGTCATCCGCGATGACCGTGCCGTCGCTGACGAGACCGCCCCCTGCCTGTGCCATGAAGACGCCCACGCGCTGGTACTCGGCGCCGAAGGCGAGACCGACGTGGTCGGCGGTCGTGAGCTTCTGCGCGACGGCGGCGAGGTCGTCCCACGTCTTCGGGAGGTCGGCGTCGGTGAGGCCGGCCTCGGTCCACATCTGCGTGTTGATGATGAGGGACAGCGTCGAGAAGTCCTTGGGCGCGCAGTAGAACGTGCCGTCGACCGTGAAGTTCTCCACGAGCGAGGGGTAGAAGTCGTCCTTGTTGGTGAGCTGGTCGCCATAGGCCTTGAGCGATCCGTTGGCCGCGTAGCCGGAGGCCTGGTCGGTCGAGAGGTAGAAGAGATCGGCCGGGTCGCCGGCGGCGAAGCCCTGCGACAGCTCCTGGTCGAGGTTGCTGGCCACCTGCACCGTGACCTTCGTCCCGGAATCGGCCGACCACGCGTCGACGGCGGACTGCACGGCGGCGGTCTCGGCGTCGCCGGACGAGCCGATCAGGACCGTGAGCGCGTCGTCGGAGGAGGTGAGGCCCTCGGCGTCCGCCTTCGTGTCGTCTCCTGCGAAACCGGATCCGCAGCCGGTGAGCACGAGCGCGCCGGTGAGGAGCACCGCCCCGGTGCCGAAGACTGCGCGAGTGGTGTGCCGTGTCATGGTCTCTCTCCTTTGATGAGTCACTGCGGGCGACGGTCTCGGGAGGACCGTGCGGGATCGTGCGCAGAAATTTGAACGATCAAACTCTGCGTGGAATAGGCTAAGGGCGAGTCGCGGGAAGTGTCAACCCGTGCGCGAGCGAGGAGGTTCGATGGTGAAGGCGCCGACCGTCGAAGACGTCGCCGAGCGCGCTGGCGTCTCGCGACAGACGGTCTCGAACGTGCTCAACACCCCGGACATCGTCCGACCGGCGACCAGGGAACGCGTGATCGCGGCGATCCATGAGCTCGGCTACCGACGTCATGCGGCCGCACGGCGGCTGCGGCTGCGGCGGAGCTCCACGATCGGCATCCGCCTCGATCCGTATCTCGGCGGGATCTCCGGCGTCGTCCTCGATCGATTCGTGCATGCGATCACCGAGCGCGCGAGCGAGCGCGGCATGCGGATGCTGGTCTACGCCGCCCGTACGCGCGAAGAGGAGATCCAGCGGCTGTCGGAGCTCTGGGAGGGGTCGGAGATCGACGCCGCGATCATCACCGGCACCTCGCGCGACGACCCGCGCGTGCGCAGTCTGGATCGGGATGGCCTGCCCTTCATCTCGTTCGGCCGGCCGTGGGGCGAGGACGACATCGCCGATCCGCATCACCTCTGGGTCGACGTCGACGGCGCCGCAGGCACGCGCGCCGCGACCGAGCACGCGCTGAACCGCGGCAGCGACGTCATGTTCCTCGGATGGCCGGCGGGCTCGGGGACCGGCGACGACCGCGAGCGCGGCTGGCGTGAGGCGATGGCTGCGGCCGGAGCGCACGGTGCGCGGCTGACGGCGGAGGAGGGTGTTCCGCTCGCGCGGGCCTGCGTGGAGGCAGCGCTCGCCGCGGGGCCGGCACCGGATGCCCTCGTGTGCGCCAGCGACTCGCTCGCCGTCGGTGCGCTGCTGGCCGTCGCCTCGGCGGGACTCTCCTTGCCCGTGACAGGCTTCGACAACACGCCGACCGCGGAGGCCCTGGGCTTCACGAGCGTCGAGCAGCGGCCGGAGGATGTGGCCACGGCGGTCCTCGAACTGCTCATGGGCCCGACGGGCGAGATCGTCGCTCCGCGCACCTTGGAGGCGGGCTCCGCCCATGCGCTGATCACGCCGGAACTGGTCGTGCGCTGAGGAGCGTCTCAAAGGAGACGGAATGCCTTCTGGTCACTCTCTGGGGCTTTTGTTGATCAACATGTGAAGCCACATGCCTTCACCAATTGTCGTTCTGCGCTCGGATTTGGAGCAGGCGCCGAGAAGGGCGGATACTTCTGGCACCCGAACCGCGTGATCCGGACCGGGGCATCCCCATGCAGACACCCTCTTCTCTCGCACCAGGAACGACCATCGCCATCGTCGGCGCCGGCCGTCTCGGACGCGTACTCGCGCGGGCGCTGCGCGCGGCGCGGTTCGACGTGTTCGGCCCTTTCGGCCGCGCGGAGCAAATCCCGGATGCGGACATCGTCGTGCTCTGCGTGCCGGATGCCGCGATTACCGAGACCGCCCTCGCGGCTCGCCCGCATGCCGGTGTGCTCGGACACGTCTCCGGTGCGACCCCTCTCGACGACGTGGATTTCAGCCTCCACCCGTTGCAGACCTTCACCGGCACGGAGTCGGCTGAGGTGTTCCACGGCATCGGCGCCGCTGTCGCCGGCCGTACGTCCGCAGCGCGCGAGGTCGCGGAACAGCTCGCCATCGCCCTCGGCGCTCGTCCGTTCCCGGTCGACGACGCTTACCGGGCGAGCTACCACGCGGCCGCGTCCTTCGCCTCGAACTTCCTCCTCGCCGTCCTCGACTCCGCGGAGAGGCTCGCCTCCGCCGCGGGTGTTCCCGGCGACGACGCGCGGGCGCTCCTGGCACCGCTCGTGCGGCGGACGGTCGAGAACTGGGAGGCGAGTGGTGCTCCTGCGGTTCTGACCGGACCCATCGCCCGGGGCGATGAGGCGACCGTCGCGCGCCAACGTGCCGCCGCGGCGGAGCTCGAGCTGTCCGACCTGTTCGACGCCCTCGCCGCCGTCACGCGCACGATCGCCGCCCGCCCCGCCCCTGCAACCGAGGAGCCCTCCACATGAGAATCCTCCGCACGATCCCCGAGGTCAGAGCCGCTATCCGCGAAGCGAGGGTCGGGGGCTCGACGATCGGTCTCGTGCCCACGATGGGCGCCTTCCACGACGGGCACCTGTCGCTGATGCGGGCCGCGCGCGCGGTATCCGACCTGGTCGTCGTCTCGCTCTTCGTCAATCCGACCCAGTTCGGCGCGAACGAAGACCTCAGCGCCTACCCGCGCGATGAGGCACGCGATGCCGCGCTCGCGGAAGCTGCAGGCGTCGACATCCTCTTCGCTCCCGCACCGTCGGAGATCTACCCCGAGGGGTTCGCGACGAACATCCACGTCGCGGGCCTCACCGACGTGCTCGACGGTGCGAGCCGTGGGGCGCACCACTTCGACGGGGTCGCCACGGTCGTCACGAAGCTGTTCGGCATCGTCCGGCCCGACACCGCCTACTTCGGGCAGAAGGACGCGCAGCAGGTGCTCGTGGTCCGCCGTGTCGTGCGGGACCTCGACCTCGACGTGCGGATCGTCGCCTGCCCGATCGTGCGGGAAGCCGACGGGCTCGCCATGAGCTCGCGCAACGTGTACCTCGACCCCGCCGCCCGTGTGCAGGCGACCGCGCTCAACCGTGCCCTCGACGCGGGCGCCGCGGTGTTCGAGGCGGGTGACGCCGCCGCCGGGAGCATCCTCTCCGCCGCGCGCGACGTGCTCGGCGACGCCGGGATCGACCCCGAATACCTCGAGCTCCGCGACGCCGAGACACTGCGCCCCCTCGCACGGGTCGACCGCGACGCCCTGCTCGCCGTCGCCGCGCACGTCGGGGCCGCACGACTGATCGACAACCACGTCCTGCGCGTGGCGGAAGCTTCGAACGACAGAGAGACGGAGGCCGGCGCATGAGCGCTCATGCCGCTCCCCGCACGCGGGTCACACTCGCCGGCCTCGCCGCGAAGAAGGCGGCCGGAGAGCCGATCGTCATGGTGACCGCGTACGACCATCCGAGCGCGCAGATCGCGGAGGCCGCGGGCGTCGATGTCGTCCTCGTGGGTGACTCGGCCGCGATGACCGTGCTCGGCTACGACAGCACGGTGCCGGTCACGATCGACGAGATGCTCATGCTGACCAAGGCTGTTCGACGCGGCCTCACGGTCCCGTTGCTCGTCGGCGACCTGCCGTTCGGCTCGTATGAAGCCTCCGACGAGGTGGCCATCGCGACCGCGCAGCGCTTCGTGAAGGAAGCCGGCTGCGACCTGGTGAAGATCGAGCGCGGCGGCACCACCGTCCACCGCGCGCGAGCGCTCGTGCAGGCGGGCATCCCCGTCGTCGGGCACGTCGGGCTCACCCCGCAGACGGCCGTCGCGCTCGGCGGCTACCGCGCGCAGGGGCGCACCGCCCAGGCCGCGCTCGCCGTGATCGACGATGCGCTGGCGTTGCAGGATGCCGGGTGCTCGATGCTCGTGGTCGAGGCGGTGCCCGCCGAGGTGACGGCCGCCCTCGTGCCGCTGCTCGACATCCCGGTGATCGGCATCGGAGCCGGCGCGGATGCCGACGGACAGGTGCTCGTGTTCCACGATCTGCTCGGACTCTACGACGGCGGAGCTGCCAAGTTCGTCAAGCGCTACGCCGACCTGCGCGCAGCGGCGATCGCGGGTGTCGAGGCGTATGCAGCCGAGGTGCGCTCCGGCGCCTACCCCGCGATCGAGCACGGGTACTCCATGCCGCGAGAAGAGGCCGCGCGCCTCGAGGAGCTGCTCGCGGGGCGTTGAGACCTTCGTGATCTTGTATTTACTTCTTCTCGCGACATCCGGGGTGCTCTCGGCAAAGTTGTTTACCTAACGTTCCTGCTTTCGCTGTTCCCTGTCTCGAACGGCTCCCTAGCGTCGATCTCAGCGCCGGTTCGGTGCGTCGTAGATATACACGTGGAAGAGGATCAAGTGAAGAGACAGATCGCAGGAGTGTGCACGCTCGCGGCCGTCGCCGCAGCCGTCGCGTTCCCCCTCGCGGCGAGCGCCGCTGACGGACTGGCCGCACCGACGTTCAGTCAGGAGGGCGGCCGGTTCACCGAGTCGGCCACCGTCGCGCTCACCGCGCCGCAGGGCGCCGAGATCAGGTACACGCTCGACGGCTCGACGCCGACCGCGAAGAGCCCGATCTACAAGAAGCCGCTCGTCATCGAGGAGACGTCGAACCTCGCCACGGTCTCGATCAAGGGTGGTGTCACATCGCCCGCCGAGATCGAGGGCTACATCATCAAGACGGAGGAGGAGCCGCAGCTGTCGTTCTTCGTGATGAGCGACGTGCACACGTCGTCCCTCGACGACAAGAATCGGGGCATCTGGAGCAGCCACTTCGACACCCTGGCATCGATCAACCCCGATCCCGACCTGATCATCTCCAACGGCGACCAGATCAACGACAACAACAACAGCACCGCGCCCGACCACCAGGTCGTGAAGACCATCTTCGACGAGAACATCGATCGCCTCGGACTCGACGGCACTCCGATCCTGATGTCCCACGGCAACCACGACGTGGGCAACGCCGACATGGCCGAGTACTACGGCGACTGGTTCCCCAACGCGTCCGGCGGCTACTACGAGAAGACGATCGACGGTCAGACCTTCCTCGTGATCGACACCGAGCGGTACTCGGGCGCGCAGCGCACGTGGCTGCAGGGTCGTCTCGCCGCCCTCTCGGCCGAGTCGGGCGCTCTCAACACGCCGATCTTCGTCGTCGGCCACCGACCGACCGCCAACACGGTCTACGACGGGGCCCAGGCCTCGAACGCCGCGCTCACGAGCGACCTCTCCGGGTACCCGCAGGCCGTCTACTTCTCCGGCCATTCGCACCTGCACCTGAACGACGAGCGCTCCATCTGGCAGGGGGCCTTCACGGCTGTGAACGACGGATCCATGTCGTACACCGAGACTCCCCACGATGCGTACCAGATCTACGGCGATGCGCTCTGGGACGAGTTCACGATCCCCACCGCGCAGGCCCTCTACGTCGAGGTCTACTCAGACCGCACCGAGATCGACCGGATCAACTTCGCCGCCGAGGACGAACGCACCTACACGAACGGCGCGTGGGGCTACCAGTCCGGCTACCCGTTCGCCAGCGCGGGGACGCTCGCAGGGCCGACGTGGACCGTCCGCCTCGACGGCAGCACCGCCGAAGAGGTGCGCGCGAACTTCGACTACACGGCCGCCGCGCGCGATGCGGTCGCTCCGGTGCAGCAGGGAGCACCCGAGCACATCGTGACGAACGGGGCCGATGTGCTCCGCGTTCCCGCCGCGACCGATGACGAAGCGGTGTACGGCTACGACGTGCGGGTCCGCGATGCGGTCACGGGCGCCGAGGCGCTGCCGATCAGGGCCGGGGCGAAGGTGCTCGCCGACTTCCAGATCGCGCCGCGCCCGAGCGTGCTCGAGATCCCGCTCGCCATCCGCAACGGCCGACAGGCCGATGCTCCGCTCCTCACCCTCACGAAGGGGACGAGCTACATCGCCGAGGTCACCGCGGTCGACATGTACGGCAACCGCTCCGAGAAGACCTCGGTCGCATTCGTCGCCGGCGAGGTGCCGGACACCACGCGCCCGCAGGTCACGCTCGTCAGTCCGGCGTCGGCCGGCCCCTCGAAGTCCATCGACATCCGGGTCGATGCGACCGATGAGGTGGGGCTCGCCCGCATCGTCGCGAACATCTACCAGGGCGGGAAGCTCGTCAAGAGCACGCAGTCGGCGGTCTCGGGTGCGAGCGGCTCGCATGTCGCGACGGTCAAGCTTCCCGACGGTGCGTACACGGTCAAGTACAACGCCCGGGATGCGGCCGGCAACATCTCGAAGACCTCGACCTTCGATGTCGTCGTCGACGCCACAGCCCCCACGGTGACCGTGAAGACCGGCGGCTCGTTCACGGTCGGCGATGCGGCGGGATATGACAAGGTCAGCTTCAAGCTCAACGATGCCGGCAAAGTCGACCGGATCGCGCTCAACGGCGTCGAGAAGGATCTGACGAACAACGCCTGGTCCGACCTCAACTTCGTGAAGCCGGGGACCTTCGGCGGGGTGAAGGGCGAGAACACGCTTCTCGTCTACGACGTCGCCGGCAATGTCACGACGGTGGAGTTCGTGCTGCGCTGACATGCAGTGGTGGGGCCCTGTGGTGAGGCGAGGCCGTGTCCTCTCGCACCGCAGGGCCTCCCGGCGTCCGCCAGATGACCGGTGCATGCTCCGAGTCTTCCTGCACGACCAGAGGGTTCGAGAAGTTCTCGACAGTTCGTGCTTTCGTGGCGGGGAGCAGGGGCGGGAGAGGTCTAGCGTTGCGCGGATGAACCTCTCCGAGCACGTCCACGTCACCTGGGCTCTTCACGTCGAGATGTCGGTGACCGATCGGCCTGACCTCACCCGGGTCATCGGTGTGCCGCGCGACGCGCCCTCCTATTGGATCGTGGAGGCCTACCGGCTGAGCCTCGGGCTCGAGCCCGAGACACCCGACTCTGAAGACGGACCCGACCACTCGCCCCTCATCGATCTCGTGTCCTGGAGAGGTAAGACGCAGCGGGTGTCGATTCCCGGCGTCGCTGACGTGGTCGACGTGACGATCAGCGGACCGTTCGAGACCAGGATGGGGGAGCCGCGCGTCACCGTCGTCGATGCGGGTCGCGTGCAGGCGGAAGAGCAGACGGAGGCCGCGGGCTGGCAGGTGCAGCGACCACCGTTCCGGGCGGAGCATGTGGCGTTCGAACTCGCGCAGCGCTTCGGCCTGGTGCAGCCGCGACTCGACCCGATCGCTGCGAGTGAGCGGGGCGACGGCCTGCGCGCCTCCTCCTCGCTGGTGACGCTGTGCGAGTCGTTGACGCCCGTCCGTCGACTGGCGCTTCTCGCACACCTCGAAGGCACGGGGCTCATCGACGCCGCTCCGCCCGGCCAGGTGGCCGCGGACTCGGCGACCGTGGAATCGGCGACCGCAGGACTGCGGGGTCTCGTTGCGCGGATCGGCCCCGACGGCGTCGAGCAGGACCCGGTAGCCGGGTGGCTGCCCCGCGCGGCCGTCGCCGAGGCCGTCGAAGACCTCGGGTGGCACGACGCGGAGGCGTCCGACGTGCCAGACCCCGTCGATGCCCTGGCATCGCTGGCACGGCAGACGAAGGCGGTGCGCAGGCTGCGCGGTCGCATCGTGGTCACGCACCTCGGGCACGCGCTGGCGAACGGTGAAGCGCGCGGCTTCCTCCGGGTCGTCGGCGTCGTGAGAGCGCACGGCAAGGAGCGGCTGTTCCCGCATGGGCAGCTGCGCGCCGTCACCCTCGCACTGCTGGCCGTCGCCGACGGGTCGGTCATGGCGTTCGACGAGCTTCCCGAAACCGTCACGCGCGGTGAGGCTGCGGTCGACGAGGGGCGAGGCCACGGCGGGAGGTTCTCCGAGTGGTCACTGCGATCGCAACGGGAGGGCGACGCGGAGCGCGGATCCGGAGATCGATATGCGGTGCGGCGGGTGGTCGAGAGCCTGTGCGCCCTCTCGTCGCCCGGAGCATTCGCATCGATAACTCCAGCGATGCGCGCCGTCGCGGGCGCAGCTCTGTGGTGAGGGCGGTGGCGATCGCGGTCGACGGCTGACGGCTGACGGCTGACGGCTGCTGGAGCGCCGTCGCTGTGATGTCAGTCTGCGCGGCCCGCGGGCACATCGGGCTCCCAGCGCAACAGGTCGCCCGGCTGGCATTCGAGCACGGCGCACAGCGCGTCGAGCGTGGTGAACCGCACGGCCTTCGCGCGACCATTCTTCAAGACGGCGAGGTTGGTCGGGGTGATGCCGATCCTGTCGGCGAGTTCGCCGACGCTCATCTTCCGCCGCGCCATCATCACGTCGATATCGACCACGACGGGCATCAGATCACCTCGTTGTCGAGCTCTGAGCGCCACGAGCGCGCCTCTGCCTCGCGGTCGATCGCCTGCCGCAGCAGCGCCTTCATCACCACGACCAGCAGCGCCATTCCGGCGAGCACCACTCCTGCGCCCCCGATCAGCGCCACGACACCGGGAGCGATCGATCCCTGTGCGAGCAGGGCCGCCAGGATCCACGTGAGCAGCGCAGCCGTCAGGATCGCTCCGATGATCACGTCGACGTACCGGAAGGAGGACTCCGAGAAGATCGAGCCGGCGCGCACCCTGGTCAGCAGCATCCACACGCACACGCCGAAGACCTGGAGTGTGCCGACACCCAGGACGACGAGGGAGACCAGGAAGATCCGGCCCCACAGCTCGTTCTCGCCGAGGTCGAGCCACAGCAGAGGGACGATCAGGGCCTGCACCGCCACGGAGCCGAGCATCGCCACAGCGATCACGATGCGCAGCACGAGGATCGTCAGTTTTCCCATGGAGTGACCTTTCATCGAAGAACATGGGAAATCTATCGATATTCGTTCGATCTGGCAAGTCGGATCACTCCGAGCGACCGTCGAGACCCCCTCGGATGGAGACCTCGGAGGGGCCTCAGTGCTTCCGCAGGAGAGCGCGGAGTCTGCGGGCGGTTCGTCCGGCGAAGTCCTTCACGCGTCCACCCGGCCATTCGCGGCGGAGCTCGACGCGGCCGTCATCCGTCGCCACGAGAGCGCATGAGCGTCCGGCGAGCAGAGGCGACCGCCCGGCGCGGGCGAGCACGGCGGGGGTGGCCTCGAGTGGGGTCTCGAACGTCCACCCCGCGCGGCGGACCTTCACGGTCAGGGCGCCTCCGCGCGACTCGTCGCTCGGGCTGAACACCTTCAACGGATCGATCGCGACGCGGGCGGCGTCGAGATTGCGGGGGTGCCGGCCGCCGATGTGACGTTCGGCGCCGGTCTCTCCATCTCGGAGGAACAGGTCGACCCGGTCGTTTCGCAGTTCTCGGCCGGCGACCAGCAGGTTGTCCGGAAGACCCTCGATCGTGGAGACGGGGAGGGAGACGAGCCGGGTGATCTTCTTCGAGCGCGTGGGCGTGGATCCGGCATCCGCCGCACCGACGCTCTTCGCCGCGGCGTCCTGGTGTGCGGAATCTGAGCCGCCGTCGTCGGTGGGCGCCGAGGGCGTCACCTCGGAGCGCGACGTCTCGAAGACGAAGGCGTCGTGGCCGTCTCTCGTGAGCGTCACGCGGAGGGTCAGGTGAAGGCCGCCGCCACGAGACCAGTGCGCTTCGGTCACGACGGCCCGGCACACGGTCTCGGCCTCGAACCGCGCAAGGCCGAGCAGGTCATCGCGACGGCCGGCACGGAGCAGGGCCGCGCGGATCCGGTGGGGGAAGCCGAGGCCGGCATCGACTCCCGGGCCGAACTTCTCCTGCACCAACGGGGTCACGACGTCGAGGAGGCGGTCGCGGTAGTCGTCGGGATACCGGACCATCTGTCGTCCGGAGAGCCGTTTCAGGATCTTGCCGCGGAACCAGTGCCGCAGCAGGCGGTCACGCAGCTTCCCGGGTTCGGTGTGCGCCTCGACGAGATCGAGCACCGTCTCCAGGTGGGGGAAGTACGTGTCGGGGTCGATGCGCGACGAGCTCGCGCTGCCGGGCTCCTTCACCCAGGCGTAGCAGGGCTCGCTCGCCAGGATCGAGATCGTCGATGCGGCGAAGTAGGCCTGCATCACGAACAGATGATCCTCGAGTCGCACCTTGCCCTCGGGGAAACGGATGCCGTTGGCCCGGAGGAACGAGGTGCGGAACATCTTGTGCGGTGTGAGCATCTCCAGCAGGGGATCGGTCCCGAGCACCGCGCGAGGGACGTCGTGGCTGAAGATCCGGCTCGGGAGGCGACGACCGATGCCGACCTCCTTGCCCACGATCACGTCGGACGAGTTCAGGTCGGCGTAGTCGCACAGCTTCTCGAGCGCGCCATCGAACAGGTAGTCGTCCTGGTCGACGAACTGCACGTAGGTGCCGCGGGCGGCATCGACTCCGTGGTTGCGGGGCATGCCCGGCCAGCCGGAGTGCTCCAGCGAGAGCACGCGCACGTGGGGTCGATCGCGGGCGATGGCCGCCAGGCGCGCGCCGGTGGGCTCGCCGGAGCCGTCGTCGCACAGGAGCACCTCGAAGGCCGAGGTGCCCAAGGTCTGGCGATCGAGCGAAGCGATGAGGTCGTCGAACGAGGGTCCGGGTCGGAACACCGGGACGACCACGCTCACGCGGATGGCGTCTCCAGCGCTGGTGCTGTTCTCCGGTCGATCACTCTGTGACAAACGTCTCACTCCCCCAAGTCGACAAGTCACCGAGCTAACCACGACTTCCTGTGTGCGTCACCGGGCTTGCGCGATGCCCGGGCGTGTGCACTCCGGGCTCGGGGACTCCCACCCCACACACAGCATGAACGATATATCGTTGAGTATCGTTCACCACAGCAGGAGGTCATCATGAACAACGCATTCCCCTCCAACCCGTTCGGCGGCAACGGCGGCTCCGGGAGCAACGGCGGACCCGGCGGACTCTTCGGCGGCTCCGGCTTCGGAGCGGGCCCCGGTGGTCCGGCCTCCGCGATCTTCGAGGCGATGGACCAGCTCCGCAAGTCCTTCGAGTCCCGCCCTTCCGGAGGCTCGCGCATGGCCCGCGGCGACGTCCGCACGGCCGTGCTCTCACTCCTCGCCGAGAAGCCCATGCACGGCTACCAGATCATCAACGAGATCGCCGAGCGCAGCGGCGGCACCTGGAAGCCGAGCGCCGGCTCCGTGTACCCGACGCTGCAGCTGCTCGCCGATGAAGGACTCATCGAGGCCGAGGAGCAGAACGGTCGTAAGACCTACTCGCTCACCGAAGCAGGGCGAGCGATCGCCGACGAGAGCTCCGAGACCCCGGCTCCGTGGGAGTCGTCCTCCAGCAAGGACGGGAGCCGCGACAACGCCCGCTTCCACGCGCTGCCCAAGGCGGGCGTAGACCTCGCAGCGGCGGCCGCCCAGGTCGGTCGCAGCGGAAGCCCGGAGCAGGTGCAGGCGACCATCGAGATCCTCGACGAGGCGCGCCGTAGGCTGTACTCGATCCTCGCCCAGGACTGATCGCGCAGTGCGGCATCCGGTGAGGAGCGGCGAAAAGAGGATGACGCGATGAAGGATGCCGCGGCGCAGGGCGCCCATCGTGCCCGCTACCGCCGCATCCTCTCGTTCGCGGCGCGAGAACTCGTCAAGATCTGGTGGTTCGAGCTGGTCCTCCCGCGGTTCGGGATGAGTGCGGTCGCGGAGCGCACGCGTGGACCGCGCATGCAGAAGTTCGCACGGCGCTTCCACGCGCTCGCGATCGAGCTCGGCGGTCTCATGATCAAGGTCGGGCAGTTCATGTCGTCGCGCCTGGACGTGCTGCCTCCGGAGATCACCGCCGAGCTGGAGGGGCTGCAGGACGAGGTGCCTGCCGTGCCCTTCGCCGACATCCGCCGCGCTGCCGAGGCGGAGCTGGGCCGACCGCTCGCGCAGGCGTACGCCTGGTTCGACGAGACGCCGGTGGCTGCGGCGTCCCTCGGTCAGGTGCACCGTGCCCGTCTCTCGGAGCTCGACGCCGCCGACACCGGCCTCGACGACGTCGTGGTGAAGGTGCAGCGTCCGGGCATCGATGAGATCGTCGCGGTCGACCTGGCGGCGCTTCGACGCGTCGCGCGGTGGCTGACCCGTGTGCGCCTGGTCGCAGACCGCGTCGACGCCCCGGCGCTCGTGGAGGAGTTCGCCGAGACCAGTCTGGAAGAGATCGACTACCTTCATGAGGCTGCCAGCGCCGAACGGTTCCGCGAGAACTTCGCCGGCGACCCTCGCGTCGGCACCCCCGAGATCGTGTGGGAGCGCTCGACGCGTCGGGTGCTGACGCTGTCGGACGTCACGGCCATCAAGATCAACGACACCGACGCTCTTCGCGCGGCCGGCATCGATCCGTCCGACGTCGCCGCCGTGTTCGCCGAGGTCATGTTCGATCAGGTCTTCACGCACAGCTTCGTACACGCCGACCCCCACCCCGGCAACATCTTCGTCACGCCGTCGCCCTCTGCGGAGGGCGCGGTCGAGCAGGGCTCTGATCGGGGCTTCCGGCTCACCTTCATCGACTTCGGGATGATGGCCGAGATCCCCGCGAGTCTTCGCGACGGGCTGCGCATGCTCCTGATCGCCGTCGCCGGGCGCGACAGCCGCGGCCTCGTCGCGGCGGCGCAGGAGATCGGCGTGCTGCTGCCCTCCGCCGACACCGCCGAGCTCGAACGTGCGCTGACGGCGTTGTTCGCCCGCTTCGGCGGCATGGGCTTCGCCGAGCTGAGCAAGGTCGATCCGCGCGAGTTCCGCGACTTCGCCGAGGAGTTCGGCGACATGGTGCGCTCTCTCCCGCTCCAGCTGCCCGAGAATATGCTGCTGCTCATCCGTGCCGTGTCGCTCACCTCGGGCATGTGCAGCGGGCTCGACCCGGCCTTCAACGTGTGGGATGCGGCCGAACCCTACGCCGGGCGCCTGCTGCGCGACGAGAGCGGCAACATCGTGCAGGCCTTCGCGAATCAGGCGATGGACACGATGAGCACGACCTGGAGCCTGCCCGGTCGCATCGACAGGATCATCACCCGCATCGACGACGGCAACATCTCCTTCGACACCTCGCGTCTGGAACGTCGCCTCGATCGCCTCGAAGGCATCGCCCGTCGCATCGCCTCGGGAGTGCTGTTCGCGGCCCTGCTCATCGGCGGTGCGCTGCTGGTCCCGTCGATCGCGCCCTTGGGCATCACGCTGATCTGCGCCTCGGCGCTTCCGCTGCTGCACGCCCTGTTCGCAGGGTTCGGCCGCCGCGGCCCGCGTTGACCGTGGCGCGCCCGGGAAACCCGCACCACACGGCATCGGGTCGCCGCGCCGTTCCCCGATACGCGGCGGATCGGGCCGATGGTCCCGGTCCTCCGCTTTCGCGGGCCCACGGCTCGCATGACAGGATGGGATGCCATGGAGACCCCTGACGAGAAGCCCGACGATCGCTCCGCAGGACACACACCTCCGCGTCCTCGCACGGATGCCGTCGGCACAGGCGCGAACCGCCTCCCGACCAAGGCCACCGCGACGGCGAGGAAGATCGTCCGCGACATCGCCGCCGTCCCCCCGCGCAGTGTGCACCCGGCCCTCGTGCCCGGCGTCTCGGTCGAGGAGACCGGACGCACCTACCGCACCGACCCGCTCGTGTTCGGAGTCGCGGTCACCCTCGTCGTCTCCTTCATCGCCTGGGGCATCTTCGCCGGCGACAACCTCTCCGGCACCACCTCTGCGGTTCTCGGCTGGGTCGTGGAGTACTTCGGTTTCTTCTTCACCACCATCGCCACGATCGTGTTGGTGTTCATGCTCTTCGTCGGCTTCAGCCGATACGGTCGCATCCCCCTCGGCCGCGACGACGAAGAGCCCGAGTTCTCGATGTTCTCCTGGATCTCGATGCTCTTCGCCGCGGGCATGGGCATCGGACTCGTCTTCTGGGGCGCGGCTGAGCCGCTGACGTTCTTCGAGAGCCCGCCGCCCGGCACCGTCGAGGCGAACACCCTCGAGGCCATGCACACGGCTCAGGCGCAGGTGCTCTACCACTGGGGTCCGCAGGCATGGGCGTTCTATGCCCTGGTCGGCGGCGCCATCGCGTATGGGGCGTTCCGCCGCGGTCGCACCCCGCTCATCTCCTCGATCTTCGCGCCGTTGCTCGGCGAGGGGCGCACGGCCGGGCCTCTCGGTCGCACGATCGACGTGTTCGCGATCATCGTCACGCTGTTCGGTACCGCTGCCTCGCTCGGTCTCGGTGCTCTGCAGATCGGGCACGGCGTCGAGCTGGTCAGTGGCATCGGCGAGCTCGGAAACGGTGTGCTGATCACCGTCATCGCGTTGCTCACGGCGTGCTTCATCGCGTCGGCGGTCTCGGGAGTCTCCAAGGGCATCCGTGCGCTGTCGAACATCAATGCGGTGATGGCGCTCGTGCTCGCCTTCTTCGTGTTCTTCGTCGGTCCGACGATGCTCATCCTGAACATCATCCCCTCCATCGCGGTGCAGTTCGTCGGCGATCTGCCGCAGATGATCGCACGCTCGGCATCACAGGGTGAGGAAGCTCAGGCCTTCCTGTCGAGCTGGACCATCTTCTACTGGGCCTGGTGGATCTCATGGTCTCCGTTCGTGGGCATGTTCATCGCGAAGATCTCACGCGGACGGACGCTCCGCCAGTTCGTGTCGGTCGTGATCCTCGTCCCCTCGGCCATCTCCCTCGTCTGGTTCGCGATCTTCGGCTCGACAGCCATCCAGCAGCAGATGGATGGAGCGGGGCTCACGGTGGACCCGCCGGAGGAAGTGCTCTTCGGTGTGCTGGAGAACCTGCCGTTCCCGCTGATCACGAGTGTGCTGCTCATCCTGCTCATCTCGATCTTCTTCATCACCGGTGCGGATTCGTCGTCCCTCGTGATGGGCACCCTGTCGCAGCAGGGGCGACCCGAGCCGACCCGCTGGGTGACGATCGTCTGGGGATCGCTCGTCGGCGTGATCGCCGCCGTGCTGCTCGTCACCGGCGAGGAGGGGAGCGGTCTGAAGTCTCTGCAGAACGTGACCATCATCGCCGCGCTGCCGTTCGCGATCATCATGGCGTTCATGATGGTCGCCTTCATGAAGGACCTGCGGCGTGATCCGCTGATCCTTCGCGAGCGCTACGCCAAGGCCGCGGTGCGGCACAGCGTCATGGCAGGGCTCGAGGAGTACGGCGACGACTTCGCTCTCGTGGCGGTCGAGTACGACCACTCCGAGGACGACCTCGACTGGATCGACGAGTCGACCGTCGACGACTCGCTCGCCGAGGTGTACGAGGCGGCGACCGAGGCGATCGACATCATCCCGCCGGCCGACGTGGATGCGGTGGTCGATGCGGCTCTGGAGGACGGCCCCGTCGCACCGGATGCGGCAGATGCTCCGGAGCGTCCTCGCGCCGACTGAGCGCTACTTCGCCTTCGCCGCTTCCGCGGTGGCGGTGATGCGCGCGGCCATGCCGGCGAAGATCGCCCCGTGGAACGGGAGCACGGCGAGCCAGTACAGTCGTCCGGTCAGCCCGCGGGGGAAGAAGATCGCGCGCTGCTCGTAGCGGGCGCCTTCTTCATCGGGAAGGGCGCGCAGTTCGAGCCACGCCTCGCCCGGGACCTTCATCTCGGCGCGCAGGCGCAGCAGCGACCCGGCATCCGCCGTCTCCACGGCCTCGACGCGCCAGAAGTCGATCGCATCGCCGACGCGCGCGGCAGTGCGACTGCGGCGGCCGCGGCGGAGGCCGACACCGCCGACGATGCGGTCCATCCACCCGCGCACGGCCCAGAGCAGCGGCGAGGAGTACCAGCCGTTCTCCCCGCCGATGCCGAGGATCACGCGCCACAGCTCGTCGGGTGAGGCGCTGGTTGTCACGGAACGGGAGTCGGTGAACACCGTGCGTCCGGCCCACTCCGGGTCGCTCGGCAGCGGGTCGCTGGGCGCTCCGGAGACCTCGGAATCCTGCCAGCTGGTCTCGATGGTGTCGCCGCGCACCCGACCGAGCGCGAGGTCCACAGCGCGTCGGTAGGGTGTCAGGCCGTTCTCGGGGCGGGGGATGAGCTCGTCGACCTCGTGGTCCTTCATGATGCACTCGTTCTGCAGCGACGCCACGAGAGGGCGCGCGATCGAGCGCGGCACCGGGGTCACCAGGTTGACCCAGTGCGAGGCGAGCCCGGGCGTCAGCACCGGGAGGGCGGCGATCGCGCGCTGGCGGAGTCCCGCCTCGACCGCATAGCCGTTCATCATCTGGCCGTAACGCAGCACGTCGGGGCCCCCGATGTCGACGGCGCGGTTCACATCGGCGTCGACTCGCGCCGCCCCGAGCAGGTAGTGCAGCACATCGCGCACGGCGATCGGCTGGATGCGATTGCGCACCCATTTCGGCGCCGGCATGTAGGGCAGCACGTCGGTGAGGTGGCGGATCATCTCGAACGATGCCGACCCCGATCCGATCACGACTCCGGCCTGCAGCACGAGGGTCGGCACGCCCGACCGCAGGAAGATCTCGCCCACATGCACACGCGAACGCAGGTGCGGCGAGAGCTTCGCGTCGTTCGGATGCAGCCCACCGAGGTAGACGATGCGATGCACGCCCGCGTGTGCCGCGGCAGCGGCAACGGTCTGCGCCGCACGCTCATCGCTCTCCTCGAAGCCCTTGCCCGCCGACATCGAATGGATCAGGTAGTACACGACATCGACGTCGTCCATGGCTTCGGCGACGGCATCCGCATCGTCTGCCGAGCCCTCGACGATCTCGCAGTCCGCCCCCCAGGGGAACGACGCCGCACGCGCGGCATCCCGTGCCAGCACCCGCACCCGGTACCCCGCGTTCAGCAGGCGCGGCGTCAGCCGACCGCCGATGTATCCGGTCGCGCCGAGCACGAGCGCGCGCGGTGCGGATCCGTCGTCGCGGGGGATGGCGCGCAGAGTCTCTTCGCGGCCGGTGGGCTGGGTGAGTTCGGGCATGCCACGAGCGTAGGCCGGGAGGGCGCCGAGAGGAACGGGGTTGCGGGGTGTGACGGCGATCGGTAGGGGATGCGGTGCGCCGGACGGGCGGACGGGCGGCGTCGGACGGGCGGGCGGGGGACGGAAGGCGTCGGGCGTGCGGTCCGGCGCGGACGGTTCAGATGTCGGAAGGATGCACGCATGCAGGGAACCCGTGCGGCGATTCGTCCTGCATCCGTCATTTCCTCCGACAAGTGGCACGACGTGAGGGGTTTGGTGCAACCTGAGGGTTGCGCACCAGGGGTCGCATGTGCAACCCTGGGGTTGCGGTCGGCCGACCGGTCGACGGAACATGCGGGAGATCCCGAAAGGACCCATCATGGTGAGCATGACCCACAACGAGGCATCCGTCGTCGACGAGGAGTCGTTCTCGGTTCGGCGAAGCATCCAGATCGCGGCACCCGTCGAGAAGGTGTGGCGTGCCGTGGCCGAGCCGCAGCACATCTCCCGCTGGTTCGGGCGCACCGAGCTCGACGGCGTCGGTGTCGGCGCGACCGGCACGATGACGTTCCCGGACTACGACGTGATTCCCCTTCGCGTGGAGGAGTACGACGAACCGCGGCGCATCACCTATCGCTGGAACAACGACGACGCCCTCGGGAAGCTGCCGGACAGCATCGACGAGTCGACCTCGACCGTGTTCACCTTCACTCTCGAAGAGGTGGATGGGGGCACGCGGCTCACGGTCGTCGAGAGCGGCTTCGAGCGCACGTCCGAGCCACGGGCCAACCTCGAGTCGCATCGCACGGGCTGGGACCTGGAGCTGGACAAGATGGTGGCACTGGTGGAAGGCGAAGCGTGATCTCAGAAGCCCTGCTGCCCATGTTCGCGGCACTCGCGGACGAGACACGCTGGAGCATCCTGACGGCTCTCGGCGAGGGGGATGCTTCGGCATCCGCCCTCGCCGGGCGCCTTCCGGTGTCTCGCCAGGCGATCGCGAAGCACCTCGCGGTCTTGCAGGAGGTGGGGCTCGTGGAGCCCGTGCCGGTGGGGCGCGAGGTGCGCTTCCGCGTCGTCGGCACCGAGCTCTCCGCCACGGCGGCGAAGCTCGACGCGATCGGACGCGAGTGGGATCGTCGTCTCGCTGCGATCAAGGAGATCGCGGAGGGGCTGTAGGTCTCAGAGGGCGGTGTATCCGCCGTCGACCAGGTGGTAGCTGCCGGTGATGAAGCTCGCCGCGTCGCTCGCGAGGAAGGCGATGAGGTTCGCGACCTCGTCTGCCTGCCCCAGGCGGCCGATCGGGTGCTTGCTCACGAGGAACTCCTTCGCCTCGTCGCCCATGTTCGCCAGCAGCGGGGTGTCGATGAAGCCGGGGCCGACCGAGTTCACGCGCACGCCCTTGGCGGAGTACTCGAGCGCCGCCGACTTGGTCATCCCGACCACGCCGTGCTTGGCCGTGACGTAGGCGGGGGAGCCGGCGAAGCCGACGCTGCCGAGGATGGAGGCGATGTTCACGACCGAGCCGCCGCCGTTCGCGAGGATCGACGGGATCTGCGCCTTCATGTTGCGGAAGACCGCGTTGAGGTTGATCGCGATGACCTTGTCCCAGGCCTCGTCCTCGTACTCGGCCGTCGGAGCGGTGGCACCGCCGATGCCGGCGTTGTTGACGCCGATGCGCAGGGGCGCGAGCGAGTTCGCGAGTTCGATGGAAGACGCGATCCACGCCGCATCCGTCGCGTCGCCGACCGAAGCCTCGGCCGTGCCGCCAGCCGCGCGGATCTCCTCGACGACCGCATTCGCGTGATCCGCATTCAGGTCGTTGACCACGACCGATGCGCCGTTCTTCGCCAGCAGGAGGGCGGTCGAGCGACCGATTCCGCTTCCTGCTCCCGTCACGATCGCCGAGCGGTTCGAGACGTCGTACTGAGCCACGAGTGACTCCACTTCCGGGCGGGCACGGTGCCGGGAGATCTTCTCGGACGGTCCGTCCTTCTCTCCAGCCTACGCCCGAAAGACGGGGGTGGATTCACGTGAATGGATGCGGGCATCGGGTGCAGCGGTTCAGGCGGTGGCTTGCTCGTGCTGTCGATCGTCTGCCGCAGGGCCTGCGGCTTCTGCGCCGGAGCGGACGCGAGGCCACGTCCAAGCGGAACGCAGGATGAAGGCGAGGAGCAGAACCTCGATGCCGATGGACAGCCCGTAGAAGAACGCCCAGTCCCACGACTCTCCGGCTGCGTTGAACAGCGAATACGGGATATAGAGCGCCGCGACGATGAGGTTCGTGATCCGGTTCGCCCGGGAGTGAAGGGTCATGGAGAGCGTCACCATCAGTGCAGGGATCGCCACGGACGCGAGCATACCGGTCAGCAGGGTCGGGCTGATGCTGAACTCGTAGACGACTCCGGCCTGGATGCCGTCGACGGTGCCGGGCTTGTAGAGGTGGAAGTAGTCGACGTAGATGTACAGGAACATGAAGCTGGTCCACGCGGCGGCGAGTTTGGCGTGCACCGGAATGCGGTGATCTTCGAGTGCACTGGTGGGTCGGCGGGTGTTCATCATGGGCTCCTTCGCTCTCATCCTTACAGCTGTAAGGATGAGAGCGATGCTAGCCTTACGCGTGTAAGGAGTCAATGACCTCATGAATGCACGAGCGCTGCTCAGCAAGGCCCGGATCGTGGAAGCGGCGGCGGTGGTCGCGGATCGAGGCGGTGTGAGCGCCGTCAGCATGCGTTCGGTGGCGGCCGAGCTCGGCGTGGAGGCGATGTCTCTCTACCACCACGTGGCCAACAAGAGTGCTCTGCTGGATGCGCTCGCGGATTGGGCGTTCGAACAGATCAGCGCCCCCGAGGTCGATGCCCCATGGCGGTCGGCGATGGTCGTTCGAGCTCGATCGGCGCGGTCGGTGCTCGTCCGGCATCCGTGGGCGCTCGGCATGATCGAGGCGCGCCCTCGCCCAGGGACTCCGCTTCTCCGGCACTTCGATCGGGTCTACGGATGCCTCCTGAACTCCGGCTTCTCGCCGGAGCTCGCCACGCACATGTTCTCGGCGCTCGATGCCTACATCTACGGCTTCGCCCTCACCGAGTCCACCCTTCCCTTCGCTCCCGCCGAAGGGGCCGAGGACTCTTTCGCGGAAGACGTCGCACCGAGCCCTGATGAGTACCCGCATCTCGCGCGAGCGTTGGAGGGTCTCATGAGCGGGGGGACGTACTCTTTCGCCGACGAGTTCGACGTCGGTCTCGATCTCCTCCTCGAGGGGTTCGAGCGCCGACTCGCACAGGCTTCCTGAATCCGTGCGGCCGAGGGGCGCTCCTGAAGCGTCTTGCGAAGGTCATGTCGGGAACGCGGTGAGACGACACTGAGTGTCGCTTGTCGGGCCTTATTTGCGGCTGCTTCAAGCAACTTTGTCGTTACACTTCCCAGACATGTTCGGGGGTTGCGGCGTGACCTGGGTCAAGATCGACTGTGTGATATCTCGCCCGAGGTTGCAGGATAGAGCTGTAGCTCGCGCAGGAAGGACTTGGACTCGTACCGTGAGATGGCCTCGGATTCCTCGTTCCGTCGACAAGGTAGCAGCAAGCGTAGACGCGATGCGCGAATCGTCCGACCGTACGTCGGCGAGCGTGGACCAACTCCTCCAAGAACTCCAGGCCGAACGGCTCGACGCTCGGCGGCGCAGGTGGTTGAGTGTCGGCGCGGGAATTGCTCTCGCACTCTTGGCGGGGGCATCGGGATGGGGGCTGCTGCTCGCTTCGACTCCGCAGACCTCACCGGCCATAAGCCCCACGGGTCGGATCGGCATCGTTTCGGTGGGTTCTCTGCCTGAATCTATCGTCCGGGTGGACGCCGACTTCAGCGCCTCAAGCGAAGAGCCAGGCTCGTTCAGCATCGTAGTTTCGGTGTATCCCAGCCCAGCGCAAAATTTGCTCACCTCGACTTTCAAGCCCACTATCGGATTTCTCTTCTGCGGGGACTTGCGCGAGGGCCTGACTCTCACCGAGGCCAATCAGGGCCGGCAACCTTCCCCGACGCCCGTAACTGGCTCGACCATATTCGACTCAGTTGTTGGCGAACGTGCTGAATGCGACTATCTCGAGATCACCGGTATCACGAGCCAGGTCGCGCTTAGCGGCTCGACTGATACGGCATTCGCATCGACCGAGGGTTCACGCGTCTTGTACGCATTTCCTGGCGTCGTAGCACCGTTCCTCCCCGAGTCAATCAACGCTTCGACCGCGATTCCGCTTCCGTCTGAAACAGAGATCACCGTTTCCTTGCGCGATGTACCAGCGGATTTGCAGGTTTCGCAATCGATGCCGCAGATCCCGGCAGACGGTCAGCTCTCATGGACGTCAACGCTGGGATCGGCGATACCACCAAGTGAGTATCGCGTCTCTGGAGTCTTGGAAAACGCGCAGGCGAGCGCGAGTGTGGGGCTCTTTGCCGCTGGCGCCCTCGTGGGGATAGCTGGTGCCGCTGTCCTTTGGGTGATGGAGTCCGCCATAGGGATCATCCGGAAGCCGAGGCTGTAGTGCCTGCGATGTGAGATGTGGTGAATTGGGGGGCCTGACCGTGACCTTGACCGTGATTTCGGGTTGATGTCACGTGCAGCACTCACCCACCCGCCGGCTGGGCTCCTCTGCATTCGCCGCAGCTATCAACTACTCAGGCGCTGCCGGGTGACATTGAGCTCCTAACGATTCTCAGACGCGCCGATCATGTCCGCAACGCTGCGAGCGCTGCACCCCTACCTCTGGGAGTGGGCAGGCCGTCCTTTTCGGGCGTTGACCTTGGCGGCGTTCTTGAGCAGCTGCTGGTCGGTGCGGTCGTAGAGGCGGCGTAGTGCAAGCTCGAGGTATCGAGCGCCCTCGAGCACGTAATTTATGGTCACGGCGGATTCGTGGGAGCCGGTGTTGCCGATCCATTTGACGGCTTCGAGGGCGTCGGCCACGTCGGGATACGTCGGGCGCAGTGCCTCGATCCTGGCGTGGGTTGTCAGGCGCCGTTTGTCGTTTGCCGGTTGCGTCTTTCGGACCTTGAGGTGATTGAGGAGGATCTCGACAGCCTGGCGAAGCTGGTTGGCCGCGGCGCTGGGGTTGATCCAGATCAGCTCGTTCGCGGCGCCAATCGCAGCGGTCACGGGATCCGGTGTACCTGGGACTGGGGCGATGATGTGCAACGCAGGCGAGATGTATTTCACGCGGAGGTTATCTCCCCACTTGGGTCCGTCGAATTCGTTAGATTCGTCGCTGACGAACCAATCGCCGGCGATGGTGAGCTGGGCTGTGCAACTTGGGTCGGAACACCGCAGCATTGAGGTGAACGTTCCATGGAGGGTGTCGGGGTCAAGATAGCCGTCGGCAACGACGGCTTGATAGGCGGTCTGTGTTGATGAGACCGTGACCGTCTTGCCGACGCGTTGGACAGTGCTTCGTTGGCAGACGGGGCAGGAGATGCTGGGCCAATGGTCATCGGGGAACCAGTCGGCAAGTGGGAGCAGAGCGTGACGGTGCAGCACGATCTGACCCTAAGGCACAATTAGCTCGCTGAACCGCGGCGAGGATGGGACGCCACCGGGTCCGATACTCGCGGATTCTGGGAACGCGATGAGATGACACTAGGTGTCAGCTAGATCGCGCGGATCTGAGCGGTCCGGAGGGA
Source organism: Microbacterium sp. DWRC1-3 (assembly GCF_049896645.1). Lineage (NCBI taxonomy): Bacteria > Bacillati > Actinomycetota > Actinomycetes > Micrococcales > Microbacteriaceae > Microbacterium > Microbacterium sp. DWRC1-3. Next base: position 36,158 of record NZ_JAFCUS010000002.1, read on the forward strand.
CATTATCGTGCCACTTTCCCGGGGTCGGCGCCCGTCTCACTGGATGAGGCCTCTGTCGTGCACCAAAGCACCCGCGTCACGACTCGGAAGGATCGCCCTCCTCATCCGCGCCAGGTTCCAGCGACTGCTGCGTGGCTCTTTTTGCGTTGTCGTCGAGCAGGCGCTGCAGTAGGAGGATGGGGTCCTCCTTGCGTAGTTCCGGGGGCTCCTCGAGAACGCGGTCGACTCCTGCGCTTACCTCGCCACGGCGAGAGCTCTCTCATCGCTTGAGCGAGTTCCTGGGTAGCGGGATCATCGGCGATCCGAGTAGCTCCCGATCCCATCACGCCCTCGTATGGATCTTCCATGCTTGTCACCCGCGGCATCTTGAGCGCTCTCGAAGCAACCATGTCCAGAAATTTTGGAAAGTCGAGGTAACGCCATGGCGGGAGGGTGTCATCGACTGGGGTTGATGGGTCGGCCAGCTGGAGATGGATATCCATGTTCGGTGCGTAGCGTGGCGGAGATGCCCGGTCGCGATGCCGTCTATTGAGGCGCATGCTGTGCGTGAAGGTACAGCAGTAGCGCGTGCACTCGCGGTGGGAATCGTTCAAAGTTCTCTCCGCCGGCTTCCAAGGCGCCGTCGAGCAACGACGCGAGGCTGCTCGCATTGAGGATAACTCCGGGGCTACCCGGCGAGGCGAAGGGAGCTACCAGCGCGAGCAGGAACTCGTAGCTCGAGTCGCCTCCCTGCTCTGTGACGTGCTGGAGTGCGTAGAGGACGATGTCAGCGAAGATGCGGCTCGGTTCGATTGACGTTCCATAGTCGAGCTCACCAAGTTCTGCGCATCGCAAGATGGCTGCTTGGAGCATCGGGTCGTTGAAACGGTCAAACAGTGCAGGGTTCAGCGCGTAGCCGTGCCGCTTCGTCGTTCCGCGCACGTGGTCGAGGCTATTGTTCGAGCGCCTCGACTCGAACATCAGGTGCGCGACGGTGATCATCACCTCGGCGTGCGTTGGCTTCACGTCGAGAGCAGCCGTTCGAGGATGGGTCTTCCAGTCCTTCGTCCACAGCGCGAAGCGTCGGTTGAGTTCCCAGATTGCATCGTCGGAGGCACCCGGGAAGAGGGTGTTTACGTCGAGGCTCGACAACTTCGTGAAGCGGTCTTGAATGGCTGCTTGTAGCTCATCTGTGTCCGGCTGGCTGCTGAGCCACTCATCGATGACCTCAAGGACGCGCTGCTCCCGGCCCCATGCATTGGGCGTACCTGGTTGACGAAGCTCACGCGGAAGGAGCCACCCATGCCCGACTCGATTCGTCTCATCGCTGCTCCGTACGCCGAGAGTTTTCTGGAGGATGTCCCAGCCCGTGACATCGGGGTGAGCAACGCCGAGAAGATAGGCAGTGTCCACGCCGTCGGGGAGTGACCGCAGTTCTCTGTTCATCGAGAGCAGGGTTCGTCCTGAGGCGATGACGCCAGCGCAGATAAGCACGGTCGAGGTTTCAGGAAGTGACTCGAGGTCGACAGAGTGGTCAGGGTGCACCCATATATCGAGCTCTGGGGTGTGCACAGCGCCAGCGAGAACATGCCCGGCAGCGAACGCGGCGAGTGCACGGGAGTCCTCGTCGGCGAGGGCCCGAATCGCCAGGATCGGTCTGCCTGGGTCGACCATCCCATCTAGGACCAGTCCGAGGCGGTCGCGGACGTGTTGCGCGGCTGGGTTGTCGGTAAGCAGGTGCGCGATTGTGGTGGTGAGGTCGTCGTTGCTGTTGAGAGCGCGTGGACGAACGACGTTCAACCCGTAGAAGTCATCGAAGAATGTGTCGCCGTCGAACTTGTCGAGCCGGCCTCTAAGCGGGATGTTGTCGACGGTGAGGGGCCGGTCGAGGTAGCTCGGCATCCGAAGGCGCAGGTTGCTGGCGCTCGGGAAGAATCCGTCCCCGGTGAGGACTGTGACGCCATGGCCTTTGGCGCAGTCCTTACAGTCGTCGATGGTCACGGTCGGGTGCGGCGTGAAACGAGAGGTTCGTCGAGTGCGGATGGGGTTGTGGTCCCTGTCAGTGAGGTCGCACGCGACCAGTCCAGTGATGTCCTCGGGCAGTGTCTCCGAGAGGAGGTAGAGCGTGATGAGCCGGTCCGCCTGTGCCTTCTTTCGGTCCACGAGCGCTGCACCCAAGTTGCCTGACGTGCTGCTGGAGATGAACACCACATCGTGAGGCACTGTCCGAAGCGCGTCTTGGCCGCTATGTCCGCCGAACGAATCGATAGAGATCTCAAGCGGTGTTGGCGAGAGGCGGAGCAGCAGATCTCGGAGAGCGCTCAAAGCGGGAAGGATTCCTGCAGTGTCCGCCCAGAAGCGCGCGCGGTCGGTGACGGAGACGAGGGGAAGGAGGCACATGGCAGTGAAGTACGCGTGTTGAGTCCTGGCGACGGCCTGTGCGGCACGTAGGAAGTACTCCGAATGCTTCCCGCCAGGGTGCTCGAAGTGGTAGCCGGCGCTAGCGCTGGCGATGGCGTCAGCGTCGCGGAAGATCTGCCGCATGCCGTCCTCGCGCACGGCTTTAGCGATTGCGGGTGTTACCCCCAAGTAGTCCGGGGCGCTTGGCGGTTGCTCGATCCATGCTCCTTGAGCATCAACCTCGAAAAAGCGATGTGCCAACGGGTTGTTCGCGCTGGTGCGGTCCTTATAGTCCTTGAGCTCTCGTAGCGAGCTCATCGTGTTCTGCAAGTCCTGCGGGTAGACGAACCAGACCTCTGCGACTTCGGGGTGGAGGCCTTCGTACTTCGCTAGGCGGAGTACATGGTCTGAGCTTGCGGTGAACTCGTGTCCAGTCCAGTGCAGCAGGATGGGCGTCCGGGCGCCTTCGCTCTCTACATCGCAGACGAGCAGCAGACAGTTCTCGTCCACCTGCGTGACAGTCACAGGCGCACCCCGTCCTTCTCGTACGCGACGGGGAACATGATGGTGACGTCCGTTCCAACACGAGGACCAACGGCGAAGTCCTCGTATGTCTCTGGTAACCAGTCGACGAACTGCGAAGGTCGAGTACGACCTTCGTGACGGGCGAGGTCCTCGAAGGGATTTCGTAGAAAGTCCCGGTGGATCTCTGTCTGCCCTGTCCGGATAGACATGAACCCTCGCAGATTCGACAGCAGCTGTTGGACGCGGGGGAGTCCGATGTTTCCCATTGCCCGGCGGCTTACTCGCACGCTCTTATCGAGCGCCTTAATCAGGTAGGTCACCTCGTTGGAGGTGGTGAAGAGGTGGTCCTGCTTGAGCGCACTCGCAGCGGATCGGGCAAGCCCGAGGCCACTGTCCACGATGGTTGCCACGCCAAGAAGAACGCTGGAGTCGACAGAGGGGTCGGCCGCGAACTCGTCGAGGAGCGCTTCGGCGTACCGGGCGAAGTAGGAATCCGTTTCCGGCAAGGAAGGTAGGGTCGACCGACTGGTCTTTGCCACGTCGAAGCTGACGACTCGGCATCCGCGACCGTTGCCAGATTGTGGCGGTAGCCCGTGCCACTCGGTGTTCTGGATGAGCTCGAAGAGCACCTCGCCCACCTCGTCGGAGATCCGGCGTTCCTGGACCCGTGTCTGTGTTGCGAGTTCCAAAGCCCGGCCAGTCGGGCTCAGAGTACGCGACGCCAGAGGGACGAACGGTGTCGCAGACTCAGCCAGCGGATGGCCCACGGGCCATTCGGTGCGCGTGATGTGGGTCGGGGCCTGTTCGGGAACGAGCTGCTCATCCTGCTCCATCCACGGATCTCGGAGCGATTCGGTGACGCCGCGCTCCCGCCAGATGTCGTGGTATAAGGTTCGAGCTTCTTCCTCGATACCCCAGCCTCGCCCCTTCCTCGTGTGCAGGTCGAGACTTCGACTCTGTCTCGGCAGGTGCGATGCAAGGAGTATGGAGTGTCTCCCGCGTTCCAGATGGGCGGGGGAAAGCTCCGGGAGTTCTCTCCTTGTTGCAAGAGCGATCCGCAACAGGGGAGTCAAATCCGAGGTGACGTCGTTGCCTTCGTGGTCGAGGATGCCGTGGGCCAGAGAAGCAGCGACGAGATGATGGTCTGAAGCATCCTGAAAGATGCTGCCATCGTCCCCGTGCTCGTAACCAACCAGGCGCAGAACGGGTCGAGTGGCGCGCTGGCCCCAGGTCAGGACGGCTTGCATGCGCAGGCCAAAATCGGACATGCCTCCGTCGGGGAGCGTCCCGGGGAGGGCGAGGACCAAGGGCCTCGTGGGATCATGCGAATCGACCGCTTGATGGAACTCAAGCCACGCTGAGCGAACCCCCGAATCGGGAAGTACCAGTTCTGATGCGGTCACAGACACCCTCCAAGGCGAGTTCGCGCGGACCGCCATGGTCATGCGCCCCTAGGGCGATGACTGGCGGTGAGGCGTTTGGCATCATCTTGGCACTAGATGTCGTTCGAGCAGGAACTGCGCAACGACGCACGTCCGCCCCGTAGTAGCGGGCCGCGTCGAAGGGCCGAGTCGCGTTGTAGCTAGCATGTGGTCATGTCCACCTTGAGTCCGGAGGCCGCTCCACCCCCGCCGCCCATCGTTCGGGGATCTCCGAAACGGCTCTCGAACCTCAAAGAGGCGTACCAGGAGGGACTCGTTCGAGCTATCGCCGCTGCGAGCGGCGTCGTCGTGGCGAAGCCAGATATAGACGAGGGTATCGACCTGATCCTCACGCATCGCAGCAACGTCCACACCGTGGACGAGGTCGCTCGCCTCGAGGTTCAGCTGAAGGCGACGATCACCGCACCGGGCTCGAAAGGTCTCAGCGTTCAGATCGCTCAGGAACGCTACGACATGCTCCGTAGCGCAAACCCTGCAGTCAGCAAGATTCTCATCGTAATGTCGGTGCCGCAGAGTCAAGATGACTGGATACATCTAACCGACAAGCGCGCGCGGGTACGGCATTCCGCATATTGGGTAAACCTCGACGGCGCGCCATCCAGCACCGCGAAGGAGCCGACGGTGACCGCACCTCTGACCCAGCGGTTCGACGACCGGGCACTGTGCGACATGATGGTGCGCATCGGCAACGGGGGTAAGCCATGACCCTCTACGGCACAGGTGACTCGACCCTGCACATCACCGCGCTGCTACGCCGTCTGCAGTGGGCGCCGGCCTCGAAAGCGCCGGGGCGATATGAGGTCTGGTCGCCGCGCGATTCTGATCTCGAGGAAGTCATCGTCCCACTCAACCCGGAGAGCGGCGACTATCTTCAACTCCTCAATAGGGCGCGACGCTACCTCCTACACCGATACGGGTCTGAAGCAGAGCGCATCGAGGCGCTGATCCTCATCAGCGCGACCGCTGATCTTGACTCGACCCAGTGGAAGAAGGACACCACGGTGGATGCAGGGCTCATCCCGTGGGCTCAAGGCGAGGCAATCTTTGACGCAGCACGGGACTCCCTGGTCGCCGCAGCGCGTGCGGTGCGATCCAAGAGGACGGTGCAAGGCAAGTCGAGCGGATTCCTCGCGAAGAGGTTCATGGAACAGGTGTTCATGGGGCAGACCGAAGTGGGGAGCTACATCGTTACTGCCCATATCCCCGCCTCGACGCGCTTTCACACCAGTCAGAAGTCCGAGAAGCTCGCACAGACGGATCCCCGCAAAGCCGACTTGGTGCCGGGCAGGGCAATCATCGACGTCTTCGAGAACTCCATCGGTGCCGTCCGTGAGGCGCTGACCGAGTTCCGCCATACGCCCCGGGTCGAGATGTTTGCTGAGCTTGTGCCCGAGGGCGTCTCCTTAGAGCTCGTTCGCGCTCTCGCTACATTGACGCGAGACGGCGACGCCGCCGTGAGTATCCAACGTTCTGAGCAGACCACTGTTCGTCGCGAGATCACCTTCGATGCAGTTGAAGCGCCGGTGCTAGACCGTGTTGTCGCGTCGTTCGAGCAGGTTCCGGAGCCGCAGAAGGTGGTTATAACCGGCGAGGTCAGCCTCTTGGACAACTCCACGGCGGCGCCCGTTCACCTGGTTCGTGTGGACGTGATGAAGGGGGCAAAGGTGCGACGCGTTCGCGTGCGCCTCACCCCTGGACAGTATGACCTCGCAGTCTCGGCGCATGCGGCGAGGCAGTGGCTCACCATGTCGGGCTCTTTGGAGAAGGACGGCCGGGACTGGTGGCTCTATCACGCAGGAGAGGTTGCGCCCACACCCCCGGACGAAGGGCCAGTGGGATATCAGCAGACGGTGTGGGACGACGAGACGATGGGTGCGTTTCTGCCACAGAAGGAAGACTGACAACAGTGTATCGGAGCGGAGCCACTGTGTAAGTCGAAGAGTGTTTGTGCAAGCCCAAAGCGTTCCCAACAGGTCGCTCTTGACACCCGCCCCGCTCGGGCATAACGTACAACCAAATGGTTGCACAAAGAGAACTGAGCGAAGCGGAGGTCGACCGTGTCTTCCACGCACTGGCGACGTCGACCCGGCGCGACATCCTGCGCCGGACGATCGAGCGCGAGCAGTCGGTATCGACCCTCGCCGCAGACTACGAGATGTCGTTCGCCGCGGTGCAGAAGCACGTCGCCGTGCTCGAGGCCGCGAACCTCATCGTCAAGCGCGCCGAGGGACGCGAGCGGCTCGTCCGCGCGAACCCCGAGATGATCGCCCGCGCCAGGGCGCTCCTCGCCCGATACGAAGAGTTGTGGCGGTCGCGCATCGCCCGACTCGACGACCTGCTGGCCGAGACGCCTCGGTCCGGCTCATCCGACACCAGCGACAACTACAAGAACGAGCAAGGAGACTGAACATGCCTGTCACCGACGTCACCACCGATGCCGAGAATCTGACCATGACCGTGGTCGCCGACTTCGCAGCCCCGATCGAGCGGGTGTGGAGCGCGTACTCCGACCCGCGTCAGCTCGAGCGCTTCTGGGGTCCTCCCGGGTGGCCGGCCACCTTCACCGCCTGGGACCACACCGTCGGCGGGCGTGCCGTCTACTCGATGAGTGGTCCGCGCGGGGAGAAGTCGTCAGGGGCGTGGGAGTTCGTGTCGATCGACGCGCCGAACAGCTTCGAGGTCATCGACTCGTTCGTCGATGAGAGCGGTAAGCCGCTCGACGGTTTCCCCGCGCAGCGGATGTCGTTCGTCTTCGAGCCCACCGCCGAAGGCACCCGCATGGTCACCACGAGTCACTTCGACTCGGTCGATGCGCTCGAGCAGGTCGTCGAGATGGGTCAGGTCGAGGGCCTCAAAATGGCGATGGCGCAGCTCGACACCGTGCTGCAGGACCTCCGCGACTACGCACAGGGCAAGGGCACGCGCGTCGAGCTGCTCGACGACACGCACGTGCGCATCACGCGTCTGGTCGAGGGGCCGCGCGAGCTGGTGTGGCGTGCCCACTTCGAGCCCGAGCTCATCCGCAAGTGGATGCTCGGACCCGACGGCTGGGAGATGACGGAATGCGTCGCCGCCACCGAGGTGGGCCAGTCCTACCGCAACTCGTGGGCGCCGGTCGGCGACACCGAAGGGGAGCCGTTCGGCTTCGAGGGGGAGGCGCTCCTGATCGACGCCCCGCGCCGCGCCGTCAGCACCGAGCGGATGCAGGGCATGCCTGTCGAGACGCTCAACGACCTGAACCTGTACGAGGAGGACGGTGCGACCCTGGTCACGCTGCTCATCGAGTACCCCGACAAGGAGACGCGCGACATGATCCTCGCCACCGGCATGGCCGACGGCATGGAGTCGTCGTTCGCCCGCCTGGAGCGGGAGCTGCTCTCCGTCTGAGCGCGCACAACTCCGGACGAACCGGCCGGATCCGCCAGGATCCGGCCGGTTTCGCCGTCTGCGGGCACACCTCTTCCTGAGTTGTGAACGCGGCAGGCGGACGCCGACAGGCGGAACCCGGCCGCTCGGGATAAAGTGGCGACACGATGAGGATCACGCGCCGCACTCTGCTCCTCGGCGCCGGAGCCGGTGTCGCTTCGGTTCTTCTCGCCTCCTGCACCCCGGAACCGACACCCACGCCGACGCCCACTCGCACCCGCGAGCCGGAGCCGCCGCCCGGCGTCCCCGCCGCAGCCGGCAGCATCCGCAGCACCTGGACCACCGATCCCTACGCCCTCGGCGCCGCCAGTTTCACACCCGTCGGCGTGCTCGCCGGCACCCGCCTGGCGCTGGGCGCCCCCGTGGACGCACGCCTGTTCTTCGCGGGCGAGGCGACGGATGAGGACGCTCCCGGCACGGTGCGCGGCGCGATCAGCTCGGGCACGCGCGCGGCAGAAGAGCTTCTGGTCCCGGCGACCTCAGGGGAGCGCGTCGCGGTCGTGGGGGCGGGGCTCGCCGGCGCCACCGCTGCCGCTGTGCTCGCCGAGGGCGGCATGGAGGTCACCGTCTTCGAGGCGAGGGACCGGGTCGGCGGGCGCATGCACTCCCGCGTCGACGACTCGTGGCCCCTGCCGGTGCAGCTCGGCGCCTGGCTCTTCGGCACGGACGACGCCGAGGTGCTCGACCTGATGAGCAGCGGAGACGTCGGCGTCGTCGAACTGGCGGGTCAGCTCTGGCACGGGCCCGAGGGCGACCTCGACCCGATCGACCCCCAGCCTTTCGACGCGGCGATCACAGCGGCGCAGGCCGCCCCCGAAGACTCCTCGGTCACCGATGCGTTGACCGCCGCGGGTATCGATCCGAGTGATCCGGCGACCGCGGCCCTGCTCGCGATCCTCGCCGCCCGCACCGGTGCCGGCGCCGACGAACTGTCGAGCTGGTTCGCGCCTCCCCTGCCCACGGGAGACCCGAAGGCCGCGACCGGCGACGTCGCACCGTTCATCGAGCAGGCCCTCGACGGGGTCAAGGTGGGGCTCAACTCTCCGGTCGCCCGCCTCGCCTACGACGATTCCGGGGTGAGCGTGCGCCTCGGCACCGGTGAGGCGCTGTCATTCGATCGGGTCATCGTGACGGTTCCACTCGGCGTGCTCCAAGACCGCAGCATCGAGTTCGACCCGCCCCTGCCATTCTCCAATCGCGGGGCGATCTCGGCACTCGGCATGGGCGCGATCGAGACGGTCTGGCTGAGGTGGGACGAGCCGTTCTGGGAGAACGACGAGGCGATCTGGCACTCCGTCGGCGCCGACGTGGCCATCGCGACCTGGATCAACCTGCGACCCGCGACCGGCGAGAACGTGCTCGTCGGGATCGTCGGCGGCGCGGCGGCAGCGGAGTTCGCGAAGCTCGACGAAGACGAGGCGATCGAAGCGGCCCTCGCCTCGCTCGCCCTCTACGTCTGACCGACCCGTTCACCGGCTCTCGCCTGCTCCGGCGTCGATGCCTGCGCAGTGCCCTCGGGCTTCCCGCGCAGCCGTTTCGGCACCGGCATCCGGCTGATCAGCACGAGCACGGTGGCGACGACCGTGAACGTGCCCAGCGCGATCGCGGATGAGATCAGGAACTCCATCGGACCGCTCACCTGCCGCGGATCGAGGAAGTAGTACGGGTACCAGCCGATCAGTGGGCCGCGGATCATGGTGGCGACGCCCCAGATCACCGGGTACGCCAGCGACACCGGGATCACGCGCCAGGGCACGGAGCGGTGACCGGGTGCGAGAGCCCAGGCCGCCACGGTGACGGCGGGGAGCCAGAAGTGCAGCACCTGATCCGACCAGGGCACGTCGATGCGGATGCCGCGGATGCCGGCCTGCCAGACCAGGATCGCGAACACGAGTCCGGCCGTGATCGTCCAGGTCAGAACGAGTGCCAGGGCGACGGTGAGCCAGCGAGGATCCTTCGCGCGGCGCAGCGCGAGGATGCCGGCGACGGTGAGCAGCACCACGAAAGCGATGTTCGACTGGTTCGTCAGATATGCGAAGAAGTTCTGGCTCGCGATCGTGTTCGATGCGAGACCCCAGGCGAGCCGGTGGATGAGCGCCACGAGACAGACGGCGGCCGCGCTGAGGCGGAGCAGGCCGAAGACGGTACGCGCCTTCACCGCTGCGTCACCCGCCATTCCTTCATCTGCCGAGTCTACGGACCTCAGCTCGGAGGACCCGTTGTGCCGCAGAGGGCACGCGTCCCTGACAGTGGTGAGTCCGTGCGGGTGGTCCGGCCCGTCAGCGTCGGGGTTCGCGGGTCGACCACAGCGCCAGCGCGACGAGCACGGGCTGGAAGAACAGCCGCACGAAGCGCTTCATGTCCGTGTCGAGACCGAAGCCGTCGCGGTGGTGCATCCACTGCGCCACGTTGCCGGGGAACACGGCGACGAAGAACAGAGCAGCGATCGTGCCGACCGTGCGCCGACGGCGTCGTGCCAGCAGCAGGGCGGATCCGAGTGCGATCTCGGCCACGCCGGAGGCGAGCACCGTGGTGTCAGGATCCAACGGCAGCGACTCGGGGACCTGCGCCTGGAACTCCTCGCGCGCCACCGTGAGGTGCGAGACGCCCGCGAAGACGAGGGAGGCGCCGAGGAAGATACGGCCGATGGTGCGGGTGGGAGTCGACATGGTGCGAGTGTACGCCGCGGTCGCTGCGCTCAGATCAGGCGGCGGAGCGCCTCTTCGAGCGAGATGCCCTGAGCCTCGGCCCGGTCGCGCAGCCGCGCGTGCTCGTCGGAGGAGAGGGGGATGCGCAGCTCGATCGGGTCATCCGCCGGTGCGTCCCACCCGTCGAGGAGGTCGGCGGCCTCGGCCCAGAGCGGCTCAGCGACCGACGTCGGGGCCGCGGGGGAGGGCGCGGGAGCTGCGGCTGCAGGCGTGCTCGACGGCGCGGCGGACGAGGAAGCGGCGACCGGTGCCGACGCGGCGACGGCGGCTCCGGCGTCTGTCGCGCGGGTGAAGCCGGGCCCTCGGCGCGGTTCCTGCTTCGCCTGGTACGCCTTGGCCGCGGCGTTCGCGCGCTCGTCGGCGGCCTCGTTCAGCGGGTGTCCTGCGTGGCCTTTGACCCAGGAGAACTCGACGTTCCGGCCACGGATGGCCTCATCGATGCCCTCCAGCAGATCGCGGTTGAGCACGGGCCCGCCGTCGGACTTGCGCCAGCCCTTGCGCTTCCACCCCGGCATCCACTTGGTCACGGAGTCGATCACGTAGCGGCTGTCGCATTCGATCAGCAGCTTCTCGTCGGTGCCCGCCGTCGCGAGCAGCAGCTCGAGCACGGCCCGCAGCTCGCCCTGATTGTTGGTGCCGTGCGGGGATCCGCCGGCCGCCCAGTTCTCGTCGTCGATGTACCAGGCCCAGCCGTTGGGGCCGGGGTTGCCCAGGGCGGAGCCGTCTGCGGCGGCGGTGATCGTCATTCCTCAACCGTAGCCGCGCGCCCGTCCTTCATTCGCACTCGGGCCGCAGGGATCGGACGCAACGCGCGTCGCGGAGGAGCCTCGCCGATCCGGCGATCCTGCCGCGAGGCGTCAGTCCTCTTCGGGATCTTCGCTCAGCGGCTCGGCGTTCTCGGTCGAGGTGGCCTCGGGGACGGGAGGCGCGACCGGGAACAGGACGGAGCTCAGGTCGCCGCTGGCCTCCGCGCCGAGGCCGATCGACAGCGGATCGACGACCGGCGCCGAGTCGAGCACATCCGTCTCGGAGCGCTCGAGCGGCTCCGAGGGCAGCACCCACTGGTTCTCTTGCTCTTCAGGCTTCTGCTGAAACAGTCCCATGGGTTCCATTGTGAACCCGCGTCGCGGCGAAGAGGCCGGATTCACACAGGATTGATCGGATGCGGCCCGCGCGGGTGACGACGTCAGGCCGCGGCCGCACGGCGGAACGTGAAGTATCCCGACACGGCCCCGTGATTCACCACACCCGTTCCGGTGCTCATCACCCGATCGGATGTGGTCGCGCCCGAGTCGACGAAGGCGTATCCGGTGTGCTCGAGTCGCCAGCCGACGCGCTCGACCTCGCCGAGGAAGTAGCCGACGCTCTCGTTCTGGAGGCACTCGTTCGCCGCCGAACCCCACGATGACGGTGCTCCGGTGAGACGGCTGACCTCGACCTGCAGGTGCAGCAGGGGGTCGCCGCGGGTGTGTGCCTCGCGTGCCGCGCCGAGCAGCCGTTCGGCTTCTTCTATCGTCAGCATGATCCCCCTTCTATGCGCCGTCGGTCGACGGCTCATCTGCGAGCGTACGTCGGTGGGGCCTCAGACGGAGGCCGCACGCACGGCTTCGACGAGCGCGCGCCAGGGGCCGTCGAGCGCCGAGTCGGGCAGCTCCCGTTCGCGGCGCTCCGACGGTGTGCGCGCCCGGATGCTCCACACGAACCGGTCGGCGCCGGATCCGGCGTCCGTCTCCTGGTCCCACGGGCAGCGGTCGATCAGGTCGATCCAGTGCACCGCATCGTCGGGCGCGGCCTCCACCCGCCATTGCCGGCGGATGCCGGCGATGCCGCCGGTGCGCACCACCGCGATCGCGACCTGCGCGTCAGTCGGTGGAGGGGACTCGCTCATCTCCATAGACTCCCACGGTCGTCCACGCGCGTCGAGCCGCTGCGGCTGTGGCGGCATCGACGGCTGCGGCCGCGGCGACGGTGGCATCGGCGAACTGCGTGAAGGTCGCGGTGCTCGACAGGCCGCCCGTGAGCGCGCGATACCAGACGGTGCCCGCGCGTTCCCACGCCTTGCCACCGAGGTCGATCGCGAAGAGGGCGAACGCGCGGTTGGGGATTCCGGAGTTGATGTGCACTCCGCCGTTGTCTTCCGTGGTGCGCACGAAGCCGCTCATGTGGTCGGGCTGCGGGTCTTTGCCGAGCTCGTCGTCGTCGTAGGCGGTGCCCGGCGCGATCATCGAACGCAGAGCCGAGCCCTCGACGGCGTCGGTGAAGATCTCGGCGCCGATCAGCCACGAGGCCTGGTCAGCCGTCTGGCCAAGGGCGTACTGCTCGGTCAGGGCGCCGAACACATCGGCGATCGACTCGTTCAGTGCGCCGGGCTGGCCCTGGTACTCGAGGTTCGCGGTGTGCTGCACGACGCCGTGCGCGAGTTCGTGTCCGATGACGGTGAGCGAGCCGGTGAAGTGCTGGAACACCTCGCCGTCGCCGTCGCCGAACACCATGCGCTCGCCGTCCCAGAACGCGTTGTCGTAGTCGACGCCGTAGTGCACGGTCGCATCGAGCGGCGCCCCGGCATCGTCGAGCGAGTTGCGATCGAAAGCGGCCAGGAGCATCTCGAACGTGGCGCCGAGTCCGTCGAAGGCCTCGTTGACCGCGGGGTCTTCGACGGGCCCGTCGTCTTCGCCGCGCACGATCGCGCCCGGCAGCTGCTGCGTGTTGCCCGCATCGCTGATCGTGCGGTTCGGGGCCTCGGACAGCTGGGCCACGAGGTCGCCGTTCTCGTCGATCGAGAGGTCGATGCGCGCGCGGAACGGCGGGCGGCCGGCCGTGAGCGTCTGCCGTGCGGCGGCCGCGGCCTTCGGGAAGCGACCCGACTCGGCCAGGCGCGCGAGCAGATAGGAGGGGACCACTCCATGATGTTGTGCGGATGCTGTGCTGCTCATGCTGCGACCCTACGCCGGAGGGCCGACGTTCGAGCGGTCTCGCCCGCGTTCCGGGGAACTTCTCCGCTCGACGCCCCGGTCAGTCGCGCTCGATGCTCAGAACGGTCGTACGCAGTCCGCCGGACTCGTACTGCACGGGCATGCCCGGGTGGTCGATCGAGAACCAGAAGATGCCGTCGTCGGTGTCGTACCGGCGGCAGGTGAGCGCGCCGAGCGGTGTCGACAGGCTCACGGTCGACACGCTCGTGGTGCCGGCGTCGAAGGCGGCATGGCCCTGCAGCTCGGCCCAGGTCACCCGGTTCGAGACGACGGCCTTGGGGTCCTCCGCGGCCCAGCGGTCGAGGGTCGCTCCCTCGTCATCGGTGTCGTGGAAGCGGTTGACGTGCTCGGCCATCGGGCCGTCGGGGCCTTCCAGCAGAAGCCGGATCACGGTGCCTGTTCCGGTGGCGTCGCGGATCTCGGCGGCGGTGAACGGCGTCGGCAGGAGTCCGGGGCCGAGCAGGTGCGGATCGGAATCGGTCATGCATCCAGTCTGCGCCACGGGTGACCGGCACGTCACGGGATGGTCTCGATGGAGCGATCCGGACCGGCGATCCTTGACAGGATTGCGTTCTGTATACAGAATACCAGTACGCCCGAAGGGGTGATCCCGACCTAGATCTTCCAATGATGAAAGAGGTAGCGAGATGGCACGTGCGAACGTGACGCGGTATCTGGCACTGGGTGCCGCCGGCGCTCTGGCACTCGGACTCGCCGCGTGCAGCGGTGGGGGCGGAGGAGGCGGAGGGGGTGTCGACGCCGACGGCAAGGCCACGGTCGTCTGGTCCACCTGGGGCACGGCCGACGAGCTCACCCGCTACGAGGAGTTCAACAAGGACTTCATGAAGCGCCACCCCGACATCACCGTCAAGCTGCAGCCCGTCGCCGACTACGGCGACTACCACTCCAAGCTGCTCGCGCAGCTCACCAGCAACACCGCGCCCGACGTGTTCTACGTCGGTGACGACAAGATCGGTCAGTTCGTCGACTCGAAGCGCCTGATGCCGCTCAGCGAGCTGATGGACTCGAAGGACAGCAAGACAAAGAAGGACGACTTCTTCCCCGGTCTCTTCGGCGCCGCCGAGAACGACGGAGAGGTCTACGCTGCTCCGAACGACTCCAATCCCGACGTGTTCTGGTACGACAAGCAGGCGCTGGCGACCGCCGGGATCACCGAGGACCCCGCGACCCTGGCCGAGAACGGCGAGTGGACCACCGACAAGTTCCTGGAGATGAACAAGAAGCTCCACGACGCGGGTCTCACCGGCACCATGTACTGGAACTACTGGGCGACGCACTGGAGCTGGCTCTCGTCGCAGGGCCTCGATGCTCCCTATGACGATTCCGGAGCCTTCGTCGCGAACAAGGATGCCGACACCGTCGAGTCGGTGCAGCAGCTCGGCGACCTGTTCGAGGACGGCACCTTCGTCGTCGCCGACACGCTCCCTGACGGCGCCGGCGCCGACAGCGTGTTCGTCACGCACAAGGCCGGCTTCTTCGTGCAGGGCCGCTACACGATCGGCACGGTCGATGCGACGGGCGAGCAGGACAGCTACGACATCGTGCAGTGGCCGACCCCCGACGGCGAGGCCGCTCCCACGGGCGTGGCGACCAGCTTCCTCGCGATCAACGGCAAGACCAAGGTGAAGGACGCGGCCTTCACGTTCTGGACCGAGTTCCTCTCCGCCGAGGGGCAGACCTTCCGTCTGCAGGGCGGCGGCAACGCGGTCCCCTCGATCAAGGGCGCCGACGAGGTCGTGCTCGAGGGCGACTATCCCGCACACGCCCAGACCTTCCTCGACATGCGCGACATCGGTTTCGAGGACTACCCCGCCGAGGCACGCGTGCCCGGCCTGCCGACCGCCATCGCCGATGAGTTCCTGAAGCTCTACCAGGGCAAGGCCGACGCACAGGAGACGCTCGACACCATCGCCGACCTGGTCAAGGAACGGTCGGAGTAGAACGAGTGAGCACTCTCACCGAGAACGGGCGGATGCCGCAGGTCACCCCTGCGGCATCCGCCCCGCCCCTGCGCAAGGAGGCGCTCTGGCGTCGCCGCGACCGCCTGTGGGGCTACGTCTTCGTCGGCCCTCAGATGATCGGCATGGGGCTGTTCGTCGTGCTGCCGTTCGCCGCCAGCCTGGTGCTCGCGTTCGCGGACTGGGACGGTCTGACCGACCTCACCTGGGTGGGTTTCGCCAACTTCGCCGATCAGCTGACCGACCCGCTCCTCGGTCGCGCGATCCTCAACACGCTCATCATCGCGATCGTCACGGTGCCGATCGGCCTCGGACTCTCGGTGATCGTCGCCGTCGCGCTCGAGAAGCTCAAGACGCGCACGCTCTACCTGATCCTGTTCTTCGCCCCGGTCGTGACCTCCACGGTCGCGGTGGCGATGATCTGGCAGCAGATGTTCCGCTCCGACGGGCTGCTGTCCACGACGATCTCGAAGGTCTTCGGGGTCACCCCGCCCGACTGGCTGCAGGACCCGAAGCTCGCCCTCCTCGCCGTCTGCATCGTCACCATCTGGTCCTCGATGGGCCTCAACGTCGTGATCTTCCTCGCCGGGCTGCAGAACATCTCCCCCTCGGTGATCGAGGCCGCCCGCATCGACGGCGCAGGGCCCTGGAGGCTGTTCACGAGCATCCGCCTGCCGCTGCTGTCCCCGATCGTGTTCTTCTCGTCGGTGGTCGCCTTCATCTCCTCCCTGCAGACGTTCGACACGGTCTACGTGCTGGTGCAGGACGCCGGCCCCGACAACGCGACCCGCACGATCGTCTATCACATCTTCGATCTGGGCTTCGGGCGCTTCGAGTTCGGTCCGTCGAGTGCCGCGAGCATCATCCTGCTGCTGCTGACGCTCGTCATCACCGCGGTGCAGTTCGGCGCGCAGAAGAAGTTCGTCCACTACGAGGATGACCCCGCATGAGCATTCAGACTCCTCCGCTGACCGGCCCCGCTCCGGCGACCGACTCCACCATCGCCATCACCGCGCCCGGATACCGCTCGCGCGGGCGGGGAGGCCCCTCCGTCGATCGCGCGCGCCGCCGGTTCGGGTCGACCCTGCTGCACGTGGTGCTCGTGGTGGCAGGGATCGGCATGGTGTTCCCGTTCGTCTGGATGCTGCTGACCTCGTTCAAGACCCTGCCGCAGCTGCTGAAGAACCCGCTGCAGTTCCTCCCTGATCCCTGGACCTTCGAGAACTACACGCAGGCCTGGAACGCGGTCCCGTTCGGTCAGGCGTACCTGAACAGCGCGTACATCGCGATCCTCGTGGTGGTCGGCACGCTGCTCACGGCGTCGATGGCGGGATATGCGTTCGCGCGGATCCGGTTCCGCGGCAGCAAGGTGCTCTTCATCGTCTTCCTCGCGACGCAGATGATCCCGAAGCAGGTGACGCTGATCCCGTTCTACCTGCTGATGTCGAACCTCGGCTGGGTCGACTCGCATCTCGCGCTGATCGTGCCCGGCATCATGGCGAACCCCTTCGCGGTGTTCCTGATGCGGCAGTTCGTGCTCGCCCTGCCGCGGGAACTGGAAGAGGCGGCCATCGTCGACGGCGCCGGCCGCTGGCGCATCTTCTGGAGTGTCGTGCTCCCGAACCTCAAGCCCGGTCTCGCGGCACTCAGCATCATCGTCGCACTCGACGTCTGGAACGCCTTCCTGTTCCCGCTCGTGCTGCTGAACTCGCCCGACCTGTTCACGGTGCCGCTCCTCCTGAACGCTTTCGAGGGCCAGCAGGGATCCATCAATTACGGACTCGTGATGGCGGCTTCCGCGATCGCGACCGTGCCGATGCTGATCGTGTTCGTGATCGGTCAACGCAAGATCCTCAACAGCATGGCCGCCTCGGGACTCGGAGGGCGATGATGACGGATGCCGCCGCGCTCGCCGGGCGCCGCCTCGACCTGGTGTCCGCGCCCTTCACGCTGCCGCGCTCGCGCGTGCTGGTGTTCCGCGGCGACGACGGCGAGGGCGTGCGCGTGCACACCTCGGAGTACGAGCGGCGGCTGTCGGACTGCCGGGTGCTGGATGCGCTGACCGTGATCGGCGCCGGGGGCGAGGTGCTTCCGGTGACCGACGTGCATCCTGCGCGAGTGACGTTCGGCGCTGCTGCGGCGACGCTGACCTTCGCCGATCCGTCGACGCTGAGCCTCGGGGGAGAACCGGGGGCGCGGGTGCGGCTGCGGCGTCCGGACGGTCATGTCGAGGAGCATCTGCTCGGCGGCGGCATCCGGTTGCACGTCGCCGCGGATCGTGCCGTCGCGGTGGAGAGCGGAGACCACTGCGCAGCGCTCGCCGCGACCGAGGCGATCTGGGCCGACTGGTTCGCGAAGTGCCCGAGCGTGCGCGACGATCTGCAGGAGATGGCGGCGTTTTGCTGGTGGGTGCTCGGTGCGAACATCGTCGAGCTGCCGTCGCTGGGCGATGCCAGGGCGATCGTGCCGTCGAAGATCGGCTACGTCGGTCTCTGGCAGTGGGATGCCTACTTCATCGCCGTCGGCCTGCGGCACGGCGACCCCGAGCTCGCTCGTGAGCAGCTCGATATCGCCTTCCGGTTCCCGCAGCCCGACGGGCAGCTGCCCGATGTCGTGCACGAGCTTGGAGTGCTGGCGACCAGCGACGACCTTCCCGAGAGCGACCGCGCGAACCTGCGTCGTGCCGGATCGCAGATCGCCGATCCGAGTGCGCCCGTGCCCCTGACCAAGCCGCCGCTCGCCGCGTGGGCGCTGCGCAAGGTGCTCGAGGTCGAGGATGCTCCCGACTATGCGCGCACGCAGCTGGCCCGCATCGTGCGCTCGCAGGACTGGTGGTTCGCCGGGAGCGACCTCGACCACGACGGGATGCCCGAGTACGGGCATCCGTACTCCTCCGGGCTCGACGACAGCCCGATCTTCGACGGTCCCCTGCCGACCGCGGCTCCCGACCTCGGTGCCTACCTCGTGCAGCAGGATCGGGAGCTCGCCTCCCTGCTGGTGAAGTACGAGCCGGATGCCGACGTGGAGCGGTTTCGTGCGCGGGCCGAGACCACACAGGAGCTGCTGTTGCGCATGTGGGATCCCGAGCGGAGCCGGTTCCTCGCCTTCGGCGGCGGAGAGCCGCAGCTCAGCGACACCGTCGTCGGGCTGATGCCGCTGCTCACGGGCACGTTGCCGGCTCCCATCGCCGCGGCGCTGCGTCAGGCCGTCGACGACCCCGAGCGCTTCGCCCTGCCCTGGGGGCTGCCGACCGTCGCGGCCTCCGATCCCGATTTCTCGGAGGAGCGCATGTGGCGCGGACCGGTGTGGGTCAACACGAGCATGCTCGTCGCCGAGGGGCTGGAGGCGTCGGGGCATCCCGAGCGCGCGCGGGAGCTGCGTGAGCAGACCGTGGCCCTGGTGATCCACGGCGGGGGCCCGCACGAGTACTTCAATCCGCAGACGGGCCAGAAGGCCCGCACCGCCACCACCGCCTTCGGCTGGTCGGCCGCGCTGTTCGTCGACCTCGCGGTGCAGCTCAGCTGACCCCGCGTCGCGGAACATCGCGGGGCTCTGCGCTCTCCTGTTGTATTCAATATTCATTTCACGGACGAAGGAGTCAGTCATGAAGAAGAAGCTCACCGGAATCGCCGCGCTCGTGGCAGTGGGAGTCGGCCTCGCCGGATGTGCGGCCGGAGGAGTGCCCGGCGGCGGATCCGGGGTCGCGCTCGACCCCGATGCGACGCTCGACGGCGAGATCACGGTCTGGTCCTGGGACGTGGGCGCCGTCGCGCTCGAGCGTCTGGCCGCCGACTTCGAGAAGGCTCACGATGGCACCACCGTGAAGGTGGTCGACGTGGGATACGACAACGCGTACGACAAGATGTCGGTCGGCTTCCAGGCCGGCACCGGGCTGCCCGACGTCGTCACGATCGAGACCGATGCGGCCCCCGGCTACATCACGCAGTTCCCGAAGGGTATGCTCGATCTGAACCCGATCCTGGGCGACGACGAAGCCGACTTCGACCCGTTCAAGTGGTCGGCGGGATCGGATTCCGAGGGCTCGCTGCGCATCGCCCCGTGGGACTCCGGCACCGTTGCGCTGTACTACCGCACCGACATCGTCGAGCAGGCGGGCGTCGACATCGAAGCCGCGGAGACCTGGGACGATCTGATCGCGGCGGGCAAGGTCATCAAGGAGAAGACCGGACACACGCTGCTGTCCACCGACCTCTCCGCCGGTGGCGGCTTCCAGATGCTGCTGCAGCAGCTCGGGCAGGGGTTGTTCAACGAGGCGGGGGAGATCACGCTCGACTCGCCGGAAGCCGTGCGCGTGCTCACCATGCTGCAGGAGATGAACGAGGCCGGTCTCATCAAGAACGTCACCGGATGGGACGGGCGGGTCACGTCCGCGAAGGACGGCGACTCCGCCGTGACCGCAGACGCGGTCTGGTGGATCGGCACGCTCCAGGGCGATGCCCCCGAGCTGAGCGGCAAGTACGCCGTGCTCCCGCTCCCGGTGTTCGACGAGGGCGGCGCCCGCACGTCGAACAACGGCGGATCCGGCCTCGCGGTGCCTGCGCAGGCGAAGAACCCGCAGCTGGCCGCGGCGTTCGTCGACTTCGTGCTCGCGGATGCCGACAACCAGGTGTCGATGATGACGAACGAGGGTCTCTTCCCGTCGTACCTGCCCGCGCTGGAGTCGGACTACTTCTCCAAGCCGGTCGAGTACTTCGGCGGTCAGCCGGTCTACGAGACCTTCGCCGAGCTCACGGGCCAGATCCCGCCGATCGTCTACACCTCGGACAGTGCAGAGGCCTCGGACATCGTCGCCAACGCCGTCGCCGCCGCCGTGCTGAACGGCGCCGACCCCGCCACCGTGCTCGCCGACGCGGCGAAGCAGCTCGCTACCTCCACCGGTCGAGAGGTCGCGGAGTAACCATGACCTCTCGGACCTCGCCCGGGTCCGGCCGTCGACGGCTGGACCCGGGTAGGGCCGGACGCTGGTTCGTGCTGCCGGCTGCCGCCCTGCTCCTGTTCTTCTTCGCCTATCCGCTGGGCGCCTCGCTCTGGCAGAGCCTATTCCGCACCGAGGGCGGCGTCACGAGCTTCGTCGGACTGGGTCAGTACGAGCGGCTGTTCTCCGACCCGCTGATCGCGAAGAGCCTGCTCAACGCCGGACTGATCCTCATCGTCCAGGTGCCGCTGATGATGGCGCTCGCCGTGGGTCTCGCCTACCTGCTCAACCAGTCGTGGCTGCGCTGGCGATCGGGATTCCGCCTTCTCACGTTCCTCCCGGCGGTGACCACTCTCGTCGCGTACGCGGTGGTGTTCCGGGTGCTGCTCGCCACCGACGGCGGCGCCGTGAACCAGATGCTGGGTGTGCTCGGCGTCGCCCCGATCGACTGGCTGAACAACGAGTGGTGGGCACGGGTCTCCGTGATCGCGGCGGTGACCTGGCGGTGGACCGGCTACAACATGGTCATCATCCTCGCCGGCCTGCAGTCGATCCCCCCGGAGCTCTACGAGGCGGCCAAGGTCGACGGCGCCGGACGCTGGCAGACGTTCTGGAGCGTCGTGCTGCCGCAGCTGCGCCCGGTGCTGATCTTCACGGGGATCACCTCGACGATCGGCGCACTGCAGCTGTTCGACGAGAACTTCATCCTCACCGGCGGCGGCCCCAACGACGCCACGCTCACCCCGGTGCTCTACCTGTACAAGGTCGGGTTCCGACAGTTCGACTTCGGCTATGCATCAGCCATCGCCTGGATGCTGGTGCTGATCACCGCGATCATCGCCGTCGTGCAATTCCGGGTCATGAGGGAGAAGCCATGACAGATCTCGCCACCCGCACCCTGGTCACCTCCGGCCGCGACACCCGCAGCCTCGGCGCGGGGGAGCGCGGCGCCCGTTCGCGCATGCTGCGGCTGCCGCTCTACCTGCTGCTGATCGCCGCCTCGGTGGTGTCGATCATCCCGTTCCTGTGGATGGTCATCGCCTCCACCCATCCGAGTTCCGAGCTGTTCGGCACTCCGCTCCCGGTGCTCCCCGGCGACGCGCTGTGGGAGAACCTCGCCCGCCTGGAGGAGAGCATCGGCTTCAGTCGCGTGATGCTCAACAGCCTCCTGATCGCGGTGATCTACACGGTCTTCAGCTCGATCGTCAGCATCATGTGCGGCTATGGGCTCGCCACCTATCGATTCCGTGGCCGCGGCGTGCTGCTCGCTCTCGTGCTCGTGACGATGATGATCCCGATGCAGGTGCTGCTGGTGCCGCTGTTCCAGATCATGGCCGGCATGGGGTGGATCGACACCTATCAGGCCGTGATCCTGCCGTTCCTGGCGAACGCGTTCGGGATCTTCCTGATGCGCCAGGGCTTCCTCGACTTCCCGCCGAGCCTGATCGAGGCGGCCAGGATCGACGGCGCGAGCGAGCTGCGCACGTTCTATCGGATCGTGCTTCCGGTCGCGAAGCCGCAGATCGCGGCGCTCGTGATCTACACGTTCATCAGCCAGTGGAACGCGTTCATCTGGCCACTGCTCATGCTCAACACCGAGGCGAACTACACGGTTCCGGTCGCGCTGAACACGATGATCGGCATGAGCCGCGTCGACTACTCGGGTCTGATGCTGGGGTCGCTGCTGGCCACCCTGCCCCTGCTCCTGCTGTTCCTGATCTTCCAGAAGCAGTTCGTCGCAGGTCTCCTCGGCGGCGCGGTGAAGGGGTGAGGGGATACGGGGGCGGTCTACGCCGTGAAGTACGAGCTCGTAGCGTTGTCGAGGATGCGCTGCATGCCGTGCATCCAGTTCAGCTTGAGGGCCTCGACGGCGCCGGGTATGTCGCCGTCGGCGAGGTGGCGGGCGATCTCGACGTGCTCGGCGGCGACGCGTTCGACCTTGACGTCTTCGGGCACGAGCAGCGACTCGTAGCGGTGGAACGAGCTGCGCACGTTGTCGATCACCGCAAGGAGTCGGGCGTTCGGGCAGGCCGACAGCATCACGCTGTGCCACTCGTCGTCCTTGGTGATGACGAGCTGATGCTCCACGAGCTCATCGGCGAAGGCGTCGGCCATCTCCTTGAGCCGTCCGCCGATGCGACGCAGCTCGTCGGGCGGGCTGAGCTCGATCGCGAGGCTCTCGAGCGCCGCCAGGACAGGGGCCAGATCGCGGAACTCGGAGGCGCTGAGCGGCACGAACCGGAAGCCCTTGCCGTTCTCGCTCTCGATCTGCCCCTCCGACTCGAGGGCGATGAGCGCCTCACGCAGGGGCGTGCGGCTCACGCCGAGTTCGGTGGCGAGCTGGACCTCGTTGATGCCCTCGCCGGGCTGCACGAGTCCGGCGCGCATGCGGTTCAGCAGCTCCTGCCGAACCTGCGAGCGCAGGTTCTTGCGTTCGATCGCCATGCGTCCCCTCTTCTGCCGCCTGCCCGTCAGCCTATGGGTTGACGGGCCTCGGACGACGTCCTAGTGTGTTGTATACAGAATACAGCTGATCCGGGATTCGCACCAGTGCACCGCCGGATCGGCCGGTGACGACTCAGAGAGGAGACTTCGTGCCCGCACCCGATGGTGACCAGCCCACCCGACGCGTCCGCCTCGATGCCCTCGCCTACGGTGGCGACTACAACCCCGACCAGTGGTCGGAAGAGACCTGGCACGAAGACATCCGTCTGATGCGCGAAGCCGGCGTGAACATGGTGAGCCTGCCGATCTTCAGCTGGCCCCAGCTGGAACCGGAGCCCGGCGTCTACGACTGGGCGTGGCTCGACCGCATCATCGAGCTGCTCTGGGAAGCGGGCATCGCGATCGACATCGCCACAGCGACCGCGACCCCGCCGTCGTGGCTGCTGCGCGCTCATCCCGAGATGGCACCGTGGGATGCCGACGGTCACCGCCTGGAGTTCGGATCCCGTCAGACCTACTGCCCGTCGTCGCCGATCTGGCGGGAGAACGTCGCGCGGATGACCCGGGCGATGGCAGAACGGTACGGAGAGCATCCCGGTCTCGCCATGTGGCACATCTCCAACGAGTACGGCGATCACACCTCGCGCTGCTGGTGCCCCGAGTCGGCACGGCACTTCCGTCGCTGGCTGCAGGACCGCTACGGCGACCTCAACGGACTGAACGAGGCGTGGGGCGTGAACGTGTGGGGTCAGCGCTACACGTCGTGGGAGCACATCGAGACGCCGAAGAAGGCGCCGGGGCCGGTCAACCCCACCAAGCTGCTCGACTTCGAGCGCTTCTCGTCCGACGCCCTGCTGGAGCTCTTCCAGGTCGAGATCGACGTGCTGCGCGAGGTCACACCCGACATCGCGGTGACCACGAACTTCATGAGCATGTTCCGCGACCTGGACTACTGGGACTTCGCCGCTGTCGAAGACGTCGTGACCGATGACGCCTACCCCGAGCCCGCCGACCCGACCTCGCATGTCGGCGCGGCCCTCAACTACGGCCTCATGCGCTCGCTCAAGGGCGGGCAGCCGTGGCTGCTGCTGGAATCCTCGGCCAGTGCGACCAGCTGGCGCGACGTGAACGTGCCCAAGGCGCCGGGCAAGATCCGCATCGAGAGCCTGCAGGCGGTCGCGCACGGCTCCGACGCCGTGATGTTCTTCCAGTGGCGTCAGGCCAAGTACGGCCAGGAGAAGTTCCACTCCTCGATGCTCGGTCATCGCGGAGAGCGCTCGCGCAGCTTCCGGGAGACCAAGGCGCTGGGCAACGAGCTGAAGAAGCTCGAACCCGTGCGCGGCACTCGGGTGCGCTCGCGCGTGGCGCTGGTGGTGGACTGGGACTCGTGGTGGGGCACCAGCGCCGTCGAGTCGCTGCCCTCGCAGCGTCTGCAGTGGGCGCAGCAGGCCCGAGCCTGGCACCGGGCGCTGTACACGCTCGGCCAGCCGGTGGACGCCGTCAGGGCGACCGGTCCCTTCGACGCGTACGACGTGGTCGTGGTGCCGAACCTCTACATCGTGGAGCAGCCGCAGGCCGACGCGCTGCGGGCCTTCGTCGAGCGCGGAGGGCACCTCGTGGTCGGACCGTTCTCCGGTGTGGTCGACGCGACCGAGAAGGTGCACGACGGCGGAGCGCCGGGACCGCTGCGCGACCTGCTGGGCATCGAGGTCGACGAGCAGTGGCCGATCGCCGACGGTCTGACCGAGAGCATCGACTACGCGGGCGACACCCTGACCGTGCCGTCGTGGAGCGAGTGGCTCGAGGCCGACGACGACGTGGAGGTGCGCGGCACCTATGCGAGCGGCGAGCTCGACGGCCTGCCCGCGGTGACCCGTCGCACGGCGGGGGCGGGCTCGGCCTGGTACGTCAGCGCGATGTTCGACCCTGAGGGCCTGCTCCCGGTCTTCCGTGATGTGCTGCGCACGGCCGGCGTTCCCGCCCGCGCGCACACCGACGTCGAGGTCGAGGTCGTCACGCGCGCCGACGACACCACCGACTACACGTTCTATCTGAACCACGGACGCTCGCCTGTCGCGTTCGAGATCCCGACCCCGGGCGTCGACCTGCTCACCGGCATCCGTCACGCGGACCGGCTCGAGCTCGACCGCTACGGAGTCGCCGTCCTCGCCGCGCCCCGCGCCGCATCCATCCCCTTCGCCACCCCGATCGCGTCTTCGCGTGACACGTCCCTGAGCAACAACGATGAGAAGGAGGACGCATGACCGCCCCGTTCGTGCATCCGTACATCCCCAACACCGCCCCGGAGTCTCGAGCGGCGATGCTCGCAGCCGTCGGTGCCGCGTCGGTCGACGAGTTCTACGCCGACATCCCGGCATCGCTGCGACTGAGCCGTCCGCTCGACCTTCCGGCCCCGTTCGTGGCCGAGCAGGACCTCGCCCGCCACGTGCGGGGGCTGCTCGCCAAGAACCGTTCGACCGCGGAGCGGCTGAGCTTCCTCGGCGCGGGCACCTACAACCACTATGTGCCGGCGGTCGTCGACGAGGTCATCGGGCGCAGCGAGTTCCTGACCGCCTACGCCGGTGAGCCCTACGAGGACCACGGCCGGTTCCAGGCGCTGTTCCAGTACCAGTCGCTGATGGCCGAGCTGCTCGAGATGGACGTCGTGAACGTGCCGACCTACGACGGCTACCAGGCCACGGCGACGGGCCTGACGATGTCGGGACGCCTCACCGGCCGCGGCCGGGTGCTGGTCGTCAGCGACGTGCTCCGCGCGAAGCTCGCGAAGGTGCACGACTACGTGCGCGCGCACCTCACGCTCGATCACGTGCCGACCGTCGGCGGCACGGCCGACGTGGCCGCCGTTCGTGCGGCACTGGGCGATGACGTGGCCGCGGTCTGGGTCGAGACGCCCAGCGCCACGGGAGCGGTCGAGGCCGCGCTGTCGGAGATCGCGGATGCCGCGCACGCGGCGGGCGCCGTGGTCGTCGTCGGCACCGACCCGATCGGCTACGGCGTCCTCACCCCTCCCGCGGTGGCCGGAGCCGACATCGTCACCGGTGACATCCAGTCCCTCGGCCTGCACCAGTGGTTCGGCGGCGCCCACGGCGGCTTCATCGCCGTGCACGACGATCCGACCTTCGTGATGGAGATGCCGTCGCGGCTGTTCGGGCTCGCCACCACCGATGTGCCCGGCGAGTACGGCTTCGGCGACGTGGCCTACGACCGCACCTCGTTCGCCCATCGCGAGGACGGGAAGGAGTGGGTCGGCACGGCCGCGGCCCTCTGGGGCATCGCCGCCGGGGTCTACCTCGCACTCATGGGACCTGCCGGCATGGCCGAGCTCGGCGAGGTGCTCCTCGCCCGCACACGGTACGCGCAGCAGGCGCTCGCCGCGGTGCCCGGTGTCGCGCTCGACGACGATGCCGTTCATCTGCGGGAATTCACGGTGACCTTCGCCGACGTCACGGCGCAGGCGGTCGTCACCGCGCTGCGCGCCAGGGGCATCGAACCCGGGGTGGTCGTGGACGAGCACCGCCTGCTCGTCTGCGTCACCGAACTCACCTCCCAGGCCGACATCGACACTCTGGCGGGCGCACTCGCCGAGGTCACGGCATCCGATCTCTTCGCGAAGGAGCAGAACCGATGAGCCTCCCCGTCGCCCCGAAGCCGGCGCTGCGCCGCTTCCAGCAGGCTCGCTGGGACGAGCCGATCATCTTCGAGCTGACCACGCCCGGCGAGCGCGGCGTACTGGTCTCGCAGGTCGAGCCCGGCGTGCGCGAGGCGGTGGGCGACGTGGTCGCCGCACTCCCCGCCTCCCTGCGCCGTGCGTCGAAGCCGAAGCTGCCTGAGATGGGGCAGATGCGCGTTCTCAAGCACTATCTGCGTCTGTCGCAGGAGAACCTCGGCGCCGACTTCAACGTCGACATCGGGCAGGGCACCTGCACCATGAAGTACGCGCCGAAGATCAACGACCAGCTCGCGAACACCCCGCAGCTCACCGCGATGCACCCGCACCAGGACCCGGCCGACGCACAGGGTGTGCTCGAGATCGTCTGGCAGCTCGAGCGCATGCTCGCCGAGATCTCCGGCATGGACGAGGTCTCGCTGCACACACAGGGCGGGTCGGCCGCGATCTGGGCGAACATCGCCATGATCCGCGCCTTCCACGAGGCCAACGGCGAGGGCGAGCAGCGCCGCGAGGTCATCACCACGATCTTCAGCCACCCCTCGAACGCGGCCGCCGCGAAGGCCGCGGGCTACGAGGTCATCACCGTGTATCCCGACGCCGAGGGCTACCCCTCGCTCGACGCGCTGAAGGCGGCACTGTCGCCCCGTACCGCGGCGATCATGGTCACCAACCCCGAGGACACCGGCATCTACAACCCGGCGATCCGGGAGTGGGTGGATGCCGCGCACGCGGTCGGGGCCCTCGCCTCGTACGACCAGGCCAACGCGAACGGCATCCTCGGGGTCACGCGAGCCCGCGACGCCGGCTTCGACGTGTGCCACTTCAACCTGCACAAGACCTTCGGCACCCCGCACGGCAGCGGCGGACCCGGATCGGGCGCGAACGCCGTGAGTGCGGCGCTGGCCCCCTTCCTGCCGGGGCCGCGGGTGGTGCGCGACGATGACGGGACCTTCGCGGTCGCCGAGGGCGGAGAGCTCTCGATCGGTGCGGTCGGGCCGTTCTTCGGCGTCATCCCCGCCCTCGTGAAGGCCTACTCGTGGATCATGGCGCTCGGAGCCGAGGGGCTGCTGGCCGCGGCCGAGACCGCCGTGCTGAACAACAACTACCTGATGGCTCGCGTTCTCGGGATTCCCGGAGCCTCGGCCCCGTACGCCACCGGCCGCCGTCGCATCGAGCAGGTGCGCTATTCGTGGGAGGAGCTGTACCAGGAGACCGGCATCTCGTCGGAGGAGATCGGCGTGCGCATGACCGACTTCGGCATGCACTACTGGACCAGCCACCACCCCTACGTGGTGCCGCAGCCCTTCACGCTCGAACCGACCGAGTCGTACTCGATGGCAGAGCTCGACGAGTACGCGGCCACCCTTGCCGAAGTGGCGCGAGAGGCACGCGAGACCCCCGAGGTGGTGCGCACCGCCCCGCACAACCAGACCGTGCACCACACGCACCACGACGATCTGGACGACCCCGACCGGTGGGCGATCACGTGGCGCGCGTACCAGCGGAAGTACTTCCCCGCGGAGTCTGTCGCGTCGTGATCGGCCTCGTCGTCAACCCTGTCGCCGGAGTCGGCGGGCCTGCGGGCCTCGCCGGCTCCGACGGCGCGGACGTGCAGCGCCTCGCCCTCGCGCGCGGCGCCCGTTCGCGCGTCCAGGAGCGGGCGGTCCTCGCCCTGACGACGCTCGCCGAACGGCATCCCGGGCTCGAGGTGGCGACCGCCGCCGGTGCGATGGGCGCCGACGCCGTGCGCGCGGCCGGGCTGGTTCCGCGTGTCGTGGCTCCCGCGCTCGGTGTCGAGCGGAACGAGACGGAGGCGGGGGACACCTCGCGTGCGGTGGCGGCGCTCGCCGCGGACGGCGTCGACCTGATCCTCGTGGTCGGCGGTGACGGGACGCTGCGGGATGCGGTCGCGGGTCTCGAAGTGGCCGAGCATCCGTCGGGAGCCGGAACGGATGTCGGGAGACACGCCGAAAGATCCGCACCCGGGGGCATGGACGCCCGACAGGTGCACGCGGATGCCGAGCACGCGGATACGCGCATGCCCGCCGTGCTCGGGGTGCCGGCCGGAGTGAAGATGTACTCGCCCGTGTTCGCGGTCAGCCCGCGGGCGGCGGGGGCGATCGCCGCGGACTGGATCGATCTGGGAGGGCTTCCCACCGACGAGCGCGAGGTGCTCGACATCGACGAGGCCGCGATGCGGCGCGCCCGCGTCGACCCCACGCTGTACGGCATGCTGCGGGTGCCGTACCGGAGCGGCCGCACCCAGGCGCGCAAGGCGCCGACACCCGTGACCGAGGCGGCGGCGGTCGAGGCGGCGGCGCGTGGCGCCGTGGCCCGCATGCTCCCGGGCGTCCGCTATCTGCTCGGTCCCGGCGGCACGACCGCCGAGATCGCCCGGCAGCTGGGCGTCGAGGGATCCCCGCTCGGAGTGGATGTCGTGCTCGACGGCACGATCGTCGTCTGCGGCGCGAGCGAGCAGGAACTCCTCGCCGAGATCGCCGAGGGGCCGGCTCAGGCCGTGGTCACCGTGATCGGCGGCCAGGGATTCCTGCTCGGGCGCGGCAACCAGCAGCTCTCGGCCGCCGTCCTGCGTGCTCTCGGCGACGACCCGCTCCTCGTCGTCGCCCCCGAGCAGAAGCTCATCGATCTGCACGGCCGCCCGCTCCTCGTCGACACCGGCGACCCGGAACTGGATGCGAGACTCGCCGGACACATGCGCATCGTCACCGGCTCGGGTACCAGCAGCCTGTACGCCGTGAGCGCCCCCGAACTGACTCCCTGACTGCGTCTGACATCTTCTGAACGAACCCGAAAGGACACCCCATGCGTCTCGAGAACAAGAAGGCCATCGTCACCGGCGGTGCCGGCGGCATCGGTCGTGCCACCTCGCTCGCGCTCGCCGCCGAGGGCGCGGCCGTCGCTGTCGTCGACCTGAACGCGGAGGCGGCAGAGGCCGTCGCGCAGGAGATCCGTGCCGCGGGTGGCACCGCCATCGCGATCGCGGCCGACGTCGCGAGCGAACCCGACATCGAACGGGTCATCGCCACATCTCTCCAGGAGCTCGGCGGAGTGAACGTCGTCTTCAACAACGCGGGGATCATCCGTCGCACCACGGCGGTCGAGACGACCGTCGAGGAGTGGGATCGCGTGTTCGGCGTGAACGTGCGCTCGATCTTCCTGATGTGCAAGCACATCGTGCCGATCATGGAGGCGGCGGGCGGAGGCTCGATCATCAACACCGGATCAGGCTGGGGCCTCAAGGGCGGCGGCCAGGCCCTTTCGTACTGTGCCTCGAAGGGGGCGGTCGTGAACATGACGCGTGCGCTCGCGATCGACCACGGCCCCGCCGGCATCCGGGTCAACTCGGTCAACCCCGGCGACGTGAACACCGGGATGCTGCGCGACGAGGCCCGTCAGCTCGCGCAGGACACCGACGCCTTCCTCGCCGAAGCCGCCGATCGTCCGCTGCGACGGATGGGCGAGCCGAGCGAGGTCGCGCAGGCCGTGGTCTGGCTCGCGAGCGACGACTCCTCGTACGTCACGGGGTCGGCACTCGTCGTGGACGGCGGCGGGATCGCGTAGCTGCGGTGAGCCCGCGCACTCCGTCGAGTGCGCGGGCTCTCGACGTCGCGCCGTGCGCTCGACGACCGGCTCATGTGCCCCGCGGGCGGGGTCGGGCGTACCCCCAGGACACTCGCGTAAAATCAGCACAATGACCGACGCCCCCTCCGACGCTGCACCCGACCTCGGACCGGGCGTCGACCCCGACGATCTCGCCACGACTCTTCGCGTACTCGCCGAGCTGCACCAGATCGACAACGAGCATCCGGACTTCGTCGCCGTGCGCCATGCGACCGCGGCGATGTTCAAGGCCGTCAAGCGGGTGCGCCGCAAGGAGATCCGCGATGCGATCGCCGAGGCCGACAAGGCCGTGGTCGCCCGCACCGCCACCGGAGCGCCCGACCGCATCGACGACGAGACGCGCGGCAACGACCTCGCCACGAGCGTGATCG
This sequence comes from Microbacterium sp. DWRC1-3, assembly GCF_049896645.1. Lineage (NCBI taxonomy): Bacteria > Bacillati > Actinomycetota > Actinomycetes > Micrococcales > Microbacteriaceae > Microbacterium > Microbacterium sp. DWRC1-3. The sequence goes on from NZ_JAFCUS010000002.1 coordinate 66,674, forward strand.
ACGCCCCGATCGCGGGCGAGCTGCTCAAGCCCCGCAACTGCTACATCTGCAAGCAGCCCTACACGCAGGTGGATGCGTTCTACCACCAGCTCTGCCCGGACTGCGCCCGCTTCAGCCACGGCAAGCGCAACGCCCGCACCGACCTCACCGGCAAGCGCGCCCTGCTCACGGGTGGTCGCGCCAAGATCGGCATGCACATCGCGCTGCGGCTGCTCCGCGACGGGGCGCACACCACGATCACCACCCGATTCCCGCGCGACGCCGTCCGCCGCTTCTCTGCTCTGCCCGACTCGGCCGACTGGCTGCACCGTCTGCGCGTCGTCGGCATCGATCTGCGCGATCCCGCCCAGGTGATCGGCCTCGCCGACTCGGTCGCGGCCCAGGGTCCGCTCGACATCCTGATCAACAACGCCGCGCAGACCGTGCGCCGCTCGCCGGGTGCGTACTCGCTGCTGGCGGATGCCGAGCTGCAGCCGCTTCCCGACGGACCGCTGCCCGAGATGGAGACCTTCGGTCACACGGCCGACCCGCACCCGCAGGCGCTGCAGGCATCCGTCGACGCGCATCCGCTGCTCTCGGTCGCGGCCCTCGGTGGCACGGTCGCCGAGCAGGGCGGCCAGGCGCTCACGGCCGAAGACCTCGCACGCCTCGCGATGGCCCCCGGATCCTCGTCGCTGGAGAAGCACGCCGATGGCACCGCGATCGACGCCGGCGGCCTCGTGCCCGACGTGAACCGCGTGAACAGCTGGGTGCAGTCGATCGAGCAGGTCGATCCGCTCGAGATGCTCGAGGTGCAGCTCGCCAACACCACCGCACCGTTCCTGCTCATCAGCCGTCTGCGCGCGTCGATGGCCGCCTCGGGTTCGCACCGCAAGTACGTGGTGAACGTCTCGGCCATGGAGGGGCAGTTCTCCCGCCGCTACAAGGGGCCAGGCCACCCGCACACGAACATGGCCAAGGCCGCACTCAACATGCTCACGCGCACCAGTGCCGGTGAGATGCTCGAGAAGGACGGCATCCTGATGACGGCCGTCGACACCGGGTGGATCACCGACGAGCGTCCGCACTACACGAAGGTGCGCCTGGCCGAAGAGGGCTTCCACGCCCCGCTCGACCTCGTCGACGGCGCCGCCCGCGTGTACGACCCGATCGTGCGCGGCGAGGCCGGCGAAGACATCCACGGCGTGTTCCTGAAGGACTACGAGCCCAGCCCCTGGTGAGCCCGCGCTCCCGTATCGGTTCATCCGTCGGGAGAAAGGGCGGATGTCGGGCCGAAGATCCCCATCTGCTCCGGCATCCGGAAGATCTTCCGACATCTGAACCGGGACGGGGACGGCAGCCTGGTCAGGCGGAAGGCTCGACCGGGTACGGATGTGGCAGCCACACCGTCACGATCAGGCCGCCGTCCGTCCGCGGGGTGAGCACCAGCGTGCCCCCGTGGGCCTGCGTGATGCGGTCGACGATCGCGAGACCGAGTCCCGCCCCGGCATGGTCGTCGCTGCGGGTGCGCTCGGCACCGCGCTGGAAGGGTTCGATGAGCGTCGCCACGCGGTGCGCCGGCAGCAGCTCGCCGGTGTTCTCCACGACCAGTGCGACGGCGTGGGGCATCGAGTGCGTCCGCACGGCGACGGCCCCACCCGACGGCAGGTTGTGCACGATCGCGTTGAGCACGAGGTTCGTCACCAGCTGCGGCAGGAGGGCGGCGGAGCCGAGTACAGGGGCCGGGGCACCGCCCACCTCCACGACGACGCCGCGACGGTCGGCGAGCGGCACCAGCGCCTCGACCGCTCCTTCCGCGAGGAGCGACAGATCCACGATCTCGCGGGTGAACGCGCGACGGTCCGCCCGGCTCAGCAGCAGCAGCGCTTCGGTGAGTTCGATCGCGCGGGCGTTGACCTCCTGCAGGCGGGCGATCAGCGCATCGACGTCGCGCTCGGGGTCATCGCGGGCGACCTCGAGCAGCGTCTGCGAGATCGCGAGAGGGGTGCGCAGCTCGTGCGAGGCATTGGCGGCGAACCGCTGCTGCTCGGCGACGTGGGCCTCCAGCTGCTCGAGCATCGAGTCGAAGACGTCGGCGAGGTCGCGGAACTCGTCGCGGGGGCCGGGGAGGGCGATCCGGTGCGAGAGCGACCCCTGCGCCGCCAGCCGCGCCGCGTCGCCGATGCGCTCGAGAGGCGCCAGCATTCGACCGGCGAGCAACCAGCCGCCGCCGAGTCCCAGGGCGAGCAGTACCACCATGACGACCGAGGCGACTGGCACGAACGCCCTGATCAGGTCGGAGCGGTTCGGCACCCGGAAGTCGATGTAGGGGATCTGCACGTCCGGTACGTAGCGCAGCAGATACAGGCCCACGGCGGCGAGAAGCAGCAACCCCGACACCAGCACGACAGCCGCATAGCTGAGCGTGAGCTTCAGGCGGGCGCTCATGCCGGGGCGCCTACGCATCGGCGTCCGTCCCGATCCGGTATCCGACACCCGGCACGGTGAGGATCAGCCATGGTTCCCCCAGGCGCTTGCGCAGCGAGGAGACCGTGATGCGCACGGCGTTCGTGAACGGGTCGGCGTTCTCGTCCCAGGCGCGCTCCAGCAGCTCCTCGGCGCTGACCACCCCGCCCTCGGCATCGACCAGCACCTCCAGCACGGCGAACTGCTTGCGGGTCAACGCCACATAGCGGTCGTCGCGGTACACCTCACGGCGGAAGGGGTCCAGGCGGAGCCCCGCGACCTCCAGCACGGGCGGCCGGCTGCGCTGTCGTCGGCGGTCGAGGGCGCGCAGGCGCAGCACGAGCTCGCGCAGTTCGAACGGCTTCGTGAGGTAGTCGTCGGCGCCGATCTCGAAGCCGGTCGCCTTGTCGTCGAGCCGGTCGGCGGCGGTGAGCATGAGGATCGGGATGCCGCTGCCGGAGGCCACGATCCACCGGGCGATGTCATCGCCGGACGGGCCGGGAACATCGCGGTCGAGCACGGCGAGGTCGTAGGAGTTGATGCTCAGCAGCTCGAGGGCGGTGTCGCCGTCGCCCGCGATGTCGGCGGCGATCGCTTCCAGGCGCAGCCCATCGCGTACCGCCTCGGCGAGGTAGGGCTCGTCCTCGACGATCAGTACACGCATGGCTGCGATCCTACGCAGTGCGGCATATCGGCAGCGTATGCAAAAGCGCATACGCCCTGGCAACCGGCCCTCTTCTTCACTGGGAGCATGAACACCCGCACCACCCCTCTTCCGCTCCGAGCGCGCCGTCGCCGCAGGGTCATCATCACCGCGATCGCGTTCGCCGCCGCCGTGATCCTCGCGATCGCGGTGCAGCAGTCGCTGTCCGTGGCCTTCGCCGACGCCACGCATTCGGACCCATCGCCTGCGTCCACCCCCGTTCCGACCGGAGACATCACCGGATCCGTCATCGCCCCGAGCGAGGCCGACGGGGTGATCCGCGACGACGACAAGCCCACGGTCTTCGAGGTGGACAGAGTCGCCGTGGGTAACCTCGACTCCGCCCTGCTCGAGGCTCTGCAGCGCGCAGCATCCGATGCGGAGCGCGACGGCGTCACCTTCCGGGTGAACAGCGGATGGCGCTCGCCCGCACTCCAGGAGCGGATGCTGCAGGACGCGATCGTCCAGTACGGATCCGAGAACGAGGCGCGCCGCTGGGTGGCCACCCCCGAGACCTCGGAGCACGTGACGGGCGGTGCCGTCGATCTCGGTCCCTGGTCGGCGCTCGATTGGCTCGCACAGCGCGGCTCGCGCTACGGCCTCTGCCAGATCTACGCCAACGAGTCCTGGCACTACGAGCTGCGCCCGGAGGCCGTCGACGACGGATGCCCCGAGATGCTCGCCGACCCGACCGCCGACCCGAGGACGAAGCGATGACCACTCTTCTCGCCACCGAACCCGTGACCTTCTCCCGCCTGCACGCGCCGACACTGTGCACCCTCCCCGATGCCGTCGCCGAGAACCTGAGGCACGTGCGAGCCGTGACCGCCGTGCCGATCATGGCCGTGGTGAAGGCCGACGGCTATGGACACGGGGCCGTCACCGTCGCGAGAGCCGCGGTCGCCGCCGGGGCCGACTGGCTCGGGGTGACCGACGTCGCCGAGGCGCTCGCGCTCCGCGACGCCGGACTCGACGTGCCGATCCTGTCGTGGTTGAACCCGTCGGGCGTCGATGCCGAAGCCGCCGCCGCGCACCGCATCGACATCGCGATCGGCTCGGTCGAAGAGCTGCGCCAGCTGATCGCCGACGCCGCGGACCCGGTGCGAGTGCATCTGCATCTCGACACCGGCATGGCGCGGGGAGGGTGCCCTCTCGACGACTGGTCCGAGCTGTTCCGACTCGCGCGCTCCGGACGGGGCAGGGTCGAGGTCGTCGGGCTGATGGGTCACCTGCCGCGAGCGGACGAGGCCGATCCCACGGCGAACGCGGCTGCGGTGCTGCGCATGCGGCAGGCACGCGATGCCATGCTGCGCGCCGGTCTGGGCCCTGTGCTCGTGCACCTCGCCGCGACATCCGGCGCCCTGACCGACCCCGCCACGCACTTCGGTATGGTGCGGATCGGCGCGGGGCTGGTCGGCATCGATCCCTCGGAGACGACCGCGCTGGTCGGTGCGTCGCGCTGGACGGCGCCCGTCGTGCACAGTGCCCTCGTGCCGGCGGGGACGGCCGTCGGCTACGGCGGCACCCACCTCACCGCTCGGGAGACGCATCTGGCCGTCGTCGGCGTCGGATATGCCGACGGTGTTCCGCGCGAGCTCGCGCCCGGCGCGGGGGTGGCGATCGGCGGGGTGCGGCATCCGATCGTCGGGAGGGTGTCGATGGATCAGATCGTGGTCGATACGGGCGCCGCGCTCTTCCCTCGGGGTGCGGTCGCGACGGTGTTCGGACCCGACGGAGGGGCCGTGCCATCGGTCCAGGAGTGGGCGCGGTGGGCGGGGACCATCCCGCACACGGTCGTCACCGGAATCGGGGCGCGAGTGCGGAGGAGCGTCGCATGACGACGAAGGTGCTGGTCGTCGGCGGCGGGCAGAACGCCGAGCACGAGGTGTCGCTGGCGTCTGCCGCCGCGGTTGCCGCTGCGCTGCGGATGGGGGATCACGAGGTGACGTGCGTGACCATCGACCGCGACGGGATCTGGCGCGTCGACGGCCGCCCGAACGGGGGATCGCCGGCCGAGTCGCTGGCGCTGGCGCTTCCGCTGCTCACACGGACCGACGTCGTCTTCCCCGCGGTGCACGGCGCCCTGGGCGAAGACGGAGCTCTCGCGGCGCTGTGCGCGCTCGCCGGAGTGCGTGTGGTGGGTTCGGGGCTGCGGGCCGGGGCCATCGGCATGGACAAGTGGACGACGAAGCTGGTGGCGGATGCCGTCGGGCTCGGAACCGCGCGCGGTCGCCTCGTCTCGGCGGACGACATCGGCGACGTGGAGTTCGAGGGCGAGATCGTGGTGAAGCCGGTGTCGGCCGGGTCGAGCCACGGCGTGAGCCTTGTGACGAGGGAGGAGGATCTGCTCGCCGCGCTGCACGAGGCCGCGCGCTTCGACCGCCGGATCCTGGTCGAGGAGGTCGTGCGGGGGCGCGAGATCGACGTGGCGGTGCTGCGTGAGAAGGGCGGCATCCGCTGGGCGGCTCCGCCCCTCGAGATCCACGCGACGGGACTGTTCGACACGGCCACGAAGTACGACGGCAGCGCGCGGTTCACGGTTCCGGCGCAGCTCGATGCGGCCGAGGTGGCCGCGCTCAAGCGGGCGGCGATCGCGGTGTTCGATGCCCTCGGCTGCGACGGGGTCGCGCGGATGGACTTCTTCCTGACCGACCGGGGTCCGGTGCTGAACGAGGTGAACACCATGCCAGGTCTGACGGCTGCGTCGCAGGTGCCGCGGATGTTCGCGGCGGCGGGCGTGACCTACGTCGACCTGGTGGCGCGGCTCGTGCGCGCGGCGTCGTGACGGGGCCTTCCGCCTCTCGCGTCGGATGGCCCGATGTCGCGAAAGGCATCTGCATCATCCTGGTGGTGCTCTGGCATGTGGTGACCAAGCATGCGATCGATGTGGCGGGTGCCGGTCCCGTGACCGACGCCTGGGCGATGCTGAACGCCCAGCTGCTGCCGTTGCGGATCCCGCTGTTCTTCCTGGTCTCCGGGATGTTCGCCGCACGGGCCGTGCTCGCCGACGACGGGGACTCCTGGCGACGGCGGGCGGCGCGGCTCTCGCTGCTCTATGTCGTCTGGGTGCTCATCCAGACGTTCGTGCTCGCCCTGGCGCCCGACTTCGATACAGCGCGGGCGACCGACGGGTGGGAGCTGCTCGCGCAGCTGACCATCAGCCCGACGAACCTCTGGTATCTGCTTGCGCTCGCCGTATACCTGGCGATCGGTCGACTGACCCGCGCCCTGCCGACCGCCGTGGTGCTGTCGGTCGCCTTCGTGGTCGCGGCGGCCGCCGGGGCCGGCGTCATCCCCGATCTCGGCAACCTGTGGCAGCTGGTGCAGAACCTGTTCTTCTTCCTCGTGGGGCTGCGGCTGCGTGCGGTCGTCGAACGCTTCGCGAAGAGCGTCGGGGTGTGGCGCACGCTCGCGCTCGCGGCCGTGTACGTCGCGGCGCTGGCGCTCGTGGCAGGCCTCGCCATCCGCCTGCTGCCGGGAGTGTGGCCCGCGCTCGCGCTGATCGCGGTGGCGTTCGGGGTGTCGCTCAGCGTGCTCCTCGATCGGCGGGTGGGAGTGATCGCGCGACCGTTGCGCTGGATCGGGCAGCGCACCCTGCCGATCTACGTGCTGCACATGATGCCGCTCGCGCTCATCGATGCGGGGCTGGATGCTGCGGGATGGAGGACGACGCCGGTGCTCGAAGCCATCGGCCCCATCGTGCTGACGGCGGCCGTGATCGTGATCTGTCTGGGCGTGCATGCGCTGCTGATGCGCTGCGGGCTCGGGGCGCTGTTCGACCCCCTGCAGGCGACCGACCGCCTGGTGCCGCGACCGCGCCGATGAAGGGCGCCGATGAAGGGCCTCGACAATCGGTGGAGGACGGCGGATGCTGGAACCATGGCGGCCTTCACAGCGGACAACGCATTCAGCGGATTCAGCGTCGACGACATCGACGCGGCGGAAGAGTTCTACGGCACGGCCCTCGGGCTCGATGTCGAGCGCAACGCGATGGGCTTCCTCGATCTGCGGCTGCCGAGCGGCGGGTCGATCCTCGTCTACTCGAAGCCGAACCACACGCCGGCGAGCTTCACGATCCTGAACTTCCCTGTGGCGGATGTCGATGCCGCGGTCGACGAGCTCATCGCCCGCGGTGTGCAGACCAAGATCTACAGCGACGAGGAGTTCCCCTCCGATGAGCGCGGTATCGTCCGCGGCAACGGTCGCGGCCCGGACATCGCGTGGTTCCGCGACCCGGCCGGCAATGTGCTCGCTGTCATGCAGGCCTGATTTCTGTATCTTCTTCCACTTATGTACATAAGCGGTAGAATGACATCATGAACACGATCAGCCGCAGCGTCCCGTCGAAGGATCTTCGCGACAGCTTGGCCGACGTCCTCGGTGGAGTCGCCTATGGTTCCGAGCGTGTGGGCGTCACTCGCCACGGGAAGCTCACGGCCGTCGTGATCAGCGTGGCCGACCTGGAACTGCTCGAAGAGCTCGAGGCCGCGCGCGATGCGGCCGAGTTCGCGGCGGCCAAGGCTGCAGACGATGGACAGCGTGTGTCGCTCGATGAGCTCCTCACGGAAGTTGCGTGACCACCTATCGGGTGGAGTTCACCACAGCGGCCGCCAAAGAGCTACGCAAACTCGATGCGCAGATCCGTCGACGGGTGCTCTCCGGGATCGCCGAACTCGAGCGCGAACCCCGCCCTCATGGGGTCCGCAAACTCTCCGGTTATGACAACGCGTGGCGGGTGCGCATCGGCGACTACCGCGTTCTCTACGAAGTGATCGACGACCAGGTGCTCGTGACCGTGGTGCGGGTCGCTCACCGCCGAGACGTATACGAGATCTGAACGCCGCGCTCGGGGCGGGATCGATCTGATGCGACACCCCTTGAGCATTCGACGGCGACACCTCGGGGGTCACGCTCCCCGAGGTGTCGCCGGTGCGGATCAGTCGAAGACCGCGTCGGGGTAGAGCTCCTCGGCGATCAGCCGCACCGCCGAGACGTTGCCGAGCGTGCCGGGGAACAGGTCGGTCGAGGGCACCGCGATCAGTCGCCCGTCGCGCACGGCGGGCATATCGGGGAAGGTCGCTGCGAGGTACGAGCGGACAGCGGCCTCGTGCGCGGAGTCGGTCACCGCGAACACGAGTGCATCGGGTGCTTCCGCGGCGAGGGATTCCGGGGTGATCTCGGCGGCGAAGAAGTCGGCGAATGCGGGGTCGTCCGGTGTGAAGACGTTGTCGGCGCCGGCGCGCTGCAGGATGTCGTACTCGATGCCGGCGCCGATCGCGGTGAGGGTCGTCCCCTCCACGAAGACCTGCGCGACGCGCGGGCGGTCCTGCCCCTCGATCGCGGTGTCGACGGTGGCGAGCTCGGCCTGGGACGACGCGATCAGGTCGTTCGCCTCCTTCTCGACCTGGAAGATCGCGCCGAGGTTGTCGAGGTCGATGAAGAGGTCGTCGACGGTGCCCTCCATGCGGCGGTCGAAGCATCCGCCGGTCGCGGTGTACGCGGCGACACCGGCGTCTGCGAGCTGCTCGATGCTGGCGAAGCCCTGCTCGGCGGTGAACTCGTAGGTGGTGGGCGAGTACACGAAGTCGGGTTCGACGGCGAGCAGTTCCTCACGGCTCGGCGGGGAGTCTCCGCCGATGACCGGCACCTCGGCCGCCATGCCCGCGACGTCGGCCGGCAGCTTCTGGGCCGTGGCCTGCGCTTGACCGACGAGTGAATCGGCGAGACCGAGGCGCAGCAGCAGCTCGGTCTGCGACGGGTGCAGCCCGACGACGGCGGTCGGCGTGGTCGGGATCTCGACCGTGCGGCCGCAGTTCTCGATCGTGATCGCCTCGCCGGCGGAGTCGGGTGCGGATCCGGCGGAGACGCCGCCGCCGCATCCGGTGAGGGCGATCGCGCCCAGTCCGACGGTGACGGCGGCGAGCAGACGGGTGGTTCGGGTACGGGGTGTCATTCTTCTTCTCCTTGGTAGGGGGTGGGTTCAGGTGTCGAGCGGATCAGCCGGCGGGCTGTCGCGGATGGAACGTCATCGCCCGCGCCCCGGTGTCGACCTCGATGGCGACGCGGGCGGTGACGTGGAAGACCTCGTCGACGAGCGCGGGGGTGAGCACGGTGTCGGGCGGACCGAAGGCGACGAGCCTGCCCTCGTCGAGCACGGCGACGTCGTCGCAGAACGCCGCGGCGATGTTGAGGTCGTGCAGGGCCGCGATCACGGTCGTGCCGAGTCCGCTCACGACGCGCATCAGGTCGAGCTGGTGCGCGATGTCGAGGTGGTTGGTCGGTTCGTCCAGCACGAGGATCTCGCCGCTCTGCGCGAGCGCACGGGCGAGCATCACCCGCTGGCGCTGACCACCCGAGAGCCGTCGCACCAGGCGGTCGCCGAGGTCGTGCACGTCGGCGGTGCGCAGGGCCTCGTCGACGATGCGCTGATCCTCCGCGGTGTCCCGGCTGAAAGGCGGACGATGCGGCGAACGGCCCACGAGCACGGTCTCCCGCACGGTCAGATCGAACTCGGACGGGGAGTCCTGCAGCATGACAGACACGGTGCGCGCGAGTGTGCGCGGGGCCAGCTGCGACACGTCGGCGCCGTCGATCAGCACGCGTCCGGCGTGCGGACGCTGACCCGTGAAGAGCGCGCGCAGGAGCGTGGACTTGCCGCTGCCGTTCGGGCCGAGGAGTCCCACGATGCGCCCGGTGCCGACCTCGAGGTCGATGCCGTGCAGCACGGTGCGACCGCCGCGTGCGACGCTCACGTCGTCGAACAGCACGCTCATCGGTCGAACCCCGCCCGCTCGCCGCCGCTGCGCATCAGCCACAGGAAGAACGGAGCCCCGACGAACGCGGTGAGGATCCCGAGGGGGATCTCGGTCGGCATCGCGACCGTGCGGGCGAGCAGATCGGCGACCATGAGGAACAGCGCGCCGCCGAGGACCGTGATCGGCAGCATCCGCCGATGATCCGAGCCGACCAGGAGTCGAGCCATGTGCGGCACGACGAGGCCGACGAAGCCGATGCCGCCGCTCACGGCGACGATCGCACCGGTCAGGAGCGAGGCGAGCACGAGCAGCAGACCGCGCAGCCTGGTCGTGCGCACGCCCACCGCCATTGCCGACTCGTCGCCGGAGAGCAGCGCGTTCATCGATCGCGAGAGCCCGAACACGGCGATGCAGGCGATCGCGAGCGCGACCGCGGGGATCAGCAGCGACGACATGTCGGCGGCCGACACGCTGCCGAGCAGGAAGAACATCACGCTGACGACGTTCTGGGCGTCGGTGGTGAGCGTGAGGTAGCTGGTCACGGCACTCAGCAGGGCGCCGAGTGCGACACCGGCGAGGATCATCCTGGTCGGCGACAGCTCTCCGCGGATGCGCGCGAGCATGGCGACGAGGATGCAGGCGACCATAGCGCCCACGAAGGCCGCCCCGCTCATCGTGAGGCCGAGGAACGTGGCCCCGCCCGAGACGATCACCAGTACAGCGCCGACACTCGCCCCGGACGAGACGCCGAGGATGTACGGCTCGGCGAGCGGGTTGCGCACGACGGCCTGCATCATCGCCCCGGCGAGAGCGAGCCCTGCGCCCGAGAGCGCGGCCAGGAGCGATCGCGGCACCCGGAACTGCCACACGGCCTGGTCCTGCAACGGGGTGAGCGAACCGTCGGACATCCAGGGCATGCCGGGTACCAGGTGGCCGATCACGATCTTCGCGGCGTCGAGGGGGGAGACGGCGACGGGTCCGGTGGCCGCGGAGAGCACGAGGACGAGCACGGCGAGCACGGCGATGGTCGTCACGGTGGGACCGACCGGCAGCATCCGGCGGCCTCCGCTCCGGGCCCGGCGACGCTCGCCGCCTCGGCGCCGGGGGAAGCGGATGCGCCGTTCGGCGAGGGTGGCGGTCGATGCGCTCACAGGGAGGCTCCGTTCGGGGCGTCGGAGGGCATGGTGGTCGTGACTTCGGCCGCGAAGTCGAGCACGGTGAGACCGAGCGCGTGCAGTGCAGCGGATTCGTTCGCGCCGTGCCCTGCTCCGGCGGCCGTCCAGAGGCGGGCCGAGCCGCCCGCCTGCTGCAGCGCCTCGACCATCCGGTGCGTGTCTCGGGCGAGCACCCGGGTGTCCTCACCGAGCACGACACCGAGGTAGGAGGGGATCGGAGTCCCGACCGGGAGTGCTTCGGCCTGGGCGAGGGGAGAGAGGAGGCGAACGTGAGCGCGTGATCCCGGTGTGCCGTCGTCGCCGAACTCGGCTCGCCAGCGCGCCCCGAGCGGATGATCGTCCAGGGCGAGCAGGTCGAGGGGAGCGGCGGTGGTCACGAAGCCCGCGCACAGCTCCGGATGCTCGATCGCGCACCCGGCTGCGATGACCCCGCCCAGGGAGGCCCCGGCGATCACGAGCAGATCGGGGCGGGTGATCCCGGCCGCGATGAGTCCGCGTGCGACGTCGGCGAGGTCGGCGATCGTGCGGTGCTTTCGGGCGCCGCGGCCCGCTTCACGCCAGGCCCTTCCGCGCTCGCCGCCACCGCGGAGCTGCGCGGAGGCGTAGGCGCCGCCGAAGGCGACCCATGCGGGCACGGTGGGTTCGAAGAGCGGGAGATGGGGCACGCCGAAGCCGCCGTAGCAGGTCAGGATCAGCGGCACCGGGCCTTCTGCGCCCGGCGGAGCGGTCACGTGGACGGTCAGGGTCGCGCCGTCGTCGGCGGGCAGATCGTGGCGCACGGTGGCGCCGAGGGTCTCCGCCGGAGGGGGAGCGATCGTGGCGTTCTCCTTCGTGCGCTCGACGATCCGCGGTGGGGTGAGCGGCCCTTCGACGCCCAGGTGCAGCACACCGTCGTCGAACCCGATCGCCGTCGTCGTGAGGGTGTCGGAGTCGGCCGAGTCCGCTTCGGAGCGTTCGATCTCGACGCCGTCGACCAGGTCGACGAGCACGCTGCGCCCGTCGGCGACGGCGAGCACGACGACACGGTCCCCGTGCGCTGCGACATCGACGATCTGCGCGTCGGGATCGCTCCAGCGCCAGAGCACGCCGTGCTTCGCGTCGCCGTCGACGCCGGCACCGTCGTTCGCCACGGCATCGAGCCCGCCGTCGTGCCACACCAGCACGCCGGCGTCGAGCGGCGCGGCGCGCAGGAGCGCGGGCCACCGTCCCAGAAGGGTCCCGGTGGTCCGGTCGGTCAGCGTCGTGCCTCGGGAGCCCGAGCTCAGGGCGCGCAGTCCGCTCTTCCCGCCCGGGAACAGCCGCAGTCGCGCCTCGGACGCGAGGGGGACAGCCCGTCGCGTATCCGTCTCGAGGTCGAGGGTCACGAGCATCCGGTCGCGGCTCGCGACGACGTCGAGGCTCCGCGAGTCCGCTACCCACACCACGGTGTCGTAGCGCAGGCGGATGTCTGGATGCAGGCGCAGCGTGCCGGCGGCGACGTCGACGATGCCGAACACGGCGTTCTCGTCGGCGGAGGGTGCCCACTCGACGGCGACGAGTCGGCGGTCGGGGGAGGGGAAGATCCGGTGCAGGTGGCCGTCGGGCTCGATCACGGTCGTGCCGTCGACGCGGTGGATGCCGCGGCGGGAGCGGTCGTCCGCTCTGCCCAGCGTGAACCCGCCGAGCGGCAGGCCCGGACGGCCGTGGCGCTCGGCGCGCGCGAGGGCGTCGTCGAACAGGGATCGGTGCGCGCTCATCGCCCCACCAGGTCGTCGATGCGGTCGCCGCCACCCGCCCACAGCAGGTGTCCGCCCTCGTCGAGCGGGGTGGGCAGCTCGATCGTGGAGATGCCCTCATCGTCGAGCAGGAGGATCGTGCCGTCTCCCCCGCTGGTGACCGCGATCGTTCCGGTCCTGGGATCGATCGCGAGGGAGCGGCGCTGCGCGGGGCGACCATCGACGCCGTCCCACGGCAGCTGTCCTGCGCGGGGCGGGTGTGTCATCGCCGGGATCGGAGTGATCCGCGAGACGCGCGCCTGTGCACGATCGATCACCACCACGACATCGCCGTCGGGGTGGATCACGCACACCGCCGCGATGCCCGTGGCGAGTGCGAACCGGAAGGCGAGTCCCGGTGGCAACGGCACGGAACGGGTCGCTCCCGACGCGAGGTCGATCTCGACGAAGGTGTTGGTCCACTCCGGCCACGCTCCGGGGGAGGCCGGTCCGCCGCGGACGATGCCCGTGGCTCTTCCCGTGTCACCGGCGAGGCGCAGGTAGTACGCGCGTCCGGGGACGGGCCAGGGGACGATGCCGATGGCGCGGGGCAGCCCGGCGTCGACGACGAACCGTTCGAGGCCGCGGCTCGTCGCGATGCCGACGACACCGGAGCCCGGGTCCATCACGTCGCCGTGGCCGTCTGCGGCGAGGTCGTCGAGGAGGTGTCCGCGCAGAACCGGGGCGTGGGCTCCGACGTCGAGGGCTCTCGCCAGGGGCAGCGCCTCCACTGCGCCGGGCTCGCGATGGCGGAGCACGATCGTCGGTTCTCCAGAGGCCTGATCGGGGGCGAGTACGACCCCGGGTTCGCCCGTGCGCACCCGGAAGCGCACGGAGGAGTCGGTCGTGAGGTCGACGACCGACACCAGGTCGCTCCACGCCTCCTCGTTCATCCCCAGGCCGGAGGTGACGACCACGTGGCGGCCGCTCGGATCGCAGGCGAGGTGCTCGGCGGGGATGGCGATCGGGATGCGCCGCACGGCGTCCGTGTCGCCGACGACCAGCGCGCCGCCGCGGTCGTCGGCGAAGGCCCAGCGCCCGGCTGCTCCGGTGGGCAGGCGGAGGAAGCCCGCGTGCTCGGCGAGCCAGCTGTCGGCGACCGCGACACGCCGGGAGCCGTCGTGGATCTCGTAGACGACTCCGGCCCGGTGATCAGCGGCGAGGAGGGGTGTGGAGGAGGGCATGTCAGCGATCCTAGTAGATATTGAGAATCATTATCATTTAGGGTCGTCAGTGTTCACACATCGTGAACCCGCCCCGCACACCGCGGGACGGACCACCTCACTGAAGGAGAACGAAATGGAAAAGCAGATCCTCGCCGAGATCGAAGAGTCCGAGCAGCTGGCGCACCTGTCGGCATCGCACTCGAACGCACTGGTCGAGAACCCCTTCGACTGATCGCGGATCCTTCCGTCGCGCTTTCGAGCGCACTCCCGTCCGGCCGGGCGTTCGCGCCCGGCCGGGCCCATCACCGAGAGAATCCATGACTTCCGAACCCCGCATCCTGCCGCTCCCCGGCTCCGGCGCCCATCTCGTCGTCGGTGCCGACGGTCGCCCCCGGATCCGCCTGCGCACCGGACGATTCGCCCTGGTCGACGCGCCGCCCGCAGAGCTGTTCGGCGCCCTCGAAAGCGACGCCGAGAGCGATGCCGCTCTCACCCTCGACCGCGTCACCCGTGAGGTGCAGGAGCGCGAGGCTGCCGACGCGCTGCGCCGGTGGCCGGTGGATCGCCGTGCTGTCTGCCTCATCGGCACCGGCCCGTTCGTAGACGAGCTGGAGCGCATGCTCGCGGGCTGGGGCGCGCAGGTCACCGTCGTGGACACCGCGTCGGAACCGGTGGACGACGCCGCCCTCGTGATCGCCTACGCCGAGGGTGCGCACGATCGTCGACGATGGGCCGCCCTCGATCTCCTTCCCCAGCGCGGAATCGCCTGGCTCCGCGTCCACAGGGAGGGCGAGAGCATCCTGATCGATCCGCTCGCGATCGATGCGAGCGACCCGACCTCCAGCCAGGTGGCCACACGGCGGCTGGCGGCCAGCAGTGCGCCGGCGTCGAGCGAGGCCTGGCAGCACGCGGGTCCGCCTGCCGCCGTCCCCGTCGACGGCGCGACCAGGGTGCTCGCCCTCGCCCGAACGTTGCACGTGATCCTCGCCTGGGCGCAGGGCGGTGCGGAACTCGACCGCCTGCGCACGAGCCTCTGGAAGCTGGTGCCGGCGACCGGCGCCGTCAGCGAGCACACGGTGCTCCCCTTCCCCGCGGCCCCGCGCCGGGTGCTCCGATGACCCCGCCGCGCGACGCCCGCCTCCACACCGTCGTCGCGGATGACGGCGCCCTGTTGCGCGGCTGGGCCTGGGAGCCCGCCGAGCCTCGGGGCGTGGTGATCATCCGCACGCCCTACGGGGCCTGGCGTCACGGCGACACCGCTCGCGCGTGGACCGGCCGGGGCTACCGCTGCGTGATCCACGACGTGCGCGGACGACACTCGTCCGACGGCGAATGGCACCCCTACCTCGCGGAACGCAGCGACGGACGCGTGGTGGTCGAGGCGGTCAGGGCCGAGAACCCCGGGCTCCCCCTCGTGCTGTCCGGCGGCTCGTACGCCGCGCACACCGCGCTCGAAGCCGCCAGGGCCGCCGACGTCGACGCGCTGGTGCTCCTGGTCCCCGCGCTCGGGCTCGCCGAGACCGCCTGGGACGAGAACGGGCACCCCCACCTGCACCACCGGATCGGGTGGTGGCACCAGCACGGCCGGGGAGCGCGCTCCCAGCCGCCGCTGACCGATGAGGAGCTCGCGGCACGCGTCGCGCGGGCGACCGAGGTCGGCGTGCACCGGGCTGCCGAGGAGTGGGGCTGGTCGCGCGTGGCACTGTCCGGGTGGCGACGACTCTGGTCCGCTCCGGCCGTGGACCTCGACCGTGCGTACGGCGCGCTTCGTGCGCCGCTGCTGCTGATCCGCGGCGATCACGACTTCTTCTTCGCGGATGCCGGTCGGCTCGCTGCCGCCTGGCGAGGGCCCGTCCACCTGGTCGACGGTCCGTGGGGGCACCGGCTCGCCGCAGACATCGACGACGACGAGGTCCGCTCCCGGTTGCGCCGCGCAGGCGGCATCGGACGCGTGCTCGATTCCTGGCTCGCCGAGAACGGGCTGCCAGCGGAGGAATCGGCGCCCGTGTCCGCGCCGGCATCCACCTCGCGCGAGCAGGGACCGCCCGGGCTCCGCCGCACCCGATCCGCCTTCGAACCCGACACCGGTCGCTGGCGATACGAGAGGACAGCATGACCGCGCACCACACCCTCGACCGCACGACGCTCCCGGCCGAGGCGCTGGTCGATGCGGAGACCGGCATCATCCGTTCCGTGCGGGAGGTTCCCCACCCGGTCGGCGCCCCGCACCGATACCTGGCGCTGACGGCATCCGTCGCCGACGCCCGCATGCTGGGCGAGTGGCCCGCCGACCGGGTCTCCCTCGGTACGTCGTTCGGCGACCCCGCTCAGGCACGCATCGCCGCGATCGGCGAGGGGGTGGAACGATACTGCGGCAACTGGCTGCCCGATGTGCTCCCTCGCGACGAGCTGCGCGTCGCCACCGCGCAGGAGCTGCGCGCCGAAGGGGAGAGCGTCATCGACGAGGACGATCTCCCGCGTTTCGCCGACTGGCAGCTCACGCGCCCCGGCTTCCCCTATCAGCGGCTGCTTCCCTCGACGCCGACGCTCTGGGCGCGCTGCGAAGACCTCGACGGCGGCTCGGTGTGGATGCCGGACGCGCTCGTGCACCTGAACTGGCGGCAGTCGCGCTTCCGCTCGCTGCCGCGGACGCACCACCTGAACTATGCGGGCATCGCCACCGGGGCGGGTTTCGACGACGCCCGCGACCGCGGGGTGATCGAGGTGATCGAGCGGGATGCGCTCGAAGTGTGGTGGCACCTCGACGGGCCGACGTTCGGCATCGACCCGGCAACGGTCCCCGGTCTTCTCGACGATCTGCGAGGCAGCAGCCTGCGCGTGTGGCTGGTGGCGATGCCCTCGGAGTTCGCCCCGGCGATCGGCGCGCTCGTGCACGACGAGGAGCGCGGGCTCTACGCCGCCGGCTTCTCGGCCGCGCTCGATCCGGCACGCGCGGCGCGGAAGGCGGTGCTCGAAGCCGTGCACACCTGGATCTACACGCAGGGCTGCACGACCGCGGACGGATGGGTGTTCCGTGCGGTCGCCGAGGGGTTGATGGCGAAGGGCCTGACCCTCGACTTCCGCCCAGACGCCGACTACACGGCCGCTGCGGGGTCGCAGTTCGAGAACGTGATCGACCTCGGAGCGCACGTGCAGGTGTGGCTCGATCCGACCGTGCACGACCAGGCGCGTCGCTTCCGTGCGCCCGCGCAGGGGGTGCATCCGCTGAGCACGATGAGCCCGGTGACGATGGACGAGGTGTACGAGCGCCTGCGCGCTCGTGGACACCGTGTGCTCACGCGCGACCTCACGACCACCGATGTGCGCCGGACCGCCCTGCGCGTGGTGCGCTCGATCGTGACGGGGCTCGTGCCCAACGCTCCGGCGGCGTTCTCGTACCTCGGGATGCCGCGGTTCCGTGAGGCGGCGGAGGATCGCGGCTGGCGCGCGACGTGGACCGGGGCTCCGGAGGACTTCACGCTCCTCCCGGCCCCGCACATGTGAGATCGGCCATGAGCCCATCGATCAGCGCATTCCCGGGTCTTCCCGCCCCGCTCGACGAGGCGCCGACGTCGCGCATGCCCGCGGGTCCGTTGCCGCCGGGGCCGCGGACGAACGCCTGGCACCGCACCGGCGCGGTGGCGGATGAACCCCACCGGGGTGCGCGGGAGCTCGTGGATGCCCTCTGGCACCCGGGGCGGTTCCATCGGAGTGCGGACGGGCTGAGCACACGCATCCGTCAGCGTCCTGTCCCGTCGGCCGGGGCGTGCTACCCGGTGCAGACACATCTGATCGACGGGGCCGGCGCACGCTGGGCGGTCGATCACGAGGAGGGCATCTTCCGCCGTCGCGACATCGCCGCCGATCGTGCGGACGGATGGCCATCGCCCGCCGCGGACGACGGCATCGCGCGCGTGGTGTTCACGGTGCTGCCCGGTCGGTCCTTCGGTCGCTACCGGCATCGGGCGTGGCCGCTATGGATCGCCGATGCTGCCTACGCGGTCGCCGGCGTGCTCTTCCTGCTGGGGGTGCAGGCCGGACCGGTGGAGGTCGGCCCCTCGACCCGGCTCCGGTCTCTGCTCGGGGTGCCTCGCGCGACGGATGCCGATGCCTGGATCCGTCGCGGGCTCGCGCCGGAGATCCCGCTTACTGCGATCGAGATCCCCCACGAGCCGGCGCCGGATCCCGCGGCTCGTCGTGCTCTCGGAGCCCGGCGCTCGCCCGCGACCGCGGAGTTCGGTACCCGGATCGGCGGCACACCCGCGCCCGCGATCGAGCGCATCGCGAGAGCTTCCGGGCAGGCCTGGGTGCGCGGGGCGACCGAGGTCCACTCCTGGTCGGTGCCGGTCGCCGCCCCATCCGCGGTCGTCGGCGCCGCGCTCTGGAGCGCCCATCTCGACGCGGCTCGCCTCTGCTACGAGGCCGCGCTCCTCGGAGACAGGGGCGCCCGCCCCGTCTCCGGCTTCTCTGCGACCGGTGACCGGTGGATCCTCCATGCGCTCGCCTTCCTCGACTCTCCCGGAGGTGCACGATGATGATCGTCCCCGAGCTGTGGCGCGAGGCGCGACGGCATCCCTGGCTCCTGACGGGGAGCATCCTGCTCCTGCTCCTCGTGTTCGCCACACACCTCCTGCAGGCGCTCGCGCTCGCCTGGTCGCTCGCGGCCTTCGTGCGCGGCGACGCAGCGGGGGCCGTGGGAGGCATCGGCGCGATACTCGCGATCGGGCTCCTGCGGATGCTGCTGACGCTCGTGCAGGGTGATGTCGCCTCCCGCCTGGGCGGAAGGGTGAGAGAAGACCTGCGGGGCGCGGCGGTCGCGGCAGTCCTCGTACCCGAACGGCTGCACGACGCCCGCCTCCGCGACGGCTCGACGCAGCTGGCACTCGGCGACGGCATCGACGGCACCGACGCCTACGTGTCGAAGTACATCCCTGCCGTGATGCAGCTCGTCGTCGGCAGCGTGGTCGCGGTGTGCCTGGTCGCAGTGCTGTCACCCCTGATCGCGCTGTGCGTCGCCGCGGGGATCCTGCTCGCGGTGCTGGGCCCTCTGCTGTGGAAGCGGATGCTCGCCCGGCGCGGATTCGAGCACTGGGACAGCTACGAGACTCTCAGCGGCGACCTGCTCGAGGCGCTCCGGGGCATGTCGACGCTGCGTGCGCTGGGTGACGTGACGGCCACGCGGTCGCGCCTGCACACCAGGTCGGAGGCACTGCGGGCGGCCACCGAACGCGTGATGCGGTCATCGCTCGCGGAGACCGCCATCACCGACTTCGCCGTGCAGGCGGGAGTGGTGATCGCCGCCGGGCTCGCGGTCGTCTCCGTCATGACCGGGCAGCCGCCGGCCGTCGAGGTCTACGCGCTGCTGCTGCTCTCTTCGGAGGCGTTCCGTCCCGTGCGCGAGCTCTCCCGCCACTGGCACGCCGGATTCCTCGGGCTCACGGCCGTTCCGGGCCTCTCCGCGCTCGGGGCGTTCCGCCGGTCGCCCGCAGCTGCGACGGAGCGCGAGACGACACCGGCGACCTCCGCCGACGTGCTCCGCATCTCCGGGCTCTCCTACCGCTACCCCGGCGCCGATCACGATGTGCTCCGCGGCGTCGAGCTCCACGCCGAGCGCGGCCAGGTGCATGCGATCGCCGGCCCGTCCGGCGCCGGCAAGTCCACCCTCTTCGACCTCGTGCTCGGCTTCCTGCCGGCCACGGCGGGCACGGTCGAGTTCGACGGGCGTCCGCTGCACCCGAGCGACGTGGCCGTGGTCTCGCAGCGGCCGGTCCTGTTCGCCGGGACCATCAGGGAGAACGTCGATCTGTTCGACGCCGGGCAGGAGGCGCTGGAACGCGCGTGCGCGGCGGCAGGGGTGCTCGATGAGATCCGAGCGATCCCGGGAGGCTTCGACGCGATGGTGGCCGAGGCGGGGACGAGCCTGTCCGGCGGGCAGCGGCAGCGCCTCGCCCTCGCCAGGGCGCTGCTCGCCCACCGCCCCGTGCTGCTCGTGGACGAGCCGACCAGCGCCCTCGACGACCGCAGTGCCCTGACCGTGGCCGAGACGCTCGAACGCGTCGCCGCAGAGAGGATCGTGCTCATGATCAGCCACCGTCCCGAGGCCCTGGCCCGTGCCGCCGACGTGCGGGTGCTCCGCGACGGAGTGCTCGTGGAGGAGACCTCATGACCTCGTCGGCAGGCATCCTCGCCCGGTTGCTTCCGCCGCTGAGACCGGAATGGCGACGCATCGTCGGCAGCTACCTGATCGCCACCACGAGCCTGTGCGCCCTCGCGGCCATCGGGGTGCTCACCGCCCTCGGTGTGGGCGGGGCCGTCGTGCACGCGGAGTGGCCGCCGGTCGGCTGGTGGCTCACGCTTGGCGCCCTCGTGCTGCTGCGCACGTTCCTCACCTGGCGCGAGATGGACGTCTCGCACGCCCTCGCCTACCGGGTGCTCGCCCGGTTGCGGATGGCGTTGTTCGACGCCTACGCGCGCAGCGTTCCCGGGCGCCGACGCGAGCACTCCGGGCGTGCGGCATCCGTGGCGATGACCGACATCGAGAAGCTGGAGTTCTTCTACGCGCATACGGTCGCTCAGATCGGCGCCGCGCTCACGCTGTTCGCCGGAGCGCTGGTGTGCGCGTTCCTCGTGATGCCGATGGCGGGGGTCGTGATGCTCGGTGGAGCGGCGGCGGTCGCCCTCACTGCCGGGGCCGGAGCGGGTCCTGCGCGACGGATCGGTGCGCGCGAGCAGCGGGAGCGGGAGGAGCAGTCCGAACGGCTGGTCGACGCGCTCGGTGCGCTGCGCGAGATCCTCGCCTACGGCCTGCAGGATCGGGTGGTGCGCGAGGCTGTCGCGGGAACGCGGAGGTCGGCGCGCATCAGCCGCCGGCGCGAGGCCATCGCCCACCTCGTCGACGGGATGCGCGAGCTGATCCTCACCGCTGTCGTGATCGGCGTGATCGCGGCGACCCTGGCTCTCGACGGCACGGTCGGGGGCACACAGGCCGCGCTGCTGCCCGCCGTGATCGCACTCGCCGTGGCCGGAGTCGCCGCGGTCGCGGATGCCGCGCACACCGTGTCCGAGCTGCATCCGCTGATCGCCAGCGCCGCTCGCGTGGGTGCGGGGCTCGACCGCCCACCGGTGGTGTCGCCGGTCGATCGTCCGCTGCCGCTGCCCGACGGTCCGCTCGGCGTGCGCTTCGAGAAGGTGTCGTTCTCGTACGACGACCGCACGGAGGTGCTGCACGGCTGGTCGATCGACGTCGATCCCGGCGAGCACGTCGGACTCGCGGGGCCGTCCGGAGCCGGCAAGAGCACGGTCATCGCGCTCGCGGCGCGGCTGTGGGATCCCGCTGCGGGCGCGGTCGCGCTCGTCGATGCCGCGGGTCTCGCGTACCCCCTCGGCCGCATCCGTGACGACGATCTCCGCCGGACCGTGGCCGTGGTGGAGCAGGATGCGCGACTCTTCCACGGCACCGTGCGCGACAACCTCGTGCGCGGCGCCGACGCCCGCACCGACGAGGAGCTGCGTCGCGCGCTCACGTGGGTGGGTGCCGACGGCTGGATCACCCTCGACGACGACCTCGGCGAGCACGGGGTGCGTCTCTCCGGTGGTCAGCGTGCGCGGCTGGCACTGGCTCGTGCGCTGTGCCGGGAGCCGAGGGTGCTCATCGTCGACGAGATCACCGCGAGCCTGGATGCCGAATCGGAGCGCATCATCTCCGATGTGCTCGAGGACTTCGACGGGACGGTCATCGCCGCCTCCCACCGGCGGGAGACGCTGGGGAGATTCGGACGGGTGGTCGGTGTGGAGAGAGAAGGTGTGGAGCGCGAGGAGGCTGCGGCTACAGCCGGTCCACTCCGGTCACCGTGACGACGGCCTGACCTGCGTCGTCGGAGTCGGCGAGGTCGATCGTCGCGGTGATGCCCCAGTCGTGATCGCCGGCGGGGTCGTCGAAGATCTGCCGCGCGCTCCAGGAGGTGGCGCCCTCGGTGAGGATCAGCAGCTTCGAGCTGCGGGCATCGGCCCCGGTGAGGATCTCGTCGTGGTCGGCGAAGTACCCGTCGAGGGCATCGGACCAGGCGTCGGCACCGAAGCCCGGATCGAGCTCGGCCAGCGCGTCCACGTCTTCCCTCGCGGCGAGCTGCACGCGGCGGAACAGCTCGTTGCGCACCAGGATGCGGAACGCGCGGATGTTGCTCGTGAGGCGCTTGGGCGCGGGCGGGACGATCGGCTCGTCGGGCGCGTGCGGATCGAAGCGCCCGTTGTCGACGCCGGCGATCAGCTCCTCCCACTCGTCGAGCAGGCTGGAGTCGACCTGTCGCACGAGCTCGCCGAGCCATTCGATCAGGTCGCGCAGATCCTCGTCCTTGAACTCCTCCGGGATGGTCTGCGAGGCCGCCCGGTAGGCGTCGGAGAGGTAGCGCAGCACCACGCCCTCGGAGCGCGCGATCTTGTAGTACGCGACATATTCCCCGAACGACATGGCGCGCTCGTACATGTCGCGCACGACCGACTTGGGGTGCAGCTTGAAGTCGCGGATCCAGGGCTGCGCCGCGCTGAAGGTCTCGAACGCCGCGGTCAGCAGCTCGTCGAGCGGTTTCGGGTAGGTGATCTGCTCGAGCAGCTCCATGCGCTCGTCGTACTCGATGCCCTCGGCCTTCATCGCCGCGACCGCTTCGCCGCGGGCCTGGAACTCCTGCTGGCTCAGCACCGCGCGCGGATCATCGAGCGTCGACTCCACGATCGAGATCATGTCGAGCGCATACGAACCGGTACCAGTGCCGGCGGAGGGATCGGGGTCGAGCAGCTCGAAGGCGGCCAGGGCGAACGGCGACAGCGGCTGGTTGAGGGCGAAGTTCGGCTGCAGATCGACCGTGAGGCGGACGTCTCCCTCCGGGGTCTTCTCGACGATGCCCGATTCGCGGAGCGTGCGGTAGATGCCGATGGCCCTGATCGCGAGCTCGCGTTGGCGCTTCCGCGGCTCATGGTTGTCGTATACCAGCGCACGCATATTCGCGAACACGTCACCGCCACGGGCGATCACGTTGAGCATCATCGCGCTCGTGATCTGCATGTGCGAGGTCAGAGTCTCCGGCACGGCGTCGATGAGCTTGCGGAAGGAGGGCTCCCCCCACGACACGAACCCGTCCGGCGCCTTCTTGCGGACGATCTTGCGCTTCTTCTTCGGGTCGTCGCCGGCCTTCTTCACGGCCGCGACGTTCTCGCTCTCGTGCTCGGGCGCCTGTGCGACCACCGTGCCGGCGGTGTCGTAGCCCGCACGTCCTGCGCGGCCGGCGATCTGATGGAACTCGCGGGCGTTCAGCTGCCGCATCCTGGTGCCGTCGAACTTCGTGAGCGCGGTGAGCAGGACGGTGCGGATCGGCACGTTGATGCCCACGCCGAGGGTGTCGGTGCCGCAGATCACACGCAGCAGTCCGCGCTGGGCGAGCTGCTCGACCAGTCGCCGGTACTTCGGCAGCATGCCGGCGTGGTGCACGCCGATCCCCGCGCGCAGGAAGCGGGAGAGGGTCTTGCCGAACGCGGTCGTGAAGCGGAACTCGGCGATCAGCGCCGCGATCTCGTCACGCTGCTCGCGGGTGGCGACCTTCGTGCTGGAGAGCGCCTGGGCCCGCTCCATCGCCGCGGCCTGAGAGAAGTGCACGACGTAGATCGGTGCCTGCCCCGTGCTCAGCAGGTCATCGATGGTCTCGTGGATCGGCGTCGTCTCATAGAAGAAGTGCAGGGGGACGGGACGCTCGACACCGGTCACGGTCGCCGTCTCGCGACCGGTGCGCCGGGTGAGGTCGGTCGCGAGCTCTGTCACGTCGCCGAGAGTCGCCGACATCAGGATGAACTGGGCCTGCGGCAGCTCGAGCAGGGGCACCTGCCATGCCCAGCCGCGGTCGGGGTCGGCGTAGAAGTGGAACTCGTCCATCACGACCTGACCGACGTCGGCATCGGTGCCCTGGCGCAGCGAGAGGTTCGCGAGGATCTCCGCCGTGCAGCAGATGATCGGGGCATCGGCGTTCACGGAGGAGTCGCCCGTGACCATGCCGACGTTCTCCGCGCCGAACACGTCGACCAGCGCGAAGAACTTCTCGCTCACGAGCGCCTTGATCGGTGCGGTGTAGTAGCTGCGGCGTCCGGCGACGAGGGCGCTGAAGTGCGCGCCGATCGCGACGAGCGACTTCCCGGTGCCGGTGGGGGTCGAGAGGATCAGGTTGTTGCCGGAGACGATCTCGATGACCGCCTCGTCCTGCGCCGGGTAGAGGCTGATGCCGGTGGACTCCGCCCATTCGACGAACGCGAGGTAGACGGCATCCGGATCCGCGGCGTCCGGAACGAGGGCGGGATCGAGCCGTGGAGTGGAAGTCATGGTCCCTCGATCATCCCATCCGCCCGCGACGGTCGCGCCCGGGGCATTCTGAGCCGGTATATTCGCGCGGCTTTCGTAGGTGGCGCCACTCTCCCCGTGGCATCATCGACGGACCACGGAGCGGTGACCGCACCGCCCAGGGGGGACGACGATGCCCGACCAGATCTTCACGTTCGCAGCACTCGCACTGTACTTCGCGGGGATGCTGCTCATCGGCTGGATCGCCTTCCGGCGAACCGGCGATCACGAGGACTACATGCTCGGCGGTCGGAACCTCCCGCCGTGGGTGGCCGCGCTCAGTGCCGGCGCCTCCGACATGTCGGGCTGGCTCGTGATGGGTCTCCCGGGGGCGATCTACGTGTCCGGTCTCATCGAGGCGTGGATCGCGATCGGCCTCACGATCGGCGCCTACCTGAACTGGCTGCTCGTCGCGCCCCGTCTTCGCGCATACACGCAGGTGTCGCGCAACTCCATCACGGTGCCGAGCTTCTTCGAGAATCGGCTCCGCGACACGACGCGACTGCTCCGCGTGGTGTCCGGCGTCGTCATCCTCGTGTTCTTCACCCTCTACATCTCCTCGGGCATGGTGGCCGGCGGCGTCTTCTTCGAGAGCTCGTTCGACGGCGACTATCTCACCGGCATGCTGCTGGTGACAGGTGTCACCCTCGCGTACACGCTCTTCGGCGGGTTCCTCGGAGCGTCGCTGACCGACGTCGTGCAGGGACTCATGATGGTGATCGCGCTGATCGTGATCCCCGTGGCGGCGATCGTCGCCATCGGTGGATTGGCCGAGACGGGCGCGCTGATCAACGAGGTCGCGCCGGACCACCTCTCGATGCTCTCCGGGACGGCCCTCACCGGCGGCACCGTCCTCGCCATCGTCTCCTCCCTCGCCTGGGGCCTCGGGTACTTCGGACAGCCGCACATCATCGTGAGGTTCATGGCTCTGCGCTCGCCGCAGGAGGCGAAGAGCGCCCGACGCATCGGCATCTCCTGGATGGTCGTCTCCCTCGGGGGCGCTGTGCTGTCGGGTCTCGTGGGCCTCGCCTACATCGCCAAGACGGGCATCGACCTCGCCAACCCCGAGACCGTCGTGCTTCTCATGTCGCAGACGCTGCTGCATCCGTTCGTCGCCGGCCTGGTGCTCGCGGCCGTGCTCGCCGCGATCATGAGCACGATCTCCAGCCAGCTGATCGTCTGCTCCTCGGCGCTCGTCGAAGACCTGTACGGCGTGTTCCGGCGCACGCCGCCCTCGCAGAAGACCCTCATGCTGATGGGGCGACTCGGGGTCCTCGGCGTCGCGATCATCGCGGCGGTGCTGGCGATCACGCCGAACGACACGATCCTCGGACTCGTGTCGTTCGCGTGGGCGGGATTCGGCGCCGCATTCGGGCCCGTCATCCTGCTCAGCCTCTACTGGCGCAAGCTCACCAACTGGGGTGCGCTGGCAGGCATGTTCGTCGGTGCCGCGACGGTGTTCATCTGGAAGGCGCTCGACACCGGGCTCTACGAACTGCTTCCCGCCTTCGTGTTCGCCCTGATCGCGGCGGTCGGTGTGAGCCTGGTCACCTACCGGCACGACGATGAGATCCAGCAGGAGTTCACCGACACCGGCGTCATGCTGGCGCTGCCCCGCCCGCACGCCGTCGGCGACACCCCGTAGCTTCCGTGCGGGGGCGGTGGCCCGCCGAGCTACGCGGTCGCGGCGCGCAGGGCGATGCGGATCATGTCGCCGAAGGTCTGCTCGCGCTCCTGCGCGGTGGTCTCCTCGCCGGTGACGATGTGGTCGCTGACCGTGCAGATCGCGAGAGCCCGCCTGCCGTAGTACGCCGCGAGCGTGTAGAGGCCGGCGGCCTCCATCTCGACGCCCAGGATGCCGTGCTGCACGAACGGCTCCGTGAGCTCGGGGCGCGTGCTGTAGAACTGGTCGCTCGAGAACAGCTGACCCACGTGCACGGCCGATTCCAGGGGCTCGGTCTCACTCGCCTCGACCGCGGCGCGCAGCAGCGAGAAGTCGGCGACGGGTGCGAAGTCGAGGCCATGGAAGCGCACCCGGTTGATGCCGGAGTCCGTGCTGGCGCCGTTCGCGATGATGATGTCGCGGATCTTCACCTTCTCGGTCAGTGCGCCGCACGAGCCGACACGAACGATCGTCTGCACCCCATAGGCGTCGAACAGCTCGTTCGCGTAGATCGCCATCGACGGCTGCCCCATGCCGGAGCCCTGCACCGAGACGCGGTGCCCCTCCCAGGTACCGGTGAAGCCCAGCATGCCCCGCGTCTGGGAGTACAGCTCGGCATCGTCGAGGAAGGTCTCGGCGATCCACTTCGCCCGCAGCGGGTCGCCGGGGAACAGGACGATGGGGGCGATCTGACCGGGTTCTGCGGCGATGTGGGTGCTCATGGCCTCAGCGTAGTCAGCCTCATCCCGGTGCGCCCGCGAGCCCGAGCGCGGTGATGAGCTCGTAGGCAGCCGAACGGGCCTGCACGATGACGGTCCCCACCTGCACCCCCTTCGCCGACACCGACAGGAGCAGCTGGCCGTAGGGGGCGAGGATGAAGCTGAGCAGCGACAGCTGACTCTGCCCGATCGACACTGAGACCACGGCAGAAAGGCTCGGTTCAGTTCCCTGCGAGATGATCTCGGCCTCGGCCCTGGCGACGGCGAACAGCGAGCCGTTCATGGCGGCCAGGCGGTCGCCGGTCTCCCCGAGGGTGCCGACCGACGCGATGTGCAGGCCGTCGGCGGTCGAGAGGACCGCCGTCGTCAGCTCGGGGAATCGCTCCTCGAGGTGACGCAGCCGGGTGAGGGCCGCCTGGCTCACCACGCCGGACCAGAGCGCCCAGTTCGCGGCGAGGTCCGGATGCATGAGCACGGCGTCCTGCGCCGATGCCGGGTCTGTCGTCGGAGCGGGGCCATCCGCTCGAGTGGAGGCGTTCATGACTCCTCTTCCGGGAGGTCCAGTGCCGCGCAGGCCGCCCGCATGACGCTCTCGCGGTCGCGGGCGTCCGTCGCGAGAACACGCGTGGGCGGTATGCCGTATCGCTCCAGGCTCTCGGTGAGCGCGGCGCGCACGGTGTCGATCGCGTCGTCGGTGCAACGGGTCACGGCGATCGCCAGCCGATGGTGGTCGCCGGTGAAGCGCGGCAGCCAGTCGTCGGCGTCGTCGGCGATGCTCTCGCTGTCGGCGCGCAACCACAGCAGGATGCGCGTGTCGGACGAGGAGGAGCTCTGCCGCGCGTGGGCGAAGCGGTCCTGTCCGGGGAACCCGATGAGGGCCACCGAGATCTCGGCCGTGGGCTTCCAGGCTCCGTAGTCGAGTCCGACCGTGGTGGTCTTCTTTCCTGCGTCGCCGTACTCCGCGGAGCCCGCCGAGATGGGAACGTCGGTGTCCACGGGGGCGACGTCGCTCAGTGCGCGCACCGCTGTGGTCTTGCCGGCGCCGACCGGCCCGGCGAAGACGAGCCGCAAGCGCGTCGGCAGGCTCACGCGTCGCCAGCGCGCGCGCCTCGTCGGTAGATCCGACAGGGCTGCGCGCACCCACGACTCGCTCCCGGGGCTGTCGGCTCCGACGGCCCCGCCGCTCAAGCGTTCAAGGCCGCCACGTGGCGGTTCACGGCGGAGCGGAGGAGGGCGAGGTTCGTCGCCTGGCGGTCGGCTGCGAGGTAGATGAAGGTATCGCCCTCGATCATCTTGATCAGGTGCAGCTGGGTGTCGAGCGTCAGCAGCATGTCTTCGAGGGTGGCCTCGAGGCGGAGAGCGTCGATCGTCTTCCGCTTGTTCTTGACCATCTCGCTGTTGTACGCACTGGCGACGTCGAGGTCGAAGTCCGGTCGGACCGAGTGCGAAGCGAGCGGCAGGCCCGACTCGACGTCGACGACGGATGCGCCGATGAAGCCGTTGATGTCGCTCGCGATGTCGGCGATGAGTGCGTTCAGTTGATCTTGCGTAGCCATGATGATGCGTCCCCAGTTCCGCTCGCAGGTACCGGCGACCGCACCTTGCGATCGCCCCCAGTGCACATGCGAGTGGATAAAGTGTATAACGTTACCGACTGTGTGAGGCGACACGTGGCGGACACGCCAGATCCGGGGCTCTTCCCTCCGGCGCTCAGCCCTCGCGGCGCCGCACGATCTCGCTGATCCAGAGCGGTGCGAAGGGCGAGGTGCACCCGGGCGCGGTCGGGTAGTCTGCGAGCACCTGCAGGCGTTCGCCGATCGCCAGCGCCCTGGCGCGATACTCGGGGTGGAAGATGCCGATGTTCGCGAGGGTCTCGTTCATGGACCACTGCAGGCGCGACGGGGCATCCTTCATGTCCCGCTCGATCAGGTCGAGCAGGTGCGGCAGGTCCAGGCCGTCGGCGTCCTTCGTCACGCGCACGGTCGTGAGCGACCAGGCCGCAGCAGCCACCGTGGGGTCGGCGTCGTCGAACCACCGCAGCCGCAGCTCTTCGGCGAGCGGGGTCTTCTTGGCGACGTAGTTGACGAACCAGTCGTTGACCTTCGGCGGGCGCGTCTCGCGCAGCATGGCATCGAGCTCGTCGGCGGTGAAGTCGCGCGGCCGGCAGATCAGCAGCGCCAGCAGTCGCGCGGGCGTCTCGCCCGTGGCCCACAGCTCCTGCGCGAGGGGCTGGTCGGTCTTTATCCGCTTCGCCAGTGCGCGCATCCGGCTGAGGTTGATGCCGTGGTCGTCGCCGCGCTTCTCGTTGGCGGCGCGCATCTTCGGGTCTTCCAGAGCGGCCAGTTCCCCGAGGGCTTCCGCGACGGTCATGTCGGACATGCCTCCAGGGTAAGCGGGGTCAGTCCTCGTCGAGCAGCTCTCCCCTGATCCGGCGCAGATCTTCCATGAGCGAGCCGATCAGGATCCAGTGCTGCGACGAGGGCGGCCGGATCACGAGAGGAGCGGTGAGCGCGGGGATCGCCGAGGTCATGGTGTCGGGCTCCGGCGAGGCATCGGCGATCTGCACGGCCAGGCGCACATCGTGCCCGGCTCGCCGCAGCTGCTCGGCGATCGCGGCGACGGCGGGTTCCTCGCCGATCTCATCGTCGTAGTGGTCGAAGTAGGCGCGGGTCATGCCGATCGTCTGGGTCACGATGGGCGAGAGCCGGTCGAGCAGCGCACGCATCTCCCGCAGATCGGCACGGTGGGTCGAGCGGCGCGGGTTCAGGGTGAGCGACTCCTCCCCGGCGGCGATCGATGCCTCTGCGGCCTCCTTCATCGGCCGCAGCAGCCGCACCTCCAGCATCAGCTCCTGCAGCCTCGCCGGCGTCTGCGGCTCGGGCAGCGCGTCGGCTAGGCGGTCGAGGCTGGCGGCGAGCTCGCGGCCGAGCAGTCCCACATCTCGGCGAGCCGGTGCCACCAGAACCGGAGGCACGATCAGGGCGTTCACCACGATGCCGATCGCGACCCCGATCAGGGTCTCCACGATGCGTGCGAACGCGTACTCGGGACTCGACGACCCCAGCGCCAGCACCAGCATCGCCGAGATCGCCACCTGGTTGCCCGTGCCCGGAGAGGCGCGGAAGATCCACGCCACCAGCATCGCGACGACGATCGCGAGCAGCACGATCCAGCTCGGCGAGCCGAACAGCAGTCCCAGTCCGACGGCGATCACGACACCGGCGATCACTCCGATGCTGCGCTCGAGCGCCTTCGACAGCGACTGGTTCACGCTGGGCTGCACCACCAGCAGCGCGGCGATCGCGGCGAAGACCGGCAGCTGCGCGGGGAACACCCATCCGGCGATCAACCACGCGGCGATCGTCGCCGCGGCCGACTTCACGACCTGCAGCAGCGGGGAGCGCTGGGAGGCGCGGATCGCGGCGGGGATGCGCATGCCCTCCACGGTAGTCGTGACGTCCTGTGCCCGTGGCTCTTGCGTCGCAGGGAGATGCGGGGTTACGCTCTGCCTAACTAATAGTCGTTAGGTAGATGATGACCAGAGCAACGATCCTCGCGGAGGCCCGCACGATCTTCGCGCGCCAGGGCTACGCCGAGACGAGCCTGCGCGAGATCGCCGAGGCCGTCGGGATCAAGACGCCCTCCCTCTACGCGCACTTCCCCAGCAAGGAGGCGCTGTACGCCGAGGTGTACGCCGGGGTCTCGGTCGATCACACTGCGTTCTTCGACGAGCTCCTCAGGAACAGCTCCGAGTTGGAGCCGCTCGCGCGCCTGCACCACATCCTCGGGGGCATCGAGGCGTACTACCGCGATCGACCCGACCTCGCGGAGTTCAGCCTCAGGGCCGCTGTCACCGAGTACGGTCCCGGTGGCGAGCAGCTGCGACAGATCTTCCTCGACTCGGAGTCGACCCTCGCGGCCGCCGTGCGCCAGACCTATGAAGACGGTGTCGCGGCAGGCGCCTTCACCGCCGGTGACGCCGAGGGCTTCACGGCTCTGGTGTTCGTGGTCATGGACGGCCTCTTCCTCCAGCTCACCCACTACACGCCCGAGATCTACCGCGAGCGCTTCGATCAAGCCTGGCGACACCTCTCCACGATCCTGTCCCGATGAATCCCGCCGCACCGATGCGGCGGACACCATCACCCCTCGCCGGCACGGAGCCACGAACTCCGACCCGGCATCGCACGAC
This sequence comes from Microbacterium sp. DWRC1-3, assembly GCF_049896645.1. Classification (NCBI taxonomy): domain Bacteria; kingdom Bacillati; phylum Actinomycetota; class Actinomycetes; order Micrococcales; family Microbacteriaceae; genus Microbacterium; species Microbacterium sp. DWRC1-3. The sequence goes on from NZ_JAFCUS010000002.1 coordinate 97,624, forward strand.
CCGGCCGCACAGACAGGCCGCCCCCGACCCGCCCTGCGAGTCGTCCGCATTCCGGGAACCCGAATCCCCGCCGACGACTCGCAGGGCCACTTCTCAAGGAAAAGATGATGACCACCACCGACTATGAGCACGGCGTCGTGCCGCAGGACCAGCGCAAGAGCTGGCTGTCGATCGCCACCGTGTGGATCGCGATCGGCATCGACCTTTCCGGGGCGTTCCTCGGCGTCTCTCTCGCTTCCGGCATGGCCTTCTGGCCGGCGATCGGCGCGACGATGCTCGGATCTCTGCTGCTCGGACTCCTCGCGATGGCCTGCGCCTACGTCGGCGCCGCCACCGGGCTCTCCACCGCCATGATCTCCCGCGCCGTGTTCGGCCGCATCGGCGGCGCGATCCTCGCCCTGGCGATCGCCGTGAGTCTGGTCGGCTGGTACGCCGTGCAGGCCGGATTCTTCGGCGCGAACGCGCAGATCGCGTTCGCTGAGTTCACCGGCATCGACGTGCCGGTGCAGGTGTTCACCGCGATCGGCGGCGTGCTCATGGCGATCACCGCGTTCTGGGGCTACCGCTCCATCAACCGTCTCAGCACCCTCGCGGTGCCGCTGCTGCTTCTGCTGCTGGTCGTCGGCGTCATCGTCGCCTTCACGGTGAACGGTGCGGCGGGCCTCCAGGCCCCGGTCGAGGCGACCTTCACCTTCGGCGGTGCGGTGTCGCTCGTCATGGGCATCTTCATCCTCGGGGTCGTGCTCGCCCCCGACATGGCGCGGTGGGCGAAGACCCCGAAGCAGGCCATGATCGCCGGTTTCGTGGGGTTCTTCTTCGGCAACTCGATCATCCTGGTCGTCGCGATCCTGCTCGCCCGCATCATGGACGGCACCGAGCTGATGGCGATCTTCTTCGCGCTCGGCCTCGGCGGTGTCGCTGTGATCGTGCTGATTCTCGCGCAGTGGACCACGAACACGACCAACCTCTACTCGGCCGGACTCTCGTTCGCGTCGATCAGCGAGCGGCTGAGCCGTCGCACCGTCACGATCGTGCTCGGCGCCATCGGCATCATCGTCGGGGTGATCGGCGCTGCCGACTACTTCGTACAGTTCATCCTCGTCATCGGCACGATCATCGCCCCCTACGGCGGCGTGTACCTGGCGTCGTTCTTCACGGGTCGAAAGACGGCGCGCTGGGCGCACGGCGCCACCGTGCCGCTGGTCGACGGCTGGTCCATCGCGGCCTGGGTGGTCGGGATCTTCGTCGCCGTCGCGACGACGAATCCGGCGGATGGCCCCGGCTTCGGCTGGTTCACCCTCACGTCGATCTCGGCTCTCGACGGACTCCTCGTGGGCTTCGTCGCGTATCTCGTGCTGCTGCCGCTGCGTCGTCGCGTGACGCCGGCGTCGGCCCCCGTCACGGATGAGGTGAGCGCATGAGCGCTGTCGTCACGACGCCTGTGATCACGGAAGCCGACATCGACGAGATCGCCCTCGGTGCCGCCGTGCTCGGCACCGGAGGAGGCGGCGACCCGCATGTCGGCTCCCTGATCGCCAAGCGACTCATCCGCCTGCACGGGCCGGTCCCGCTGATCGCCGTCGACGACCTGAGCGATGACGACTTCGTCATCCCGATCGGAGGGATCGGCGCCCCCTCCGTGAGTGTGGAGCGCATCCAGGCCGAGTCCGAGCTGCTCGCGGCCCTGCACGCTATCGAGCGCGCCGTGGGTCGCAAAGCGACAGCGGTGATGCCGATCGAGGTCGGCGGCGGCAATTCGATGATCCCGATCGCGGCTGCGGCCCTCGCTGGCCTCCCGGTGGTCGACGGCGATGCGATGGGTCGGGCGTTCCCCGAGGCGCAGATGGTCACCTTCCACCTGGCCGGTTACGGACCCGGCACGACCGTGCTGGTCGACCATCACGGCAATGAGGTGGTGAGTCGCCCGATCGACGGCGGATGGTCGGAGCGCATCGCGCGGGCGGTCACCGTCGAGATGGGCGGAGGGGCGACCATGATCGACTACGCGTACGGCGGCGACGTCGTGCGCGAGTGCGCGATCCCCGGCACCCTCGGACTCGCTCAGCGCATCGGGCGCATCCTGCGGGGCCGGGATACCGCCGGACGCGAGCTCCGCGACGATGAGCGCATCGACGCCCTGTGCGCCGACCTCGACGCCGTGCGGCTGTTCGACGGCAAGGTCGCCGATCTGCAGCGCGCCGTGGACGGTGGATTCACGCGCGGCGCGGCCGAGCTGGTCGGTGTCGGCGTCGACCGGGGGAGCGCGTTCCGGCTCGATTTCCAGAACGAGATGCTGCTCGGACGCCGCGACGGCGTGCTCGCGGCCGTGACCCCCGATCTGATCGCCGTGCTCGACCTGGCGACGGGCATGCCGATCACTACCGAGTCCCTCCGGTACGGCGCGCGGGTCGCGGTGATCGCGATCCCCTGCCACGACAAGTGGCGTACGCCCATCGGACTGGAGACCGCCGGACCCGCCCACTTCGGGTACGACGTGGAGTGGGTTCCGGTCGAAGACATCGCGCAGCGCTCCGGTGCGCGCACGACGGATGAGGAGGCCGCGTGATGGCCGGCAGGTATCGCATCGGCATCGACGTCGGCGGCACGAACACCGACGCCGTCATCCTCGACGAGCGGCTCGACGTCGTCGCTTCGGTCAAGCGGCCCACCACGGCCGACACCGGCGACGGCGTGGCCGCGGCGATCGACGCGGTGCTCGCGGCCTCCGGCGTCGACGCCGCCCTGATCGGGCACGCCATGCTCGGCACCACCCACTGCACCAACGCGATCGTCGAGCGCCGCGGGCTCGGCCGCGTCGGCATCCTCCGACTCGGTGCACCGGCCACCACCGCCGTCCCTCCGCTGGAGGGGTGGCCGGACGATCTGCGTGCGGCGATCGGTGAGCACGCGCACCTGCTGGCCGGCGGCTTCGAGGTCGACGGCCGGGTGCTCTCCCCGATCGATGAGGATGCCGTGCGCGAGGCCTGTGCACGGATGCGCGGCGAGGTCGACGCGGTCGCCGTCGTGGGGGTGTTCGCCCCGATCGACGAGAGCCAGGAGGAGCGGGTCGCCGCCATCGTCACGGAGGAGCTGGGTGTTCCCGTGTCGCGGTCGGCGCGCATCGGCTCGCTCGGCCTGCTCGAGCGCGAGAACGCGACCGTGCTGAACGCGGCGCTGATGCAGACGCTCCGGCAGATGGCCGCAGGCTTCGTGGCGGCCCTGCGCGAGCGCGGCATCCCCGCCACGCCCTACTTCGGCCAGAACGACGGCACCCTCATGCAGCTCGAGTACGCGCTCGAGTTCCCGGTGCTGACGATCGGGTGCGGGCCCACGAACTCCATCCGTGGCGCCGCGCACCTCTCCGGGGCGACGGATGCCCTGGTGGTCGACATCGGCGGCACCACGACCGACATCGGCGTGCTCGTCGACGGGTTCCCGCGCCAGTCGGCCCACGCGGTCGAGATCGGCGGCATCCGCACCAACTTCCGCATGCCCGACGTGCTGTCGGTCGGCCTCGGCGGTGGCACGATCATCCGCGAGACCGAGGCGGGCACGACGGTCGGCCCCGACAGCGTCGGCTATCGGCTTCCTCAGGAGGGCCTGGCCTTCGGAGGGGACACCCTCACGGCCACCGACATCGCCCTCGCGGTCGGCGGGGCCGGGATCGATGGTCTCGAGGCTCCCGCGGTTCCTGAGACGGTCGGCGCCGCGGCCTGGAGTGCGATGCGCGAGATCCTCGAGGACTCGATCGACCGGATGAAGCCGAACGCCGCACCGGTCCCGGTCATCCTGGTCGGGGGTGGCGGCATCATCGCTCCGACCGAGCTCGACGGGGTCGCCGAACTGATCCGCCCCGACCACTTCGGCGCGGCGAACGCAGTGGGCGCGGCCCTCGGCGAGGTCGCCGGGCAGGTCGAGAAGATCTACCGGGTCGACCCGTCCGACCAACGGGCCTCCCGCGCGGATGCCGCCGCCGAGGCGACCGAGCGCGCGCGGCTCGCGGGCGCGGACCCGGCGACGATCGAGGTCGTCGCGGTGGAGGAGCTGCCGGTGGCCTACTCCGACGGTACAGCCGTGCTCATCCGTGCCAGAGCGGTCGGTCGCCTGGCGGCCTGAGACGAGCAGCGCCGGCGCGCGTTGTACGATCGCGGCATGACGAAGAGCACGTTCAAGCCGGGTGACGACGTCGTCACTCCTCGTTCACGGGGAAAGATCATCGACGTCTGCGCCACACCGTCGGGGCAGTTCATCTTCGGTATCGAGGATGAGACGGGGGAAGTCACCTACTTCACCCCCAAGGCTCTGCAGCACGCCTGAGGAACTCCTCCGCTCCTCGGGATGCGGCGAACCGCCGGATGCGGTGAGCGGGGCTTCCGCCCGTCATGGGTGCGTGCTTGCATGGGGCGCATGGAGCAGGACGCGAAGCTGCGCGGCGAGACGAGGGCGGTCTGGGCGACCGTCATCTGCTTCGGGGTCGGCACGGCGGTCGCCGTGCTCATCCTGGCCGGTGACGCGCGCCCGCTCACGGGGGAGGGCGCACTCGCGATGCCGGCCGCCGTCATCGCGGGCGTGATCGCCTCCGCCGCGTTCCTCGCGAGCACGCTGATGCACCGCCGCGGGGAGACGAGGTCGATGCCGCGCTGGCAGGCGGTGATCTCCGACCTCTCGACGGGCGCCCTCACCGTGGCGTTCGGCGCCGTCACGATGATGGGAGTGCTGCTCGCCGCCGAGGTGTTGGCTGCCGGTCTCCAAGGGCTGCAGCTTGCGGCGGCCGGGGGAGCGCTCCTCACGGGGGTGGTCTCGGCGGTCGGTGGGCGCTTCGCATTCGGAGCCGGTGTCGGCCTGCGCACAGCCGACCTCGCCGCGCTCCTGTTCGGCTTCCTCGTGGTCGGCACGCTGTTCGCCATGGTGACCGCGGCCGACCCGCGCTGGTGGGAGCAGAACTTCTCGCAGCTGGGCTCCGGGTCGTGGGCGTTCAACGGCACCCTCGTCGTGGCAGGTCTGCTCGTTGCGACCGTCGGTTCGTACATCGGGCGCGACCTGCACCGCCTGCGCGGCGACGGGGTCCTCTCCCGCATCGCCGTCGTCGTCGCGCTGTGGGCGGCGACCGGCGTCGCGCTCGCCGCGGTCGGGCTGCTGCCGCTGAACCGGGTGCCGATCCCGCATGACATCGCCGCCTTCGCGACGCTCGTGCTGTTCGCCGTGGCGGCCGCGACCACCGTGACCTCGATTCCCGGGCGCCCTCGTGCGCTCCTGGTCACCTCGGTCGGCGTCGGGCTGCTCCTCGTGGTCGCGCTCGTGCTGTGGATCCCGCTCGGCCTGTACTCGGCCACAGCGGTCGAGGCGATCGTCGTGGGGCTCGGACTGCTGTGGATGGCGACGCTCGTCCGCGTGCTCGCGATCGTCGCACCTGAGGGGTCCCGTCCCTCGGCGCGCCCGTCGCTGAGGCGCGCCCGGCATCCTTCGGGCGGGCCATCGGAAAGTCGGGGGCGCGCTCGCGGGGATGGCGTGGTACGGTAGGCAACGTGCCTCTTCCCGGAGGCGTCATTCATTACCGGCCCGCGAACGCTTGCTGCGACGTGTGTGGCCCGACATCTGGATCCGAATTCTGCGCCGATTGGTTCGGCTCGGATCCCCTGAAAACTTCGCCCCTTCCGTTCGGAGGGAGGCTCACTCGTATCCTCCGGTTCTTCCGGTGCGATGCACAAGCCGTGTAAAACAGCGGCTAGATCAACAGAAAGTAGAAACACATGGCCACTGGCACTGTGAAATGGTTCAACGCGGAAAAGGGCTTCGGCTTCATCGCTCCCGATGACGGCTCGGACGACCTCTTCGCCCACTACTCGGCTATCGCCGGCTCCGGTTTCAAGGAGCTCCGCGAGAACCAGAAGGTCGAATTCGACGCTGAGCGTGGCCCCAAGGGCATGCAGGCGGCGAACATCCGCGCTCTCTGAGCGCGCGCTGACTTCCTGAAACCGGTCGGATCCTCACGGATCCGGCCGGTTTTTTCGTGCCTCCGTCGTCGGAACCTCGGGAAGATCCGGGGTGAGGTTCACCTAACCTCCGTGTTAGATTAGGCCAGGCTTACCAAAGGCTGGGCGCTTCATCTGCGCCGCCCCCCTCACCCCGAACCCGAAGGGAACGCCTGTGCGCACCTCTCGAATCCTCGCCATCGGCGCGGCCGCCGCGCTCGCCATCGGCCTCTCCGCCTGTGCGTCCTCCGCGCCGGAGTCGACCTCGACCACCGGCGGCAACCCCGCATCCGACGACGCCTTCCCCGTCACCGTAGAGCACGTCTACGGCGAGACCACGATCACCGAGAAGCCCGAGCGCGTCGCTACCGTCGCGTGGGCGAACCACGAGGTGCCGCTGGCCCTGGGCATCGTTCCGGTCGGCATGAGCAAGGCGTCGTGGGGTGACGACGACGACAACGGCGTGCTGCCCTGGGTCGAGGAGAAGCTCGATGAGCTGGGCGCCGAGACGCCGGTGCTGTTCGACGAGACCGACGGTATCGACTACGAGGCCGTCGCCGACACCGAGCCCGACGTGATCCTCGCCGCCTACTCCGGCCTCACGCAGGAGGAGTACGACACCCTCTCCAAGATCGCTCCGGTCATCGCGTACCCGACGGTCGCCTGGGGCACCTCGGTCGACGACATGATCGAGATGGACTCCAAGGCCCTCGGCCTCGAGAAGGAGGGCAAGGCTCTGATCGAGCAGCTGGACGCCGACGCGCAGAAGGCGCTGGAGGCCAACAGCGTGCTGAAGGACAAGAAGGTCCTCTTCTCCTACATCGACCCGACAGACCTCAGCCAGGTCGGGTACTACACGGCGATCGACACCCGCCCCGGTTACCTCCACGGCCTCGGCCTGCCGTTCCCCTCGATCGTCGAGGAGAACAAGGACAGCGACCAGTTCTACCTGACGGTCAGCGCCGAAGAGGCGCAGAAGTTCGATGACGTCGACCTGTTCATCACGTACGGCGATGAGACGATCATCCCCTTGCTGCAGGCCGACCCGCTGCTGTCGAAGATCCCGGCCATCGCCGAGGGGCGCATCGCCGTCCTTCCGGACGCCACCCCCATCGCGGCATCGGCGAACCCGTCGCCGCTGTCCATCCCGTGGGGCCTCAGCGACTACCTCGCGCTCCTGGCTGCACCGCTCGCGCCGTAGTCGTTCGATCCGCCGCAGCGGAGTGAATGCTCAGTGACCTCAGCAACCGTCATCGCACCGGCACCGGGCGCCGCAGACCTGCGGCGCCCGGTGCTGGTGAGAACCATCTGGCTCCTCGTCGGGATCGTGGTGCTCGTCGTCCTCAGCATCCTGTCGATCTCGTTCGGCGTGCGGGCGGTCTCGTTCGACGACATCGCGGCGGCCCTCACCGGCCGCACCGACACGATCGCCGAGGCCGCGATCGTCAAGCGCATCCCCCGCACTGTCCTCGCGCTCCTCGTCGGCGCGGCACTCGCCCTCTCCGGAGCGACCATGCAGGCGGTGACGCGGAACCCCATCGCCGACCCCGGCATCCTCGGCGTCTCGAACGGCGCCTCGCTGGCCGTCGTGTGCGGCATCGCCTTCTTCGGCCTCGCCGATCCCTACGGACAGATGGCCTTCGCGATCGCGGGAGCCGGGATCGCCGCTGTCTTCGTCTACACGGTCGGATCGCTCGGCCGCGGGGGAGCGACTCCCCTCAAGCTCGCCCTCGCGGGTGCCGCCACCTCGGCCGCCTTCGCCTCGCTCATCAGCGCCGTCATGCTCCCTCGCGTCGATCTGCTGCAGACGTTCCAGTCCTGGCAGATCGGCGGCGTCGGCGGGGCGGAGTGGCCGCGCATCGCCCTCACGGCACCCGTCCTCGCCGTCGGCGCCCTCATCTGCTTCCTCTGCTCCCGGGGGATGAACTCCCTCGCGCTCGGCGACGAGATGGCCAAGGGGCTCGGCGAGAACGTCTTCCGCACGCGCCTGATCTCGGCGCTGGGTGCGGTGATCCTCGCGGGAGCCGCCACCGCGATCGCGGGGCCCATCGGCTTCGTCGGATTGATCATCCCGCACGTGTGCCGCATGCTCGTGGGCACCGATCACCGTTGGCTGCTCCCGTTCTCGGCCATCGCCGGTGCCGCGCTGCTGACCGCGAGTGACATCGTGGGTCGCGTGATCGCCCCGTCGTCGGAGGAGATCCAGGTCGGGATCATCACCGCCATCATCGGAGCGCCGTTCTTCATCTGGATCGTCCGTCGGCAGAAGGTGCGTGAGCTGTGAGGTCGACCGAACACGCCGTGCACACCCTCGACCGGGTCGACGAGCCGGCATCTGCCCGGATCGCCAGGATCGTCGCGGGCCGTCGCTCGCGTCACCGTCGGCACGCGGTCGCCACGATCGTCCTCGGCGTCCTGGTGCTCGCCCTCTTCGCGGTCGCTCTCATGGTGGGAAACACGTTCTACACGCCCGACGAGGTGATCCGCGTGATCCTCGGTGAGACCGTGCCCGGTGCTTCGTTCACCGTCGGCGACCTGCGGCTGCCGCGAGCGGTGCTCGCCGTCCTCACCGGGATCGCCTTCGGCATGGCGGGTGTCTGCTTCCAGACGATGCTGCGCAATCCGCTCGCGTCTCCCGACATCATCGGCATCTCGAACGGTGCCGGTGCCGCGGCCGTGTTCGGCATCATCGTGCTCTCGGTCAACGGTCCTGTCGTGTCGCTGCTCGCCCTGGGCGGCGCCGTCGCCACCGCCCTGGTGATCTATCTGCTCTCGATCAAGGGCGGCTTCGCCGGCACCCGACTCATCCTGATCGGGATCGGGGTCGCGGCGATGCTGCAGAGCATCATCTCGTACATGCTGTCGAGGGCGGCGAACTGGGACATCCAGACCGCGATGCAGTGGTTGACCGGAAGCCTCAACAACGCATCGTGGGAGCGCGTGCTCCCGATGGCGATCGCCGCGGTGGTCATCGTGCCGCTGATGCTGTCGCAGGGGCGTTCGCTCGGAGCCCTCCAGCTCGGAGACGACTCGGCGGCGGGCCTCGGCATCCGGGTCAACGCCACGCGCCTGCTGCTCATCCTCGGTGCGGTCGCGCTCCTCGCTTTCGCCACCGCGGCCACCGGTCCCATCGCCTTCGTCGCGTTCATGGCCGGACCCATCGCGGCGCGCATCACGGGTCCGGGGGCGAATCTGCTCCTGCCGTCGGCCTTCGTCGGCGCCGCGCTCGTGCTCGGCGGCGACCTCATCGGACAGTTCGCCTTCGGCACCCGCTACCCCGTCGGCGTCATCACCGGCGTGGTCGGCGCGCCCTATCTGATCTACCTGCTCATCCGCACCAACCGCTCCGGGGGTTCGCTATGACCGTCTCGCACAGCCTGTCGGCCGAGGGGGTGACGCTCGCCTACGGCGACCGCACCATCATCGACGGCCTCGACCTGCAGATCGCGCCCGGTCGCATCACCACCATCGTGGGCGCGAACGGATGCGGCAAGTCGACGCTGCTGCGCGCGCTCGCCCGCCTGCTGTCTCCGAGCGAAGGCCAGATCGTGCTCGACGGCACCTCGGTGCACACCCGCCCCACCAAGGAGGTCGCGCGCATCCTCGGTCTGCTGCCGCAGTCGCCCGTCGCGCCGGAGGGCATCGCCGTCGCCGACCTCGTCGGTCGCGGAAGGCACCCGCATCAGAAGATGCTCGCGCGGTGGAGCACGCACGACTACGAGGTGGTGGCGGACGCCCTCGACGCGACCGGCATCTCCGACCTCGCCGACCGCAGCGTCGATGAGCTCTCTGGCGGTCAGCGCCAGCGCGTGTGGATCGCGATGGCGCTCGCGCAGGAGACCGACATCCTGCTGCTGGACGAGCCGACGACGTTCCTCGACGTCGCCCACCAGGTCGAGGTGCTCGATCTGCTCACCGATCTGAGCGTCTCGCGCGGCACGACCATCGTGATGGTCCTCCACGACCTCAACCTCGCCGCCCGCTATGCGGACGAGCTGGTGGCCATGAAGGACGGTCGGGTGCACGCGGCGGGGGCACCGAAGGACATCGTCACCGCCGAACTCGTCGAAGAGGTCTTCGGCCTCGCCAATCAGATCACCATCGATCCGGTCTCCGGCAAGCCGATGGTCACACCCATCGGGAGGCACCATGTCCGCTGAGACGACCACGACCGACCGTCCGACCTACATCCTCACCCGCGCCGAGGTGCGGGCCGTCGTGCGCGTCTCGCCCTCGTTCGTGCGGGTGACCTTCGGCGGCGACGAGCTGAGCGAGTTCGGCACGCCGGGTGAGGTGTTCGACAGTCGCATCAAGCTGGTCTTCCCGCCCGCGACCGGTGTTCTTCCCGACCTCGACCGGGCATCGGACAACTGGTGGCAGGCCTTCCTCGCGGTGCCGGAGGAGGAGCGCGGATCGATGCGCACCTACTCCGTGCGCGAGCTGCGCGTCGACGACGAGACCGGGACCGAGGTCGACGTCGATTTCGTGCTGCACCTCGAGCCGGGCCTGACCGGACCCGCGTCGCTGTGGGCGAGCCAGGCCGCGGTCGGGCAGGAGCTGTACCTGGTCGGACCGCGTCGCGGCGTCGATGTCGGCGCGCACGGTGGCGCCGAGTTCGCCCCCGGCACCGCCGCATCGGTCGTGCTCGCGGGGGACGAGACGGCCGCTCCGGCGATCGCCCGCATTCTGGAGGACGCACCTCGTGGCCTGCGCGGCGTCGCCTTCATCGAGGTGCCGTCGCCTGCCGACATCCTGCGCATCGACGTGCCGACCGGCGTCGAGGTGCACTGGCTGCCGCGCGATGCCGGTGAGCCGCACGGTCTGCGCCTGATCCCCGCCGTGCTCGGCTACCTGGGTGACGCCGACGCCACGGACGAGATCCGGGTGAAGGACATCGACGGCGAGGATCTGCTGTGGGAGACGCCGGAGTACTCCGGGCTCGGCGAGGAGATCGCCGCGGCCGACGCCCCGGCCGAGCGCTACTTCTGGATCGCGGGGGAGAGCGGCGTGGTCACCACGCTCCGTCGCCACCTGGTCAAGGACCTGGGCATCGATCGTGGTCAGGTGGCCTTCATGGGCTACTGGCGTCGCGGTGTCGCCATGCGCGGCTGAGGCGCTGCCGGCGTCGGCCTGATCGCACATCGCCCCCGTCGCACTCTCCGTCGCTGTCGAGGATCTCGAGCGACCGGAAGGGCGACGGGGGCGGATGCGGCGCGGAGGACCTACTTCGCGAGGAAGGTCTTCAGTGCGGAGTTGACCTCGTCGGCGTGGGTCCACAGCAGACCGTGCGGAGCGCCCTCGACCTCGACGTAGTCGGCCTCCGGCACCGCCTGGTGGAAGCGGCGGGCGGTCGCGTCGATCGGGAGGATGTTGTCCTTCGTGCCGTGCAGGATCAGCGTGGGCTTGCCGGCTGCGCGGACGGCTTCCACGTCGCCGCGGAAGTCCTCGATCCAGGACGAGACGACCGCGTAGGCCGCGACGGGCGCGCTGCCGACGGCGACGTTCCAGCTGCCGGTGACGGCCTGCTCGCTGATGCGCGAGCCGAGGTTCTCGTCGAGGTTGTAGAAGTTCTTGTAGAAGTCGGTGAACCACGCGAAGCGGTCGCCCTTGGCGGCAGCCTCGATGCCGTCGAAGACCTCCTGCGGAACACCCTCGGGGTTGTCGTCGCGCTGCACGAGGAACGGTTCGAGCGAGGCGAGGAAGGCGAGCTTCGCCACGCGCTCGTGGCCGTAGCGGGCGACGTAGCGGGCGAGCTCTCCCGTTCCCATCGAGAAGCCGACGAGAACGACGTCGCGCAGGTCGAGTGTCTCCAGCACCGTGTGGAGGTCGGCGGCGAAGGTGTCGTAGTCGTAGCCGGTGTTGACCTTCGACGATCCGCCGAACCCACGGCGGTCGTAGGTGATGACGCGATAGCCCTGTGCGAGCAGCTCGCGGGTCTGGCGCTCCCAGCTGTGGCCGTCGAGCGGATAGCCGTGGATCAGGACGACGGGCTGGCCCGATCCCTGGTCTTCGTAGTAGAGCTCGATCGGGGTGCTGTTCTCGTTGCCGACGGTGATGTAACCCATGATCCTGATCCTTTCGATCCCGGTGAGAACGATCGTTCTCGCTCGATGTCTCCAATGTAGAGAACGTTCGTTCTCGTGTCAAGTAGACTTCTGGTCATGACCGAAGACGAGGCCCGCGAGCGCATCCTGACCGCCGCCGAAGAGCTTTACTACCGCAAGGGGTACGCGGCCGTGGGCATGGACGAGCTGCGTCAGTTCGCCGGGGTCTCGTTGCGTCGCCTCTACTCGCTCTTCCCCGCGAAGACCGACATCGTCGCGGCGGTCCTCGAGCGCAAGCACGCCCAGTGGGAGTCGGGGCTGTCGGAGGCGGTGGCGGGGGCCGGTGACGATCCTCGTGCGCGGCTGCTCGCCGTCTACGGATACCTCGAGAACTGGTTCTGCGCCGACGACTTCCGCGGCTGCGCCTTCATCAACGCGTTCGGCGAGCTCGGCGGCACGAATCCCGAGGTCGCCGAGATCGTGCGCGCACACAAGGCGTCGTTCCAGCAGTACATGGCAGACCTGGTCGCCGAGACGGGTGCTCCCGCGGCGCTCGCCCCACAGCTGTCGATCCTCGCCGAGGGTGCGCAGAGCACGGCCGCGATCTCCGCCGATCCGGCTGTCGCCATGCAGGCTCGGGGTGCCGCCGAAGTCCTGATCGACGCGGCGTTCGCCCGCTCCTGATCCGACAGGCGCATTTGCCTCACCTGGTTAGCGAAACGGAGATCGGGTGTCAACCCCGATGCGCTCCGCTCGCGGCCCCCGTATCGTTCGACGCATGGAATCACGCACGAAGGGCATCGGTCGCCAGACGCTGATCATCTCCGCGGCGACGTTCATGCTGATCGCGGCCACCATCGGGGCGGGAGCTTTCGGTGGAACATCCGTCGACGACCTGCAGGACGGCGCGCTCTCGGCGCAGGGGTCGTATCTCGCCCCGGCGGGACCGGCCTTCTCGATCTGGTCGCTCATCTACCTCGGCTTGATCGCCTACACGGTGTGGCAGGCGTTCCCGGCGCAGCGGCAGGATCCTCGCCAGCAGGCCGTGGGCGGATGGGTCGCCGCATCGATGGTGCTGAACGGCTTGTGGCTGGTGACGGCGCAGTACCTCACGCTGTGGCTCACGGTCATCGTGATCGCGCTGCTGCTGGCCGTGCTCGCCCGGGTGATCGTGGTGCTCGGACGCTTCCCGGCACGCAACCTCGCCGATCGCATCCTCACCGACGGCGCGAACGGTCTGCACTTCGGCTGGGTCACGATCGCGACCGTCGCGAACACGGCTGCCTGGCTCACGCAGATCGCTCCCGAGAGCTGGGCGCAGGCGGCGGATGCCTGGGCGATCGCCGTGCTGGCCGTTGTCCTGGTGATCGGCGCAGCCGCGGCATGGGTCACCGGACGCATCGCTCCGGCCCTCGCGACGGCCTGGGGTCTGTCCTGGCTCGCCGTGGGCAGGCTCACGGGGGAGCCTGCGAGCACCCCGACCGCCGTCGCTGCGATCGTCGTGGCCGTCGTGCTGGTGCTCGTCGCCGTCGTCGCCGCGATCCGTCGGAGGAGTTCCGCGGCTCAGAGCACCAGTCGGTAGCCCATCCCGGCTTCGGTGAGCAGGTGCACGGGAGCACCGGGCGCCTGTTCGAGCTTCTTGCGCAGCTGCGACATGTACAGGCGCAGGTAGCCCGAGTCGGAGACCTGCTCGCTGCCCCAGATCTCCTTCAACAGATCCTGGCGGGTGACCAGAGCCCCCGGATGCCGGGACAGGTGCTCGAGCATCCGCCACTCGGTCGGGGTCAGGTGCACGCGCGCGCCGCCGCGGGTCACGGTCTTGGTCGCGAGGTCGACCACCACGTCGCCGAATGCCACGGTCGATTCGCCACTGGCCGGGATCGAGCGACGGGAGAGCGCGCGCAGACGTGCGAGCAGCTCGTCGACCTGGAACGGCTTGGTCACGAAGTCGTCGGCTCCGGCGTCGAGCGCCTCCACCTTGTCGGCCGAGCCCGTGCGGCCGGACACCACGATGATCGGCACGTTGGTCCACCCGCGCAGCGCCTGGATCACCTCGATGCCGTCGAGCCGGGGCATGCCCAGGTCGAGCATGATGAGGTCGGGGTGGGTCTGCGCGGCGGCGGCGATCGCGGCGGCGCCGTCGGGGGCCACCACCACCTCGTATCCGTGCGCGGCCAGGGTGATCCTCAGGGCTCGAACCATCTGCGGGTCGTCGTCGGCGATGAGGAGCTTCACTCCGTGCCCTCCGTGTCGCGGGGTCCTGCAGCCAGCGGCAGGGAAATGACCATGGTGAGGCCTCCACCAGGAGTGTCCTCGGGTGTCAGGGTACCGCCCATCCCCTCGGTGAACCCGCGCGACAGGGCGAGTCCGAGCCCGAGTCCTGTCGTGTTGTCGGTGTCGCCGAATCGCTGGAACGGCTGGAAGATGCGGTCGCGCCGCTCAGGCGAGACGCCTTCTCCGCGGTCGATGATGCGGATCTCGGCCCGATCACCGAGGGCGCTCGTGGACACGATGACCCGGGTGTCATCCGGGGAGTGCCGGTGCGCATTGGCGATCACGTTGACCAGCACGCGCAGGAGCAGCACCGGGTCGGCGTGCAGCGGGGGCAGGTCGGGGTCGAGGGCCAGTTCGACGTCCGACGGACCGAGGCCCAGTTCGTCCACGGCCGCGAGCACGCAGCCGGCGGCATCCATCCGAGACGAGGAGACGGCGAGCACGCCCGCCTGAACGCGGCTCACGTCGAGCAGATCGGTCACCAGCGTCGACAGCGTCGCCAGACTCTCGTCGGCGGTGGCGAGCAGCTCCTCGCGATCGGATGCCGACAGGCCGTGGGAGCCGCGAAGGCCGCCGATGGCCGCGACCGCCGAGGCGAGCGGGCGCCGGAGGTCGTGGCTGACGGCCGACAGCAGGGCGCTGCGCACCTGATCGGTCTCGGCCAGCGCCTCGGCCTCGCTCGCGGTCGCACGAAGGTCGGTGTGCTCGATCGCGGCCGACAACTGGGCGACGATCGCGTCCAGCAGACGACGCTCGGGTCCGGCGAGAGGCTCACCGTTCAGCTCCAGCACCGCGCGGGGTCCGCCGCCGGGGACGACACCGACAGGGATGGTCGTGGCACGCCCGTCGGCCAGGGGTTCGCCGTCGCTGGCGAGCACCTCGCCGTCGGGTGCGAGCAGGCGCACGCCGCTGAGGCCGAACGCCTCCCTGGTGCGGCTGACCAGCGCCAGCACGGCGTTGTCACCGCGGAGCACGTTGCCGGCGACCGCGGCGAGCAGCTCGGCTTCGGCCGCGGCGCGCTGGGCGGTGCGGGCGCGACGCGCGGCCTGGTCGACGATGATGCTGACCAGGATCGCGATGACGACGTAGAGCGAGAGGGCGAGCGCGTGCAGCGGATGGGCGATCGTGATCGTGAAGAGCGGAGCGACGAAGAGGAAGTCGAGCGTGACGCCCGAGAGCACCGCCGCGAACACCGCGGGGCGGATGCCGCCGATCAGGGCCACGACCACGACGAGCAGCTGATACGCGAGAACCTCGGCGGTGATCGACTCGGGGCTGCGGAACGTGAACATGATCCACGAGAGGATCGGCCCGAAGAGGAGGGCGACGCCGAAGCCGAGCAGCTGCCGCCGCCAGCCCAGGGCGCCGCCGGTGATGCGCGGGAGCACCATCCGCCCACCCGCCGCGGCGTGGGTGACGATGTGCACGTCGATGTCGCCGGAGCGGCGGATGACCTCCGAGCCGATGCCGGGGCCGGTCAGTGCGGCGGTGAGCCGACTGCGCCTGCTGACGCCGATCACGAGTTGCGTGGCATCGGCGCCCTGCGCGAACTCGACCAGTGTGGCCGGGATGTCGTCGCCGACGACCTGGTGGTAGGTGCCGCCGAGCGACTCCACGAGCGTGCGCTGCGCGGCGAGGGCGCCAGGAGTCTCGTCGCGCAGGCCGTCCTGTGCCGAGATGTGCACGGCGAGCAGCTCGCCGCCGGCGGAGCGCGCGGCGATCCTGGCGCCGCGGCGCAGCAGCGTCTCGCCCTCGGGGCCGCCGGTCAGGGCGACGACCACGCGTTCTCTGGCCTGCCAGGTGCCCTCGATGCCCTGCTCGGCGCGGTAGCTGCGCAGGGCGCTGTCGACCTCATCGGCGAGCCAGAGCAGGGCGAGCTCGCGCAGCGCGGTGAGGTTGCCGAGGCGGAAGTAGTTCGACAGGGCGGCGTCGATCCGCTCGGCCGGGTAGACGAACCCGGCGGAGAGCCGATCGCGCAGGGTCTGCGGGGCGAGGTCGACGACCTCGATCTCGTCGGCGGCGCGGACCACGGCGTCCGGGATGGTCTCCTGCTGCGCGATGCCGGTGATCTTCTCGACCACGGCGTTCAGCGACTCGATGTGCTGGACGTTGACGGTGGTCATCACGTCGATGCCCGCGTCCAGCAGCTCGTCGACGTCCTGCCAGCGCTTCGCGTTGCGCGATCCGGGGGCGTTGGTGTGAGCCAGCTCGTCCACGAGGGCGATCTCGGGCGCCCGATCCAGCACGGCGTCGACATCGAGCTCGGTCAGGGCGATGCCCCGGTGCAGATCGACCCGCCGCGGCACCTCGGGGAGCCCGGCGGTCTGCGCCTGCGTGGCGGCGCGCTCGTGCGTCTCCACGATCGCGATCACGACGTCGTGACCCTCGTCGAGCATGCGACGCCCCTCGGCGAGCATCTCATAGGTCTTGCCCACGCCGGGGGCGGCTCCGAGGAGTACTCGGAGCCGCCCCCGGCGTGAGTGGCCGTGAGATCGACGAAGCGGCGCTGCGGTCATTCGCCCTCCCGTTCATCGAGCGCGAGATTGAGCTCGGCGACGTTGATGCGTTCCGCGCCGAGGAATCCCAGATCCCGCCCTTGAATCCTAGACTCCACGATGTCGCGCACCTCCTGTGCGGACAGTCCGCGGGCCTCGGCCACGCGCGGCACCTGGAGCAGCGCGTACGCCACGCTGATGTGCGGGTCCAGGCCCGAGGCCGAGGCGGTGACCGCATCGGCCGGCACCTGCGACGGGTCGACGCCCTCGCGGTCCGCGATCGCGGCCTTGCGCTCCTCGATCGAGGCCACCAGGTCGGCGTTCTCCGGGCCGAGGTTGCTGCCGCTGGAGCCGGCGCCGTCGTAGCCGTCGCCCGCAGCGGACGGACGCGACTGGAAGTACTGCGGGAGCGCTTCGCCGTCGGCATCCGTGAAGGACTGGCCGATCAGCGAGCTGCCCCGCTCATCAGGGAGGGGGGAGCCGTTCGCCTGCCAGGGGAGCAGCAGCTGGCCGATGCCGGTGACCAGCAGCGTGTAGCCGACGCCGAGCACGAGGGTGAGGACGAGCATCGCGCGGACGGCGACACCGGTGGTGCGGGCCGCGGTGCGTGTGGAGGACATGTCTGGATTCCTTTTCAGAGCCGGGTCAGAAGCCCGGGATGAGGCTGATCACGAGGTCGATGAGCTTGATGCCGATGAACGGGGCGATCACGCCGCCGAGGCCGTAGATCAGCAGGTTGCGCTGCAGGATCTGCGAGGCGCTCGCCGGCCGGTACTTCACTCCGCGCAGGGCGAGCGGGATCAGGAAGACGATCACGATCGCGTTGAAGATGATCGCGCTGGTCACCGCGGAAGCCGGCGAATGCAGCTGCATGATGTTGAGCGCCGCCAGTCCGGGGAAGACCCCCATGAACATCGCGGGGATGATCGCGAAGTACTTCGCGATGTCGTTCGCGAGCGAGAACGTGGTGAGAGCTCCTCGGGTGATGAGCAGCTGCTTGCCGATGCGCACGATGTCGATCAGCTTGGTCGGATCGGAGTCGAGGTCGACCATGTTGCCGGCCTCCTTCGCCGCCGACGTGCCGGTGTTCATCGCCACGCCGACGTCGGCCTGCGCGAGAGCGGGGGCATCGTTGGTGCCGTCGCCGGTCATCGCGACCAGCCGACCGCCCTGCTGCTCGTGGCGGATCAGCTCGAGCTTGTCCTCGGGAGTCGCCTCGGCGAGGAAGTCGTCGACACCGGCCTCGGCGGCGATCGCCTTCGCCGTGAGCGGGTTGTCACCCGTGATCATGACCGTGCGGATGCCCATCGCGCGCAGCTCCTCGAAGCGCTCGCGCAGGCCGTCCTTGACGATGTCCTTGAGGTGCACCACCCCGAGGACACGGCCGGGGGCACCGGGCGTCGTCACCGCGACCACGAGCGGGGTGCCGCCGCTCTCGGCCACCGAGTCCGTGCGCTTCGTGAGCTCGACGTCGTCGCCGTCGAGTCCGAGCCAGGCCCGCACCGCGGAGCCGGCACCCTTGCGGATCTGCGTGCCGTCGCTGAGGTCGAGGCCCGACATGCGCGTCTGCGCCGTGAAGGGGACGACCACCGCATCATCCGGTGCTGTCACCTGGATGCCCTGTCCCGCGGCGAGCTCGACGATCGAGGCGCCTTCGGGAGTCGGGTCCGCGAGGGAGGACAGCGCCGCGACGCGGAGGAGCTCGTCCGCATCGATGCCGGGAAGGGGCAGCACCTCGTGCGCACGACGGTTGCCGTAGGTGATGGTTCCGGTCTTGTCGAGCAGCAGCGTGGTGACGTCTCCTGCCGCTTCGACCGCCCGGCCTGACATCGCGAGCACGTTTCGCTGTACCAGACGGTCCATGCCCGCGATGCCGATCGCCGACAGCAGCGCCCCGATGGTGGTCGGGATCAGGCAGACGAGCAGGGCGATGAGCACCGGGATGCTGACGGGGGATGCAGCGTACGAGGCGATCGGGTTCAGGGCCAGCACCACGACCACGAAGATGATCGACAGGCTCGCGAGCAGGATGTTGAGGGCGATCTCGTTGGGGGTGCGCTGACGACTCGCGCCCTCGACGAGCGCGATCATGCGGTCGACGAAGGTCTCGCCCGGCTTCGAGGTGATGCGCACCACGATGCGGTCAGACAGCACGCGGGTGCCGCCGGTCACGGCACTGCGGTCGCCGCCGGATTCGCGGATCACCGGGGCGCTCTCGCCCGTGATGGCGGATTCGTCGACCGTGGCGATACCCGCGACGATGTCGCCGTCTCCGGGGATCAGCTCGCCCGCGGTGACGATCACGATGTCGTCGCGCTGGAGTTCGGCGGACGAGACCTGGGCGGTCGCGGTGCGCTCGGCTGCGGCGTCTGCGGCCTTGTCGTAGCCGACCACCCGACGGGCCATCGTGCTGGTGCGGGTCTTGCGCAGGCTCGCCGCCTGGGCCCTTCCGCGGCCCTCGGCGACGGATTCGGCGACGTTCGCGAACAGCACGGTGAGCCACAGCCAGATCGCGATGCCCCAGGTGAAGGGCGCCGGAACCGGGGTGCCGCCCGAGTCGGCCGGGCCGCCCAGGAACGGCTCGGCGATCGCGAGCACCGTGGTGAAGGCGGCGCCGACCCAGACCAGGAGCATGACAGGGTTTCGGACCAGGGCTGCCGGGTTGAGCTTGCGCAGGGCTCCGGGAAGGGCCTGCACGAGCTGCGACCAGCCGAAGGAGCGTGGCGGTTCTGCGGGGGTGGATGCCGGGGCATCCTGCTGTTCGGAGGGAGTGGTGATGAGGGTCATGGTCAGACGAGTCCTTCAGCGAGGGGTCCCAGTGCGAGCACGGGGAAGTAGGTGAGCGCGGTGACGATGACGGTCACGGCGAGGAGCAGGCCGACGAACTGCGGTCGGTGCGTGGGCAGGGTGCCGGATGTGGCAGGGATGCGCTCCTGTGCGGCGAACGAGCCGGCCAGGGCCAGCACGAGCACGATCGGCAGGAAGCGTCCGAGCAGCATCGCGATACCGAGCGCGGTGTTGAACCACGGGGTGTTCGCGGTGAGTCCGGCGAACGCGGAGCCGTTGTTGTTCGACGCCGAGGTGAACGCGTAGAGCACCTCGCTCATGCCGTGCACGCCCGGGTTCAGGATGCTCGTGGACTCCACGTCTTCGCGGATGCCGGGAACGGCGAAGCTCAGCGCGGTGCCGACCAGCACGAGTGTCGGGGTCACCAGGATGTACAGGCTCGCGAGCTTGATCTCCCGCGGACCGATCCGCTTGCCGAGGTACTCCGGGGTGCGGCCGACGAGCAGTCCGCCGACGAACACCGCGATGATCGCGAGCACGAGCATGCCGTACAGGCCCGAGCCGACGCCGCCGGGGGCGACCTCGCCGAGCATCATGTTCAGCATCGGCATCATCCCGCCGAGCGCTGTGTACGAATCGTGCATCGAGTTGACGGCACCCGTCGATGTGAGGGTGCTGGCGCTTCCGAACAGCGTCGAGCCCAGGATGCCGAAGCGCACCTCCTTGCCCTCCATCGCCGCTCCGGCGAGTTCGGGTGCGGTGCCGCGGCCGGCGAGTTCGAGCGCCGAGAGCGTGAAGGTCGACACCAGGAAGATCGTGCCCATCACGGCGGCGATCGCGTAGCCCTGGCGGTGGTCGCCGACCATGCGCCCGAAGGCGCGGGGCAGGGAGAACGGGATCACGAGGATCAGGAGCACCTGCAGCAGGTTCGTGAAGCCGGTCGGGTTCTCGAAGGGATGCGCGGAGTTGGCGTTGAAGAAGCCGCCTCCGTTCGTGCCGAGGAGCTTGATCGCCTCCTGCGAGGCGACCGGACCGCCGGGGATGGTCTGGGTGCCACCGGAGACGGTGGTGATGTCGGTGAAACCGGCGAAGTTCTGGATCACGCCGCCGGCGAGCAGCGCTACCGCCCCGATCAGGGCGATCGGCAGCAGGATGCGTCCGAGGCCGCGGATCAGGTCGACCCAGAAGTTGCCGATGGTGGTCGAACCGCGACGGGCGAGACCGCGGATCAGCGCGATGGCGATCGCGAGGCCGACTGCGGCCGAGACGAAGTTCTGCACCGTGAGGCCCGCGAGCTGCACGGTGTAGCCCACGGTCTGCTCGGGGGAGTAGGACTGCCAGTTGGTGTTCGCCACGAACGAGGCGGCGGTGTTGAACGACAGGCCCTCCGGCACCGCCGGGAGTCCGAGGGACTGCGGTAGGAACGCCTGCAGCCTCTGCAGGCCGTAGACGAGGAGGACGCCGACCACCGAGAACGCGAGCACGCCGCGGGCGTAGGCACGCCAGGTCTGCTCGGATGAGGAGTCGACGCCGATGAGTCGGTACACGCCGCGCTCGACCCGCAGGTCGCGCGCCGAGGTGAAGACATGGGCGATGTAGTCGCCGAGAGGGCGGTAGAGGAGCACGAGCACGACCACGACGGCCGTGAGCTGCAGGATGCCGAACCAGATCGACGCGTCCATCAGAACCTCTCCGGCGCGACGAGCGCGACCACGAGGTAGACGACGGCGGCGACCGCGAGGGCGGCGGCGAGGATCTCGAAGACGATCACAGCCGCTCCACCCCCTTGGCCACCAGGGACACGAGGGCGAACAGCGCAAGAGTCAGCGCGATGTAGATGATGTCGAGCACGGATCCGATACAACTCCCGCACGGCTCCCGTCACGGCGATCCTCACGCTTCCCCTACGCCCTCCGAGCAGATGCATGCGGGTTGCTCACGATCGAGCCCTATGCTCACGAGGTGGGAATCAGAAGGATGAGGATCGGGGCCGGGACGTGGATCGTCGCCGGACTGGTCGTCGTCGCGCTCGTCTGCGTGGTCAGCGGGCTCCTGCCGCACGCCGATGCCGGGGCTCTCGGCGCACGGATAGCCCCCGTGCTGGGGTTCGTCGTCGCCATCACGATCGTCGCCGAGCTCGCCCGCGACGCGGCGGTCTTCGACGTGGTCTCGCAGCGGCTCGCCCGCTGGGGCCGGGGGCGGGTGCTGGCTCTGTGGGCGCTGGTGGTCGCGCTCGCCGTGGTGAGCACGGTGTTCCTGTCGCTCGACACGACAGCGGTGATCGTCACCCCGGTCGTGGTCGTCCTGGCGCAGAGCATCGGCGTCTCACCCCTCCCGTTCGCGTTGGCGACCGTCTGGCTCGCCAACACGGCATCCCTCGCGCTCCCGGTGTCGAACCTCACCAACCTGCTCGCCGCCCCCGCGATCGGCGACGGGCCGGGGGCGTTCATCGCTCTCAGCTGGGCGCCCACGCTGGTCGGCATCCTCGTTCCCGTCGCGATCCTCACGATCATGCATCGGCGTACCGTCTTCGGTGCGTACGAGACGCCGGTGCCGCGCAGACCCGCCGATCCGACGCTGTTCTGGAGCGCCACCGGCATCCTCCTTGTGCTGATGCCACTGCTCGCCCTCACCCATGACGTCTGGATCCCGGCCACGGTCGCCGCCCTCGCGCTGATCGGCCTGTTCGCGGTGCGGAGGCGGCGTGCCCTGCGGCTCTCGCTGGTCCCGTGGCAGGCGCTCGCGCTCGCCGCATCACTGTTCGTGCTCGTGGAGGCCGCGCACGCGCAGGGGCTCCTCGACTTCCTGACCTCGCCGACCGCGAACGGCGATTCTGCCGGCGACCTGTTCCGGCTCGCCGCACTCGGGGCCGTGAGCGCCAACGCGATCAACAATCTTCCGGCTTATCTCGTGCTCGAGCCCG
Organism: Microbacterium sp. DWRC1-3; assembly: GCF_049896645.1. Taxonomy (NCBI): domain Bacteria; kingdom Bacillati; phylum Actinomycetota; class Actinomycetes; order Micrococcales; family Microbacteriaceae; genus Microbacterium; species Microbacterium sp. DWRC1-3. Next base: position 120,119 of record NZ_JAFCUS010000002.1, read on the forward strand.
CAGCAGGCGATCCCGTCGCCCTGATGGCGTTGCTGATCGGGGTGAACCTCGGCCCGCTCATCACGCCCTGGGCCTCGCTGGCGACCTTGCTCTGGCACCACCGGGTCGTGGCGCTGGGCGTGACGATCCGATGGAGCCGCTTCATGCTGTGGGGCGCGGTGGCCGCGGTGCCGACCGTGCTCGCCGCCGTGCTCGTGCTGATGCTGGTCTCGGGCTAGCGACGCGGCGGAGTTCGAGCGGGCCTGGCTCTCGCATCCGACAGGCTCGAGCCCATCCGATGCCGTCGTGTCCCGGAGCGCTTCGGCGCTAGTCCCCGTCTTTCGCGTCTCCGCTTCGGCCCGGTGCCGCCATCGGGACGAAGGTGCGGTCTCCTGTCGCAGCCACGGAGTCGAGAAATGCGCCGGTCGCCCTGAGCAGTCGCGCGGTCCCGTCGTGTCCCTGTCGTCTCGCGACGGCGGGTCCGAGCCGACGAAGGAACTTCGTCGCCGCGGGCAGGGGGCGGAAGAACAGCGTGAGCTTCGATATGCGCCCGGTTTCGGCATCCAGGTCGATGAACTGCGCTTCGTTGAGTCGGACGTCGCCTATCTGCGCCTCAGCGAACAGGATCGCGCCGGACGGGATTCGCTCCACTCTGGTGTAGGTGATCTCGGTGATGACGTCGAACACGTCACGAAGCAGATCGACCACGCTCTCCGCGCCCTCGAAGACGAACTGATCGGTGACCGGCGACACGAGGACCACGTCGTCGGCGAGAGCACCGCGGGCGCGCTCCGCATCACCGCTCTCCCCGGCATCCATCCAGGTCTGCAACCAGTCGTTCATGCGCATGTCCCCCGGCGAGCTCGAAGAGCCATGATCCCCTCGGGTGACCCCCATCGACACAGCACCACCGGTCTTGCGAGATCGAGCACCACAACTACCTGCCGTTCGGTTTCGGTGAGTTCGCCCATTCTCCCGATGGCCTGTCGAGTCTGAGCGGGACGGTCAACGGGGATCCCTGTCTCCACACAGGAGTGCCGACTGCGCGATGAAGCGTGTGCAGCGGTGAGGATCATCTTACTGCGGATGATCTTGTCTGGTCCGATATGTCAGCCTGCGCTGAGATCTCGCACGCGGCTGATCGGTCGGCTACGGGGTCGGCGAGGACGAGATGCGCCAGAGGAAGGAGCGGAGGTCCGCGATCTCCGGGGCGCTGAAGCTCGACATGAGAGTCTCCACCGCTTCCTGTCCGAGCTGATTCGCCTCGGCCAGGACCTCGGCTCCGGCCGGCGTGGTGGTGGGGATGCGCACCTTGCGGTTCGAAGGGTGCGCGGTGCGCACGAGGAGGCCGTCGTTCTCGAGGCGATCGATGATGCCGCCGAGGGTGGTCTTGTCCAGACCGACGATCTGAGCGATCTCCGTCTGGGTATGTCCTGCTCCGTCTCCTGCGACAGAGAGGACGAGGGTGTCGCGCACATCTCGAAGCCCGACCGAGCGACAGGCTTCATCGAACGTCGCCGTCAGGGCGCGTTCGGACTGACGCAACATCCAGACGAGCGCCGCGCCCTCCGGACCCTCGATGGTCGCGCACGGCGCGATCGAGGGTGTGGAGAGATCGATGTCGGGGAGCACGTCCTCATTGTACTCAGGCATATCAGACCTCCCAGGATCATCTGTTGTAAGATGATCTTGGCCCGTGCAAAGTGTCATCCTGCGTCGGGCCGCAGGGTTCCTCCCATGTGGGGGCCGGAGAAACCCTGCCGACGTGACCGCGGATCCCTTCGGGCGCCGTGACGGTGAGCGCATTCCGCGGACCCTTCCGCGCTCCGTTGCGCGCGCAGGAGAGAGGCATCGCCTGATTTCAGGCCCACTTCCCGTCCTTCCCGGGCCGAGCCTCCTGCAGATTATCCGAGATAAGATCATCTCATATCGTTCAATAAGTGGGCGGCGGTCGGGATCCGACAGTCGTCGTCCAGGAAGGAATTCATCATGAGCACCCCAGAGAAGTCCGTACTGGATCGCATGTTCGCAGCCTTCGCAGCGCAGGACGCGCACGCCGCGGCAGCGACCGTCACCGATGACTCGGTCTGGATCCACCACGGCACCCAGAAGCTGCCGTCCATGCGTTTCGAGGGCAAGGCCGCGGTCACCAAGTTCTTCGAGATCAACTTCACGACCATGTCGGTCGAGCAGTTCGAAGTGCTCAGCATGGTGCAGGAGGGCGATGTCGTCGCCGTGTTCGGCCGCGAGAAGTTCACGATGAGCAACGCCGAGGGCGACTTCACCCAGAAGTGGGTGCAGGTCTACACCTTCCGTGACGGTCTGATCGCCCGCATGGAGGAGTACGCGACCTCCGCTCCGGAGAGCGACTACAACGTCATCACGGAATAGATGATCTCGGTGGTGGGCTGCGGCCCACCACCTCTCCTCTGATGATGATCCAGACATCCGTGACGGAAGAAGCCATGAGCAACAACGCTGCCGAACCCCTGCCCACCTCGACCAGGGCATGGTCCCTGGTGAGCCGCCCGGAGGGGCGACCCACGACGGACGACGTCGCCCTTCAGGTCCTCGCGCTCCCCGACCTCCAGGACGGGCAGATCCTCGTGGAGAACGAATACCTGTCGGTGGACCCCTACATGCGCGGACGCATGAGCGACAAGAAGTCGTATATGCCTCCGTTCGACGTGGGCGCGCCGATGGACGGACCTGCCATCGGCAGAGTGCTCGCATCGCGATCGGACGACTTCGTCGTGGGAGACCACGTCTTCCATGTGCTCGGATGGCGCGAGCATGCCGTGCTCGATGCCGACACGGCTTTTCCGGTGGACCCGGACGCGGCTCCCCTGCCCGCATACCTGGGGGTTCTCGGAATTCCGGGGCTGACCGCCTACGTGGGGATCGAACGGTTCGCCGAGATCTCGGGCGGCGAGACCGTCTACGTGTCGGGAGCCGCCGGCGCGGTGGGCAGCGTCGCAGGCCAGATCGCGAAGATTCGCGGTGCAGAGCGCGTGATCGGAAGCGCCGGCAGCGATGAGAAGGTGCGAGAGCTCGTCGAGGTCTTCGGTTTCGACGCCGCCTTCAACTACAAGACTGCGCCGATCGCGGATCAGCTCGCCAAGCTGGCGCCCGACGGGGTGGATGTCGTGTTCGACAACGTCGGAGGCGAGGCGATGGAAGCCGGGATCGGGGCGTTGCGCGTGCATGCGCGTTTCGTGCTCGCCGGCATGCTCTCGCAGTACAACGACGAAGCCGTGGTCGGACCTCGAAACCTCTGGCACCTCTCCATCACGCGTTCGCGGATTCTCGCGTTCATGGTGTCGGAGGAGATGGATCTGCGGGAGCGCTTCCTGAGGGAGGCCTCAGGCTGGATCGCCGAGGGCACGCTTCGGCACCGCGAGACGATTCGAGAGGGCTTCGACGGGATGTTCGATGCATTCCTGGCGATGATGCGCGGAGAGAACACCGGGAAGATGGTCGTTCGGGTGTGACACCTGCTCACAGGAGAAGGGCCGAGCTGCTGACCACGTCAGAGGCTCGGCCCTTCTGGTGTGCTTCTCCCGCGCTTCTCAGACGCCGCTCTCGGCGAGAGCACCCTGGTAGAGCTCGGACAGCATCGCCGGGAGCCCACGAGGGCGGCGCCCGAGCAGTGCGGTCAGGTCGGATGACACGACCTCGTACTGGCCGTCCTTGATATCGGCCACCGTCCCTGCGGTGAGGTGTCTCGCGAACTCGGGCATGCCGGTTCCCGCGAGCATCGAGGTGAACTCGTCCGCGGAGACGTCGCGATACTCGACAGGGGTGCTCACGAGTTCTGAGAGGGCCGATGCCACCTCGGCGTACGACCAGGAGCGGTCGGCGGTGAGAGTGTAGGTCCTGTTCTCGTGGCCGCCGTCGATGAGGACGTTCGCGGCTGCCTCAGCCAGCTCGGCACGCAGCACGTACGGCACGCGTCCCGCCCCGCCGGGCAACGAGAACGAACCGTCTCGCAGAGCCGGGCTGACGATATCCCGGATCGCCTCGGCATACATGGTGTTGCGCAGGAAGGTGTACCCCACCCCGCTCGCCGTGATGTGATCTTCGGTCTCGAAGTGACTGCTCATGATGTCCCGCACTCCGGAGGACGCGATGTCGCGGATGGCGAGGCCGGTGTAGACGATGTGCTCGACGCCTGCCGCGACGGCCGCATCGACCACCTGGCGTTGCTGGTGCGCTCGATTCATCGACATCGTCGAGATGAGCAGGAGAGTGCTGACGCCAGCGAAGGCGGGAGGGAGCGAGGCGGGGTCGTCGAAGTCGGCCAGCCGAACGGGCACGTCGACGAACCGTGCAGCCTTCGCGGCATCGCGCGCCAGGATCGTGAAGTTCCCCTCGAGGTTCGATCGGCGCAGGTGTGAGACGACGCCCCGCCCGAGCTGGCCGGTGGCACCCGTGACCATCAGCATCTAGGCCTCCTCTCGGGCGGCGGACTCGGTGAGGCGAGGCTCTGAGGGGTTCGACACGGTTCCGAGCACGGGAAGCACACAACCCTGCGGGGTGCACATCTCCTCGCCGCCGGCTTCATCTTCACCGTCGAAAGGCCGCAGGAGTGGTCTCTGCGATGCGCTCATGCGGATGCCCTTTCGTTCCATGCCTTTTCGAGGGCCGCGACGATCGTGCTCACGGGTTTCGCGCCGGAGAGTGCGTAGGTGCGGTCGATCACCACGAACGGAACGCCCCCGGAGCCGAGCGCGGTCAGTTCCGCATGATCGGCTTCGACGCTGCTGCGGAACCGACGCTCATCCAGCGCCGCCCGGGCTTCCTGCGCATCGAGACCCAGGGGTTCAGCGAATGTCGCGAGCTCCTCGCTCGTCCAGATCTCCACCCTGCTGCCGAACTTCTCGCGGAAGACGAGGTCCCACGCCTCTCGGTGCTTTCCCTTCGATGTCGCCCATGCCAGGAACTCATGCGCGAGCGTCGTGTTGCCGATGGTGTTGCCGGCCACGTGATAGGCCTCGATGCCGTCGGCGTGCGCGATGTCCTCGATGCGGCGGGCCATCTCCGTCGCCTCTTGTTCCGTTGCGCCTCGTTGCCTCGACATGTACTCGGTGAACTCCCACCCGGTGCCCTCGGGCAGCTCGGGGAGAAGCCGGAACGACCGGTGCTGGAGCTCGGTATCGCGACCGTGCTCGAACTGCTCGATCGCCGCGTTGATCCGCTCGTTGGCGATACCGCACCACGAGCAGACGACATCTGCCCACATCTCGACCTTCATCACACCATCGCTCTCTTCATCCGCGGATTGTATGGATCCATACTATCTGAACTCGGACGATAAGGGCTTTTCGGGTACGCTCCGTCAGGTGGTCATTCTCTTCGTGGGTTCTCTGGGGCTGAACATCTACGCGACGGTGCTCGTGGTGCTCAGGGCGCGGGTCTACGGCACCCGGCTGTACCGGCCGATGCTCTGGAACATCTTCTTGTCGATCGTCCCCGTTCTGATCCTCGCGGTGGTGATGGCGGTCTCTGTCGCGCTTGTCGTGGTGGCTCCGCCGCTCAGCGTGGCAGCGCTGGTCGTGGGAGGTGTGGCCTGGCTGCTCATGCTGCCCAACGCCAGCTACCTGATCACAGAGCTCAACCAGTCTCATCGCAAGGCCGACGACCCCGTGCCGCTGTGGTACGACATCATTCTCGTCATCTCGCTCGCGATGTCGGGGGTCATCAACACCGTGGTCAACGTGTTCCTCGCGCACACGATCTTCGCCCTGCAGTTCTTCGGAGATCAGGCCGGTGCCTTCACGAGATGGCCATCGCTCGTCGCCGTCGGGGGCGTCCTGGTGGCGATCGCGTTCGGCATGTACCTGGGGCGCTACATCCGCGTGAACAGTTGGGACATCCGGCACCCGGGCGCACTGCTGAGACGCGTCGGTGAGCACTTCCTCACCCGCACGACGCGAGGCGCAGCGATCGGTTTCACCGCGACATACGCGATCTTCCTCGCGTTGATCTACACCGTGGTCGCGGGGCCCATCGTCGAGAACCTCCTCAACGTCGAGGCTCAGCGCTGACCGCCTCGCTCAATGCCGGTCGGGCTTCGCTCCGAGGTCGGTCCACAGCCAGGTGAGATCGACCTGGACGGTCGGCGGCAGCGAGACGGACGCCGGGTCGAGGGCGGGGCGGAAGATCGATTCGTCGTGGATGCTCACACTCTGTATTGCGCGATAACGACCATCGGGTTCACGGAGATTCGAACGCGAGATCCGGAAGGGGCGGGGACGACGCGGACTCAGGCCTCGGGGGCGCCGTCCTGCGGCGGACCGGCAGGACGATGCGCGCGTCGGCCGTTCACGACCACTGGACGACCGGCGCGCTCCTGCCCGGGCAACGGGCGTGAGCGGCGGCCGTAGATGAGCTCCGAAGAGTCGAGCAGCCACGGCACGAGGGTGATCGACACCCCATGCACGAGCATCAGCTGGTTGGCGAGACGCCGGGCGCGACGGTTGTGCAGGAACGACTCCCACCAGTGACCCACGATGTACTGCGGCAGGTACACGGTGACGACGGACGAGCCGTGCTTCTCGCGGTACTGCTTGATGAACTGCGTGACCGGTTGCGCGAACGAGCGGTACGGGGATTCGACGATCACGAGCGGGATCGGCACGAGGTGGTCGGCCCAGTCCTTCTGCAGCTGCGCCGCATCGTCGGAGGCCACGGCCACGTGCACCGCCAGGGTCTTGCCGTGCTTGGCCGCGATCGCGTAGTCGATGGCCTTCACGACCGGCTTCTGCAGTCGATTGACGAGAACGATGGCGAGGTCGCCCGTCGCACCGAACCGGGTGGTGTCGTCGATCGCGATCTCGTGCTCGACGTCGCGGTAGTACCGCTTCACGCCCAACATCAGGAAGGCGAGGATCGGGATCGCGAAGAACACCAGATACGCGCCGTGCGTGAACTTGGTGATCGTCACGATGACCAGCACGAGCACGGTCATCACAGCGCCGGCCGAGTTGATGATGAGCCCGACCTTCGCCGAGCGGCGATCGGATGCCGTGGCTCCGTCGACTCCCGAGTCCTTCGTGTCCTCGACCGGTCCGCGAAGCACGCGTCGCCAGTGCCGCACCATGCCGATCTGTCCGAGCGAGAACGAGACGAACACACCGATGATGTACAGCTGGATCAGTGTGGTCAGCTTCGCCTGGAAGATCACGAGCACCGCGATCGCCGCGATGCCCAGCAGGATCATGCCGTTCGAGAACACGAGGCGGTCGCCGCGGGTGTTGAGCGACTTCGGAGCGTAGCCGTCGCGGGCGAGCACGGCCCCCAGCAGCGGGAAGCCGTTGAACGCGGTGTTCGCGGCGAGCAGGAGCACGCACGCGGTCGCCGCCTGCACGATGAAGAACGCGATGCTGCCGCCGCCGAAGGTCGCTGCGGCGATCTGGGCCATCAGGGAGGGCTGCGGATTCGTGCAGTCGAACCCGACGAGGTCGCAGGGGTTCTCGGCGTAGTGCACGCCGGTGATGAGGGCGAGGGCGGTGAGCCCGGCGAAGAGGCAGATGGCGATCGAGCCCATCAGCACGAGGGTCGACTGGGCGTTGCGCACCTTCGGGGCGCGGAACGCGGGGACCCCGTTCGACACGGCCTCGACGCCGGTGAGGGCGGAGCATCCGCTCGAGAACGCGCGCAGGATCAGCAGGATCACGGCCGCCTGCCCGAGGCTCTCGGCCTGCACCGAGAACTCGGCGCTCGAGGCCACGGGGGCGTCGCCCAGGAAGGTGCGGATCAGGCCGGTCACGATCATGACGCCGACCGAGCCGATGAACACGTACGTCGGGATCGCGAAGACCAAGGAGGCCTCGCGCACCCCGCGCAGGTTCACGACGATGATGAGCACCACGAAGCCGACGGCGAGCTCGATGCGGAAGGGGTCGAGGCCCGGCACGGCCGAGATGATGTTGTCGACACCGGAGGCGACCGACACGGCCACGGTCAGCACGTAGTCGACCAGGAGCGCCGCGGCCACGATCACACCGGGGATCTCGCCGAGGTTCTTCGACGCGACCTCGTAGTCGCCACCGCCCGACGGGTACGCCTTGATGAGCTGGCGGTAGCTGAGCACGACCACGACAAGCAGCACGACGACGGCGATCGCGACGAGTGGCGTGAACGACAGGAAGGTGAGCCCGCCGATCAGCAGGATCATCACCAGCTCCTGCGGGGCGTAGGCCACCGAGCTGAGGGCATCGGATGCGAAGATCGGCAGAGCCATGCGCTTCGGGAGCAGCTGGTCGTCGACCTGCTGACTCGTCAGCGGTTCTCCGATGAGGATGCGCTTGGCGCGCGGCGGTGCGTCCGCGGCCTCCCTGATTTCGTCTGGCACGTCGGGCGACACTACGCCTCCTGATGGCATCCTCACGCGATCCTCACGGAATCCCTACGGTGGGATGTGCGGTCCTCACGCAATCCTTACGGGCGCGGCTACACTGGCACGCGGTGGAAGATCAAGTGTTGCTCGGATTCATCGCGATCGCGGTGGGGGTGGCTTTCGGCATCCTTCTGTTCGTGCCGTTCGTAGCGGTCAGCTACCGGCGGCGCGGGCGACTCGGCTTCGGGCGCACGCTGCTCTGGCTCGCGGCTCTCATCTACTTCTGGGCCATCTGGACCTACACCCTGCTTCCGCTGCCCGACCCCGACACGATCCGCTGCGTGGGGGCGATCACCGATCCGATGTCGGTCGTGCGCGACGTGCAGAAGGCCCTCGCGGCGCCGGGGAACCCGCTGCGGCACCCGGCCCTGCTACAGCTGGTGTTCAACGTGGTGCTGTTCGTGCCGCTCGGCTTCTTCGTCCGCGTGCTCGCCGGCCGCGGCATCCTGACGGCGCTGGCCGCAGGCTTCGGTCTGTCGTTGCTGGTCGAGACCACGCAGCTGACCGGTGTGTGGGGCGTCTACCCGTGCGCGTACCGCTTCTTCGACGTGGGCGACCTCATGACGAACACGCTGGGCGCCGTCGTCGGGTGCACAGTGGCCCTCCTCGTCCCGAGGGCGCTGCGCGGCGCGAAGGCGAGCCCCGACGCTGACCTCCCGCGTCCCGTCACCCGCGGTCGCCGGGCCCTCGCGATGCTGTGCGATGGCCTCGCCTTCGGGTTCCTGAGCGTGGGCGTCAGTGTGACCGTGCAGCTGTGGCTGCAGTTCGTGGCCGACGACCGCGCAGCGGTGCTCGACGGCGGCCTCGCGTCCGCCGCGGGAACCATCGCCCCTTCGGCCCTCTTCCTGGCGCTGATCCTGATCAGCGGGCGCTCGATCGGTGACATCGCCGTGCAGCTGCGGTACACGGGCTCACCCCTGCCGGCGCCGTTCGCCCGGCTCCTGCGGTGGACGGGCGGCATCGGCGGGCTCAGCGCGCTCGCACTGCTGGGGGGACTCTTCGATCTCGCCTCGTCGCTCCTGATCCTCGTCGCGATCGTGATGCTGTTCACCACCCGCTTCGGGCGCGGGCTTCCCGGCGTCCTCTCCGGTCAGCATCTCGTCGACGCCCGCGCGGACATCAGGGATCCACAGCGGTTTCCGATCACGAAGCCGTAACGTCGAGGGCATGACGACTGTTCACGTCACCGAGGACACGATCAACCAGGCCCGCGTGCTGCGAGACGAGCTGCAGCGGTTCCTGCGCGAGTACGAGTTCGGGATGCGCGAGGTCGAGACGAAGATCTCGATCCTGCGCGACGAGTTCACGCACGACCACGCGTACAACCCCATCGAGCACGTGAAGAGTCGGCTGAAGTCGCCCGACAGCATCGTCGAGAAGATCGCCCGCAAGGGTATCGACGAGCCCGACTTCGACCGCATCCGCGCAGAGATCACCGACATCGCCGGTGTGCGCGTGACCTGCAGCTTCGTCGCCGACGTCTACCGACTGTTCGACCTGCTCACCGCGCAGGACGACGTCACCGTGCGCACGGTCAAGGACTACATCGCCCACCCCAAGGCCAACGGCTACAAGAGCCTGCACGCGATCATCGAGGTGCCCGTGTTCCTGTCGACCGGTGCGCTCTCGGTGCCGGTGGAAGTGCAGTTCCGCACGATAGCGATGGACTTCTGGGCGAGCCTCGAGCACAAGATCTACTACAAGTTCTCGAACCAGGTGCCCTCGCACCTCGTCGACAGCCTCTCGGATGCCGCGGATGCCGCCGCCGAACTCGACAGCCGCATGGAGCGACTGCACCGCGAGGCGCACGGGGTGCCGCAGCGCCAGCTCGCCCCGGCTCCCCCTCCCGCGCCGCCGGCGATCCCGGACGCTCCCACCGATCCACGGGTGGTCGGGGTCTGATCGGGGCGCGCCCGCGCGCGAGCGTGTTGCGCGCGCAGCCGCGGTCCTGGGAGCATCGGCTGGTGGGGAGAACGCAGGAAGCCGAGGCCGTCGAGGCCGACACCGACGTCGACGAAGTCGCGAAGATCGACCAACTCGCGGGAGTCGACCGTGAACGGCAGCGGTGCGAGTGCGACCACGGCGACGACGACGGCTACCAGCCGTGCGGGCGCAAGGCGAAGTGGCGCGTCACGGTCGACTGCGTGTGCGGCGAGGGCCACCCGCGTCGGGTCGAGATCCTGTGCTCCCGTTGCATGCGCACGCTGCGGCAGTTCCAGGGACGCGAGGCCATCACCGTGCGGCGTCTCTGACCTGCGGGAGCGTCTTCCGCCGATCCTCACATCCGATCGCGCCTCGGCTCCGAACAACGGGGGATCACACCGGACCCGGTGGAACAGGAGACGATCATGGTGCAGCGCCGCAGTGGCAAGAGATTCCTCGTCTGGGCCGCCCTCGCGGGCGTGATCGGCGGTGGCGTCTTCCTCGCGACGGCCGAGCTGTTCGCGCTGCTCTTCGCGCGCGCGGCCAGTCCGATCCTCGCGGTCGGCGGGTTCGTGATCGACATCGTGCCGCAGCCCTTCAAGGAGTTCGCGATCGCCACCTTCGGCGAATACGACAAGATCGCGCTGCTGGCCGGCCTCGGTCTCGCGGTGTTCATCGCCTCGGCGATCGCCGGCATCCTGCAGCTGGTGCGTCCGCCGCTCGGCGTGATCGCTCTGGTGATCGCGGGCGTGCTCTCGACCGCGGCGATCGTGACCCGCGCCGCGGTGACCCCGCTCGCCTTCCTTCCGCCGGTGCTCGGAACCGTCGCGGGGTCGTTCGTCCTCGTTCTCCTGTGCCGGCGCCTGCGCGGGTGGAGGGCATCCGTGGTCGGAACGCCGGGGGACGAGAACGACGACACGGTGTCCGCGGACGCCGCTGAGACCGGTGCCGACCTCGCCGCTGCGGAACCTGCGCGGCCGGGGATCGACAGGCGCCGCTTCTTCGTCCTCGCCGCTCTCGCCGGAGCATCCGCGCTGGTGGTGGGCATCACGGCTCGCACGGTGAGCATGGCCGTGTCATCGGTGGAGGCGATCAGGAGCGCGCTCAAGCTGCCCTCTCCCCGCACGACGGTCACGGTGCCGGACGGCGCCGAGCTCGACATCCCCGGGCTCAGCAAGCTGTTCACCCCGAACAAGGACTTCTACCGCGTCGACACGGCCCTCACGGTTCCCTCGATCGATCCGGACACCTGGCGTCTGGTGATCGACGGCATGGTCGACCAGCGTGTGGAGATGAGCTTCCAGGACATCCTCGACATGGGCCTCGACGAGTACGCCATCACGCTCACGTGCGTGTCGAACGAGGTCGGCGGCGAGCTCGTCGGGAACGCGAAGTGGCTCGGGGTGCCGTTGCGAGACGTGCTCAAGAAGGCGGGTGTGAAGTCCGGCGCCGACATGGTGCTCTCGCGCAGCGTCGACGGCTACACCGCGAGCACGCCGCTGTCGGCACTCACCGATGACAACCTCGATGCGATCCTCGCCGTCGGGATGAACGGTGAACCGCTCCCGCTCGAGCACGGTTTCCCTGTGCGGATGGTGGTTCCCGGACTCTACGGGTACGTGTCGGCGACCAAGTGGCTCACGGAGCTCAAGGTGACGACGTTCGCTCAGGATGAGGCGTACTGGACGCCGCGTGGCTACAGCGCCGAGGCGCCGATCAAGTTCGCCTCTCGCGTCGACACCCCCAAGATCGGCGAGGCGGTCGCGGCCGGGAAGATCCCGATCGCCGGAGTCGCCTGGGCGCAGTCGGTCGGCATCGAGCGCGTGGAGGTGAGCATCGACGACGGCGACTGGGTTCAGGCCACCCTGTCGGCGCCGATCAACGACGACACCTGGGTGCAGTGGTTCATGGAGTGGGATGCCACACCGGGCACGCACTATGTCGCGGTGCGCGCGGTGAACAAGAACGGCGACCTGCAGATCCAGGAGCGGGCACCCATCGCGCCGAACGGATCGTCGGGCTGGCAGCGTTCGCTCATCCGGGTCAACTGAGACCCGTGCGCGGTCACCCGCTCGGGCCTATGGTGGGAGCCATGGGCCCGTTCCCCGCACTCGTGATCACCGTCTCGGACCGCTCGTTCTCCGGAGAACGCGAGGATCGGGGAGGCCCGATCGCCGTGGGGCTGCTGCGTGAGGCAGGGTGGCACTGCCCCGACGCGGAGGTCATCGCCGACGGTGCGGGGTCGGTGGCGGATGCCCTGCGCCGAGCCGCCGCACGTGGCATCCGCCTGGTCGTGACCACCGGTGGGACGGGCGTCGGCCCACGTGATCTGACACCCGAGGGGACGCGGCGTGTGATCACCCGCGAGCTTCCCGGCATCGCCGAGGAGCTGCGTCGTCGCGGCCTCGCCGACACCCCGCTGTCCGTGCTGTCGCGCGGGCTCGCCGGCATCGTCGACCCGGCGGGCATGCTCGTGGTGAACCTGCCCGGCTCGACCCGCGCTGTCGCCTCCGGCGTACCCGTGGTGCTCGGCGTCGCCGCGCACATCCTGGATCAAGTGGAGGGCGGAGACCACTCATGAACGACGTGCGAATCGCAGCGGTATCGGAAGCGCGACTCGATCTGGATGCACACCTGGCGGCGGTCGAAGATCCCCGGCTGGGAGCGGTGACGACCTTCGTCGGTCGCGTTCGCGACAACGACCCGGACGCCGAGACGCCCGTGGTCGGACTGGAGTACAGCGCTCACCCCGATGCGGAGGCGGCACTGCGAAGGATCGCCCAGGAGGCCGGTGCCGGAGCGGAGGCCCCAACCGTGGTGGCCGTGAGCCATCGCATCGGACACCTCGACGTCGGCGATGCGGCCGTCGTGATCGCGGTCGCCTCCGAGCACCGCGCCGAGGCGTTCGAGGTGTGCCGGGCCGTCATCGAGGCGATCAAGGCAGACCTGCCGGTGTGGAAGCGTCAGCTCGAGGTCGACGGGTCGTCGTCGTGGAAGGGCATCGGCGGCTGATCCCCGCGCACCATCGCCGTTCTCGACGCGTCACCTGCATGAGGTTTTGCCGTATGCAGGAGGAAACGCCGGCCGGCGATCATGCAGCTGGCCGGCGGTCATGCACGTGGTGCGCTGTCAGCCGCCCGCGAAGGGCGGGAGCACGTCGATGAGCTCGGCGTCGTCGAGGGCGATGTCGCCGTCGGTGCGCACCCCGTCGACGAGCACCGCGCAGCGCGGCAGGATGTCGGCGAGAGCCGGATGCTCAGCCACGACGGCGGTCCGCAGAGCCAGGAGGGAACGTTCGCCGCGCTCCTCCTCGCCCGTCCCCGCGGCCTCTGCGGCGGCGGCGAAGTAGCGCACCCGCGTCATCGGGCTTCTCCGGGGGCGGCTTCTCCGGGGCGCACCCAGTCGCCCGAGCGCCCACCCGACTTCGCCACGATGCGCACGTCTTCGATCACGACCGCGCGGTCGACGCCCTTGATCATGTCGACGACCGCCAGAGCGGTGACCGAGACGGCGGTGAGAGCCTCCATCTCCACCCCGGTGCGATCTGCGGTGCCCACGGTCGCCTCGATGCGAACGCCGTCGTCGACGATGTCGAGCTCGACGCTCGCGCGGTGCACCCCGATCACGTGCGCGAGCGGCAGCAGCGAAGGCGTGGACTTGGCCGCCTGGATACCGGCGATGCGCGCCACGGCGAGCACGTCGCCCTTCGGTACGGTGCCGTCGCGGAGGGCGGCGATCACGTCGGTGCTGCAGCGCACGAAACCGCGGGCGGTCGCGGTGCGGACGGTCGGCTGCTTCGCGGTCACATCGACCATGTGCGCGCGGCCGCCGGCGTCAAGGTGGGGAAAGCTCATCCGACCAGCATGACATCGATCACATCGCCCACGGCGACGGTCTCGACCTCTGCCGGCACGATCGCGAACGCGTGCGCACGTGCGAGTCCGCCGGCGAGATGGGATCCAGATCCGCCGGCGGTCGCAGGACGCACCGTGCGCGCGGCGAGGTCGACCACGGCCGGCAGGTACTGGCGACGTCCCGGGGGCGGCGTCCACGATGCGTCGGCGGTGAACGGCGCACGAGGGCGGTGGATCAGGGCACGCCCCTGCATCGCGAGCAGGGCGGGGCGCACGAACACCTCGAACGACACCGCCACGCTCACGGGGTTCCCCGGCAGGCCGAACACCAGGCACCCGTCATCGAGCACTCCGAAGGCCTGCGGCTTGCCGGGCTGCATGGCGACCGCGCTGAACTCGACCTGTCCGCCGCCGTCGAAGGCCCCGCGCACGGGCTCGTAGGCCCCCGCGCTCACCCCGCCGGTGAACACGATCACATCGGCGCCGAGGGCGAGGGCTTCGGCGGTCACCGCCCTGACGGCGCCCGCCTCGTCCGGAACGCGCGCGACCAGCACCACCTCGGCATCGGCCTCGGAGACCAGTTGTTCGAGCAGCGGTCCGTTGGAGTCGGGGATGCGCCCGCGGGTGGGGGATTCCCCCGGTGCGAGCAGTTCGCTCCCGGTCGACACCACCGCCACGCGCGGAGCTCGCGTCACCGAGACCTCGGCGACCCCGGCGGCGACCGCGGCGGCCAGCTGGAAAGGACCCAGGCGCTCGCCGGCGTGCACGACCTCGTCGCCTGCGTGCAGGTCGGCCCCGCGTCGGCGCACGAACACCCCTGGCTTCGCCGGAGCGCGCAACACCCTCACCTCGTCGAGCGAGTCGGCGAGGCCACCGGCCGTGTCCTCGAACGGCACGATCACGTCGGCGTCGGTGGGGGTGGGGGATCCGGTCATGATGCGGGCGGCTTCGCCCACGCCGAGCGGGGGGTCGAGGTCGACGCCCGCGGGGAGGTCGGCGACCACGCGCAGAGTGACCGGGTTCTCCTCGGAGGCCTCAGCGACATCGCCGCCGCGCACGGCGAAGCCGTCCATCGCGGAGTTGTCGAACAGGGGGATGTCGTGGGCGGCGGCTGCGGGAGCGGCGAGGGTGCGTCCTGCGGCATCAGCCACCGGACGCGCCTCGCTCTCGATCAGGCGGACGGCATCGAGCACACGGGCGAGCTGCTCCTCGACCGTGCGGCGGCCGGTCATGCGCGCACCGCCCTCGTCGCCGTGGACGCCGGACGGATCGGTATCTCGTGCTGGCGGGAGGTGAGCGCATCGATCACCGCGAGCCGACCGAGCAGCGGTTCGCCGGCACCGCTCAGGAGCTTGATCACCTCGCCCGCCAGCAGCCCGCCGACCTGCACACACAGGGCTCCGAGAACACCGACCTGAGCGCAGCTGGGCGGCTCGCCCTCGGTGCCCAGAGGGAAGAGGTCGGCGAGCACCACCGGCTCCCCCTCCGGCGGGTCCGACCAGAACACCGTGGCCTGCGCATGCCACTCCTGCACGGCACCCCACACGAGGGGGAGCCCGAGCGCTTCGGCCGCTGCGGCCACATCGCGGCGGGTCGAGAACGAATCGCTCGTGTCGACCACCACATCGGCGCCGGCGAGCAGGCGTTCGGCGTTGACAGCGTCGAGGCGTTCGGGCACCTGGGTCACCACGGTCTGCGGAGCGAGGGCGGTGATGGCGCGCGCGGCGGATGCGGTCTTCAACGCTCCGATGTCCTCCACCCGGTGCGCCAGCTGGCGCTGCAGGTTGGTGAGCTCGACGATGTCGTCGTCGATCACCGTGATGGTGCCGATTCCCGCGGCGGCCAGGGCGAGCAGCACAGGGGAGCCGAGTCCTCCCGCGCCGATGATCGTGACATGCGCGGCGTTGAGGCGGCGCTGACCTTCTTCGCCGATGCCGGAGAGCACCGCGTGCCGGGCCGTGCGGACGAGTTCTTCGGGGTCCAGCGCGGCGACGGGGGCGACGAGGGGCTGCATGGGTTCAGCGTATGCCCCCGGTTCTGGCCTGGAGCGCATCGTCGACGACCGCGAACACCTCAGGATCCCAGGTGAGCGCCCGCTCCCACGGCAGGCCGAAGGCGTCGGCGAAGAAGATGCTGTGCACGTCGTCGTCGAAGCTGTGACGGACAGCGCGGGGGAGGACCTCGCTCGGCACGTCGTCCGCCCGAGCGCTCCGCTGCGACACGAGCCCGTCGTGCGGCCACAGCTGGAGCGGTTCGGATGCCGCGTGGAAGTGCCCGGCGCCGATCGCGGTGACGGTGATCGTGTCGAGCACTCCGACCTGCGTCGCATTCCACTCCCGAAGGAACCGGCGCGAGACCTGGTCGGCAGCGCCCTGCGAGTTCTCGGCGGCGTAGCTGCGCGATCTCTCCAGGATCTGGGCGGTCCCCTCGTCGCCGGCGGCGTCGTTCGCGGAGATCTCGCCGGTGAGCACATCGCCGAGCAGCGAACCCTCCCACGGGGTCCCGAGGGTGAGGAGTCGATGCACCGACGGTCCGGCCCCCTGCAGATGGCGGATCGCCGCGCGGGAGAACAGCCCGCCCATCGAGTGCGCGACGAGGTCGACGTCGGTGAAGCCGTGTTCCTCGCCGAGCCACCGCAGGAATGCGGCCAAGCGGGCACCGCCCTCGTCGATCCCGCCGACCGCGTTGACGGTCATCTCTGCGGGCAGCACGACGGGCGCATCAGCGAAACCCTGCCACCCGGCGTCTTCCCTGACCTCGCCGTCTCCGATGCGGGCGGGTGCGGTGAAGACCGCAGCGCCACGCTCGAGAAGATGAGCGCGAAGGGCGGTGAGCGTGTTGCCGGCGGCGAGGCCCGACCCGCTGGCGCGGTCGGGATCCGTGAACGGTGTCACTGCAGCACCGCCCGATACGAGAACGACAGCATCCGCCATGGTGTTCCTTCCGAAGACCTACGCGGTCAGGATAGGGCAGAACGCGGGTGCTCTGACGACGGTCGATCGGATCGCCCGTGTCGCCTCAGCGCGCGGCATCCGTCATCGAGCCGAGCTCGGACGGGTGGGTGAGTCGCCACCACTCGGACGGCGAGTCGATGCTGCCTTTGATCTGGACCCGGGCGGTGACGGTGTTCGGGCCCGCGGTCCAGGTGACGCTCCCCACGACCGAGCCGTCCCGATAGGTCGGCGGAGTCTCGATGTCCATCGTCACGGTGATCGGCGTGTCCGACCAGGTGAAGATCGATGCCGCCTCTCCGATGACCAGTCGCGCGGTGTCGCCCCACGGCGTCGAGATCGTGCCGATCTCCTGTCCTGAGGTCGCGACCGGCACCTGGTGGAAACCGGCGCGGACGCTGTCCAGAGTGGCGATCACGCTGGCGTTCACCGACTCGCGCGAGGGTCCTCCGAGCACGACACCGGTCACCGCGAGAGGGTCGGTGGTGCCCACGACGAGGGTCGCGGTGTACAGCAGGCTGTAGGTGCCCTCGCCGAGGCTGCCGGTCTTCAACCCCGTGATGCCGCTGGTTCCGAGAAGTCCGTTGGTGTTGTTGAGCGGGCCGGCGCCGGGGAGTGAGATCGATGGGGTCGCGACGATCTGAGCGATCACCGGATTCGCGGCGGCGAGCTTCCCGATCGCCAGGAGGTCGGCGGGCGTGCTCGTGTTGCGGGGGCTGATCCCCGTGGGCTCGGTGATCGTCGTGCCCGTCAGCCCATGGGCGGCGAGCCAGTCGCGCGTCGCGCCGAGGAACGCGCTCTGCGATCCGAAGATCCGGGATGACAGCGCCTCGGCGTAGTTGCTCGCCGAGGGGATCAGCATGGCGGCCAGGGCATCGCGCAGCGACATCGAGGTGCCGGTGGGCATGGGGGCGATGGTCGCCCCCATCACGTAGTACCTGTCGTAGAGGTCGTGATCGGATTTGTCGAACGTGATCGTCGGTCCGGGGTCTTCTGCGGAGGCGAGCGGGGAGGCCTCGAGGATGACCAACGCGGTGATGAGCTTCGTGATGCTCGCGATGGGGAGCGGCTCGCCGGTGCCGCTCGACGTCCAGATTCCACTCGCCGACTCGCCCAGGTAGGCGTCCGCGCCGGAGACGCTGATCGCCGATGCGCCGACCGGGGGCGTGGCGACCGCCGCCGCATCGACGGTCGGGGCCTGCGGTGTCTGTGTGGTCATAGTGGGCGCACCGACGGGAGCGGTGAGAGCCCACCCGACGTAACCGCCGGTCGCGGCCAGCAACAGGACGACGCAGACCGCCGTGATGATGAGACCGCGGCGCCTGCGCCTTCGGCGGACTACCGGATCGACGAGATCACGAGGGGAGAGGAACTCCTGCTCGTGCGTCATCAGCTCGGCGAAGTCGGACAGGTCGTCCGCCGGTGGATTCGGTGCCGTCATGGTGATAGTCATCATGTCGGACATCCGACGCACGCGGTATCGGCCATTCGGGGGACACGGGGATCGCGGCGCTTGAGGGTGGGGTGTTCGGCCGCGTCGTCGCAGGAACGGAGATTATCAGTAGATATCTCCGTATCTGCGGTAGATTCTCTTCATGCAGACCTACCGGATCGCCCGTGCCGCGCAGCTGCTCGGGGTGAGCGACGACACGGTCCGTCGATGGATCGAGCAGGGGCTGCTGCCGGTCACCGATGCGGTTCCGGCCGAGATCCCCGGGGATGCCGTCGCGGCGCGAGCCGTCGCCCTCGCGGACGAGGCGAAGAAGGCCGGAGACGTGCTCTCCAGTGCCCGCAATCGCTTCGTCGGCATCGTCACCCGGGTGCAGGTCGACGGGTTGATGGCACAGATCGACATCCAATCCGGACCGCATCGGGTCGTCTCGCTGATCTCGTCCGAAGCGGTGCGCGAACTCCAGCTCGAGGTCGGTTCGCTCGCCACCGCATCCGTCAAGGCGACCCAGGTCGTCGTCGAGGTCCCGAAGGGCTGACATGAACCGCACGTTCCGCCGTTCCGCCGTCGCCGTCCTCGCCGCCGTCGCGCTCGCCCTCACGGGCTGTGCGACCGCCGACGGGAGCACGGCCACACCGACGACGGCGGAGGGCGGCCTGAGCGGAGACCTCACGGTCTACGCCGCCGCCTCCCTCAGCGGGGCCTTCGACGCGATCGGAGAGGCCTTCACCGCCGAGAACCCGGGCGTGCGGTTCAGCCCTGTGTACGACGGCTCGTCGACCCTGGTCACGCAGATCCTCGAAGGCGCGCCGGCCGACGTGTTCGCATCCGCCGACGAGGCCAACATGGACAAGGCGGCCGATGCTGCGGTGGATCCTGCGTTGTTCGCCTCCAACACCCTCGTGATCGCCGTGCCGACCGGCAACCCGGGCGGGGTCGGGGCACTGGCCGATCTGGCCGACGTGACCACGGTGCTGTGCGCGCCGGAGGTGCCCTGCGGTGCGGCCTCCGCGAAGCTGCTCTCCACGGCGGGCGTGACGGTCGACGCCGCGAGTCTCGAGCAGAACGTGACGGCCGTGCTCACGAAGGTCGCCGCCTCCGAAGCCGACGCCGGACTCGTGTACGCCACCGACGTGATCGGTCGTGACGATGTCGAGGTGATCGTGCCCGACGGCGCCGACGAGGTCGTCAACCACTACCCGATCACCGCGCTCTCCGACGCGCCGAACGTCGAGGCGGCCGAGGCGTTCGTGGCCTTCGTGCTGTCGGCGGAGGGTCAGAGGATCCTGGCGGACTTCGGCTTCGGAGCCCCGTGAGCGCGGCACCTGCGCACGGATACGCTCCGCGCGCTCTCGCAGTTCCCGCCCTCGTCGGACTGCTCTTCCTGGTCCTGCCGCTCACCGCTCTCGTCGCGCGGGTGCAGTGGTCGACCTTCCTTGCGGATGTGACATCGCAGGCTGCGCTCTCGGCACTCCTGCTCTCGCTCGGCACCGGCCTCGTGGCCACCGTCGTGTGCATCATCGTGGGCGTGCCACTCGCGCTGTACATCGCCCGCTCCGGCCCTCGACTGGCAGCGGTGCTGCGCGCCGTCGTCACGGTGCCACTGGTGCTGCCGCCGATGGTGGGCGGTGTCGCGCTGCTGTACCTGTTCGGGCGTGCAGGGTGGCTCGGCGGACTCGGTCTGTCCTTCAGCACCCCGGCGGTGGTGCTGGCGCAGACGTTCGTCGCGCTGCCGTTCCTGGTGCTGGCCGTGGAGGGTGCCGTACGCACCTCGGGTGTGGACTACGAACGCACGGCGGCGGCGCTCGGAGCCGGCCGATGGACGATCCTGCGCCGCATCACCCTGCCGCTCGCGGCTCCGGGCATCGTCGCCGGCGTCGTGCTGTGCTTCGCGCGGGCCATCGGCGAGTTCGGGGCGACGGCGCTGTTCGCCGGAAATCGGCCTGGGGTCACGCAGACCATGCCGCTGGCGATCTACACGGCGTTCAACGGAGCGGGAGTGTCGCAGGGCACGGCGGTCGCCCTCGCGCTGCTGCTGCTCGCCACCGCGATCGTCGTACTGCTGCTGGTGCGCGGGTGGCGACCGGGGGTGACACGATGAGTCCGTCGGAGCACCACGCCGGCGCAGCGCCGGGGCTGCGGGCACAGGTGATCGTCGAACGCGAGCACTTCGCCGTCGAGGTCGCGGTGCAGGTCGCGGTCGGTGAGACCGTCGCCATCATGGGGCCCAGTGGTGCGGGCAAATCGACCCTCCTGCAGGCGCTCGCAGGGCTCGAGCCGCTGACTGCAGGGGAGATCGAGGTCGACGGACGCGTGGTCGACCGCGTCGCCGCTCCGCGCGTGCGGACCGCACCCATGAACCGGGGCATCGTGCTGCTCGGCCAGGATGCGCGGCTGTTCCCTCACCTGTCGGTGCGCGAGAACGTCGCCTTCGGCCCTCGCGCGGCAGGAGAGGACGCCCGCACCGCGCGCGACTCGGCCGATGAGTGGCTTGCACGCGTCGGACTCCCCGGCGCGGGGGATCGCATGCCGCGCGAGCTCTCCGGCGGCGAAGGGCAGCGCGTCGCGGTCGCCAGAGCGCTCGCCGCATCTCCGCGCGCGGTGCTGCTCGACGAACCGCTGGTGGCGCTCGATCCGGCGACGGCGGGCGACATCCGACAGATGCTGCGCGATCAGCTCACCGGGATCACCACGATCGCGGTCACGCACGACGCCGCGGACGCCGTCGCGCTGGCTGACCGTCTCGTGGTCATCGAGTCGGGGCGTGTCACGCAGACCGGACCCGTGCGCGACGTGCTGTCGGCGCCCGCCTCGGACTTCGTCGCCTCGATCGCGGGCGTCAATCGGCTGGTGGGCGTCGCGGCGGACGGCGGGTGGCGCAGCGGTCACCGGCGTCTCGCGAGCACGGATGCCGCCTCGCTCGCGCTCGCCGCGGTCGTGGGCTCGCCGCTCGCCGCAGTGTTCCGTCCCGAGCATGTGCAGGTCGTCGGTGATGCGGAATCGGATGCCTGGGAGACCGAGGTCACACGACTCGAATCCACGCTCGCCGGGGTGCGGGTGCAGACCCGGGCGTGCGCGGTCGACGTCTCGCTCGCCGAAGCGGACGGGCTCGCGCCGGGGGATCAGGTCCGCCTGCGGATAGACCCCGAGCGCGTGCGCTTCGTATCCGTGGTCTGAGCAGCCCCGCGGAGGCCGTCGAAACGCTGACAATCTCCCGCTCGCCGTCGCCGAGGCGGCCCCGACCGAGTCTCGGCGGGTTAGTCTCGAACGATGACGGGGAGCGGGGGAGCGCCATGACGGCCGTACCGGTCGTGATCGGTGTGCGCCCGCCGCACGCCGCATCGGCGCCGCAGGCGGCCGGCCACGAGGCCCCCGGTGGCGGTCTCGTCGACACGCATGGCCGTGTGCATCGTGATCTGCGCATCTCGCTCACCGACCGCTGCTCGCTGCGCTGCACCTACTGCATGCCCGAGCAGGGCAACGAATGGCTCGCCCGCACGAGCATCCTCTCCACCGACGAGATCGTCGAGGTCGCCGAGGTGGCCGCCGCTCTCGGCATCCGCACGTTCCGCCTCACCGGCGGCGAGCCGCTGCTGCGAGGCGACATCGTCGAGGTCGTGCGGCGCATCGCCCGCATCGAGGGGGAGGACGGCCCCGTCGAGGTCGCGATGACCACCAACGGCATCAGCCTCGCCCCGAAGCTCCCCGACCTGATCGATGCCGGACTCACGCGCCTCAACATCAGCATCGACACGGTCGACCGTCAGCGCTTCGCCGATCTCACCCGGCGCGACCGACTAGACGACGTGTTCGAGGGCATCGCCGCGGCCGCGGCCTCGTCCCTCCGCCCTCTCAAGCTGAACGCGGTCGCCATGCGCGGCGTCAACGACGACGAGCTGGTCGACCTCGTGGAGTTCGCGATGAGGATGGGCGCGCAGCTGCGCTTCATCGAGCAGATGCCGCTGGATGCCGGACACACCTGGGACCGGGCCTCGATGGTCACGCGCGAGGAGATCCTCGCATCCCTGGGCGAGCGTTGGCGTCTCGACCCGGTCGAGGGTCGTGGGGGCGCGCCGGCCGAGAAATGGCGTATCGACGGCGGACCGCACGAGGTGGGTGTGATCGCCTCGGTCACCGCCCCGTTCTGCGGCGCCTGCGACCGTCTGCGCCTGACCGCCGACGGTCAGCTGCGCAACTGTCTGTTCTCGAACGTCGAGTACGACCTGGTCGACGTGCTTCGCGGCGCCGACGCCGTACCGGGCGCGCGTGCCGGGGGGATCGCCGCGATGCTGCGTTCCTGCGTGCACGGCAAGCTCCCGGGCCACGCGATCAACGACCCCTCGTTCCTGCAACCGGCGCGCGGCATGAACGCGATCGGCGGCTGAGCCGGCGTGCGCATCGCCGACTCGCGCGCGGCCGTGCTGACGCAGCTGTGGGCTGAGATCGAGAGCCTTCGTCCTGAGAATCGCATCCTGGTGGCCCTGGACGGCTTCGATGGGGCAGGCAAATCGCACCTCTCCCGCGAACTCGTGGATCACGCGCGGCGGCGTGCGAGCAGACCTGTCGTCCGTGTGAGCATCGACGGATTCCACCGCCCGAAGGCGGAGCGCGTCGCCGCGGGTGCAGGTCCAGAAGGGTTCTACTCCGGTTCGTACAGATACGATGCCTTCCACGCGTGCGTGGTCGACGGCCTGCGTGTGCACGGCTCGATCACACCGGGCGTCTGGGACGTCGATCGCGACGAAGCTGTCAACCCCGCTCCGATAGCCGTTCCTCCGGCGGGGGTCGTGCTCGTCGACGGGATCTTCCTCCAGCGTCCCGAGCTTGCGAAGGTGTGGGACGCGACGGTCTGGGTCCACGCGCCCTTCGAGGTCAGCGTCCCCCGAGGCAACGCTCGATTCCCGGGGAACCATGACCCGGACCCGGAGGCTCCGTCGAACCGGAGATACGTCGGCGGTCAGCGGCTGTACCTCTCAGCGGCCCGGCCGCAGGGGCGGGCGACGTGGGTCTGGGACAACACGATCCTCGAGCAGCCGACGTATCGACGGAACAGGGGGTGCACGGATGTGGGAGCCGATCGGGCAGGGGCGTGACGGGTACCGCCTGACGATCCGGGCGACGCGAGTCTCCATGCGCCAGCTCGTGGCGATCATCGTCGGCTGCGTGGCTGTGGGAGGGTCCGCTGCCACGGCGGCGTTGATCGCGATCTCCCTCGAGACCGATTCCATCCTCGGCAGGTCCGGTGTCGTCGCGGTCGCCGGTGGCGTGGCTGTCGTCATCGTGCTCGCCCTGTTGTGGATCTTCGCCTGGCGAAGGAAGCGCTACGTCATCGAGTGGGATGACGGGGGGATCCGGATCATGGGTGCCGGGGTGGAGCGAGCGCTCCCCTGGGCCTCCATCGCTCGTGTGCTGATCCGCCTCGACACGGACTACGCCCGCGTCGAGGTGAGGGGCACGGGCGGCGAGTCCGTGACGCTCTTGGCCGGATTCGGCTCCCAAGACGTGAAGAAGGCCCACGCGATCGACCCGATTCCGGGAGAGGTCGCCGACCTGCTGCACCGCCATCTTTCTGTTGAACAGCCGAGCAGGAGAGACGCCCTCGGCCTGCACGTCTTCCTGCGGAAACTGCACGCCGCCGCGTGAGCGCGGCAGCCGGCAACGAGGGGCTTTATTTTCGTATACACAATTCCGTGATTTTCGTATACAGTAAGTGCATGAGTGAGCACCTGGTGAACGGAAAGCCCGTCACTGACGAGCAGATTCAGGCGTGGGCGGACGAGGCCGAGGCCGGCTACGACTTGTCGAAACTCCCGAAACCGCGTCGAGGTCGACCGACGGTGGGCGATGGCCCCGGCGCGGTGATCCCTGTGCGGCTCGATGCGACCACGATCGCAGCGCTGACAGCGCGCGCTGATGCCGAGGGTATCGCCACGCGTTCTGAGGCGATTCGCGCCGCAGTGCGCGAGTGGGCGCACGTTGCCTGACCTGCACCGATCAGCCCGCAAACACTACCGGCGGACCAGCTCGACGACTCTTCCGTGCTTTATGCCGTCGAGCATGTCCTGCACTCGCGCCCGCTCGACGACGAAGACGACCCGCGCCGCTGGCCTATGATCGCCGCCGACCCTTCAGGCCGCCTCCTCGAGCTCGTCGTGCTGATCTACGACGACAGTTACGAGCTGATCATCCACGCGATGAAGGCCCGAGCTCAGTACCTCGACGAGCTGTAGATCGATTCTCTTCCGCCTCTAGGCGAGGAACTCCCGGGCCGCGGCCGAGAGGGCGGTCACGCCGACCTCGATCGTCGGGTGGATCTCCGGCGCGAAGAACGGCGAGTGGTTGGTGGGGATGTCCTCTCCCAGGCGACCGGCGGCGACCGCCTCGGCGAACCGCGTGGGGTCGATGCCGCCCCAGAACCAGAACACGAGAGGCACTCCGGCGTCGCGGGCGAACCATGAGACGTCCTCGCTGCCGGTGAACATGCCGGGGTCGATGACGGCCGCCTCGCCCAGCGCGCGCTGCAGCGCTGCGGTGACGCGTGCGGTGGCGTGCTCGTCGTTGATCGTGGCCGGCAGCGTGTGATCGGTGCGGATCTCGGGTTCGCGCTCGGCGCCCGAGGCCGTGGCCTCGGCCCGCACGATGCGCTCCACGCTCGCGAGCACCTTCTCGCGCGTCTCCTCGTTCGGGTAGCGCAGGCTCAGTTCGAGCTTCGCCTCGGCGGGGATGATGTTGTTCTTGAGGCCGGCGTGGATCGAGCCGACCGTCACGACCGCGACGCCCTGCGGATCGATCTCGCGGGAGGCGATGGTCTGCAGCCGCATCACGGTGGCTGCCGCCATCACGACGGGGTCGATCGTGGCGTGCGGGCGCGAGCCGTGTCCGCCGCGCCCGTGCAGGGTGACGGTGAGCCCGTCGGAGGCCGCCATCTGCGTGCCGCTGCGCACGCCGATCACGCCGGCGGGAAGCGGCGTGACGTGCTGGCCGAGCACCACGTCGGGCTTCGGATAACGGTCGAGGATGCCGTCGTCCAGCATCGCGCGCGCCCCGGCGCCGTACTCCTCGGCGGGCTGGATCAGCACGACGAGGGTTCCCGACCAGTCGGAGCGCTCGGAGACGAGCTTCTCGACCGCGCCGATCATGGCGGTGACGTGCATGTCGTGACCGCAGGCGTGCATGACGGGAACGGTCGTGCCCGCCGGGTCGATGCCCTTGGCGGTGCTCGCGTACGACAGGCCGGTCTGCTCCTCGACCGGGAGCGCGTCCATGTCGGCTCGAACCCACACGACCGGACCTTCGCCGTTTCGCAGCACGCCGACGACGCCGGTGACTCCGACGCCCTCTTCGACCTCGAGGCCAAGGTCGCGCAGATGCTGGGCGGCGATGCCGGCGGTGCGCGTCTCCTGGAACGAGAGCTCGGGGTGCTGGTGCAGGTCGATGTAGAGCGCTTCGAGATCGATCGTCATGGCCCGAGCCTAGCCCTGCGAGCGGCTCGTGCCGAGGGTGCGCGATCGACGGATCAGGCGGGGTGCACGTAGGTCGGCAGTTGCGGCCCCGGGCGCAGCACGGCGTTCACGATCGCCTGGATCGCGAACTCGCTCGTCTCCCCGAGCTCGACGGTCCCGGGGTGCAGGAGCCACTGCAGCTGCAGGCCGTCCATCACCGCGAGGATCGCGGCGGAGGCTGCGGCGATGGTGTCCGGATCGCGCACGCCCTCCTGGGCGCACAGCTCGTGGAATGCGGCGGTGACTTCTCGACGCAGGGTCGTGTACCGCTCCTCGAAGTAGTCCCTGGCGGGGTGGTCGTCGGTCACGGACTCGGCGGAGAGCACCGTGTACGCCTGCACGATGCCGGGCCGTTTCTCGTTCGCGAATGCCGTGCGCACCAGGTGCAGGAACAGCTCGGGTCCGCCGGGGATGTGCTTCTCCGCGAGCTCCGCGACGTCGGCCTGGTCGCGGTAGGCGAGCACCTCGAGCAGCAGCTTCTGCTTCGAGCCGAAGTGGTGGAGGACGCCCGCATGCGTGATGCCGACCTGCTCAGCCACATCGGCCAGGGTGCCGTTGGTCGACCCCTTGTTGCCGAAGATCTCCACGGCCGCCTTGAGGATCTGCTCGCGCTTCGCGAGGGTCGCCGGGCGCACGCGCACGGTCTGGTCGCTGTCTGACACCGCGGCCTCCTCTCCATCGTCGGATTGTGCTTGCGATCAAACTTACTACTCGGTAACCTCACGGAAGCTTACTTTCTCGACAGTAAGCAAATCACGACAGTCGGCGGACTCCCCGTCCTCCGGCGACGCCGCACAAAGACCCGTGCCCCTAGGAGAAGCAATGAAGCTCAGAAAGTCTCTGATCGCCGTGACCGCGATCACCGCCCTCGGCGTATCGGCCCTCGCCGGTTGCTCGACAGGCGGTGGATCCGACGAGGGTGCCGGCTCCGCATCCCTCACCATCGCCAAGCCAGACGGCGCGATCACCACCGAGTCGAACAACCCCTTCGTCGGTGATTCCTCCGCGTCGAAGTACGGCTACGGCAAGGTGATCTTCGAGACCCTCGGCCTCGTGAACCAGACCGGCGACCGCGGCGTGACCCCGTGGCTCGCCGAGAGCATCGAGTGGAACGACGACTACACCGTTCTCACGGTCGTCCCTCGCAAGGACGTCACCTGGAGTGACGGCACGCCCTTCACCGCCGACGACATCGTCTTCTCATACGAGCTCGTCTCCACCCCGGCTCTGGACACGGCCGGCCTGCAGTTCGAGGGCGCCGTGGTCGAGGGCGACGCGGTCGTGCTGACCTTCGCCGAGTCGAAGTACGTCAACCAGGCCCGCGTGCTGCACGTGCCGATCGTCCCGAAGCACATCTGGGAGAACCTCGACGACCCGGCCACGAACCCCGTCAAGGGCGACGACCTCGTCGGCACCGGCCCCTACGTGCTCTCGAACTGGTCGACGGAGTCGGTCACCCTCGAAGCCCGCGACGACTACTGGGGCGGTGACCTCGCGGTGCCCGAGCTGCACTACGTCTCCTACGGCGACAACACCGCGCTCACCACGGCACTCGCCAACGGCGACGCCGACTGGGCTCAGGCGTTCATTCCGCAGATCGAGGAGCAGTTCCTCTCGGCCGACCCCGAGCACAACAAGTTCTGGGCAGCGCCGACCACCGGTTCCGCGACGCTGTTCATGAACCTCCAGCAGAAGCCGTTCGACGACCCCGCATTCCGTCAGGCTCTCGCCTGGGTGATCGACCGCGACGCCTACGTCGACATCGCGCGTGAAGGCGCGAGCGAGCCCGTCTGGTCGGTCACAGGCCTCTCCTCGATCCTCGACGACGAGATCCAGCCCGAGTTCACGGACAAGGAGTACGCGGTGGACGCCGAGAAGGCGCGCGATCTGCTCACCACCGCCGGCTACACCTGGAAGGACGACGCGCTGATCGACCCCGACGGCGAGCCTGTGTCGTTCACGCTCTCGGTCCCCTCCGGATGGAGCGACTGGAACACCGCGCAGGAGCTGATCGCCGAAGACGTCACCGAGGCCATCGGCGCCGAGGTCAAGATCGACATGCCGGATTGGGGCGGCTGGGCCGACCCCCGCGACAACGGCACGTTCTCGGCGATCATCCACTGGCTCGAGGACAGCGGCACGGCGTACGGCCTCTACACCTCGACCATGGATCCGCGCTGGATCTCGCCCGAGGGCAAGGCCGGCTTCAACTTCGGTCGCTTCGACGACCCGGTGGCGACGGCGGCGCTGAACACCTACGCCAACGCCTCGTCGGACGAAGAGCGCACGACGGCCCTCGACACGCTGCAGACGATCTTCTCCGAGCAGGTGCCGGCCATCCCGCTGGGCGCGCACCCGCTGCTGGGTGAGTTCAACACCCGCAACTACGTCGGGTGGCCCTCGGACGAGGACCCGTACGCGTCGGCCGACCCGACGCAGCAGAACATCGTGCAGATCCTCACGAAGCTGAAGCCCGCCGAGTAGGCACCATCCTGCAGGGGAGCCCGCGCCGAGGGCGGTGCGGGCTCCCCGATCAGATCGACGAAGGACACCCCATGCCAGAACCCCTGCTCAGCGTGCGCGACTTCTCGGTCGTGTACGACGTCGATCCCCCCGTCGAGGCGGTGAAGAACGTCACCCTCGAACTGCAGCGCGGCGAGATCCTCGGCCTCGCCGGGGAGAGCGGATGCGGAAAGACCACCCTCGCCTACGGCGTGCAGCGCCTGCTGCGTGCACCGGCCGTCATCACCGGCGGCAGCGTGACCTTCCATGACGTCACCGGCGTCGACATCGACATCAACGCTCTCGATGTCGACGCGATGCAGCGGTTCCGCTGGGACAAGGTGTCGATGGTGTTCCAGGGGGCGATGAACGCCC
Source organism: Microbacterium sp. DWRC1-3 (assembly GCF_049896645.1). NCBI lineage: Bacteria > Bacillati > Actinomycetota > Actinomycetes > Micrococcales > Microbacteriaceae > Microbacterium > Microbacterium sp. DWRC1-3. The sequence goes on from NZ_JAFCUS010000002.1 coordinate 149,056, forward strand.
TCAATCCGGTGGCGACGATCGGGTCGCAGCTGGAGGACGTCTTCGAGGTCCACCGTCCCGACATGAACCGCGCGCAGCGGCGTGCCGAGTCCGAGGAGCTGCTGGAGATCGTCAAGGTCGGACGCCAGCGCATGCGCTCCTTCCCGCACGAGCTCTCCGGCGGCATGCGCCAGCGCGTGATGATCGCGATGGCCCTCGCCCTGCGCCCGCAGCTGATGGTCATGGACGAACCCACGACCGCCCTCGACGTGCTGGTGCAGCGGGAGATCCTCAAGCAGATCTCGCAGCTGCGGCACGAGTTCGGCTTCTCGGTGATCTTCATCACCCACGACCTTCCTCTCCTCTTGGAGATCAGCGACCGGATCGCGATCATGCGCGAGGGCGAGATCATCGAACTCGCGACCGCGGAGCGCATCTGGACGCAGCCCGCGCACGAATACACGAAGACGCTGCTGTCGTCGTTCCCCCGACTCACCGGGGAGAGAGGGGTGCTGGTGCGATGACCACCCTCGAATTCCGAAGCGTCACGAAGGCCTACAACGTCCGCGGCGCCGGCCAGATCAAAGCCCTCGACGATGTGAGCTTCACCCTGACCTCCGGGCAGACGATCGGGCTGGTCGGCCAGTCCGGAAGCGGCAAGTCCACGATCGCGAAGATCCTCACCCAGCTCGAGACCCCGACCACCGGAGAAGTGCTGCTCGACGGCGCACCCATCCCTCGGCGAGGCAGGGGTCTGCGGAAGTACCGGCAGCAGCTGCGCATGGTGTTCCAGGACCCGTTCGCCTCGCTCAACCCGTACCACTCGATCCGCTACCACCTGGAGCGTCCGATCCGCCTCGACGACGTCGTGCCGAAGCGGGAGACGGAGGCCGAGGTGCGCCGACTCCTCGACCGCGTGCGCCTGGATGCGGACGCCGTGATCGACCGCCGCCCGCACGAGCTGTCGGGCGGCCAGCGGCAGCGGGTGGCCATCGCGCGTGCCCTCGCCTCGCGTCCCTCGCTCCTGGTCGCCGACGAGCCCGTGTCGATGCTCGATGTCTCGATCCGCCTCGGTGTGCTGAACCTGCTCGCCGACCTGCAGCGCGAAGAGGGGCTCGGCGTGCTCTACATCACCCACGACCTCGCCACCGCCCGCCACTTCAGCGACGAGATCATGGTGCTCAACCAGGGCCGCGTCGTGGAGTACGGCGCCGCCGACGACGTGATCCTCAACCCGCAGGACCCGTACACGCGCGAACTGCGATCCGCTTCCCCCGACCCGGACAAGTTCTTCGCACAGGCAACATCGACCGGAGGCGCACTGTGAGCACCGCGTTCCCCCAGCTCGACGACGACGACCTCGTCGCCCGCGACGCCCTCGAGGTGGGCACCACCGCGACCGCGGCAGAACGCGGACGACGGCGCGTGCCATGGCGCTTCTTCGCCGGTCGCGCGGCCTTCTACCTGTTCACGCTCTGGGCGGCCATCACGATCAACTTCTTCCTGCCGCGCTTCATGAAGGGCGATGCGGTCAGCTCGTATCTCGCACGCAACCGCAGCGTGAGCCCCGAGGCCGAGGCGTCGCTGCGCATCCTGCTCGGTATCGACACGGACAAGTCGATCTGGCAGCAGTACATCGAGTACTGGGGGATGCTGCTGCGCGGCGATCTCGGCATCTCGACGCTGCACGGTCTGCGCCCGGTCGCGGAGGTGCTCGCGTCAGCCCTGCCGTGGACGCTCGGCCTGGTCGGCATCGCGACCATCATCTCGTTCACGATCGGCACCGTCGCCGGAGCTGTCGTCGGATGGAAGCGCGGCAGCAAGCTCGACGCGATCATCCCGGTGACGACGTTCTTCAACACCATCCCGTACTTCTGGCTGGGCCTCATCGCGATCGCGATCTTCTCCTCCACCCTGAAGTGGTTCCCCTCATCGCATGCCTACGACAAGGGGCAATCCCCGGAATGGAGCTTCGACTTCATCGGGCAGGTGATCATGCACGGCACGCTTCCGGCACTGACCATCGTGGTCGCCTCGCTCGGCGGCTGGGTGCTCGGCATGCGCAACATGATGCTGACCGTGCTCGACGACGACTACATCACGGTCGCTCAGGCCAAGGGCATGCCCAACAAGCGGGTGCTCTGGGGCTACGCCGCCCGAAACGCGGTGCTGCCGCAGGTGCAGAGCTTCGCGCTGTCGATCGGGTTCATCGTCGGCGGCACCATCGTGATGGAGATGGTGTTCAGCTATCCGGGCGTCGGCAAGCTCCTGCTCGATGCCACCAACGCCAAGGACTTCGCCCTCATGCAGGGCGTGTTCCTCGTGATCACGCTGTCGGTGCTCGTGGCCAACATCCTCGCGGATGTGGTCTACGCCTACCTCGACCCGCGCACGCGCCAGATGGAGTCCTGACATGACCGTTCCCACCACCGCCCACAGCACGGCGCCCGACGGGTCGGCCGTCGTCTCCGGCATGCCGGAGACCGCCACGCTGCGCACCCCGCCCGCCGCCGCCCCGCCGCGCAAGACGTTCTGGTCGCAGCTCTCCCAGGCGTTCGCGATGTTCCGCAACCCCAAGTCGATCGCCGGGCTCATCATCCTCGGGGTGTTCGTGCTCATCGCCATCCTCGCGCCGTGGATCTCGCCGTACGGTCCGACGCAGAAGGACCGCACCGCCCTGCGCCAGCCCCCCTCCTGGGAGCACTGGCTGGGCACGACGCACATGGGGGAGGATGTGCTGAGCCAGATCATTTACGGCACCCGCGGAGTCATCGTGGTCGGCTTCCTCGCCGCCTTCATCGCCACGATCATCGCGATCACCATCGGTGTGATCGCCGGGTACGTGCGCGGCTGGAAGAGCGAGTCGCTGTCGGCGCTGACCAACGTGTTCCTGGTGATCCCCGGCATCCCGCTGATCATCATCATCGCCTCCCAGTTCGAGAACCCGCCCCTGATCGTGATCGCCGCCGTGCTCGGCATCACGGGATGGGCCTGGGGCGCCCGTGTGCTGCGTGCCCAGACGATGTCGCTGCGCAACCGCGACTTCATCCAGGCCGCGCGCGCCAACGGTGAACCGCTGCGCCGCATCATCACGGTCGAGATGCTGCCGAACCTGATGGCGCTCATCGCCTCGAGCTTCGTCGGGACCGTGACGGCGGCCATCCTCGGTCTCACCACGCTGGCGTTCATCGGGGTGATCCCGGTGAGCAACCTCAACTGGGGCACCATCCTGTTCTGGGCCCAGCAGAACGGCGCGTTCCCGCGTCTGTGGTGGTGGTACGTGCCCGCCGGCCTCTGCATCGCGATCATCGGCGTCGCCCTCTCGCTCATCAACTTCGGCATCGACGAGTACGTCAACCCGCGCCTGCGCTCCGCGGGCGAGCGGGCCAGAGCGATGAAGAAGAAGGGGCTGAACGTGAACGACGCCGTCACGGCCGTCCGCAGCGTGCCCCTGCCCGAGAAGGCTCCCGATCCCGTAACGTCGGCGGCCTCACCCGACAGTGCCGACTCCTCGAAGACCTCGACCCAGAACACGAAGTGATGACCTCTCAGACTCTGACCACGCAGCTCCCGTACCAGGACCCCGCTCTCTCGATCCCCGAACGCGTGGCCGACCTCCTCAGCCGTATGACGCTGGAGGAGAAGGTCGGGCAGATGCTCCAGCTCGACGCCCGCGACGACATCGACGACCACATCGCCCGCCGTCACGCCGGATCGATCCTGCACACCTCGCCGGAGCGCATCCTGCGGGCGAACGAGCTCACGGCGCAGACCCGGCTCCGCATCCCGCTGCTGGTGGCGGAGGACTGCATCCACGGGCACTCGTTCTGGCCGGGAGCGACGATCTACCCCACGCAGCTCGGCATGGCCGCGTCGTGGGATTCCGACCTCGTCGAGCGCGTCGCCCGCGCGACCGCCGAAGAGGTCGCGGTGACCGGCATCCACTGGACGTTCTCTCCCGTGCTGTGCATCGCGCGCGACCTGCGCTGGGGTCGCATCGACGAGACCTTCGGCGAAGACCCGTTCCTGATCGGCGAGCTGGCCTCGGCGATGGTGCGCGGCTACCAGGGCGACGGACTCGACGATCCGACCGCGATCCTCGCGACCGCCAAGCACTTCGCCGGGTATTCCGAGACGCAGGGCGGGCGTGATGCGAGCGAGGCCGACATCTCACGGCGCAAGCTGCGCTCGTGGTTCCTGCCGCCGTTCGAGCGCGTCGCCCGCGAAGGATGCCGCACGTTCATGCTCGGCTATCAGACCACCGACGGCGTGCCGATCACGACCAACGACTGGCTGCTCAGCGACGTGCTGCGCGGTGAGTGGGGCTACACCGGCACGCTCATCACCGACTGGGACAACGTCGGTCGCATGGTGTGGGAGCAGCGGATCCAGCCCGACATCACGCACGCGGCCGCGGCAGCCGTGCGGGCGGGCAACGACATGATCATGACCACGCCGTCGTTCTTCGAAGGAGCACTGGACGCGGTGGCCGAGGGCATGCTCGCCGACGACGCGTTCGATGCGGCGGCCGCGCGCATCCTCACGCTCAAGTTCGAGTTGGGGTTGTTCGAGAACCCGCGTCTTCCCGGAACCGAGCTCGACGCCGTGGTGGGCAGTGCGGCGCACGCCGAGCTGAACCTCGAGGTCGCCCGACGCTCGCTGGTGCTGCTCGAGAACGACGGTGTGCTGCCGCTCGATCCCACGGCGGCGCTGAAGGTCGCCGTGACCGGGCCTCTCGCCGACGATGCCCAGACACAGCTCGGCGACTGGGCAGGCGGCTCCGGTCAGGCGGGCTGGCTCGACGGCCAGCCCCGCGAGATGATCACGACCGTGCTCGACGGTCTGCAGTCGGTCGACGGCTTGACCATCACGCACGCCCGCGGCGCCGACATCCTCACGCTCGAAGAAGACCCGCAGGGGCCGTTCTTCCCCGACAAGCAGCCGCGTCCGCCGGTGGTGAAGGCCTGCGAGCCGGATGCCGCGCTGATCGCGGAGGCCGTCGCCGCGGCATCCGACTCCGACGTCGTCGTGGCGGTCGTCGGCGACCGGATCGAGCTGGTCGGCGAAGGGCGCTCCACCGCGACGCTCGAGCTCATCGGCGGGCAGAACGCCCTGATCGATGCGCTCATCGCGACCGGGAAGCCCGTCGTGATCGTGCTGCTCGCCTCGAAGCCGCTCGTGCTCCCGGCCTCCGCGTCGAAGGCCGCCGCCGTGATCTGGGCGGCGAACCCCGGCATGCAGGGCGGGCGCGCACTCGCCGACATCATCTCCGGCGCGGCCGAACCGTCGGGGCGCCTGCCGATCTCGTTCGCGCGCCACGTCGGCCAGCAGCCGACCTATTACAACCAGATCCGCGGACAGCACGGCGATCGCTATGCCGACCTCACGCAGTCGCCCGCCTGGGCATTCGGCGAGGGCCTCTCGTACACGACGGTGGAGTACTCCGACCTGACGCTCGAGGCGACTTCGCTGCGGGAGTCCGACACCATCGTCGGTCATGTCACGGTGTCGAACACCGGGGAGCGGTCCGTGCGCGAGACCGTGCAGGTGTACGTGCGCGACTCCGTGACGAGCGTGAGCTGGACCGACAAGGAGCTCAAGACCTTCCGTCAGGTCGACCTCGCCCCCGGCGAGTCCGCGCGCGTGCGGGTGGAGCTGCCGGTCGCCGACTGCACGATCGTGGATGCCGCGGGCAACCGCATCGTCGAGGCCGGCGCCTTCGAGCTGCTCGTCGGCCCCAGCTCCCGCGACGAGGCTCTCCTCTCCGCGGACTTCGAGGTCGCCTGACCTGTCGTAGCCCTGCCTCGCCGAGACCCACGCCCCTCGCCGAGACCCACTGCCGCCGACGTCTGTGGCGATGGGTCTGGCGGGCGAGCGTGGGTCTCGGCGATAGTGACGCGGCGACGCGAGGGTTCAGTCCTGCAAGCGCTGGGGGCCGGCGCCCTGGGTGCCCAGGGCGTCGTCGGGGTTGAGCAGGCCGCACGCCTTCATCGACAGGCAGCCGCAGCCGATGCATCCGGTGAGTTCGCGTTCGAGTCGTTCGATGCCCTCACGGCGCTTCTCGAGTTCGCGCTTCCAGCGCCTCGAGGCCCGCTGCCAGTCGGCGTGGCTCGGAGTCTCGGTCAGGGGCACGTCGGCGAAAGCCGTCTGCACGTCGGACAGCGGGATGCCGAGGCGTTTGGCGACCGTGATGAGCGAGACGCGGCGCAGCATGTGCCGGGCGTAGCGGCGCTGGTTCCCGGGAGTGCGGGTCGAGGCGATGAGGCCGAGCGACTCGTAGAAGTGCAGAGCGGAAGCGGCGACTCCGGTGCGCCTGGTCATCTCGCCGATCGTCAGCGGCTCGTCGGGTGCGTGCGGACTCATCCCGGTGCCTTCCTCGATTTGACCTCAAGTATACTTGAGGTTTTACGGTTGTCAGGTGGCCCCGATACGGGCCGAACGACCGAACGAGGACAGCGTGACCCGAACGAAGACCCCGCGATGACCTATGTGATCGCTCTGCCGTGCGTCGATGTGAAGGACAAGGCCTGCATCGACGAGTGTCCCGTCGACTGCATCTACGAGGGCGAGCGGTCGCTCTACATCCACCCGGATGAGTGCGTGGACTGCGGTGCCTGCGAGCCGGTCTGCCCCGTCGAGGCCATCTACTACGAAGACGATCTGCCCGACGAGTGGCAGGACTACTACAAGGCCAACGTCGAGTTCTTCGACGAGATCGGATCTCCCGGAGGCGCCGCGAAGACGGGGATGCTCGCCTTCGACCACCCGATCATCGCCGCACTCGCGCCCCAGGGAGAACACGCATGACCGTCGCCGAACCCCGCATCGCCATCGTCGGGGCGGGCCCTGCGGGCATCTACGCCGCCGACATCCTGCTCGGCCGCGTGCCGAACGCGGCGATCGACCTGTTCGAGAAGCTGCCGGCGCCCTACGGCCTGGTCCGCTACGGCGTCGCCCCCGACCATCCGCGCATCCGCAAGATCACCGATGCGCTGCACGAGGTGCTCGTGAACCCGCGCATCCGGCTGCGGTGCAACGTCGAGATCGGCGTCGACGTCGGGATCGACGAGCTGCGTGCGGCGTACGACGGGGTGATCGTGGCGACGGGGGCCGACCTCGACGTCGCCCTCGACATCCCCGGCATCGATCTGCCCGGATCCTTCGGCGCGGCCGATTTCGTCGCCTGGTACGACGGGCACCCTGATGCGCCGCGCACCTGGCCTCTCACGGCGGAGACGGTGGCCGTGCTCGGTGCGGGCAACGTGGCGCTCGACGTGACGAGGATCCTCGCCACGCACGCCTCGGCGCTGACCCACACCGACACTCCGGATGCCGTGCTCGATCAGCTCGCGGCCAGCCCGCTGCGCGACGTGCACCTGTTCGCCCGTCGGGGCCCCGCCGACGTGCGGTTCTCGGCCATGGAGCTGCGAGAGCTCGCCGAGCGGGACGACGTCGACGTGATCGTCGACCCGGAGGAGCTCGCTCTCGACGAGCACGCCGAGCGGATGGTCGCCCAGTTCTCGCAGCGCCGCATCATCGTGCGCACCATGACCGAGTGGGCGGCCCTCGATCCGGCGAGCCGCACCGCCTCGCGCCGCATCCACCTGCACCTGCGGCAGCGCCCGGTGCGACTGCTCGGCTCCGACGCCGTGACGGGCATCGAGATGGAGCGCACCGCCTCCGACGAGCTGGGCCGGATGGTCGGTACCGGGCACCTGTTGCGCTATGAGGTCGGGGCGGTCTATCGTGCCGTGGGCTATCGCTCCACCCCTGTTCCCGGGATGCCGTTCGACGGCGATCTCGGCGTCGTGCCGCACGTCGAGGGACGCGTCGTGGACGCGGAGGGCGCACCGATCCCGCGGCTGTACGCGACCGGCTGGATCAAGCGCGGTCCGGTCGGGCTGATCGGCTCGACCAAATCGGACGCCGCACAGACCATCGGACATCTCGTGGACGACCTCGACGCCCTGGAGCGCGAGGCCCGCGACGACGACCCGATCGTGCATCTCACCCACGCCGTCGACTTCGACGGGTGGCTGCGCATCGATGCGGCCGAGCGCAGCGCCGGCGCGGACCGCGGTCGCGAGCGGACCAAGCTCGTCGAGCGTGAGGAGATGCTGATGCATGCCAAGCAGGAACAGATGATGGAGGCCGGCCGATGACCGCGACACCCGTACCCACCCCGATCGGCGAGGCGCTCAAGGCCGCGTTCCGCACGCACCCCGCCGGCGTCGCGATCATCACCGCGAGCACACCCGAGGGCCCGGTCGGTCTCACGGCGTCGAGCGTCGCCTCTGTGGCGGTCGACCCTGCCGCGATCGTGTTCTCCGTGACCCGTGCCACCGGTTCCGCCGGGGCGATCCTGGGGGCTGCGACCTTCGTGGTGCACCTGATCGACGACGAGCATGCCGACCTCGCGCAGAGCTTCGCCGTGAGCGGCTCCGAGCGATTCACGCCCGAGCAGGGGTGGGCCGCACTGCCGACCGGAGAGCCTCATCTCCCCGAGGCCAGGGCGGCGCTGCGCTGTCGGACGATCCAGACCGTGGCGGTCGGCTCGTCGACCGTCGTCATCGCCGAGGTCATCGACGTGCTGGCAGGGCCGACCGGCCGCCCGCTCGTCTACCTCGACCGCCGCTTCCACGCCCTTCCGAACGACACCCACCACTGAAAGGAAGACGTCATGTCCACTCTCTACACGCTCCCTGAGCTGCCCTACGACTACTCGGCCCTCGAGCCGCACATCTCGGGCAAGATCATGGAGCTGCACCACTCCAAGCACCACCAGGCCTACGTGACCGGTGCGAACACCGCGCTCGAGCAGCTCGCGACCGCTCGCAGCGCCGGCGACCTCGCGAACGTCAACAAGCTCGAGAAGGACCTCGCGTTCAACCTCGGCGGCCACATCAACCACTCGGTGTTCTGGCAGAACCTCTCGCCCGAGGGCGGCGGCGCCCCCGAGGGCGAGCTGGAGGCCGCACTGGTCGACGCGTTCGGGTCGATCGAGGCGTTCCGCGCGCACTTCACCGCGACCGCGCTCGGCGTGCAGGGATCGGGCTGGGCCGTGCTGGCGTGGGACAGCGTCGGAGCGCGCCCCGTGATCTTCCAGCTGTTCGACCAGCAGGGCAATGCCCCACTCGGCGTCACCCCGCTGCTGCAGCTGGACGTCTGGGAGCACGCGTACTACCTCGACTACCTCAACGTGCGCGCCGACTACGTCAAGGCGTTCTGGGAGCTGGTGAACTGGCCCGACGTGCAGCGTCGCTTCGAGGCAGCCCGCACGGCGACGAAGGGTCTCATCGTCGCGAGCTGACCGTGATGTGCGGCCGGCCGTGAGTATCTGCGCGACCGGCCGTGCTCGCGGTCACGCGAGAGAGAGGAAGAGCCTCTCCAGTTCGGCCATCGACACCCCACCGGTGTCGGTGGCCGTCTCCGTCTCCGTCTCCGCCTCCGGGTCGGTCAGGCACTCCTTCATGGCGGAGGCGATGATCTGGAAGCCCGCCTTGTCGAGCGCCGAGGTGACGGCGGCGAGCTGTGTGACCACCGCACGGCAGTCGCCTCCGCTTTCGACGGCGGCGATCACGGCCCCGAGCTGTCCCTGCGCGCGCTTGAGTCGATTGACGATCTTGCGCTGAGTCTCGGCGTCTGCGGATGACATGTTCGCTCCCTGAGTGTCGGCTGGACTTCTCACTATACCCCCTGGGGTATAGTGAGACCCAGATACCCGTGGGGGTATCGGTGAGGAGTCGAGAACAATGTGCCGAGCAGTCCGTTGCAAGACCTGTGGCAAGACGACCTGGGCGGGGTGCGGTGAGCACGTCGACGCTGTGCGGCGAACGGTTCCCGCATCGCAGTGGTGTTCCGGGCACCCGAAGGAGCAGACGCAGCGCGGCTTCTTCTCGCGGATGTTCCAGCGATGACGTCCGCCGAACCGCTCACGGTCGTCATCGTCGGCGGTGTCGCCGGGGGGATGTCCGCGGCTGCGCGCCTGCGCCGGCTCGACGAGCACGCGCAGATCGTGGTCTTCGAACGCGGACCCGAGGTCTCCTACGCGAACTGCGGGCTGCCCTATTACGTGGGAGGCGCGATCGCAGAACGCGAGTCGCTGCTCCTGCAGACGCCCGCGTCGCTGCGCAGCCGCTTCCGACTCGACGTCCGCGTGCGTCACGATGTCGTGCGCGTGGACACCGCCCAGAAGGTGGTCGAGGTCATGGACATCGACACCGGGCGCCGCTTCACGCAGCGCTATGACACGCTGATCCTCGCCACCGGTGCGCGCCCGCGGCGGGATGAGCCCCTCTCCGACGTCCCCGTCCGCAGTCTGCGGACTGTCGAAGACGCGGACGTGATCGATGCGTCGCTCTCGCGCCCCGGAGTGCCGGTGGTGGTCGTCGGCGGTGGCTACACGGGCCTGGAAGCGGTCGAGAACCTCGTCGCACGGGGAGCGTCGGTCACCCTCGTGCAGCGGGGGCCCCACCTGCTCTCTCCTCTCGATGCGGAGATGGCCGCCCCGATCGCCGCCGAGATCCGTGCGCGCGGTGTCGACGTGCGCCTCGGGGTCGAGGTCGCCACGGCGGGGAGCGGCGCCGTCACGCTCAGCGACGGGTCGTCGGTCGCCGCAGAACTGGTTATCGATGCCTCCGGTGTCGTACCGGAGACGGCGCTGGCGGAGGGCGCCGGCATCCGCCTCGGTGAGACCGGCGGCATCGCGGTCGATTCGATGTGCCGCACGAGCGCGCCCGACGTGTTCGCTGTGGGAGACGGCGTCGAGAAGCTCGAGCTCGTGGGCGGTGACACGGCTCTCATCACCATGGCCGGCCTCGCGAACCGGCACGGCCGCATGGTGGCCGATCTCATCGCGGGGCGGACCGAGACGGTGCGACCCGCACTCGGCACCGGGATCGTCCGCGTGTTCGGGATCGCCGCGGCGAAGGTGGGGTGGAGTGAACGGCAGCTCCGGGCGGCGGGGCGCGAGTTCTACGTCGTGCACGTGCACCCCGGATCCCATGCGGGGTACTACCCCGGTGCCGAGACGCTGTCGATGAAGCTGCTCGCCGACCCTGGATCCGACGCCATCCTCGGGGCGCAGATCGTCGGGCGGGACGGTGTGGACAAGCGGATCGACGTGGTGGCGACGGCCATGCAGGCCGGCATGCCCGCGGCTGAGCTCGCGCATCTCGAGCTCGCATACGCGCCGCAGTTCGGCTCGGCGAAGGATGCGGTGAACATCCTCGGCTACGTCGCGGAGAACACCCGCACCGGCACCACTCCGACGATCCAGTGGCATGAGCTCGAGGCCGCGCAGACGGCGGGAGCGACCTTGATCGACGTGCGCTCGCCCGCGGAGTTCGCGGCCGGGGCGATTCCCGGTGCCCTCAACGTGCCGGTCGATGAGCTCAGGGATCGGCGGGACGAACTGCCGGACGGGCCCGTCGTGGTCCACTGTCAGGTCGGATTGCGCGGGCACATCGCCACCCGGATCCTCCGGCAGCACGGTGTCGACGCGCGCAACCTCGACGGCGGCTATCGCACCTGGCGCGACGCCACCCTGCTTCGCGGCTAGAGCAGGCGCGCGGTCGTCCCACGCACGTTCAGCTCGTAGGGCAGCGCCGAGGGGATGTGCACGGCATCCGGGGTGGCGAGCTTCGCAAGCACCGCATCCGCTGCCCGCTCTCCCTGTCCGAGCGGGAACTGATCGACTGTGGTCAGGCGGAAGAACTCGCCGAGCTCGTGCCCGTCGATGCCGACGATCGACAGCTCCTCCGGCACGCTGAAGCCGAGGTCGCGAGCCGCGAGCAGGGCGCCGATGGCCATCTCATCCGACGCCGCGAACACCGCGGTCGGGCGGGGTCCCGGGCGTCCGAGCAGCTGCTTGGCCGCCCGGTATCCGCCCTCGACCGTGAAGTCGGCTGGTTCGAGGAAGGCATGGTTCAGGGGGAGGCCGGCCTTCGCCAGAGCCTTCTCGAAGCCCAGGCGGCGGTTGGTCGGGATGTGGAAGTCGATGTCGAACTCGGGGTTCGCCCCGATGTGCGCGATGTCGGTGTGCCCGAGGCTGATCAGGTGCTCGGTCGCCAGCTGCGCGACCGCGACGTCGTCGACCGTGAGGGTGTCGAGCTTCGGGTTCGGACCGCCGATCGCGATCACGGGAAGCCCGAGGTCGAGCAGGTACTGGGTCTCGTCCTCGTCGAGCTCGATCGACACCGCGATCACGGCATCCACGCGCTGCCGACGCAGGAACGTGTCGAACACGTGGCGGCGCACGTCCTTGTCGGCGGTGATGTTGTACAGCGTGATGTCGTAGCCCGCGCGCATGAGAGCGGCGGAGACGCCGGAGAGCACCGTGCTGAAGAACCACCGGTCGAGGAACGGGACGATGACGCCGACGTTGCGGGTGCGACCGGAGGCCAAGCTCGACGCGCGCGACGAGACGACGTAGCCGAGCGACTGCGCCGCGGCCTGCACCCTCTCCTTCGCGGACTCGGACACATGGCCGCGTCCGCTCAGTGCGCGCGAGACGGTCGCGGTGGAGACTCCGGCGAGCCGGGCGACCTCATCGATGCTGGCCATGTGTTCCTTCTCGAAAAGTGCTCCGGTCGCGATTCCTGTCGTCTCACGGGGGAGTGAGCGGCAGGAATCGCGACCGGAAGGGCCTGTCAGGCCTGGATTGCGGTGGTGTACCAGACGGCGGTGTCGACCGGGATCGATGCGCCTTCGAACGGCTGGCTCTGCAGGATCACGAGGGCATCGGCCGGCAGGTCGATCGGCGCGGTGCCGAGGTTCGCGACCACGTGCACGTCACCGCGGCGGAAGGCGACCGCGTCGGGACCGGCGTCCTCCCACACCAGCGAGCCGCTGCCGAAGCCGTGCTCACGACGAGCGGCCAGCAGACGCTTGTACAGCGCGAGCGTCGACGAGGGGTCGACCTCCTCGACGTCGCGGGCGTAGGCCGACCAGTCGGCGGGCTGCGGGAGCCACGAGAGACCGGTGTCGTTGAAGCCGAACGCCGGAGCCTCCGCCTCCCAGGGCAGTGGCACGCGGCATCCGTCGCGTCCGTAGCGCTCGCCGTTCGTGCGGAACCAGGTCGGGTCCTGACGGTACTCGTCCGGGATCTCCATGGCTTCGGGCAGCCCGAGCTCCTCGCCCTGGTACAGGTACGAGGAACCGGGCAGTGCCAGCATGAGCGTGGTCGCGGCGCGGGCGCGTGCCAGGCCGATCGCGGTGTCCGGCTTGCTCGGGGTGTTCGGGCCGATGCCCTCGCCCTGGGGGTTCTCGGCGGTCAGCGCGAGGCGCGAGGCGTGGCGCACGACGTCGTGGTTCGACAGCACCCAGGTGCTCGGGGCACCCACCGCGCCGAAGTCGTCGAGGGATTCGCGGATGACATCGCCCAGCGCCTTCGCATCCCACGGCGTCATCAGATACGGGAAGTTGAAGGTCTGGTGCATCTCGTCCGGACGCACCCAGAGAGCGGTCTGCTTGAGCGTCGGCATCCAGGCCTCGCCGCACAGCGCGCGGTCGCCGTCGTACTCGGCGAGCACCTTGTGCCAGTCGCGGTAGATGTCGTGCACGCCGTCCTGGCCCCAGTACGGCACGTTCGACTCGCCGCCGCCCATGGAGTCGGCATCGCTCGGGGGCGTGTAGTCCGGCAGACCGTCGGCCTTGATCATGCCGTGCGCCACGTCGACGCGGAAGCCGTCGACACCGCGGTCGAGCCAGAAGCGCAGGATGGAGCGGAACTCCTCGCGCACCTCTTCATTGGTCCAGTCGAAGTCGGGCTGGGTGGCGTCGAAGATGTGCAGGTACCACTGGCCGGGGGTGCCGTCGGCCTCGACGACGCGCTCCCACATGCCGCCGCCGAACACCGACTCCCAGTTGTTCGGCGGAAGCTCGCCGTTCTCGCCCTTGCCGTCGCGGAAGATGTAGCGCGCGCGCTCGGGGCTTCCCGGCGCGGCCTTCAGCGCCTGCTGGAACCAGACGTGCTGGTCGGAGGAGTGGTTCGGCACCAGGTCGACGACCACGCGGATGTTGCGTGCGTGGGCCGCTTCGAGCATGTCGTCGAAGTCGGCGAGCGTGCCGAACAGCGGGTCGACGTCGCGGTAGTCGGCCACGTCGTAGCCGGCGTCACGCTGCGGGCTGGTCATGAACGGGCTCAACCAGATCGCGTCGACGCCGAGCTCCTGCAGGGCGTCGAGCCGGCTGGTGATGCCCGGCAGGTCGCCGATGCCGTCACCCGAGGCATCCGCGAAGGAGCGGGGGTAGATCTGGTAGATGACGGCGCTGCGCCACCACTCGGAACCGGGGGCTGCGATCTGCTCAAGCTGTGCCATGGGAACAGGCTAGTGCAAACGCTTACATTCATGCCAGAGCGGGGATCGAATCGGTTCGGTGACGGGAGCTGTGCGCGGGCGTGCGGGCGTTTGCAGGAGGATTCGCCGGATGCATGAGCTCTTCGCCCGCGGGGGTCATGCATCCGTCACGCGATCATGCCGGTGTCGCCGGCGGCCCGATCGCAACCGGGGAGTAGGGTGAGGCATCCGATGAGTGGAGGCTGTCATGGATCCCGAGATCAACTACTGGGCGGTCCTGCTGGCCACCGCGTCGAGCATGATCGTCGGCTCGATCTGGTACGCCCCGAAGGTGTTCGGCACGCGGTGGTCGAAGCTCGCGAACGTCGACATGGACCGTCCGGCGGCGACGGCGGTCTGGCCCATCATCACCACCGTGATCGTCAGCTTCATCACGGCATGGGTGCTCGCCGGAGCCTCCTCGATCGCCTGGCACTTCTACGGCGGATCGTACTTCTGGGGTGCCATCGTCACCGCGGTGACGCTGTGGGCGGGCTTCACGGCCGCCCGTTTCATCACGCATGACGCGTTCGAGGGGCGCTCGACCAGGCTCACCACCCTGAACATCGCTCACGAGCTGGTGACCGTCGTCGTCATGGCGCTCATCATCGGCGTCTGGCCGCCGGCGCTCGCCTAGAGCACCGCCCGGACTCCGGGGATCGGGGGCTGTCAGCGGATCGGCGCGCATCGGATTCGCCGATGGGAGAGGCATCCTTAGACTTTCGCCGCTTCTGCGGTCTCGACGGGGCTGTCAGTGTGGGTCTCGTGGCCTCCGGGCCGCCCGCGTGGTCCTGACGGCGCGCGGTTCTGACCGAGGGGTCCCGATGTCCGGTTCTTCGCGCCGATCGGCGCCGTGGGCGATCGCCGCAGCGCTCGTCGCCGCGGCCGTGCTCGTGGGAGCGGCTCCTGCCGCCTGGGGTGCCATCCGGCCGGCGGACGACCAGGGCTCCGGGGTGGGCGACCCGGATGCCGCGCAGTCCGTCGCGCTGGCGTACGAGTTCCTGGATGCGCGTGTCGATCAGTTCTGCGACGGGGCCGGTCACTGTCTGCCGCGCAGCTACGAGGGCGGGTTCTTCACCACTCCGAGCTGGGACTTCACACCCTCGTTCGTCTACGACGACGCGCTCGTGATCATCGCCTACACCGCGCGCGGCCTTCCGGATGATCTCCGTCGCGCGCGGGCGATCGGCGACACGCTCCTCTTGGTGCAGGACAACGACCCGATCGGCGACGGGCGCACCCGGGCGTCGTACGAGCCGCACGGAATCCGTCAGGGGCGAGTGGAGATCACCGGTCCCGGTTCGTTCACCGGGAATCAGGCATGGGTCGGGCTGGCCCTCACGCGTCTCGCACACGCCACCGGGGATCAGCGGTACCTCGACGGGGCGCTGCGTGTGGGGCAGTGGATCCAGGACAACACGGCCGACATGGTCAGGGCCCCGTACGGCTACACCGGCGGTCAGCTCGAGGACGGCACGTCGCTGAGCTGGAAGTCCACCGAGCACAACAGCGATGTGTCGGGGTTCTTCACGCAGCTGGCACAGCTCACGGGGGACGCGGTGTGGTCGGACAGAGCGGCCGTGGCGGCCGACTTCGTCGCGGCGATGCAGAGCGCCGACGGCCACGTGAACACCGGCACGGGACTCGACGGCTCGACCGTCAACACCCGCCCGATCCCCCTGGATGCCCAGACGTGGAGCTCACTCGCCACCGGCGATCCGCGCTACGGCGCCGCTCTGGACTGGACACTCGCGAACCTGATCGCGACCGATGGCCCGTACACGGGGCCGTCGATCAGCGAGGTCGACGTGTCCAAGGCATGGTTCGAGGGCGGCGGGCACCTGGCTCTCGCCCTCAAGCTGCGCGACGGAGCGGGCGACGCCGATCGCGCCGAGTCGCTGCTGAGCAGCATCCGTCTGGCGCAGCGCGACGCGCCCAACGGCGACGGCAAGGGCATCGTCGCGACGTCGAACGACGGCCTCGACTCCGGATTCGGCGACCTCTACTACGCCAGCCTGCACACCGGTGCGACCGCGTGGTACCTGCTCGCGGCAGCCGGGGACAACCCCTTCGCTCTGCCGGTCGAGTGACCCGGGGCTACGCGGCGACGCGGGCGACCGCGGCGATGGCGCTGGTGAAGAAGTCGAGTCCGTCAACACCGCTGCGCATGGCGACGGAGGTGTCGGGGCCGAATCCCGCCTCGGTGGCGTGCTCGGGGTGCGGCATCAGGCCGACCACATTTCCGGCTTCGTTGGTGAGGCCGGCGATGTCGCGCAGCGACCCGTTCGGGTTGACTCCGGCGTAGCGGAAGGCCACGAGCCCCTCGCCCTCGATGCGGTCGAGGGTCTGCTCGTCGGCGATGTAGCCGCCGTCGGCGTTCTTGAGGGGGATCACGATCTCCTGGCCGTTGCGGAACGCATTGGTCCAGGCGGTGTCGGAGTTCTCCACCGTGAGCCGCTGGTCGCGGCGCACGAAGTGCTGGTGGTTGTTGCGGATCAGGCCGCCGGGGAGCAGATGCGCCTCGACGAGCATCTGGAAGCCGTTGCAGATGCCGAGCACGGGCATGCCCTTCGCCGCGGCGTCCTTGACCTCGCTCATGATCGGCGAGAGTGCGGCGATCGCACCGGCGCGCAGGTAGTCGCCGTAGCTGAAGCCGCCGGGGAGGACGAGGGCGTCGACGCCCTCGAGGTCATGCGAGCCGTGCCACAGCGCGACGGGCTCGGCACCGGCGATGCGCACGGCGCGCTGCGCGTCGCGGTCGTCGAGCGAGCCGGGGAAGGTGATGACGCCGATGCGGACGGTCACTCGGCGACCTCGATGCCGACGACATCCTCGATCACGGAGTTGGAGAGCACCTCGTCGGCGATGCGCTTGGCCTCGGCGAGAACCTCGTCGGTGACCTCGCCCTCGACGGTGAGCTCGAAGCGCTTGCCGATGCGCACGTCGGTGAAGCCCTCGACGCCGAGGCGGGCGAAGGCGCCGGAGACGGCCTTCCCCTGCGGGTCGAGCAGTTCGGGCTTGGGCATGACGTCGACGACGATGGTGGGCATGAACGGCTCCGGGAGTCGCGGGCGGACGGGCGCACCCAGTCTACTGCCCCGGGCCCGCGCTCTTTCCCGGCGCGTGTGTGCGACCGCGGAGCGGACGACCGACTACGCGGAGTGGAAGACGGTGTGCAGGTCGCCGACTGCCTCGCGGCCGCCGAGACCGTCGATCTCGAAGAGCACCGAGATGCCGACGACGTGGCTTCCGAGGCGCTCGACGAGCTCGCGCCCCGCGGCGAGGGTTCCTCCGGTGGCGAGCACGTCGTCGATGAGCAGCACGCGGGATCCGGCCGGCAGATCGTCGTGCATCTCGATCGTGGCGGTGCCGTATTCGAGGGCGTAGTCGACGGATGCCGCGGGCCGGGGGAGTTTGCCGGCCTTGCGGATCGGGATGAGTCCGACGCCTGCGGCGATGGCGGCGGCGCTGGCGAGGATGAACCCTCGCGCCTCGATGCCCGCGATCACGTCGAACTGCCCGGCGAAGGGCTCGATGATCGCCTCGGTCGTCACGCGGAGGGCCTCGGCGTCGGCGAGGAGCGGCGTGATGTCGCGGAAGATGATGCCCGGCTGCGGGTAGTCCGGCACATTGCGGATCAGGGCTTCGGCGCGGACGAGGGCGGGGGACAGGGTGGCTTCGGGCACTGCCCAAGGGTACCCCGCGTCGGTCGGGTTGACACCGTGGGAGCGCTCCCATAGAGTGACTGGTCAGTTCGTGGGAGCGCTCCCACGGCACCCCGAAGCACCACACACCGCACGACCACCACAAAGGAGTGAACTGTGAACACACGTGCCCGCCACCGGATCCTCGTGACTGCCGCCGTGGCATCCGTCTCTGCCCTCGCCTTCGCCGGCTGCTCCGGAAACACGGGAGATTCCGGGGAAGGAAGCGCCGACGAACAGGTCACACTGACCGTCACCACGTTCGGCACCTTCGGCTACGAAGACCTCTACAAGGAGTACGAGAAGGCGCACCCGAACGTCAAGATCGAGGCGACCAACATCGACACCGGCGGCAACGCCCGCACCGATGCGTTCACCAAGATCGCCGCCGGTTCCGGCCTCAGCGACGTGGTCGCGATCGAAGAGGGCTGGCTCGGCGCCATCATGGACGTCTCTGACACCTTCGTCGATCTGCGCGACTACGGCATCGAAGACCGCAAGGACGACTGGGTCGACTGGAAGTACGGTCAGGCGACCGACGCCGAGGGTCGCGTCATCGGATACGGCACCGACATCGGCCCGAGCGGCATCTGCTACAACGGCGCTGCTTTCGAGGCGGCGGGGCTCCCGAGCGACCGCGAGTCGGTGGCCGAGCTGCTGAACGGCGACTGGGAGAACTACTTCGCGGTCGGCGCCGACTACACCGCGAAGACCGGCAAGGCCTGGTACGACCACTCCGGCTTCGTCTGGAACGCCATGGTCAACCAGCTGGACGAGGGGTACTACGCCGCCGACGGCACGTTGAACGTCGAGGACAACGCCGAGCTCAAGGAGCGCTTCGAGCTCCTGGGCGCCGCGACCGAGGGCGGGCAGTCCGCCGCGCAGACGGCGTGGGACTGGAACGGCGGCAAGTCGTTCGTCGACGGCACCTTCGCGACGTTCGTGTGCCCGGGCTGGATGCTCGGCGTCGTGCAGGGGCAGGTCGAAGCCGGCGGCGGTGACGCGTCGACCGGATGGGACTTCGCCGACGTGTTCCCCGGAGGCGCAGCCAACTGGGGCGGTGCGTTCCTGTCGGTCCCGGAGTCGTCGCAGCACAAGAAGGCGGCCGCCGAACTCGCCGACTGGCTGACGCAGCCCGAGCAGCAGGTGAAGCAGTCCGCTGCTGCCGGCAACTTCCCCTCGACGATCAAGGCGCAGGAGACGCTCGCGGCCGACGCGACGCCGAACGCCTTCTTCAACGACGCCCCGACCGGTGCGATCCTCGCCGAGCGCGCCAAGGGCGTCGTGGCCCAGTTCAAGGGTGCCGATGACTCGGTCATCCAGGAGAACGTCTTCGGCCCGGCGCTCAGCAGCCTCGATCGCCGCGAGACCGACACCCAGGGCGCCTGGGATCAGGCCGTCGGTCTGCTGAACGACCTCGTCGGCTGACATCCCCCTTCCGGTCGCAGTTCCTGTCGCCTCGCCCCACGGTCGGCGACAGGAACTGCGACCGGGACTCCTCGGAACTCCGGGACAAGGACACCCCATGACTCTCACCGCCCCGCCCGCGGAAAACCGCGAGAAGGCATCCCCGGCGAAGGATGCGCCGTCGAAGCCCTCCTGGCGCCACCGCGTCTCACGGTTCGACCAGAACGCCTCACCGTACTTCTACATCTCGCCGTTCTTCCTGTTGTTCGGGCTGGTGGGGCTGTTCCCCCTGCTCTACACGGTCTGGGTCGCCGTGCACGAGTGGGATCTGCTGAAGGGCGAGGGGGAGTTCGTCGGTGTCGGCAACTTCGTCGAGATCCTCGGCGACGGGATGTTCTGGAACTCGATCGGCAACACCCTGAGCATCTTCCTGCTCTCCGCGATCCCGCAGCTGGCCGTGGCCCTCGTGATCGCCTACCTGCTCGACCGCGGCCTGCGGGCGCCGACCTTCTGGCGGATGAGCGTGCTGATCCCGTTCGTCGTGACCCCGGTCGCCGTCGCCATCATCTTCTCGAGCATCTTCAACGAGGCCGACGGCCTGGCCAACAACCTCCTCAACCTCATCGGCATCGCCGACCAGGAGTGGAAGCACAACACCGCGCTGTCGCACATCGCGATCGCTGTCATGGTGAACTTCCGCTGGACGGGCTACAACGCCCTGATCCTGCTGGCCGCGATGCAGGCCGTGCCGCGCGACCTGTACGAGTCCGCGGCGCTCGACGGGGCGGGAGCGGCGAGACGCTTCTTCTCCATCACGATCCCCACGATCCGTCCGACCCTGATCTTCGTCATCATCACCGCGACGATCGGCGGGCTGCAGATCTTCGCCGAGCCGCGTCTGTTCGACGTGTCGACCGCGGGCGGCATCGGTGGCAGCGACCGCCAGTTCCAGACGACGGTGCTGTTCCTGTGGGAGCTGGCGTTCTTCCGACGAAACCTCGGAGAGGCGTCCGCCGTCGCGATCCTGCTGTTCCTGCTGATCGTCGGGATCGGTGTGATCAACTTCCTCATCTCCCGGCGGATCTCCACCGGAGACGCCCCTAAGAGCCGTGCGGCCCGTCGCCGCGCGCGCACCACCGGATCGGCGGCGAGCAGGGCCGCCGCCGGATCGACGATCGCCACCACGACCGAGGAGAACGCGCGATGACCGCCACCCAGGCGCTGAGCGTCCCCGAGAAGATCCGCCGGCGCCGAGCCGTCGCCGGCGGTACCGCCGGCATCGGCAGCCGCCCCGGCTTTCTCACCTACGGCCTCCTGGCCGCGTTCATCATCGGCAGCGTCTACCCGCTGTGGTGGTCGGTCGTGGTCGCCAGCGGCACGAACGCGACGCGAGGTGAGACGCTCCCGCTGATCCCCGGCGGCAACTTCCTCGCCAATGCGGCTCGGGTGTTCGACGCGATCCCGTTCTGGCTCGCCCTCGGCAACTCGTTCCTCATCTCGGGCATCATCACGCTCTCGGTCGTGACGTTCTCGACGCTCGCGGGCTACGCCTTCGCGAAGCTGCGCTTCAAGGGCCGCGACGGACTGATGATCTTCGTGATCGCGACCATGGCGATCCCGACGCAGCTGGGCATCATCCCGTTGTTCATGCTGATGCGCGAGCTCGGCTGGACCGGATCGATCGGTGCGGTCATCGTTCCGACGCTAGTCACCGCGTTCGGCGTGTTCTTCATGCGGCAGTATCTGGTCGACGTCATCCCGGACGAGCTGATCGAGGCCGCGAGGATGGACGGGGCGAACCAGTTCCGCACCTTCCTGACCGTCGGGCTCCCCGCCGCCCGGCCGGCCATGGCGATCCTCGGACTCTTCACGTTCATGACCGCGTGGACCGACTACCTGTGGCCGCTCATCGTGCTCTCCCCGCAGAACCCGACCCTGCAGACGGCGCTCAGCCAGCTGCAGTCCGGGTACTACATCGACTACTCGATCGTGCTCGCCGGCGCGGTGCTCGCGACCCTCCCGCTGCTCGTGCTCTTCGTGGTCGCCGGACGCCAGCTGGTCAGTGGCATCATGGCGGGCGCGGTGAAAGGATGACCCCTATGACCCGCTCCTTCCCCGAGAACTTCTTGTTCGGCGCCGCCACCGCCGCGTACCAGATCGAAGGGGCGGCGTTCGAGGACGGGCGCACCGCATCCATCTGGGATGCCTTCTCGCGTGAGCCGGGTGCCGTGATCGGTGCGGAAAACGGCGATGTGGCCTGCGATCACTATCACCGCTACCCGCAGGACGTGGCGCTCATGAAGCAGCTCGGCCTGCAGACGTATCGTTTCTCGACGTCGTGGTCGCGGGTGCGCCCCGACGGCGGAGCGGTGAACGCGGCCGGTGTCGATTTCTACGAGCGCCTGGTCGACGAACTGCTCAGCGCCGACATCCTGCCCTGGCTGACGCTGTACCACTGGGACATGCCGCAGGCGCTGCAGGAGGCGGGCGGCTGGACGAACCGTGACACGGTCGATCGCTTCCTCGAGTACGCGGGCACCATGCACGATGCGCTCGGCGATCGCGTGAACGTGTGGACCACGCTGAACGAGCCGTGGTGCTCATCGTTCCTCTCCTACACCGCCGGCGAGCACGCACCGGGGCACACCAGCATCGCGGAAGGTCTGCTCGCCTCGCACCACCTGCTGCTCGCGCACGGCAGGACGGTGCAGGAGCTCCGTGGACGTGATGCCTCGCTCAACCTCGGCATCACCCTGAACCACACGGTCGCCGACCCCGCCGATCCGCAGAACCCGGCCGACATCGACGCGGCCCGGCGCGTGGACGGACAGTTCAACCGCTGGTTCCTCGACCCCATCTACCGCGGCAGCTACCCGGCCGACATCGTCGACGACATCCGTGCGGTCGACGCCGAGGCTGTCGCACGGTTCGAGGCGGCGGTCCATGACGGCGACCTCGAGACGATCTCGCAGCACATCGACACGCAAGGGGTGAACTACTACCACGGCGACCTCGTCTCGGGCACGGCGCCGGTCGAAGGGCCCGTCTCCGCGGAGCCAGAGACCGAACGAGAGCGGCGCAGCCCCTATCCGTCGAGCGACGACATCCACGCGGTCGAGCGGGGCCTGCCGCGCACGGCGCAGAACTGGGAGGTGCAGCCCGAGGGCCTCACCCGGGTGCTGCAGCGCGTCTGGACCGAGTATGCCGAGCCCGCGGGCACCGTGCTCTACATGACCGAGAACGGCGCGGCCTACGACGACGTCGTGGTGGTCGAAGACGGCGAGACGCGCGTGCACGATGCCGATCGCACCGAGTTCCTGCGACTGCACCTCGGTGCGGTGCTCGACGCCGCGGAGGCGGGCGTGGACGTGCGCGGCTACTTCTACTGGTCGTTGTTCGACAACTTCGAGTGGGCGTGGGGCTACGACAAGCGCTTCGGCATCGTCCGCGTCGACTACGACACCCAGGAGCGCACCCTCAAGGACTCGGGGCGGGAGTACGCGCGCATCATCGGCGACCGCGCGCTCTGATCAGCGCGTCGCTCCCGATTCGAATCGTCGGAGCGGTCCCGTCCGGGGTCGAGAGGCGGCAGTTTGCGCGACGCGGAGGGGGAGTGTCGTCGCAGCCCGCCGACCGGTGAGAATAGGGCGATGGAAGAGTGCGTACGTTGATGTCGCCCCGAGCGACCATCGAAGAGGTGGCATCCGCCGCCGGTGTCTCCCGATCGACGGTGTCGCGCGTCGTGAACGGGTCGACCGCCGTGAGCCCGGAGGCCCTCGCCGCCGTGCGCGCCGCGATCGATGAGCTGAACTACGTGCCCAACCGCGCGGCACGCTCCCTCGCCTCACGGCAGACGCACGCGATCGCCCTGATCGTGCCGGAGGACACCACCCGCTTCTTCGGCGACCCGTTCTTTGCGGCCATCGTCGCCGGGATCACGGGTGCCCTCGGCGGCTCGGACTACCTGCTCAACCTGCTCATCGCGAGCGATGACCCTGGCGACAAGATGACCAGCTTCGTGCGCAACGGCGGCGTCGACGGCGCGTTGATCGTGTCGCATCACACGAGCGACGCGTTCGTCGATCGGATCGCGGATGCCGTTCCGGTCGTCTTCGGTGGACGCCCCGTGCGTCGGCGCGACGGCGACTACGTCGTCGATGTCGACAACGTGGCCGGAGCGAGGAACGCCACCCGCCGCCTGATCGACATCGGGCGCACGCGCATCGCCACGATCTCGGGTCCGCTCACGATGGTCGCCTCGGAAGATCGTGTGCAGGGGTTCCGCGCGGCTCTCGCGGACGCCGGACTCACTCCGTATGCGGAGGAGGAAGGCGACTACAGCGAGTCGAGCGGAGCGGAAGCCGCCAGACGGCTGCTCGACGGCGGACGACCGGATGCGATCTTCGTCGCGAGCGACCTCATGGCCCGTGGCGCACTGACGGCACTGCGCTCGGCGGGTGTGCGCGTGCCGGAGGACATCGCCCTGGTCGGTTTCGACGACTCCTCGGTCGCCATCACCACCGATCCGCAGCTGACCACGATGCGCCAGCCGATGTACGCGCAGGGTGAGGCGATGGCCCGGGTCCTGCTGTCGCGACTGGCAGGCGAAGAGCCGCCGACCACGACGATCCTGCCGACTGAGCTGGTGATCCGCGCCTCCGCCTGAGCGGTCGCGCCGGTGGGCGTGCCCTGCGGCGGAGGGGATGAACACGGCTGTGGCCCTGGCGCCCCCTCCGGGCCAGGCCCACAGCCGTGGGTCGGTGTCGGCTGAGCAGGTCAGCCGAAGATCGACGTCAGCAGATCACCGCCGAACAAGGAGAACGCGGTGATGCCTGCGGACAGCAGCAGCACCGCGGCTGTGCCGGCGAGCGCGAAGACGGAGATCCCGCGGCCGCCCAGCCGTTGGCCACGCAGGCCGATGGACACGCCCGCTCTGGCGGCGATGTCTCCGGCGTCATCGTCGCGATACAGCTCGGTGCGTGCCGCGAATCGGCGGTGGAACTCCTCGGCGAGGGTGATCGCCGCCGCCATGGTCTCGGCGCGGTCGAACCGCGTGCCGGAAGGCAGGTAGACGTAGAGCCGGTCGGATACGAGTTCGATCTCGGCACCCGAGCCGAGGTCGAGCACGCGGGCCATCAGGTCGGGTGTGAAGATGTAGAGCGCGTCCTGCTGGTAGCCCTTCGGCACCAGAAGGCGGAACGTCTTCGCGAACTCGCCTTCCAAGTCCAGGCGCGCAGCCCCGCGCCCTAGACCCAGCGTGGGGATGATGCTGCGCTTCCGGTTCGCGAGCACGATGTGCGGAACGGGTGCCGGCAGCGGCAGCTCGATGAACGCGAACGGGCGCTGGATCGTCGCGCGCTCCTGGCCGTGCGAGACCGAATGGTGCATGCCCATCTCGAACGGCATCCGCTCGTCATCGCAGGCGATCACCGCACGTTCGCGCCCGTGCACGACCCGCGTGAACGCGGTGCCGGGGCGGCGGGTTCGCTCGAGTGCGTCGGCGTAGGCCCAGCCGTTCTGCCAGGCGAAGGCTGCGACCTTCACCCGGCGGCTCAGACCCACAGCCCACCAGACGAAGCCGACGGCGGCGAGCACCGTGTACCCGATCACGAACACCCCGAGGATGGGTGCGACCGTGAGGATGTCGCCGCGCCCGAGGAACCACAGACCCGTCAGCATCGCGGCGGCGAACAGCAGGACGGCGACCAGGACCACCAGGAACCGGCGATGCGGCGGGATCCCGCAGAGGCGTTCGTAGGTGAGGATGTCGCGGAGGCCCGCGCTTCTTCGCAGCGGTTCCAGATCGACGGCTACAGGCTCCACGACAGCGACGCCCACGGACCGTTGCGCTTCTCGGTCGCCGCGGCCTGGAAGTCGGACCAGCCGTCTCCGAACTTCTCGAACGACTTCTCGTCGACACTGCCGTCCGACCAGTGCATCACGCGGCCCACGATGTAGCTCAGACCGAAGTCTGCCCACGACTCGAAGGCCGGGCGTGCCTCGATATTGATGCGGTGGATGATCGCGCGTGCTTCGGCGACGTCGCCGTGTCCGAGCGCGACGCCCCAGGTGGTCATCGCGACGGCCTGACCGATCCCGTAACCGTCGAGGGTCTTCACGAAGAGACCGGGGGTCACGATGTCCTTGCCCACGCGCTTGCGCACCTCGGACTCGGCGTATTCGATCGAGGTGACGAAGGTGCGCGCATCGCGCTTGTCCCCGCCTTCCTGCACGATCGCGGCAAGCCACTCCTTGGCCTTCGGGGTGCGTCCGAGGCGCTGGGCGAGCTCGACGCGGACGGCGAGGTAGAGCATCCACACCTCGCGACGACGACGGACGGTGCTGAGGCGCTCGATGTTGGCGAGCCAGTCGTCACGTGTGTGCACACCCCATTGGTCGACCAGGACCTTCTTCTCGCTGTCGCCGAGGAGCGAGGCGGTCGGATCGTTCCAGTATCCGGAGGGCAGGTTCACGATCTGCAGGAAGCCGAGCGCGAGCTCGTTCGCCTCGGTGTCGCTGGTCGAGTAGTCCGGCGAAGCCTTGACCTTGGCCGCGGGGAGGATCCAGCTCACGAGGAAGAACAGCGCGACGACGCCGACGATCGCCCAGGCCCACCACTGGCTGATGAGCCATTCGAAGATCGAGGTGACGCTGTTGAAGTCGACGCTCGCGAGAGAGTGCATTGATGCTCCTGGGCAGGGGGGGGGAAGTCCGTGTCGGTTCATAGATTGAACGCGTATTCAGTGAGTAATCTATACGGCAGGGGGCGATTCGGAAAAGACAAGCCGGCAGGACTCGGGAGGTGGATGCCACATGGCGCGCTCCGACGAGCAGAACCGGCTGGCCCGCGAGCGCGCCAGGGAGAACATCCTGCAGGCGGCGATCGAGACCTTCAGCGAACGCGGCGTCGCGGGTGCGAGCATCGCGGAGATCACCCAGCGCGCGGGTGTCGCGCAGGGGCTCGTGAACTACCACTTCGGTGGCAAGGAGCAGCTCGTCATCGCCGTGATCGATCGCTGGTTCGAGACGGTGCTCGGCTTCGCCCGAGTGGAGGGGACCCCCGACGAGATGCTCGCGGCGGTGATCGACGCCGCTCTCACGGCGACCGCCTACGCGATTCCGTTGCAGCGGGCCGTGCTGGCGATGCAGCAGCAGCCCTCGACGCACCGGCTGTTCGCGGTGTCGGAGGCGCGGCACGAAGCGGCAGCGACCGCAGCGGAAGACGCGGTTCGCGACCTGTTCCGCGCGCGGGGGGCGGAGGATCCGGCTCTCGAGGAGGTCATGCTGCGCAGCACGATCGAGGGTGTCTTCGTGAAGTCCGCCGTCTTCGGCGACACCTACCCGCTCGAGGAGGCGCGACGCTGGATGTTCCGGCGCTACGGTCTGCCGGAGCCGACGACGCCCATCGCGCCGCCGGTCCCCCTCCGCGACGGTGAACCGCGGCCTCGGGCGACAGCGGCGCTGCGCTCGGACGAGGAGCGTGCGGACGCATCCGCGTGACGAACGGCACGGACGCGGGGTCCGGTCGTGAACGACCGGACCCCGCTGATTCCGACAGCGTTCGAGTGAACGGTGTCAGTTTCCGTAGAGTGCGACGACTCCGTCGGTGTCGACGCTCGTCATCGACAGGTCGGCGGACGATCCGTTGCACTGCGGGTAGTGCATGATCGACGACGAGTCATACGGCGTCAGCGGACGCCAGTTATTGTCCTCGAAGCAGGTGCCGGCCTCGGGGCGGGTGTGCTCGTGGCGGAAGCCGAGCACGTGACCGAGCTCATGACCCAGCACATTCGTCGGGGTCCAGGACGAGCCCGGGGTCCAGATCGAGTCGTCGATGAGGACGTTCTGCAGGCGCGGCGCCGTGCTCGGGAAGAAGGCCCGGGCGATGTACTGCGTCGTCTGCACGGGCTCCACGGAGAAGAGGACGGCGTTGTTGCGCGTCGTGCAGTTGGCATCGGCGCTGCTGTCGTAGATGAAGTCGATCTTCGATGATGCGGCCTCCCAGAGCGCGGCGCCGCTTTCCATCGCGCTCACGACGTCGGCGTGACGTGCACCGAATGCCGTGCTGACGCAGTAGGTGAGGGCGCTCGCCTGCGCGTCGGACCACTTGTCGTCGATGCTGTTGACCGTGTTGACGATGAGGCCGTTGGTCACGGGATCGGCGCCCAGGAGCTGTTCGTAGAACGACCGCAGTTCGCCCTGGTTGGAGATCACCTCGTCCCCGTTGACGACGTAGGCTCCGTCGATGTCTCGGTAGGTCGACGCCTCGAACTCCTGGAAGGTGGGGATGTCGTCGGCGTCGGGTGCGGAGTTCGCGGCAGCGGGGATGACCGTGCCGAGGCAGAGCGCAGCAGCCGCGGTAGCGGCGAACGCCAGTTTTCTCGTGAGTCGCAAAGTACTGGTCCTTTTCGATCTGAACGATTCCGCGCGCCCCCTCGGTGCGCGGCCCCCGGGGAGAAAGGCGGGCAACTCTGCGTCGTCGATCGCCCCGAAGTCCGCTCACGGTAACCATGCCTTTCACGGGATCGCAAGGCATCTCCCGGCACGTTCACAGATTTATGCACTCAGGTCAGAAATACCGAATGCTGTTCTGGTCGAACGTGCTGTCCGACGTCGCGAGAGGTCGGGGGTCAGGGGTGACCCATGCGGGCGAAGGCCCCCAACACGCTGCGCTCGGATGCCGTGAGGTAGCGCTCGAGCTCTTCGGTGGCCGCCTCGGGCCCGCGCTCCAGCAGCGCGGTGAGCACCGCGCGGTTGCGCCGGACGAACGGCTCATGCAGTGATCGCGGCTCGTCGATCTCGAGGAAGACGAGGCGCAGCTCGGCGGCGACGTCTCGGTAGGTGCGGGAGAGGCGTGCGCTGTCGGCGAGGGCGACGATCGCGTCGTGGAAGGCCATGTTGGCGCTGCCGATGCGCCGCCAGTCCTCGTGCGGCAGCTGCTCCTCTGCCTCGGCCAGGGCATCGCGCATGAGCTGTACGGCGGGGTGCTCCGGCTCGGACTGGCGCAGCGCCGTGCACTCGATCACGCGGCGGGCGCGGTAGATGTCGATCACGTCGGCGATGGTGGGGGATGCCACCGAGACGCCGCGATGCGGGATGTGTTCGACGAGCCCCTGCTCGGCGAGCACACGGAACGCTTCACGGAGGGTGTTGCGCGAGACGTCGAACTGCTCGGCGAGGGCGGACTCCGACAGTCGCGACCCCGGCGCGAAGTCGCCGTCGATGATGCGCTGTCGGAGCACGTCGGCGAGCACGCCCTGCTGGTTCATGCCTTCATCGTAGGTGGCGCCGTGGTCGGATCGTCTACGGGTGGCCGCGCTGCCGACATGCACAGTTGGGGAGGGCCCCGAATCCCGCCCGTCTCCGCCGGGTGCCCGACACTGTCCAGGTCCTCGCGCGCAGCCGCGAGGACGTGGAGGCGAATCGTGCCGTCCTGGTGCACGGTAAAGACGGGCTGCAGGAGGACCAGCAGACCGGTACATCAGCGTGCGGACCCACGATCGAGTAACTGCCAACGGTTTCCACGCCCCTACCCCCAGGTCAAGCGACGCAAAACGCTCGGCTGCAAGACACAGCCGAGCGTTTCGCATGAGTGAACAGTGCTGCTCACGTTCTGTTCTCCTTATTCGCTTCTTTCGTGTGGTCCGTCTTGCCTTCGCGCGAAGTTCTTGATGCTAAGCGCGAGAGCAACGATCACCAGTACGAGAGAAACGCCCCAGAACGCCCAGACCGCGTCGTGGAAGATGTCGATCCGAGCGAGCAGCGGAAGAGTTGCTGCGAGGAGCAGGAGGGCGATGATAGTGGCGCGTAGCGCGAAGTGTGCCTTCATGCGGGGCCTAGGAGGCCATCGCTTGAGCCACGCAGGTGCCCGCGGTCGTGCCGATCACTCCAGCCGTCGCGACGACGCAGGCCACACATCCCAGCCCTGCGGTGCCTGCACACAGAAGAGCGCAAGCGACACCGACTGCCGTGACAGCCCACTGCGCAATTCCGGCATTGATCAGGAGGTTCCCCCATTTGTCATCGGCACCCCCAAGGCTCCCCAGGGTCTCTCCCATCCTTGTCTCCCGCGTGACTCTTGTCTGTCCCCCGTCTGGCCGACAGACGAAGGGCGGGCCTGGACGGAGGGAAAGACCATTCCTCTGTCCAGGGTGTGTCTCCCTTCGTCCACACCCCAACCCCTTTGTCGCGCGTCGGGCGGTAGCGACACGAAAGCAACCGCTCTGTAGCACGGCCGTAACATGATTGTTGAACAATCGGTTTCTATCCGTTCTACACTGGGGGTCACCCGACACCCACCAACGACGATGGGAATCCCCCGCATGTCTGAGCAGACCACCGCCTCCCTCTCCCCGGAGGACGAGGCCCGCCTCTCGTCCGTCAAGAAGCGCGCGGGCCGCAGTGCCGTCATCGGCGCGATCTTCCTCATGGCCACCAGCGCCATCGGCCCCGGCTTCATCACGCAGACCGCCACGTTCACGGCGACGATGGGGGCGGCCTTCGCGTTCGCGATCCTCATCTCGATCCTCGTCGACATCGCGGTGCAGCTGAACGTCTGGCGCATGATCACCTCCTCGGGCAAGCGCGCCGGCGAACTCGCCAACAGCGCCATCCCCTTCTCCGGGCACCTGATCGCCGTGCTCGTCGTGATCGGCGGGCTGGCGTTCAACATCGGCAACATCGCCGGTGGTGGGCTCGGACTGAACGCTCTGCTCGGAATCGACACCAAGCTCGGCGGCATCGTCACCGCGGCCCTCGCGATCATCATCTTCCTCGTGAAGAAGGCGGGACCGGTGATGGACGTCGTGCTGGTCGTGCTCGGCATCGGCATGATCGTCATGACCGTGGTCGTGGCCGTCATCGCGCAGCCGCCGATCGGCGAGGCCCTGCGCCAGACGTTCGCGCCGGATGAACTGAACTTCGCCACCATCACGACCATCGTCGGCGGAACCGTCGGCGGGTACATCACCTACTCCGGCGCCCACCGCTACCTCGACTCCGGCCACACCGGACCGGAGCACGCCCGCTCCGTGATGCGTGCGGCGACCAACGGCATCCTCGTCACGGGTGTCATGCGTTACGTGCTGTTCCTCGCGATCCTCGGGGTCGTGGCCTCCGGTGTCACGCTCGACCTCTCCGGTCAGGGCGCGAACCCCGCCGGTCAGGCGTTCGGCGCGGTGCTCGGCGATGCCGGACTCCGCATCTTCGGCGCGATCTTCTGGGCCGCCGCGATCAGCTCGGTCATCGGGGCGGCGTACACCTCCGCCACCTTCCTCTCCACCTTCACCAAGAAGCTCAAGGGCGGCTGGCCCCTGCAGCTGGCGACCGTCGCCTTCATCGTGGTGTCGCTGGCGGTGTATCTGTCGATCGGCACGGCGCCCGCGGCGATCCTCGTCTTCGTCGGCGGTTTCAACGGCCTGATCCTGCCGATCGGACTCACGGTGTTCATGTACATCGGCTGGTTCCGCCGGGACCTGCTCGGCTCGAAGAAGTACCCGATGTGGCTGCTCGTCGCCGGTACGCTCGTGACGCTGCTCACCTGGTACATGGGGATCGTCTCGGTCGGCCCCATCTTCGCCTTCCTCGGAATCGGAGCGTGATCGCATGACGTCGATCGACCTGAACTCGGACCTCGGCGAGAACGTCGCCGACCGGATCGTCAGTGACGATGCGAGCATGCTGCGCCTCGTCACGAGCGCCAACGTGTCATGCGGGTTCCATGCGGGGAGCCCTGAGGGCATCCGCGAGACGCTCGCAGCAGCAGTGCAGGGCGGCGTCGTGATCGGCGCGCATCCCGGCTACCGTGACTACGAGAACTTCGGACGAACGAAGGTCGACATCGACTCGGCCTCGCTGCAGGCGCACGTCGAGTACCAGCTCGGTGCTCTCGTGGGACTCGCCGCCGCTGTGGGCGGGAGGGTCTCGTACGTCAAGCCGCATGGTGCGCTCTACAACACGATCGCGCGCGACGAACGGCAGTCGAAGGCCGTCGTGGCGGCGATCCGCGCGATCGATCCGAGCCTGGTGCTGCTGGGGCTCTCCGGGGGCGTCGTGCTCGATGTCGCCGCGCGCGCCGGACTCGCGGTCGCCGCTGAGGCCTTCGCCGACCGCGCCTATCAGCCCGACGGGCAGCTGGTGTCGCGTACCGAGGAAGGGGCCGTGCTGCACGACCCGGATGCGGTCGCGGAGCGCATGGTGCGCCTCGCCTCGGAGGGCGTGATCCGTGCGATCGACGGCACCGACGTACCCGTGGTCGCCCAGTCGATCTGCGTGCACGGCGACAGCCCTGGTTCGGTGGCGATGGCGGCTGCGACCAAGCGGATGCTGCAGGACGCAGGCATCACGATCGCACCGTTCGCGGGCGCGCGATGAACACGGAGCACCTCGTCTGATGCGCATCCGCACGGCATCCGATCATGCTCTTCTCGTCGAGGCGTACGACCTCGACGAGGCGATGCGTCTGAACCTCGCCTGGGAGGGCATTCCCGGCATCGTCGAGCGCATCCCCGGCGCCCGCACCGTGCTCGTGCGCTTCGATCCGCTTCGCGTCTCGGCATCCGACCTTGCGACCGCGCTCGCCGCGACGCCGATCGACACCGCGCATCTGCCCGGCACGGGAGAGGTCGCGGTGCCCGTGCGGTACGACGGCGAAGACCTCGAGGAAGCGGCATCTCTGCTGGGCGTGACGGCGGAGGAACTCGTGAACCGGCACCTCGCTGCCCACTGGCGGGTCGCATTCTCCGGATTCGCCCCGGGCTTCGGATACGTCGTGAGCAGCGACCCCCTGTTCGATGTGCCCCGCCGTGCGTCTCCGCGCACCCGCGTGCCCGCCGGGTCGGTCGCGCTCGCGGGGGAGTTCACCGGGGTGTACCCGCGCGAGAGCCCCGGCGGATGGCAGCTCATCGGACGCACGGATGCCGCGATGTGGGACATCGACCGGGACCCGCCCGCCCTGCTGTCGCCGGGGACCGCCGTGCGGTTCGAACGTGTGCGGGACGAGGCTCGGCTGGACGCCGCTCGGCTGGACGTGGTGGGGCTGGACGCTGCTCGGCTGGACCGAACCGGAGGCTCTCCGGAGCCCGCCCGGCGAGCCGCGCCGCAACCCACTCCAGCCGATGCGGAGGGCGCGGGTCGCGGCGCGGAGGCGGCCGTCGAGGTCGTCCGTGCGTCGCTGCAGCTGCTGGTGCAGGATGCCGGGCGCTCGGGCTATGCCGCGCTCGGGGTCTCGGCATCCGGGGTGGCGGACCGCCGGGCGATGCGCGACGCGAACCGCGCAGTGGGCAATACGGCCCGGGCTGCGGTTCTCGAGAGCGTCGGGGGTGTCGTGCTGCGGTTCCGCGGAGCCGGTGTCGCCGCCGTCACAGGGGCTTCCGGCGCGCTCACGCTGGAAGAGGCCGGAGGAGGCGTTCGTCCTGTCACGCACGGCGAGCCCTTCGCCACCGTCGACGGCGACGAACTGACGCTCGGTCACCCCGAGCGCGGGCTGCGCTACGTCATCGCGGTCCGCGGTGGAGTGGATGCGGCCCCGGCCCTCGGCAGTCGCGCCGCCGACACCCTCGCCGGACTCGGGCCCCTCGCACTGACAGCGGGCACGGTGCTCCCCATCGGCGACGCCGGCCGGCACGCCGTCGACCCGTCCGTCGTTGCGCGCGAGCTCCCCGCCCCCGGGGATCTCGTCGACCTGGAGATCACCCTCGGCCCGCGCGACGACTGGTTCACGACCGCAGCGGTCGACACCCTCACCGGTCAGGAATGGACCGTCACGCCGCGTTCCGACCGCGTCGGCATCCGACTGCAGGGCCAGGTGCCGCTCGAGCGCGCCCTCGGAGGAGAGCTCCCGAGCGAGGGCGCCGTCACCGGCGCGATCCAGGTGCCGCCCGACGGACAGCCGGTCCTGTTCCTGCCCGACCATCCGCTCACCGGCGGATACCCCATCATCGGAGCGCTCACGGATCGCAGTCTCGACCTCGCAGGTCAGCTGGCTCCGGGAGTGCGCCTCCGCTTCACCGTCAAGGAGTCCTCATGACCACCGTGTCGACCGTGCCGACCACGCAGCGGGTCCTGATCGCGAATCGCGGGGAGATCGCGGTGCGCGTCATCCGCGCCTGCGCCGAAGCCGGGTACGCATCCGTCGCGGTCTATGCGGATCAGGATGCCGACGCCCTGCATGTGCGTCTGGCCGACGAGGCCGTGGGACTGGGTGGTGTCACTGCCGCCGACACGTACCTCTCCATCGATGCGCTGCTCGCCGCCGCACGGAAGTCCGGGGCGACCGCCGTGCACCCCGGATACGGATTCCTCTCGGAGAGCGCTGCGTTCGCGCGGGCCGTGGAGGAGGCGGGGCTGGTCTGGATCGGACCGACGCCGGCGAGCATCGACGCGCTCGGCGACAAGATGACCGCCCGCCGTATCGCTCAGCAGGTCGGAGCGCCGCTGGCTGCCGGCACCGATGAACCGCTGGCCGGGCCCGAGGAGGCCGTGGCGTTCGCCGAGCAGCACGGACTCCCCATCGCGATCAAGGCGGCATTCGGCGGTGGCGGTCGCGGGCTCAAGGTCGTGCGGGAGCTGTCGGAGGTCGCCGAGGCCTTCGACGCGGCCACCCGTGAGGCGGTCGCGGCGTTCGGCCGGGGGGAGTGCTTCGTCGAGCGCTTCCTCGAGAGCCCGCGACACATCGAGGTGCAGGTGCTCGGTGACGGGCTCGGCGGCGTCGTGGTCGTCGGCGATCGCGACTGCTCGATGCAGCGCCGAAATCAGAAGCTCATCGAGGAGGCGCCGGCTCCCGGCCTTTCCGTCGAGCAGCGCACACGGTTCCACGATGCGGCGCGGTCGATCTGCGGTGAGGTGAGGTATCGCGGGGCGGGCACGGTGGAGTTCCTGCTTGCGGCCGACGGCACCATCTCGTTCCTCGAGGTCAACACCCGGCTCCAGGTGGAGCATCCGGTCACCGAGGAGGTCACCGGAACCGACCTCGTGCGCGAGCAGTTCCGCATCGCGTTCGGGGAAGGCCCGTCGATCGTCGAGACACCGAACCCGGTCGGGCATGCCTTCGAGTTCCGGATCAACGCCGAAGACCCCGGCCGCGGTTTTCTGCCGAGCCCCGGTCGCGTCGAGCGGCTGCGGATCCCCGGTGGTCCTGGTGTGCGCTGGGACAGCGGCATCGAAGAGGGGGATGTCGTGCAGCCGGCGTTCGACTCGATGATCGCCAAGCTCATCGTGCACGCCGAGTCCCGCGACGCTGCCATCGTGCGCGCGCGGAGGGCTCTGCGCG
This sequence comes from Microbacterium sp. DWRC1-3, assembly GCF_049896645.1. NCBI lineage: Bacteria > Bacillati > Actinomycetota > Actinomycetes > Micrococcales > Microbacteriaceae > Microbacterium > Microbacterium sp. DWRC1-3. Next base: position 183,753 of record NZ_JAFCUS010000002.1, read on the forward strand.
AGCTCACCGTCGAAGGCCCGGCGACGGTGATCCCGTTCGATGTGATGGCGCTCGACGACGAGGCGTTCGCCACGGAGTCCTTCGCGGTGCACACGCAGTGGATCGAGAGCGCTCTGCTGCCGAAGCTGGAGACGCAGGCGCGGCCTGCAGTCGTGCCGGAGGCCGCTCTGCAGCGCTTCCCGGTCGAGATCGACGGACGACGGGTCGTGCTCGGACTGCCCGCCGCGCTGCTGGCCGGATTCGGTCGGCCGGCCGATCCTGCGACGGAGACGCCCACGGCCGATCCGGCAGAACTGCGCTCGCCGGTTCCGGGCACGCTCGTGCGGTGGCTCGTCGACGACGGAGCCGATGTGGGCGAGGGCGACCCGGTCGCGGTCCTCGACGCCATGAAGATGGAGACCACGGTCGCCGCCCACCGGGCCGGGATCCTGTCGCAGCGTGCAGAGCTCGCAGCGATGGTTTCCGCTGACGCCGTTCTCGCCCTCATCTCCTGAGCAGCCAGTCCTGCTCCGGTCGCACTTTCTGTCGTCTTAGAGGCCCGAGAGCGGCAGAAAGTGCGACCGGAGTGCGACCGGAGTATGCGCGGGAGTGATCAGGCGGGGTCTCCGCCGAGCGGGCCGACGGCTTCGAGCGGCTTCGGGTCGTCGGCACCCGTCTTGCGCAGGCGGGCGATCAGGTTGCCCAGGTGGTAGATCAGGAGTGCCGCCACCGTGCCGATGACGATGCCGCCAAAGGAGAAGTCGCCGAGTTGCATGGAGAAGCCAGCGATGCCGATGACGAGCGAGACCGCAGCCGTGTACTGGTTGACGGGGCGAGAGAAGTCGACGCGGCTGTCGACCCAGATCTTGATGCCGATGATGCCGATGAGGCCGTAGAGTGCGGTGGTGGCGCCTCCGAGCACGCCGGCGGGGATCGAGTTGAACACCTCGCCCACCTTCGGGGAGAAGGCGAGAAGGATGGCGAACAGACCAGCGACCCAATACACGGCCGTCGAATAGACGCGGGTTGCCGCCATGACGCCGATGTTCTCACCGTAGGTCGTCGTGCCAGAGCCACCGAAGCCACCGGCGATCGTCGTGGCGACACCGTCGGCGATCAACGCGCGACCGGTGTGCTTGTTGATGGAGGAGTCCTCGGTCATGGTCGCGACACCGCGCACATGTCCGACGTTCTCGGCGATCAGCACGAGCACGACGGGCAGGAACATCGCGATGGTCGACCAGGTGTTCGGCTCGACGAAGTCGGGGAACTGGAACTGCGGCAGACCGACCCACGGTGCCTCGGAGATCAGCTCGGCCGGGGTCTTTCCGTCCCGCAGCGCATTGGGAACGTCGAACGATCCCGTGAAGGCGGCGTAGAGGAAACCGACCGCGACGCCGAGGAAGATCGAGATGCGCCCGAGGAATCCACGGAACAGCACGGCGAACAGGACGATCGCGACGAGCGTGATGGTGGCCGTGACCGGGTCGATCTGGAAGTTGTTCCATGCGGTCGGCGCGAGGTTGAAGCCGATCAGCGCGACGATCGCGCCGGCGACCACGGGGGGCATCAGGGCATCGACCCAACGAAGCCCGGCGAACTGCACGACGAGTCCGACGACCACCAGGAGGAGACCGACCGCGACCACGCCGGCGAGGGCGGAGCCGGTGCCGCCCGCAGCGACGGCCGCCGTGATCGGTGCGATGAACGCGAACGACGAACCGAGGTAGCTGGGGAGCTGGTTCTTCGTGATGAGCAGGAAGATGATCGTGCCGAGGCCGCTGAAGAGCAGCGTGGTCGAAACGGGGAAGCCCGTCAGCGTCGGCACCAGGAACGTGGCGCCGAACATGGCCACGACATGCTGGAGCCCGATCGCGATCGTGGCGGGCCAGTTCAGACGCTCATCGGGACGGACGACGGCGCCGGGCTCGACCGTGCGGCCGTTTCCGTGCAGCTTCCACAGGGCCATGCGGGCTCCTCAAGGTTCGGGGGATGGCAGGAGTGCCGGAGCAACACTACCGATTCCTGAGTTTCCCCTGAACGCTCACCCCTCTCACACCTGCAGGTGTGAGCGACGGATGCATGAGGGTCCCGCGGCCGAGAGTCATGCATCCGCCCGATCGTCATGCATCCGTGCGGAGGTCGGACCCCGGAGATCGGGATCCGGAGATCGGGACCCGGAGATCGGGACCCGGAGATCGGGACCCGGCGATCGGGAGCGCTCAGGCGCCGAGGCGCTCGATCAGCTCGCGGTAGCGGTCGGCGGTGCGTGCGACGATATCTTCCGGAAGCAAAGGCGGCTCGCCCTGCTGGTCCCAGTTCGCGGCCATCCAGTCGCGCACGATCTGCTTGTCGAAGCTCGCCATCCGCTCGTTCGGCGTCGTGCCGGTGCGCCAGGCCTCCGCATCCCAGTACCGCGAGGAGTCGCTCGTGAGCACCTCGTCGGCCAGGCGCAGGGTACCGTCGGCATCCGTCCCGAACTCGAACTTGGTGTCGGCGAGGATCAGGCCCTTCTCCTCGGCGATCGCCGCCGCGCGGGCGTAGATCGCGAGGGAGGTGTCGCGCAGTTCGGCCGCGCGCGCGGCGCCGACCAACTCGACGGCGCGCTCGAACGTGATGTTCTCATCGTGCTCGCCCATCGGTGCCTTGTAGGCCGGGGTGAACAGCGGCTCCGGCAGGCGGTCGCCGTTCTGCAGGCCGGCGGGCAGCGGAATGCCGCAGACGGTGCCGCTCTCCTGGTACTCGACCCAGCCCGACCCCGTGATGTAGCCGCGCACGACGCATTCGATCGGCAGCATCTCGAGCGACTGCGCGAGCATCGCCCGATCGGCGACCGCATCCGGGAGCTCGCCCTCGGCGATGTGGTTGGGGAAATCGGAGAGCTGTGCGAACCACCAGCGGCTCAGTCGCGTCAGCAGGGCACCCTTTTCGGTGATGCCGGGGGAGAGCACGAAGTCGAAGGCGCTCACGCGGTCGGAGGCCACGACGAGGATGCGCGTGTCCGCCGGATCCTCCGAGGCGTACAGGTCGCGGACCTTGCCCGAGTAGATGTGTCGCCAGCCGGGAATGCTCTGTGCCGTGCCTTCTGAAGGTGTGCTCACCCGCCCATTATCCCGGTTCCCGCGGTCACCGAATGCCGTGGTCCCGGTGTCAGAGGGGCGATCTAGCCTGGTGGCATGACGGACGACATCCTCACGCCGCGTCTTCGACTCTCGCGTCCGGTCGAGGGCGATCTCGACGCGCTGTTCGCGATCTCCGCCGATCCGCGGGTGTGGACGCACTATCCGTCGCTTCGGCACCAGCGACCGGAAGACACTCTTGCGGGCATGGCGCGCTGGGAGGCGAGCTGGGCCCGCGCCGGGTTGGGATCGTGGGTGGTCCGGGTGCGTTCCACGGGTGAGGTGATCGGCAACGGCGGGTGCACGCTCCTCGGCGACGCGGTCTGGAACCTCGGGTACCGGCTGTCGGCCGATCATCACGGGAACGGGTACGCCACCGAACTCGCGTTCGCCGCTGTCGAGCAGGCGCGCGCGGTCGATCCCGACCGCCCCGTGATCGCCTATCTCGTCGAGCACAACCATGCGTCGGCGAAGGTCGCCGAGAAGGTCGGCCTCGAACTCGTCCACAGGGCACCGGATGCGGGCAACCCCGATCCGTCTGTCTGGCGCCTCGTCTACGCAGACCGTCCGCTCGATCCGGCCCAACTCACAGCCGTGTCGCTGTAGAGAAGGCGGATCGCAGCTGTTCGCTCCGCCGAAAGAGGCGTATAGTCCACATGGACTATTTGAGGTGAGGGGCATGGCGAGGGACGCTGTCGATCGGCTCACCCCCATGGGGGTGATGGTGCTCGCGCTGCTGCGCGAGGGCGACATGCACCCCTATGAGATGGTGCGTCTCATGCGCGCCCGTCACGACGACCGCCTGCTCACGATCACCAACGGGACGCTGTACCACACGGTCTCCCGACTGCACCGCGCGGGTCTGATCGACGAGCTGGGCATCGACCGCGAGGGCAACCGCCCGGAGCGCACCACCTACGCCCTGACGGATGCCGGACGCGAAGCGGTCATGACGTGGGTGCAGCGCGAGCTGCCCCGCATCGATCGCCCTGCGGACTTCCGTATCGCGCTCGCCGAGGCGCACAACCTCGAGCGACCGGAGGTCATCGACCTCCTGAGGGCGAGGCGCCTCGCCCTCGTCGAGGATCACGCGAGGCACCGCGACGGTCTCCACACGGCCCGGGAGAAGAGCGTTCCCGAGCAGGTGCTCGTCGAGATCGAACGCCAGGAGGCTCTGCTGGCCGCCGAGCTCGGCTGGCTCGACTCCCTCCTCGACCGCCTCGAGACCCGAGTCCTGCCGTGGGGTCCCTCGGCATTCCAGAACTCAGACCGCTACCGCGCTCAGCGAAAGGCCGCACAGCAATGACAGATACCCCTCGTGACGGAGACCGCCCGCCGGCGTCCGCGCCCTCGACCTCCGGTCCGTCGACCGGCACCTACTCCGCGGGGCACAAGCCCACGAGCCCGTGGCCTGCCCTCTGGGCGCTGGTCATCGGCTTCTTCATGATCCTCGTCGACACCACGATCGTGTCGGTCGCGAACCCGGCGATCAAGGCGGCGCTCGACCCGAACACGAACAACCTGGACAACGTCGTGTGGGTCACGAGCGCCTACCTGCTCGCCTACGCCGTGCCGCTGCTGATCACCGGACGCCTGGGTGACCGGTTCGGCCCGAAGAACATCTACCTGATCGGTCTCGCGGTCTTCACTCTCGCCTCGCTGTGGTGCGGACTGTCGACGACCCTCGAAGGTCTGATCGTCGCTCGCGCCGTGCAGGGCCTCGGTGCCGCGTTCATGACTCCGCAGACCATGGCCGTGATCACCCGCACGTTCCCGCCGGACCGCCGCGGCGCCGCGATGGGCCTCTGGGGCGCCACTGCCGGTGTCGCCACCCTCGTCGGCCCGCTCGTCGGCGGCCTGCTCGTGGACGGGTTCGGCTGGGAGTGGATCTTCTTCGTGAACATCCCGGTCGGCATCGTCGCCTTCGTGCTCGCCTGGCGCCTGGTCCCGAAGCTGGCGACTCACCCGCACCGCTTCGACGTCGTGGGCGTGGTGCTGAGCGCTGTGGCCCTCTTCCTCATCGTGTTCGGTCTCCAAGAGGGGGAGAAGTACGACTGGGGTGTGATCTGGGGTCCGATCTCCGTGTGGAGCCTGATCATCGTGGGACTCGTGGTGCTCGGACTGTTCATCCTGCAGCAGGCCAAGACCCGCAGCGAGCCCCTGGTTCCCCTCGAACTGTTCCGCGACCGCAACTTCTCGGGAGCGAACGTGGCGATCGCCGCGGTCGGCTTCACGGTGACGAGCATGTCGCTGCCGATGATGTTCTTCCTCCAGACCGCGCGGGGTCTCACCCCCACCGAGGCTGCGCTGCTGCTGATCCCGATGGCCGTGCTCTCGGGCGTTCTCGCTCCGGTCGCGGGGAAGCTGCTCGACCGCGTGGATCCGCGCATCATCCTGATCCCGGGGCTGCTCTGCGTCGCCGGGGCACTCATCTGGTACTCGGCTCTGATCAATATGGACACCGCGATCTGGATGTTCCTGCTGCCCTCCGCGCTGATGGGCGTCGGCAACGCCGGAATGTGGGGTCCGCTCGCCACGACCGCGACGCGCAAGCTCCCACCGCGCCAGGCGGGTGCAGGTGCCGGCATCTACAACACCACCAGGACCATCGGTTCAGTCATCGGCTCGGCCTCCATCGCCGCGTTCATGCAGTCCCGGCTCGAGGCGAACCTTCCGGGTCTCGCCGATTCGCCGGCGGGTGGCTCCACCGGAGGGACGCTGCCGCCCCAGGTGGCCGAAGGCTTCGCCGCAGGAATGTCGCAGGCGATCCTGCTGCCGGCGTGCGTGATGGTGGTCGCCCTCATCGCCTCGCTGTTCCTCGGCCGCTATGACAAGACGGAGGCTGCGGCGCCCGTGGCTGCACGCGCCGAGTAGTCGACGACCCTCCCTCCACGATTGATCCCGAGAGGTGTGTATCCCGCACCTCTCGGGATCGTCTTCGTTCGCGCCCTGGAGAGGGAGGGCGATCACGTGACCGTCACCCCGTGCCTGCGGTCATGCGAGTGCGCGGGTACCGATTCTTCTTCTACAGCAACGAGGGATCGGAGCCCCCGCATGTGCACGTGGAGCGGGCGGAATTCACCGCGAAGTTCTGGCTGCGGCCAGTAGAATCGGCCGCGAAGACGAGATTCGACGACCGAGAGCTGCGACTGCTTCGTCGGTTGATCGAACACCGACGCGATCTGATCGAGGAGGCGTGGCATGAGCACTTCGGTGGATGACGCTGTCGCGGTCGGCGTCGTGATCGATGAGCGCGAACTTCACGTGCGGATGAAGGACGGACGCACGATCAGCGTTCCTCTCGACTGGTTCCCGCGACTAGCCGCTGCGAGCGTCGCGGAACATGCGGTCTGGCGCTTGATCGGCGTCGGGGAGGGCATCCACTGGCCTCAGCTCGATGAAGATGTCTCCATCGCCGATCTCCTCCGAGGTCGCTGACAGGTTTTGCGGTGGTCCGGCGAATGTGGTGTCATCGGGCGATGACGATCGCACTCTCACGACCGAGCATCGACCTCTTCGACTCCTGGGCCGCCGCGGTGGCCGAGTTCGAGGGCGGACACATCGACGGCGCGGGTATCGAGAAGGGTTTCGTCCCCGACCGGGCCGCTTTCGACGAGTTCGTCGAGCGCGCAGAGCTGTACGCCACACCCGGCGCGGTGCTCCCGGAGGGCCACGTGCCGTGCGACTACTACTGGATCACCGAGGGCGACCACGTCGTCGGCTTCCTCTCCTTCCGCCGCGAACTCAACGACCACCTCCGCCGCTTCGGCGGCCACATCGGCTACTCCGTGATCCCGACGAGGCGTCGCGAGGGGATCGTGCGCGAGGCTCTGCGCCTCATGCTGCGCGCCGCGAAGGCCGACGGCTACGACCGCGTGATGCTCACCTGCGACGACGACAACATCGGCTCCATCCGCACCATCGAGGGGGCCGGGGGCGAGCTCGAAGACGTGATCGATGCGCCGGAAGCCGGGCAGCCCCTGGTGCGGCGCTACTGGATCGACGTTTCGGGCACACGACTCGCCGCGAGCTAGGGTAGATCCTCGGCGGTCGTCCGGTCGCTGCTGTCGACCCGGGGAGCACACGTCGTGATCCGAAACCCATCCGCCGCGGTGAGCCGTCTGCGCCGCTCGGTGCGCACCGCAGGTGCTGCCGCGCTCGTCGCCTTCGTCGCCGTCGGAGCGCTCCTCGCCGGAGCCGCACCCGCCACCGCCGCGACCGACGGCGACAAGTACGTCATCGGTACGGACACGACGTTCGCGCCGTTCGAGTTCACCGATCAGGACGGCGACCTCGTCGGCATCGACATGGACCTGCTCCGTGCGATCGCGAAGGACCAGGGGTTCGAGGTCGAGATCCGCCAGCTCGGCTTCGACGCCGCCGTGCAGGCGCTGCAGTCGAACCAGGTCGACGCGGTCATGGCCGGTATGTCGATCACCGAGGAGCGGCAGAAGGCCTTCGACTTCAGCGAGCCGTACTTCACCAGTGGTGTCCAGCTCGGCGTGCTCGAAGCCAGCGACATCCAGTCGCTCGACGACCTGGACGGCAAGACCGTCGCCGTCAAGACCGGTACGCAGGGGCAGACCTTCGCCGACGAGAACAAGGACGAGTACGGCTTCCGGGTCACTCCGTACCAGGACACGACCGACATGGTCGATGCGGTCAAGGCCGGTCAGGCCGTCGGCTACTTCGAGGACTTCCCCGTGCTGGCCTACGGCATCCAGCAGGGGTCCGGCTTCCGCCTCATCGGTCAGCCGGAACTGGGCGGCGAGTATGGCTTCGCGGTCAACAAGGGCCAGCACCCCGAACTGATCGAGAAGTTCAACGCGGGACTCTCGAACCTGAAGGCGTCCGGCGAGTACGACACGATCGTCGACACGTATCTCTCCGGCGGCGAGAAGTCCACGCAGCCCACCGATATCATCTCGGTCGCGGTGCAGTACTGGCCCGCACTCATGGAGGGCCTCTGGCTCACGATCCTCGCGACGATCGTCGCCATCGTGGCCGCGTTCATCCTGGGGCTCGTCTTCGGCTTCGGTCGAGTCTCGAAGTTCGCTCCGTTCCGGTGGATCGCCACCGCCTACGTCTACGTCTTCCGCGGCACCCCGATCCTCATCCAGGCGTTCTTCGTGTTCTTCGCGATCCCGCAGCTGTTCCCCGGTCTCACGTTCAACCCGTTCGTCGCCGGTGCCATCACGCTCTCGCTCAACACGGGTGCGTACATGACGGAGATCATCCGCGGTGGCATCCAGGCCGTCGATCCCGGACAGAACGAGGCCTCGCGCTCGCTGGGTCTCGGACACTGGAAGACGATGCAGAAGGTCGTGCTCCCGCAGGCGTTCCGCATCATGATCCCCTCGTTCGTCAACCAGGGCATCATCACCCTCAAGGACACGTCGCTGATCAGCGTGATCGGCCTCGCGGAGCTGACGTTCGTCTCCCGTCAGATCATCGCCTCGACGTACCTGTCGGCCCAGGTGCTGACGATCGTCGCCATCATCTACTTCGTCGTGATCACGCTGCTGACGCTGCTCGCGAACCGCCTGGAGAGGACGTTCAACGCATGAGCAAGATCCTGGTGCAGGACCTGCACAAGTCGTTCGGTGACAACGAGGTGCTCAAGGGCATCAACCTGGCTGTGGAGGACGGCGAGGTCGTGGCGGTCATCGGGCCTTCGGGCTCGGGCAAGTCCACCCTGCTGCGCTGCCTCAACAAGCTCGAGGAGCCCACGTCGGGGCACGTCGTCATCGACGGCGTCGACCTGACCGACAAGAGCGTGAAGCTCGACGAGGTGCGTCAGCGCATCGGCATGGTGTTCCAGCACTTCAACCTGTTCCCGCACATGACCGTGCTCGAGAACATCACGCTCGCGCCGGTCGAGTGCGGGAAGATGACGAAGGCCGAGGCGCGCGAGCGGGCGCTGTCGCTCCTGGAGCGGGTCGGTCTCTCGGAGAAGGCGGATGCGAAGCCGGCGTCCCTTTCCGGCGGGCAGAAGCAGCGCGTGGCTATCGCCCGTGCGCTGGCGATGGACCCCGAGATCATGCTGTTCGACGAGGCCACGAGCGCGCTCGACCCGGAGATGGTCGGCGAGGTGCTGCAGGTCATCCGCGACCTGGCCTCCGGCGGTATGACCATGGTGCTGGTGACGCACGAGATGGGCTTCGCCCGCGAGGTCTCCGGCCGCACGGTCTTCATGGACGGCGGCGTCGTCGTCGAGGAGGCCCCGCCCGCAGAGCTCTTCGGCTCGCCCAAGAACGAGCGCCTGAAGGACTTCCTCTCGAAGGTCCTCTGAGGGGCGTCCGCTCCACGCACTCGCATCGACTTCCCGTGCACTCGCCGAGTGCACGGGAAGTCTGCGTAGGGAGGTCGTGCGCTCGCGGAGGCTACTCGGCGACGCGGGCGGCGATGTCGGTGCGGTAGTGCGATCCGTCGAGGCGGATGTGCGCGATCGCTTCGTAGGCCCGGTCGCGCGCAGTGCGGAAGTCGGAGGCGACGGCCACCACGTTCAGCACACGGCCACCCGTGGCGATGAGCGATCCACCGGGCGCATCCGGGCTCGCGGTCGCGGCGTGCACGAGGCGGACGCCTTCGACGGCGGCGGCGTCGGCGAGGCCCTCGATCGGCCGCCCGGTCTGCGGCGCCTCGGGGTAGCCCTCGCTGGCCAGCACGACCGTGATCGCCACCTCGTCGCTGAACACGGGCTCGGGCTGGTCCTCGAGGGTTCCGGATGCCGCGGCGAACAGCAGCTCCGACAGCGGGGTGACCAGCCGCGGCAGCACGATCTGCGTCTCGGGGTCGCCGAAACGCGCGTTGAACTCGATGACGCGCACACCTGCCGGGGTCAGGATCAGCCCCGCGTACAGCAGACCGATGAACGGCGTGCCCTCGGCGTCGAGCTGCCGGACCACGGGGAGCGCCACGTCGCGCGTGACCTCCTCGACGAAGGCCTGCTCGCTGCCGAACTGCTCGGCGAGCCAGGGCAGCGGCGAATAGGCGCCCATGCCACCCGTGTTGGGTCCGGCGTCGCCGTCGAGCGCACGCTTGAAGTCCTGCGCGGGGCTGAGCGCACGCACGGTGTCGCCATCGCTCAGGAAGAAGAGGGAGACCTCGGGGCCGGAGAGGAACTCCTCGATCAGCACCGGGCCGGCGGGAAGATACTGTTCGGCGTGCGCGAGGGCCTCGGCGCGGTCGGACGTGACGATGACGCCCTTGCCCGCAGCCAGACCGTCGGCCTTGACCACGTACGGGGCACCGAGTTCGTCGAACGCACTCTCGACCTCGGCGGTGGTGGCGGCGCGGACGGCGCGACCGGTGGGCACACCGGCGGCGTCCATGACCCGCTTCGCGAACGACTTCGAGCCCTCCAGCTGTGCGGCCGCCTTGCCGGGGCCGAACACGGGGATGCCGCGCACCCGCAGGGCATCGGCGACGCCGGCGACGAGGGGAGCCTCCGGGCCCACCACGACAAGGTCGATCGCGTGCTCGTGCGCGAATGCGGTGACCGCCCCGCCGTCGAGGGGATCGACCGAGACAGGGGTCGCATCCTGGGCGATGCCGGCGTTGCCGGGAGCGACGAAGATCTCGTGCTCCGTCTGCTCGGCCCGCAGGGCGAGGATGATCGCGTGCTCACGGGCACCGGAACCGAGGACGAGAATCTTCACCCGTCCAGACTACCGAGGGTGGCGCTCCGGATTTCGGTCCGGCTCAGAGCTCGACGCTCCGCTCCACGGTGGCGTCCCACGGCACGGTCCAACCGGCCGCGTCGAAGAGCGCGTCGAGCACCATCGCGGTGAAGCCCCAGACGATCGTGCCGTCGACGTCGAACGCCGGGCCGCGGAACGTGTGCCCCATCCGTGTGATGGTCGATGTGAACCGGGTCTCCGGGTCGAGCAGCTGCGCGACGGGCACGCGGAACACCTCGACCGTCTCGGCATGGTCGACCGCCACGACCCGCGAGGGCGACCTCCACCACGCCAGCACCGGCGTGACGAGATGGTTGCTCGCGGCGAGTGGGATCACGGGCAGCGTGGCCAGGATCTCGACGCCGGTCGGATCGAGCCCGGTCTCCTCCTCGGCCTCGCGCAGGGCCGTCGCGACGACATCGGCATCGCCCGGGTCCACGCGGCCGCCGGGGAAGGAGACCTGTCCGGGATGTGAGGAGAGCGTGGGCGCGCGCCGCTGCAGCAGCACGTCGAGGTCACGTGCGACGGCGGGGCCGGTGGTGGACGCGGGGATGCGATCGAGCACGCCGAACAAGATGAGCACGGCCGCATCGTGGGCGCTCTGCGGGTCGGCGAGTGGGGGGATGCGCACTCCCCACGAGTGGTCGGCGACGGCCGTGAGCAGCTCGGCGCGGGCGCCCTGGGGATGCATGCTCATGCGTCCGAGCTTAGAACTCGTCTCGCACGGTCGGTCGTAGTCTGGACTGATGGCCAGGAAGATCGACATCGCGGACGGGCGCACGGCGCTCGATGCGGTCCGCACCGCGGAGGCCGCGGGTGCGAAGCCGCAGCGCACCGACCTCGCCACCGCCGTGCGCTACCTGCTGCAGCTGCTCGACGAGAAGGCACCCGGCAACAGTGTCGAGGTGCGGGTGCCGCCGTTCGGTGCGGTCCAGGTCATCCAGGGTCCTCGACACACCCGTGGCACCCCGCCCAACGTCGTCGAGATGGATGCCGCGACCTGGATGGCCGTCTCCACCGGCGCGGAGCGATGGGCGGATGCCGCGTCCGGCGGACGCATCCACGCGTCCGGCACGCGTGCCGACCTGAGCGACGTCCTTCCCGTGCGTCCGTAGCGCGACCGTGGGGACAGGGTCGGCGGAGAGGGCGTCGGCCTTCTGACGGACTCGGGCGCGGTCGATCGACGGTGCGGGTCAGGCCCGCTTGGCGCGCGCGATCTCGTCGGTGACCTGCTGCACGTCGGCGGGGTCGGCATCCCGCGCGAGGGAGACGTAGTGGTCCATGACGGCCGGTCGGTATCGCACGGGCATGGTCTGCCCCGGTGCGAGCCGGGTGAGCGCGGTGATCGTGAGATCTTCGTCGGCGATACCGCGGAACGACGTGCCCTCGACCGTCTCCACATCGAGCATCAGCACGACGCGCGGGTTGCCGTCGCTGCTGACCTCGCGCCAATCGACGAGAACACCGAGCGCGAGCACCCCGTCGCGCAGTTCCGCCTTGCGCCTGCGTGCCTTCGCGCTCAGCAGCGGGTTCGGGGTGACCCCGGGGAAGGCGGGCCCGACGCCGAGCGATTCCCGACTCAGATCGGGCCTGAGTTGGTCCATCAGATCGCTGAGGCGCTGCCTCTTCTTCTTCGAACCGAACATCCTCGCCCTCCCTCGCGTCGGCGCCGGATTCTCGGCCTGGCGCGTCGCCGTCATCGTGATTGTATGTCGCCGACCGACACGGCTTCGCGCGATGGCTCGTCGTCGGGGTGATGCGCGAAGGGGCGGGGATCGCGCGCTCCGCACGTCTGCCGATCTCGGTGACCGACAGCCCCCTGCGGGCGGAGCATGGACGGTGGGTCAGGCGCGATCGTGGAGGGTGATCCGGTACCCGTCGGGGTCGGCGAAGGTGAAGGTCCGTCCGAAGGGTCCGTCGATCGGGTCCGCGACGATGGTGTGGCCATCGGCGAGGAGCGCGTCGTGGATGGCCTGCACGTCGGTGGCGTGGAGCCAGATCGCAGCGCCGATGCCGGGTTGGGCTACATCGGTGAAATCGGTGTCCGGTGCGACGTCACGGAGGGCGAACGCGATGGGTCTCGTCTCGAAGACGACGGCGTGAGGGGGACCGGCCGGAGAGCGGACGAGGCCGAGATAGTGTTCGTAGAACGCCTGCGAGGCGGCGAGATCGCGTGCCTGCAGGGAGATGAAATCGGGGCCGGTGACGGGCATGAGGGGAGTCCTTCGTTCCGTGTCAGTTTTCTGACATTGGTCAGCTTATGTCAGAATACTGACATGAGTCAAGACCGCGCCGGCATCGACCTCGACACCTCGTTGGGCTACCTGCTCAAGGAGGCGTCCAGTGCCCTGCGCGCGGCGATGGAAGAGGTCCTGCGCCCGCTCGGGATGACCATCACCCACTACTCCTGCCTCGAACTGCTCGCGCAACGGCCCGGCCTGTCGAATTCTGAGCTCGCACGCGGCGCCTTCGTCACGCGGCAGTCCATGAACGTGCTGCTCCAGGCGCTGGAACGGGACGGGTTCGTGACCAGACCGACGGAGGCTCCGGTCGGCAAAGCCCTCCCCGCCCGCCTCACCGATCGCGGTCGGGAGAGCCTCGCGACCGCGACTTCTGCCGTCCGCTCGGTCGAGGTCCGGATGCTGTCCGGCATGAGCGAGGACGAGCAGGCCGGAGCGCTGAAGATCCTCCGGAGCATGATCCGCTCGCTGCGCGAGGAGTCCTAGCCCGGCTCGGATCAGCGCCGCGCGACCACCAGGGGGACCCCCGTCACGGGGTGCGGGAACACGTCGACCGCTTGGCCGTAGACCTGCTCGATCCGGCCCGCCGTCAGCACTTCCGCGGCGGCGCCCGTCGCTGCCACCCGGCCGTCGGCGAGGAGCGTGACGCGGTCGGCGTGCGCGAGCGCGGCATTGAGGTCGTGCAGCACGATGGCCACCGCGATCCCGGCATCCGCACGCCCACGGATCAGCCGCATGACGTCTTCGTGGTGCTTCAGGTCGAGGGCGGCGGTCGGCTCGTCGAGCAGCAGGATGCCGGTGCTCTGGGCGATCACGCGGGCGAGGGCGACCCTGGCGCGCTCGCCGCCGGAGAGGGAGGGCACCGCGCGGGCACTGAGCGCCGTCACCTCGGTCTGCGCCATCGCCGCAGACACCCGCTCGTCGTCATCGTCAGCCGCGGGCGTGCGCGCCCAGGGCGTCCGCCCCATGCGCACGACCTGCTCTGCGCTGAAGGGGAAGGTGACGGTGTTCTCCTGCAGCAGCACGGCACGCTGTTGGGCGAGCGTGCGCGGCTTGACGCGGTCGATCGGCTGATCGTCGAGCTCGACCGAACCGGCCTGTGCCATGACGTCTCCCGCGAGCACGCCGAACAGAGTGGACTTGCCCGCCCCGTTCGGCCCGACGAGGGCGTGGATCTCTCCGGAGCGAATCTCGATGGACGCGTCGTCGAGGATCGTCCGCCCCTCGCCGACGCGGACCGTGAGTCCCGCTCCGCGCAGCCGCACGGTCATGCCCATCCTCCCGAGCGACGCCGCGTGCGCACGAGGAGCCACAGGAAGAAGGGGCCGCCCACGAGCGAGGTGATCATGCCGATCGGCAGGTCGGCGAGCGGCACGGCGGTGCGCGCGACCAGGTCGGCGACCGCGATGAGCAATGCGCCGCCGAGCGCCGAGGCGATCACGAGCGGCAGGTGGGCGGGGCCGATCAGCATGCGCATGAGATGCGGCACGACGAGCCCGGCGAAGCCGATGATGCCGGCGAACGCCACCGCCGCGCACACCAGGAGGGCCACGGTGACGATGACCACGATCCGCAACAGCTCGACGTTGACGCCGAGGTGGCGGGCGGTGCGCTCGCCGAGGGCGAAGAGGTCGAGGCCGGGGGCGACGATCAGCGCGACCACCACCCCGATCAGCACGAGCGGGGCCACCAGCTGGATGTTCGACCACAGGGCCCCGTTGAGTGAGCCGAGCTGCCAGAACACGATCTGCTCGCGAGTGGATGTGGTGCCGAGAAAGGTGAGGAAGGCCATCCCGGCGCCCGCGATCGCATTGATCGCGATGCCCGTGAGCAGGAGGGTCACGACCTCGGTGCGGCCGCCGGAGCGACTGATGAAGTACACCGAGAACACCGCGATCAGGCCGCCGAGGAACGCGAAGGCGGGTGTGGTCCACATCCCGAAGGTCGCCAGGCCGAACGTGATGCTCGCCGCGGCGCCCAGCGCGGCACCCGACGAGACGCCCACGACCCCCGCATCCGCGAGCGGGTTGCCGAAGATCGCCTGCATGAGAACGCCCGAGACGGCGAGGGCGGCGCCGACGAGGAGGCCGAGCACGATGCGCGGCATCCGCAGGTTGAAGATCACGCCGTAGTCGGTGGATGCTGTCGGCGCCCACGCGGTGTCGATCCCGACCCCGCGCAGCAGCACGCCGATCAGGGAGGTGGGGGAGAGGTCGTACTGCCCGCTCGTGATCGACACGATCCCGGTGATCGCGAGAGCGACCATCAGGCCGACCGTCACCAGGGCGAACCGCAGGCCCCGGTGCCTCGTCGGAGTCGGGGTGGCGACCTCCCCGGTCACGTCGCGGGCTCGGGGGCGTACAGGGCGCGGGCCAGGGCGCCGATCACGTCGGCGGTGCGCGGGCCGAAGCTGAGGATCTCGCTGTCGGCCATGTCGATCACGCGACGGTTCGCGCCGGCAGGGGTCTGGGCCACGGCGGGGATCCGCTCGATGAGTCCGTCGATGCCGCCCACCGATTCGAGGCCGTCCGTCATCATCACCAGCACGTCCGGCTGTGCGGCGACAAGGGCTTCGGCGGTCATCGGCTTCATGCCCTCCCAGCCGATCTCGGCCGCCACATCGACGCCGCCGACCGCGTCGATCAGGGAGTCCGCTCCGGAGTCCTCACCGAAGATGTAGTACACGTTGGCGCTGCCGCGCACGTAGAGGAAGAGCATCCGGGCGCGGTCGGCCTCGTCGGTGGGCACGACGGCGGCGATCTCTGCGAGCGTCTCGTCGACGGAGGTGTCGAGCCGTGCGATGAGGGTCTCACCCCGGCGCGGCACCCCGAGCGCAGTGGCGATCTCGGTCACCAGCTCGTCGGTAGTGTCGAGACGGCGATCGCTGGAGATCACGACGACGGCGATGCCCGCGTCGCGCAGCTGCTGACGGACCTCCTTCGGACCGATCGTGGTGTCGGTGAGGACCACGGTCGGTGCCAGCTCGAGAATCGCCTCGGCGTTGAGCGTGTGGCCGGTCTTGGTCACGACCGGGAGCTCTTCGGTGCCGGCGAAGACGGTGGAGGCGTCACGGCCGACGACCTGGTCGCCGAGTCCGAGCGCGAACACGGTCGACGCGATCGTGCCCGAGATGTCGATCGGGAGGATGCGGTCGATGTCGGCGATCTCGACCTCGTGGCCTTCGCTGTCGGTCACCGTCACAGGCAGCTTCGGAGCGCTGTCGTCGTCGACGGGCTCGATCGCATGGGTCGAGAGGCAGGCTGTGGAGGGGCCGGTGTGGCCGCGCACGTCGTCGATCAGGTCGAGCGCATCGAGCGGGACGGATGCCTGAGGGCAGTCGTCATCCGCGGCGGTAGCCGGTGCGGCCGTGGCCCCCGGCTCTGCGCACGCCGTGAGCCCGACGGCGAGAGCGGCGACGAGGATAAGGGCGGAGACGCGACGCATTAGGCAAGGCTATCCTAAAACTTGACGCGCGATGATGCGCACCTCTACGCTCGGGGTCGATGGCTTACTTAGCTAAGCCTAACCAAAATCCAACCTTCGCCCGACCGCATTGCGGCACCGCCGGCGTGCGTGTTCTTCTGCGCGCCCGGAGCCGTGGAGAACCGTGAACGCCTCAGCCACAGCATCCTCAGGGAGCGCCCGCATACGCGTGCTGCTCGCCGCTTTCGTCTCCTTCCTCCTCGTCGCCGCCGGTGCCGTGATCGTGCCGCCCGCGCACGCCGCCGGCGCGGCGGTCACGGCCGCCGTCGCCTCCGCGGGAACCTCGGGGGTGAGCGTGCAGGTGCAGGTCAGCGGTCTGCCCGAGGTCGAAGGTGCCTACTCGGCCCTCATCGTGAAGGGCACGGAATCCGGGCTCAGCGGCGGCGGCGGATACGCCGCGTTCGTCATGCCGACGGTCGCGGGAGGGGAGAGCACGTTCACGCTCGACGCGCCGGCCGGCTCGCTGGACCGCACGAAGGCGTACGAAGTGCTCGTCTGGCAGAAGCACTCGAATCCGAACGAGACCACGATCTACGGCCGCGGCGACGTCGCCGTCTCGGCCGGGCAGTGGGACGCGGTGTTCGGCACCGTTCCCACCGACCCGGGCACCGATCCCGGAACTGACCCCGGTACCGATCCCGGAACTGACCCCGGTACGGATCCGGGTACCGATCCCGGAACTGACCCCGGTACGGATCCGGGTACCGACCCCGGTACGGATCCGGGTGAGACCCCGAAGTCGGCGGCGATCGAGGTTTTCCTCGCCGACGGCACGACTCCGGCCGCAGGCGTGGCGCTCAAGGCGGGCGACAAGGTGGTCGTGAAGGGTTCCGGCTACGACCCGGCCGCGAACCTCGGGACCGAGGGCCGTGGTGTGCCGATCCCGAAGCACCTCCCGCAGGGGACCTACGTCGTGTTCGGCAACTTCGCCTCGGCATGGCAGCCCTCCGCCGGGGCCGCGTCATCGGCCCGCTCGGTGGGTACGCAGGTCTGGGCTCTGGCCGAGGGCGTGCTGAACCAGGTCCCTGCGCAGTACCAGGGTGCGATCCGCGCGCAGTGGGTCGACATCGCGGCCGACGGCACGTTCCAGACCACTCTGACGTTGAAGGACGCCGCGGCCTCCCCCGGTTCTTACGGTGTCTATACCTACGCGGCCGGTGGCGTGATGAATGCCGACCAGGAGCGCAGCGTCGCCCTGAACTACAGCGAGAACCCCACGGTCTCCGCGGTCGTGAAGACGGCCACCGCGAAGGACGGTCTGACCGTCACGGCCTCCGGCACCAAGCTCGGCGCGATCACCGGCGCGTACGTCGCACTGATCGAGAAGGGCACCGAGGCGAACGTCACGGGCAGCAGCGGGTTCCTCGCGATGCAGTACGTGCGTCCGATCTCGGGCGGCGTCTTCACGGTCGACCTGACCGCCGCCGCCGACACGCTCGACCGCACGAAGTCCTACGAGGTCATCGTCTGGAAGCAGCACTCGAACCCTGACGCGAGCACCATCTACGCCCGCTCGAGCATCACCGTCACCGACGCGCAGTGGGAGAGCCTGCAGCCCGCCCCGGTCTCCGCAGCGATCGAGGTGTTCCTCGCCGACGGCACCACCCCGGCGGCCGGAGTGCCGCTCAAGGCCGGTGACGAGGTCGTGGTGAGGGGCTCGGGCTACGACCCGGCCGCGAACATCGGCGGACGCGGGATGCCGATCCCTAAGCACCTTCCGCAGGGCACTTACGTCGTCTTCGGCAACTTCTCCTCGACATGGCAGCCGTCCACGGGTGCCGCATCGTCGACACGTTCGGTCGGCTCGCAGGCGTGGGCTCTGGCCGAGGGCGTGCTGAACGAGGTCCCTGCGCAGTATCAGGGCGCGATCCGTGCCCAGTGGGTCGACATCGCGGCCGACGGAACGTTCCAGGCGACCTTGACGCTGAAGGACGCGGCCACGACGCCCGGTTCTTACGGCGTCTACACCTACGCGGCCGGTGGAGTGATCAATGCCGACCAGGAGCGCAGCGTCGCCCTGGACTACGGCGTCACCCCGGCCGTGACGCCCACGGTGAAGTCTGTGACCGCGAAGGACGGCCTGACCGTCACGGCATCCGCGTCGAAGCTCGGTGCGGTCACCGGCGCCTACGTCGCCGTCATCGAGAAGGGCACCGAGGCGAACGTCACCAGCAGCAGCGGATTCCTCGCGATGCAGTACGTGCGCAACATCACCGGAGGCGCGTTCAGCGTCGACCTGACCGCGGCCGCCGACACGCTCGACCGCACGAAGTCGTACGAGGTCATCGTCTGGAAGCAGCACTCGATGCCCGATGCGAGCACGATCTACGCGCGGGGCGCCGTCACGGTGACCGACGCGCAGTGGGACACCCTCTTCCCGGCAGGACCGACCGTCGTCACGACGGTGAAGACGGCGACGGCGAAGGACGGTCTGACCGTCGCGGCCGCAGCCACGAATCTGGGCGAGATCGCCGGCGCATACGTCGCACTGATCGAAGCAGGAACCGAGGCAGACGTGAGCGCCGATGGCGGGTTCCTCGCGATGCAGTGGGCGCAGAAGGTCACGTTCGGAGCCTTCTCCGTCGATCTCGCGACGGCGGCGAAGAACCTCGACCGCACGAAGTCGTATGAGGTCATCGTGTGGAAGCAGCACTCGAATCCCGATGCGAGCACGATCTACGCCCGATCGGGCGTGACCATCACGTCCGCACAGTGGGACGCACTGTTCGACGTGGAGGTGCCGGAGGTGCCCGAGACGCCGGTCACGCCGACGACCCCGGCGGCGAACGTTCCCGGCGGCTCCCTCCGCTGGGCGATCTCCTCGTCGTTCACGAACTACATCACGAGCGATATCGCCAAGGGCTCGATCGCGGTCTCCGACGGCGCGACCCGCTCGGGCGGCCAGTTCCAGTTCGGCCAGACGGTCGGCGGCGACTTCGACATCGCCACCGGTCTCGGCAGCGTCGTGTACCGCGGTTCGGTGCGTTTCACCGGACACCAGGGCGTGCTCGATGTGACCGTGTCGAACCCGCAGATCCGCATCACGTCCGCGAACCTTGCGACGCTGTACGTCACGAGCGGCGGTGCGCAGGTGCCGTTCGCGACCCTCGACCTCTCGAATGCGGCGCGCATCGCGGCTAACGGCGCGGTGACGTACACGGCAGCCCCGGCGGCGCTGACCGCCGAGGGACGCGACCGCGTGCTGTCGGGCTATGGCACCACGCTGAGTCCGGTGACGTTCACGATCGGCTCCGTCGCGGCGGCGCCGGCCGGCTCGAGCGGCACAGTGGCTGCGGCGGTCGTGAAGCCGAAGACCACGCTCCCGGCGACCCCGCCGGCGACCGAGGGCATCGACGCCGATGAGGCCAACCTGTCGGCGCTCGCCTCAGGGCGGCCGGCGATGGTGTCGGCATCCGGATTCCGCGCGAACGAGCAGGGAATCAAGGTCGTCGTCTACTCCACCCCGGTTCTGCTCGACACCGTGACGGCCGACGCGAACGGCGTCGCCACCTGGTCGGGTGCACTCCCGGCGAGTCTCGAGGACGGCGCGCACACGCTCACGTTCCAGGGCTCGGTGAACCGCGGTCTCGCGTTCACGCTGAACAGGGCCACGACCGCGATCGGCGTCTGCACGGTCGAGGGCGCCACGCTCGAGTGGGGCTACAAGGAGTCTTTCCGCACCTACATCGAGGGCATCGCGAAGGGCGGCTGGACGCTGACCGACGTCGCCTACCGGTACCCCGACTACGTGTGGGAGAACGGCGCCGGTTCGTTCGACGACAAGACCCTCGCCGGCCTGGTCTCGTACGGCGGGAGTATCACGTTCACCGGTCACGACGGCGCGCTGAACACGACGCTCGCGAACGCCGGTGTCGAGCTCGCCGGAGAGAAGGGCTATCTCGTCTTCGACGTGACCGGCACCACGCAGGGCGGAGAGAGCATCGACCAGAAGGGCGTGCGTCTCGCAGAGTTCCCCCTCGGCGATGCGGCCGTGGTCGACGGTGTGTTGACGCTCGACGCGATCCCGACCACGCTGACCGAGGCCGGTGCGGCCGCGTTCGGCACCTACGCCGCGGGTGAGGAGCTCGACCCGGTCACCGCCGTGATCCCGGTCGGCGCCGACTGCGGCGTCGCCGAGGAGAAGCCCGACTCCGACTCCGCGGCGACCGCAGTGGTGACCACCGCGAACGAGCCTGCTGACGCCGAAGGCGCCCCGGTGTGGCCGTGGATCGTCGGCGGCCTGGTCGTCATCCTGCTCGCGGCGACTGGCGGTGTGCTCATCGTCCGCCGCAACCGCGAGGCCGAGACCGCCGACACGGCGACCGAGCTCTAGCCGACGCGCACCACGGAACGGCCCTCCTCGCGGCGGACACGGGGAGGGCCGTTCCTCCGTCCCGATCTCGGGTACGCGGCATCCGTCGGTGGTGGGACAATGGATGCATGGCCCCCACCGACTCCCACCAGACCGTCGAAGCGACCGTGCGCCGCGTGCCGCGGTACGGCGTGCTCATGGGCATCGGCGTCGTGGTCGGCGTGATCGCGGCCGGCATCCTCACCTGGACCGGCAGCTTCGACGAGTCGCAGGCCCTCGACGTCGTCTACCCGCCCGGTCAGGTGTTCGGCTTCCTGCTGCTGTGGACGGTTCCGATCGGCATCGCGCTCGGCGGCATCGCCGGCCTGATCATGGAGCGCCTCGCCCGTCGTCACGACCGGGTCGTGCGAGTCGACCGCGAGACCGTCGTCGAAGACGACTGACCTCTACGCGAGTTCGGCGATCACCGGGCGGATCGCGGCGTCGAACGCCACGACGTCCCGACGCAGGCCATCGGTCACCGCCACCGTGAGTGCTCCGATCCACCAGATCCCCCGCTGCGAGAACGGCAGTACCTGCACGTTCAACTCGAACGAGTGTGCGCGGCGACCGACCTCGCGCTCGAACTCCGCGATCGCACTCGCATAGGCGCGATAGGCATCGCCGCCGGTGTGGCTCTTCATCGAGTTCACATACCGGTCGTGTGCTGCCCGCGCGTAGAGGAGGGCGGACGCGGCCTGCGGGGCGATAGCGTCGGCGAGTTCCTCCGCGCCGCGGGCAGGCAGCGCGACGAGGGTGTCGAATCCGTCGATGAGCTCGAGGGGCACGTCGGAGGGATGCGCGCGAGGCTCGACCGTCATGTCCCAGTAGTCGCGCCACTGCGCCTCGATCGCGGGCGAGGCGTCGGCGGCGTCCGGTGCGCGCACGGCGAGCTCGCGCAGACTCGGGAGGTCTTCCGGAACCCTGATCCCGAGGCGCTGCCGCAGCGCGAGCGCGACGAGCACCGGAACGCTCGCGTCTTCGCGGATGAGCCACTGCGGCTTGTCGGCCATGGCCCCATCGTAGGCGGGGAGGGCGTCCGGATCCGAGGTCCGACTTCGCGGAGAGTCGGACCGGCTGCTGACGGTAGGATCGAGGTGTGGCTGCCTCCCCCACCAATCCCTATTCCGAAGCCGGCGTCGATACCGCTGCAGGCGATCTCGCCGTCGAGCTGATGAAGTCCTCCGTGCGCGCGACGCACGGACCCGAAGTGCTCGGCGGTGTCGGCGGATTCGCCGGCCTGTTCGACGCCAGCGCGCTGCTCGGCTATCGTCGGCCGCTGCTGGCCAGCAGCACAGACGGCGTCGGCACCAAGGTCGCGATCGCCCAGGCGATCGACAAGCACGACACGATCGGGCAGGACCTGGTCGGGATGGTCGTCGACGACATCGTCGTGGTGGGTGCCAGGCCGCTCTTCATGACCGACTACATCGCGTGCGGCAAGGTCGTGCCTCAGCGCATCGCCGACATCGTGCGCGGCATCGCCGAGGCCTGCTCCGCCACGGGTACCGCGCTTGTCGGCGGCGAGACGGCAGAGCACCCTGGTCTCCTCGGGTCGCGCGACTACGATGTCGCCGGTGCCGCCACCGGCGTGGTCGAGGCCGACGCCATCCTCGGCGCCGAGCGCGTGCAGGACGGCGACGTCGTGCTCGCCGTGCAGTCCAGCGGTCTGCATTCCAACGGCTACTCCCTCGTTCGCCATATCGTCACCGGCGCGGGCATCAGCTACGCAGACACCGCGGCCGACTTCGGTACCACCTGGGGTGAGGCCCTCCTCGAGCCGACCCGCCTCTACACGCTCCCGCTGCTGCGCCTCATCGATGCGCTCGGCGGCGGCGTTCACGCGCTCAGCCACGTCACCGGCGGCGGCATCGCGGCGAACCTCGCCCGTGTGCTCCCGCAGGGGACCTGGGCGGAGGTCGATCGCGGCACGTGGTCGCCCAGCCCGGTCTTCCGCGTGCTCAGCGACATCGCAGGTTCCTCGCTCGAGTCGGCGGAGGGCACCTGGAACCTCGGCATCGGCTTCCTCGCGGTGATCGCGCAGGACAAGAAAGATGCCGCCATCGCTGCGCTCGCCGCAGAGGGCATGCCCGCCTGGCAGGTCGCGACCGTGGGCTTCGGCGCGCGTCCGGCCGGCGAGTTCGAACAGGGCGCCAAGGGCGTCGACGGCGGAGCGGTGCGCCTCGTGGGCGCCTACTCCTCCCACTGAAGAAACGGATGAAGTAACCACCCCATGTGCGGCATCGTCGGAATGGTGGGCTCTGCCCCGGTCAATCAGGACATCTACGACGCACTCCTGCTGCTGCAGCACCGCGGCCAGGATGCGACGGGCATCGCCACCGCCGAGGCGAACGGCGTGATGCACAACGCCAAGGCGCAGGGCATGGTCCGCGAAGCGTTCCGCACCCGCGACATGCGCGCGCTGCTCGGCAACGTCGGGCTCGGTCACGTGCGCTACGCCACCAAGGGCACGGCCTCGAACGAAGAGGAGATGCAGCCGTTCTACGTGAACGCGCCGTACGGCATCATCCTCATCCACAACGGCAACCTCACCAACACGCGTGAGCTCACGGCCGACATGGCCCAGCGCGACCGCCGTCACCTCAACTCCTCGAGCGACACCGAGCTGCTGCTCAACGTGCTCGCCGGCGAGCTGCAGAACACGACCTCGACCGTCGACCTCGACCCCGAGCGTGTGTTCGAGGCCGTCGCCCGCACGCACGAGCGCATCGAGGGCGCCTATGCGGTGATCGCCGTGATCGCCGGCTACGGCCTGCTCGCATTCCGCGACCCCTTCGGCATCCGCCCGCTGATCCTGGGTCGTCGTCCCTCGACGGTCGACGGTGCGCACGGCAAGGACGAGTGGGTCGTCGCCAGCGAATCGCTCGTGCTCGAGAACGGCGACTACGAGGTCGTGCGCGAGGTCGAGCCCGGCGAGGCCGTCTTCATCACCAACGACGGCGAGCTGTTCTCCAAGCAGTGCGCGACGGCCGCGACTCTCGCGCCGTGCGCCTTCGAGTACGTCTACCTCGCCCGCCCCGACTCCGTCATGAACGGCATCTCGGTGTACGAGTCGCGGCTGCGCATGGGTGATCGTCTCGCCGACACGATCGCCAAGCACGTGCCGATGGACAAGATCGACGTGGTCATGCCCATCCCCGACTCCTCGCGCCCCGCCGCGATGGAGGTCGCCCGCAAGCTCGGCATCGAGTACCGCGAGGGCTTCTACAAGAACCGCTATGTCGGTCGCACCTTCATCATGCCGGGGCAGGCGGTGCGCAAGAAGAGCGTCCGTCAGAAGCTGAACGCGATGTCGACCGAGTTCCAGGGCAAGAACGTGCTCCTCATCGACGACTCGATCGTGCGCGGGACCACTTCGAAGGAGATCATCCAGATGGCGCGGGATGCCGGGGCCGCCTCGGTGACCTTCGCCTCTGCAGCTCCTCCCGTGCGGCACCCGCACGTGTACGGCATCAACATGCCCTCGCGGCACGAGCTCATCGCCCACGGGCGGACGATTCCCGAGATCGCCGAGGAGCTCGGCTGCGACCACCTCGTCTATCAGGAGGTCGAAGACCTCAAGGCGGCGATCATCGAGGGATCAGTGCTCACCGACCTCGACATGAGCTGCTTCGACGGCCGCTATGTGACCGGCACCGTCTCGGATGAGTATCTGGCCTGGGTGGAGGGGTCGCAGACGTCATGACGATGCCGAGCGCACGACCGCTGTGGCAGGGTCGGGCACTCGCACTCGTGGGGATCGTCCTGGTGGCGTTCTCGCTGCGCTCGGCGGTCGCCTCGCTATCCCCGGTGATCGATCATGTCGCCGCGGACTTCCCGGTCTCGCCGGTCGTCATCGGCCTGATCGGCGCCGCGCCGCCGGTGTGCTTCGCGATCTTCGGTCTGCTCACGCCGCTGTTCGAGCGCCGATTCGGTCTGGAGCGGATGGCCGTCGCCGCGATCACGCTGATGGCTCTGGGGTTGCTCCTGCGCGGCTTCGCCGTGGATTCGACGACCCTGCTCGCGGCGACGGCCGTGGTGTTCGCGGGGGTCGGCTCGGGCAACGTGCTGCTGCCGCCACTGGTCAAGAAGTACTTCCCCGATCGACTCGGGGTCATGATGACCATCTACTCGACCACCATGGCGGTGTCGACCTTCCTGCCTCCGCTCGTCGCGGTGCCGGTTGCCGACTCGCTGGGCTGGCGGGTGTCTCTGGGCATGTGGGGCATCGTCGCAGGCATCGCGCTGGTGCCCTGGGTGGCGCTTCTGCTGAAGAACAGCCCGCGAGCGGGTGAGCCGGTGAAGACGGAACTGCTCGTCCCCGATCCCACCGACGGGGTCGACGACGTGCAGGATGCGGTGGCCGTCGCGACCGGTCCGATCTCGACCGCTCCGGCGAACCGTCGGCACTTCGCCCGCCTGTGGAGGCTGCCGCTCGCCTGGGCGCTGGCGATCGTCTTCGGGGCGTCGTCCACCATGGCCTACGTCTCGTTCGCCTGGATGCCGACCATGCTCGTCGACATCGGCGGTGTGACTCCGGCGACCGCAGGTTTCCTGCTCTCACTGTTCGCGCTGATCGGTCTGCCGTGCTCGCTGCTGGTGCCGATCCTCGTCGTCCGGTTCCAGGCGACGCGTCCGCTCTTCTTCGTGGCCGTCGGCGGCGGGCTGGTCGGGCTCGCCGGTCTCCTGTTCGTCCCGACCGTCGCGCTGCCGCTGTGGGTGAGCATCTTCGGCCTCACCGCCATCATGTTCCCCCTCAGCCTCGTGCTGCTCAGCATCCGCGCCCGCACACCGGAGAGCGCCGTCGCGCTGAGCGGTTTCGTGCAGAGCATCGGCTACGCGATCGCGGCGACCTTCCCGCTGCTGGTCGGGCTGCTGCACGAGACGACCGCGGGCTGGCAGATCCCGCTGCTCGTGATCGCGGGCGTGCTCATCGTCGCGATCCCCGCCGGCATCGTCGCGGGTCGTCGTCGCACGGTCGAGGACGAGTGGGAGCGCCGGCACGGTCGCTGGTGAACCCCGAAGAATCCGACCCGCAGACCGAGCCGCGTGGCGCGGCTGAGGGCTATCGGGCGGATCTCGGCGGTGCGGTCGACGAGCGCACGATGAGCTGAGGATCGGTGGAGGGCATGTCGCCGACCGCATCGTGCCCCTCGATCTGGGCGATGACCCGGAGAGCTGCGGCACGGCCCATCGCCTCGAAGGGCTGACGGACGGTCGTCAGGGCAGGGGAGGCGTACGCGGCGAGGGCGATGTCGTCGACGCTGACCACGGACACATCATCGGGCACGCTGCGGCCGGCCTCGTGCAGGGCGCGGATCAGACCGAAGGCCATCTCGTCGCTGCTGACGAACACGGCCGTGGCCTCGGGGATCGCCGCGATCGTGCGACCCGCGCGGTAGCCGGATTCGGGCGTCCAGTCGGCGGGGATCAGCGGCGGCGGCACGATTCCGCGATCGCGGAGCGTCTGCTCCCAGGCTTCGCTGCGCTGCTGCGTCTCGGTCCAGTAGTCGTCGCCCGAGACGTGCCAGACGGTCTTGTGCCCGAGGTCGAGCAGATGCTCGACGGCGAGGCGGGCGATCGCCCTCTGGTCGACGGCGAGCGGGGCGTCCTCATCGAGAGAGGTGCGCTCGCTCCGGGTCGCGGGTGTGCGCTCGGTCCGCGCCCGCATCGCCGGGCTCTCGAGCTCGACCGGCACGCCGAGGATGATGCCCTCGGCTCCTTGCCGCTCCAGTCGGTCGAAGGCCTCCAGGAACGCCTCGGCCGACGCATGGTCGGCGACAGCGGCCGTCGACACGGTGTACCCGTTCGCCGCAGCGGCCTGCTGGATGCCGACGCCGAGCGCCGCCGACGAGTACCGGTCGGTCGAGACGACGATCACTCCCAGCACGCGGGTGCGACCGGAGGCGAGGGAGGCGGCGGCGGCGTGCACGCGGTAGCCGAGCTCCTCGACCGCCGCCATCACACGCCTGGCGGTGTCGGGGCGCACGTTGTCCTGCCCCGACATGACGCGGGAGACGGTCTGCGTGGAGACACCGGCAAGCTGGGCGACATCGACCTGGCTGGGGGCGCGGTCGTCTCTCGGGCGACGAGGTGACATGTGCTCAATGGTAGCGATCAATCGGCGTAAATCCAGGAGGCGGCGAGTCGTGTGATGCGATAATGTGAACGCAAACACTCGTGCTTGGAGCGCTATGCCTGACCTTCTCGCCTCGGCTTTCGACGGCTCTTCCGTTGCCGTCGATGCCCCGGCCGCCGCGTCGCCGATCGGCGCGCCCACCCTGACCTGGCGCGACGGGGAGATCCTCCGCGACGGCGTCGCCCACCGCATCCTCGCGGGCTCGATCCACTACTTCCGGGTGCATCCCGACCAGTGGGAGGACCGCCTGCGCCGACTCGCCGCGATGGGCGCGAACACTGTCGACACGTATGTCGCCTGGAACTTCCACGAGCGCGTCGAGGGCGACGTGCGCTTCGACGGGTGGCGCGACATCGAGCGCTTCATCCGCCTCGCCGGGGACATCGGCCTGGACGTGTTCCTCCGGCCCAGTCCCTACATCTGCGCCGAGTGGTCCAACGGCGGAATCCCGTCCTGGCTCTCGGGGCGCGTCGCGGCGCTGCGCACCAGCGATGCCGGCTTCCTCGCCGCGGTCGACGCCTGGTACGACGAGCTGATCCCCCGGCTCGTCCCGCTCCAGGCCTCGCACGGCGGTCCGATCGTCGCGATCCAGATCGAGAACGAGTACGGTTCGTTCGGCAGCGATGCCGCCTACCTGGCGCACCTGCGCGAGGGG
The DNA here is from genome assembly GCF_049896645.1 of Microbacterium sp. DWRC1-3. Taxonomy (NCBI): domain Bacteria; kingdom Bacillati; phylum Actinomycetota; class Actinomycetes; order Micrococcales; family Microbacteriaceae; genus Microbacterium; species Microbacterium sp. DWRC1-3. Next base: position 211,401 of record NZ_JAFCUS010000002.1, read on the forward strand.
CTCCGCTGTCGCGGGATGGTCGAGATGCTCACGACCGCCGACGGCATCACGGGCGACATGATCGAGCACGGCAGCGTTCCCGGAGCCATGGCGACGTTCACGTTCGGCACCGGCGTGGCCCGGGCCGTGGAGCTGCGTCGTGAGGGGGATGCGCTCATGTGCAGCGAGCTGTGGGGCGGCTGGTTCGACCACTGGGGCGAGCGGCACCATGTGCGCTCCGCCGCGAGCACCGGAGGGACGATCGAGGAACTGCTCGCCGCAGGCGGATCCGTGAGCCTGTACATGGCGCACGGTGGAACGAACTTCGGCCTCTGGAACGGGGCGAATCACGACCAGGTGCTGCAGCCCACCGTCACCAGCTACGACTCGGATGCCCCCATCGGCGAAGACGGAACGCTCAACGAGAAGTTCCACGCGCTGCGGGCGATGTTCGCGCCGTTCCACGCATCCGAGCTCCCTCCGGTTCCGGCAGACCCGCGGCGACAGGCCGCAGCGTCCGCACCGCTCGAGCAGCGAAGCTCCTTGCTGCAGCTGGTCGCCACTCTTCCCGTGACCGGAGAGGTCTCGCCGCGCCCGCGCACGTTCGAGGAGCTCGGTGCCGAAGACGGCCTGGTCGTCTACGAGGCGGATGTCTCCTTCCCCGCCGATGCGACGCTCACGATCGACGGACTGCACGATCGTGCCGTGGTGTTTCTCGACGCCCAGGCGCTCGGGGTGCTCGAACGTGACGGCCAGACCTCCCTCGCTCTGCCCGTCGACGGCGGAGCGGGACGGCTCACGCTCGTCGTCGAGAGTCTCGGACGCATCAACTACGGCCCCTACACCGGGGAGGGCAAGGGCATCATGCGTGGCGTGATGATCGGTCGTCGGCTGGTCAACGGCTGGACGCATCGCCTGGTTCCCCAGGAAGCTCCGACGGCGGCGCCGGGCCTCGACCGATCAGCGGAGGCGTCAAGCGGTGTCGCCGTCGCGTCCTTCGACATCGCCGAGCCGCTGGACGCCTGGCTCGCCTTCCCCGGGGGGTCGAAGGGGATGGTCTGGTTGAACGGCTTCCTGCTGGGGCGCTACTGGAAGGTCGGTCCGCAGGAGACGCTCTATGCGCCGGCGCCGCTCTGGAAGGTCGGACGCAACGAGCTCGTGGTGCTCGACACCGACGGCCTCGGCGCGACGGTCGAGATCCGCGACGAACCGTCGTTCGGGGAGACCGAGGAGTTCATCGGCTCCTGATCCGCCCTGTCGCATTCCGAGGCCCATCCTCCGCGCCGAGACCCATCGTCACCGGCGGCTGTGAGGGTGGGCCTCGGTGCTGAGTGTGGGTTTCGCCGCCGTAACGGTTCGAAGATGTTTGCGCTCGCTCGGTGAAAAGCCTTGATCTTAAGGCCATCGTGCGCATATTGTGATAGCGCAAACATCGATGAGGGTTGTCGATGATCATCTGCGACGCACCGGAGCGTCTGTGCTCCCGGCGTCACCCCGACCGAGAGGCAAGACGTGTCGAAACCTTCCCGACCGCCCCGCACCGCCGTCGCCCTCAGCTCCCTGCTGGCGACGGCGCTCGCATTCGGTAGCGTGCTCACTCAGGCGCCAGCCGCGCAGGCTGCCGACCTGATCCCGGTCCCCAAGGCCGACTACCGCCTGCACGCGGTGTCGAGCGAGTCGGACCCCTATCCGGCTCCGCCGTCCCTCGACGGCACGGCGCTGGGCGCGTTCGACGGAGATTTCGCGACGCAGTGGACATCGCGGTACTCCGCCAACGCCCCGTTCCCGCACTGGATCGTCGTGGATCTGCAACGGTCGCTTTCGGTGAAGGCCCTCGACTACTCGGGCAAGGTCGGCCAGCGCATCGACGCGAAGAGCGTCGAGGTCTATGTGACCGACGACGCCCAGGCCGCAGCCCTGTCCCCAGCGGAGGGCAGTTGGGGAGCTTCGGTCGCGACGGCGACTCTGCACGCGCCGACCGCGAACAGCGAGAAGCAGCGCATCTCGCTGGACACCGCCGTTGACGGTCGATATGTCGCCCTGCTGATCATCGATGCGCAGGACATGGCGGGCAACGGCGGTGGGGCCGGCGAGATCGAGGTCCTCTCCGACGAGCAGCTGCCGCCGATCGTCACCGAGCCCGAGATCCCCGACACCGATGAGACGGTCGAGATCGCCGACGGCGGCACGACCGCTGTCGTCTCGACGGAGTTCCCCCGCATCACCGGGTACCGAGTGGGCAGTGAGAGCATCGCCGGCCAGCGCTCCTCGGCGAAGACCTGGTCGGTCAACGGCACCGCCTACGCGTCGCAGACCACCTCGACGACGTCGGCCACCGGAATCGACTACGTGTCGACGCTGACGGGCATCGACGTCACCGTGCGCAGCAGCATCCGCGTCGCGAAGGACGGCACCGTCGGGTTCGAGGTCACCGCGGTCGAGGGCACGGCGACCGTGACCACGCTCGGTCTTCCCGACAACGCCTTCCTCTCCGCGAGTGCCGCGGATGCCGGGTCGGTGCTCGATCGCACGGTGATCAGCCCCGACAGCACGAAGAACGCCGATGAGCACATCGCGGTGAACGCATCGACGGCGACCGGGCAGAAGGGTGCGGCCTTCGCATTCCTCGGCAACGGGGCTCTCGTGGGCAGCGTGATCACCAACGCGACCACCCAGGCCTCCGGCGGCACCGCATCGTGGAACACCCGCCTGACCACCCGTGTGACCGAGGCCGCAGGACGCACGGCCGAGATCGGCTCCAGCGCCTGGCTGATCCATCCGACCACCGCCGTCGACAGTCGGGTGACGACGTACGCCCTGCCCAAGGTGACCGTCCTCCTCACCGCCGACCGCAACGCCGACGCGAGGGTCGACTGGCAGGATGCCGCGATCCGCTACCGCGAGGTCGACACCCCGCGTCTCGGAGCCGACCGGGTCGCCGAGCGCGTGGTCAGCCGCATCCCCTTCAACTTCGCCTCCAGCGCGACGAACTACTTCGACCTGGTGCTCGACAACACCAAGCGCATCGCGAACCAGACGGACGGTCTCGGCCAGTGGGTGCTCAACAAGGGCTACGGCAGTGAAGGCCACGACTCGGCGAACACCGACTACGGCGGGAACTACAACGAGCGCGCGGGCGGCCTCTCCGACCTGAACAACCTCGTCGACGAGGGCGCGAAGCTCAACGCCGACATGAGCGTGCACGTCAACGCCACCGAGATCTATCCGCAGGCGAACGCCTTCGACTCCGCGATCCTCGACGGCACGCCCCCGTACAAGCCGGGCTGGAACTGGCTCGACCAGTCGTACTACATCAACCAGCAGACCGACCTCGGAACCGGCCGGGTGCTCGACCGCTTCCAGCAGCTGCGCGACGAGGTCCCCGGCCTCAGCGGCGTCTACATCGACGTGTACTACTCCAACGGGTGGGTCGCCGAAGAGCTCGCGGACGAGCTGAACGGCATGGACCTCGAGGTCGCGACCGAGTGGGGCGACAAGTTCGTCGACAGCACGGTCTGGTCGCACTGGCCGAACGACCTGGCCTACGGAGGCAAGGACAACAAGGGCATCAACTCCACCATGGTGCGCTTCATCCAGAACGGGCAGACCGACGTCTGGAACGACGACGCCCTGCTCGGCCAGCAGCGACTGATCGACGCCGAGGGCTGGGTCGGAAACCGCAACTGGGACGGCTTCGTCGACAACATCTGGAAGCAGAGCCTGCCGACCAAGTTCCTGCAGCACTTCGACCTGCTCACCTACGAGGCGGGCGCCGAGGCGACCCTGACGGACGACGTGGCGGTGCGCATGGACGGCAGCACCAGGGTCATCACGATGGACGGTGCCACGGTGCTGCGCGGCGACTCGTACCTGCTGCCGTGGCAGTCGCTGGAGTCCAACGAGGACTCCGGCTCACCCGTCGACGCCGACAAGATGTACTTCTACTCGGCCTCCGGGGGAGACAAGACGTTCGGGCTCACCGATGCCTTCCGTGGCAACACCGCCTTCGACGTGTTCGAGCTCGGCGACCAGGGGCGCGTCAAGATCGGCACGGTCAACGCGGCAGGCGGTGAGCTGACGCTCAGTGCAGAAAAGGGAACGGCCTACGTGGTGGTGCCCCAGGGCGGCGCGCAGCGTGCGGCCGTCGAGTACCGCGACGCCGGCCTCGACGACCCCGGGTTCAACTCCGGCTCGCTCGATGTCTGGAACCCGCAGGGGGATGTGACGATCGAGCGCACCGACCTGGGCAGCGCGAAGAACGACTCCAGGGGCGACAACATCGCCGTTCTCGGTGCATCCGCGTCGTCGATCTCGCAGACGGTGACCGGACTCACTCCCGGGCAGCGGTACGCGTTCTCCGCGCAGGTGCAGATCGACCCCACCGCCACCCGTGACGTGAGCGTCTCGGTCGACACCGGCTCCGGCGCGGTGACGCGCACCTGGAACCTCTCGCCGACGTACAACTACATGCGCGCCGACTCCAAGGCGGGCCAGTACTACCAGCGCGGCTCGACGTCGTTCCTGGCTCCGGCATCCGGTGAGGTCACCGTCTCCATCGGTGCCGTCGCGGGTGACGCGAAGGTCCGCATCGACAATGCCCGCGTCTCGGCCGACACCACGGCGCCGTTCGCGGCCGGCACGGTGTACTCGAACGACTTCGAGGGCAACGAGGCCGGCTGGGGGCCGTTCGTGAAGGGCGACGCCAACGGCATCGACGACCCGCGCACGAGCATCTCGCGCCGGCACGACCCGTATGCGAGCAGCGACTGGCGCAACACCGCCAAGCCGTTCGATGCCGGCCCCCTCGCGGGGCTCGCGGTGGACACGACGCTCAACGGCGATCACTCGCTCATGTCGCACTCCGAGAACAACGGAGTCGTCTACCGCACCGACCCGACGCTCGTTCCGCTGCAGGAGGGACACTCCTACCGCATCGGGTTCGACTACCAGGTCGGAGCGAGCGGTGCGTACCGCTGGCTGACCGGAACCGACGCGGTGGCTGGCGGCACGGTCACCTCGACCACGCTCAGCCGCACCGGGATCACGCAGGCGCTGGAGACGACGGAGTTCACGCAGGACGTGATCGTCGGATGCGGCGACTACACCTGGGTGGGACTCGAGCGCGTCGGGGGACCGGACGTGGACTTCGTGCTGGACGACTTCACGGTCACCGACCTCGGCCCCACGACCGGCGGCACTCCCTGCGCGACGGTGTCCGGCGAAGCGGGTGTGCTGAGCCCCGGTGCGCAGACCGCGTTCACGACCACCTTCACCAACAGCGAGTCCATCGCCGTCGAGAACATCGGCGTGCAGCTCGAGGTGCCGGAGGGCTACGCGGTCGAGGTCGCCGACGGCTCGTCGAACCTGTTCGGCGAGGTCGCGGCCGGCGACAGTGTGGAGACCACCTGGCTGGTCACCGCACCGGCCGCGGCCGCGGGAACGACCGTCGGCATCGGGATCGCCGCGACGTACCTCGCGGACTGCGATGTGCGCTCGGTCTCCACCACCCAGGAGGTGTCGGTGTCCTCGCGAGCCCGCATCCCCAACTCGCAGATCTCCGTGACGGCGAGCTCCGAGGAGACGTCGGGTGAAGACGGTGCGGCCGCGAACATGCTCGACGGCAACGCCGGCACGTTCTGGCACAGTCGGTGGAGTTCGGCGGCGACGTCGTACCCGCACGTGGTGACGTTCGACCTCGGCGCCGCCGAGCAGGTCGACGGCATCTCGTACCTGCGCCGCGGTGCCAACCAGAACGGTCCGATCAAGGGCTACGAGGTCGCGGTGTCGACCGACGGACAGACGTACACCCCCGTCGCCTCGGGAGAGTGGAAGAACGCCGCCGAGTGGCAGGACGTGGACTTCGCGGAGACCACGGCCCGCTACATCCGGGTGACCGCCACCTCGTCGATCTCGGGGACGCAGTTCGCGGCCGTCGCGGAGATGGCCGTGTACGGTTCGTCTGCCCCTCAGGACGGTCACGCACCCGAGACGCGTCCCGACGACGACCTGAGCGACTGCAACCCGGTGATCGATCCGAAGCTCGGACTCGACGCCGACGCGGTGCGTGCCGGGGAGACGGTGGGCATGGCGCTCACGGGCTTCGGCCCGGGAACGACGGTGTCGGTCTGGCTCGACGATGTGAAGCTGACGGATGCCGCGGTCGACGCCAAGGGCGCGTTGACGACGCGTCTGCTGATCCCGGCGAACACGCAGCTCGGAAAGCACCGAGTGATCGTGCAGGATGCGGCGGGTGCGGAGCTGGCCAGCGCTTCGGTGAAGGTCGAGAAGGCGAAGCCGGGGAAGAAGGCGACCGTCACCCCCTCCATCGGATCTGTGGCGGCCGGGGCGACCCTGACCGTGCAGCTGAGCGGCTTCGAGCCCGACGCTCTGGTGCAGCTCTGGCTGCACTCCGAGCCGGTGCGCATCGGGGAGCTGACCATGTCTGCCGGCGGTGAGGCCGTGGCGACCGTCACGATCCCCGCGGCGACACCCGCCGGTGCACACGCGCTCGTCGCGACCGACGCGCAGGGTGTCGAGCTCGCGCGCGGCGACCTCGCGGTCACTGCGGCGGCGGGAAGCGGCAACCTGGCGACCACCGGCGCGGAGGGGGCGATCTGGGCTGGTGCGGCTCTCGCGGCCCTGCTCGCGATGGGTCTCGGTCTGGGGCTCTGGCTGCGGAGGCGCCGCCACAGCTGATCCGCTGATGCAGAACGGCCCGGAGGGGAATCCTCCGGGCCGTTCTGCTGCGCGCGCGGACGCGGCTTCCTGCACGACAGGGCCCGGTATCGGGTTCTCCCGATTCTCCGGTGCGCCACCCCCGTGCCGTGCGGCGAGAACACGCGAGGAATCAAGATGGTCCCCATAGCCGAACGAGAGGAACGCATGCATACTGAAAGCATGCCCAACGTGCTGATCCGTGACCTCGATCCGACGATCCACTCGGTCCTGGCGGCACGCGCGGAAGCACGGGGGCAGTCGCTGCAGCAGTACCTGACATCTGAGCTGGCGCTCATCGCGTCCCGCCCCACTGTTCCTGAACTCTTGGCCGCTCTCGGGGAGAGACCTGCTGCACCGGCCATCTCGCCGGAGGCGATCGTCGCGGCGATCAGAGAGGGGCGAGACGACCGATGATCGTCGTCGACGCCTCCGTCGTGGTCGACGCGCTCTGCAACGTCGGTTCGAGCTCTTCACTTCACCGACGACTGGCCGATGAAGTGCTGCTCGCTCCCGATCTGCTTCCCGTCGAGGTGGCATCCGCGTTGCGCGGCTTGAACCGTGGAGGAGAGCTGACCGATGACGCGCTCGAGGCCGCCGCCGTCGACCTCTCGCGGCTGCAGGTCGAGCTGTACCCCACGCTGCCCCTCATCCCGCGCATTCTGGCGCTCCGCCAGAACGTGACGGCCTACGACGCGGCCTATGTCGCGCTCGCGAGCGTGTTCGGTTGCCCGTTGATCACGCATGACCGAAGGCTCGCGCGCGCGGCCTCCGGTCATTGCGTTGTCGAGGTGCCAGGGGACTCCGGTTGAAGGGTCAGCCCTTCACGGCGCCGGCGGCGAGGCCGGAGCGCCAGTACTTCTGCAGGGCGAAGAACAGCAGCACGAGCGGGATCACTCCGAGCAGCGCGCCCAGCATGACCGCGCCCTTGTCGGGGGCGAAGTAGCTCACCATGCCGTAGAGGCCGAGGGTCACGGGCTTCAGATCCTGACTCGAGATCATCATGAGCGGCAGCAGGAAGTTGTTCCACGTGGCCACGAAGATGAACAGGAAGATCGTCACCATCGCCGGACCCAGCAGGCGCATCACGATCGTGAAGAAGATGCGCGCCTCGCCGGCGCCGTCGATGCGGGCGGCCTCGAGCAGTTCGGTCGGCACCGATGATTGCGCGTAGACCATGCCGAGGAAGACGCCGAACGGCGACACCGCCGAGGGGATGATGATCGCCCAGACGGTGTTGGTCAGTCCGAGGGCCTGGAACTCGATGTACAGCGGGACGGTCAGCAGCGCCACGGGGAGCAGCAGCCCCGCCATGATCACGCCCACGGCGATGCGCTTGCCGGGGAACGCGAACTTCGCGATCGCGTAGCCGGCCATCACGGCGAACAGGGTGCCGATGACGCCTGCGCTCACGGAGTACAGCATCGAGTTGCCGACCCAGCGCCAGAACAGTCCCTGCGTCCAGCTCATCAGGCTGTCGTAGTTGGTGTCGAGGTTCCAGCCGGCGAACCAGAAGCCGAAGGTCGAGGTGAGGTCGGTGTTGTTCTTCGTCGAGGCGACGATGAGCCAGTACACCGGCACCAGGAAGTACAGCGTGGCGATGACGAGCGCGATGATGCCGAACGCGCGCGCGAGCGGGGTGGGCGCGATCGAGGGCGGCGGAGCATCCACATCGCGCGGACGGCGAGGGCGTCGACGTGTCGATGCCTCGGTGGTGATGAGGCGCGTGGTGGTCATGCGTCGCCCTTCCGGCGCTGCAGCAGCGCGTACACGATCGCGAGCACACCCGCGATCAGAGCCATGAGCAGCGAGTAGGCCGATGCCGGACCGCTGCCGGACGGTGAGATCTCGCCCATCATCGTGTTGTAGGTGAGCATCATGGGGGTGAAGTCCTTGCCCATCCACGAGTTCGCGGCTTGCAGCACCACCGGCTCGTTGAACAGCTGGATGGTGCCGATGATCGACAGCAGCACCGCCAGGAGTGCGGCTCCCCGCACCAGCGGCACCTTGATGCGCATCGAGATCTGGAAGCCGGAGGCGCCGTCGAGGCGGGCTGCTTCATACAGATCGCGCGGAACGGCCTGCAGCGCCGACAGGAAGATGAGCATGTTGTAGCCCGTGTACGTCCAGGTCGTCATATTCGCCATCGAGAACAGGATCGTGCCCGGGGCCATGAAGTCGGTGCCTTCGGGGAGGAACGGCAGGAAGGGCGACACCTCCGGTGTGTACAGATAGAGCCACATCATCGCCGCGATGATGCCGGGAACCGCGTACGGGAGGAAGAAGGAGAGGCGGAACAGCGTCGGGCGACGCACGATGAACGAGTCCAGCAGCAGCGCGAGTCCGAGGGCGACGACGATCATCACGGGGATCTGCAGGGCCGCGTAGAGGACCACGCGCCCCATGCCGGTCCAGAAGGCTCCGTTGGTCGCGGCGGTGACGAAGTTCTCGAGCCCGACGAACGTGTCGACGAGCTCGCCGCCGCCGTAGAGTCCATCCCCTGCCGGCACCTGCGCGAAGAACGACGAGCGGATCGAGACGATGATCGGCACCAGGAAGACCAGCACGAACAGCACGGCGAACGGCGTCATGAACAGCCATCCCGTGAGGCCTTCGCGTCGGGTCCCGAACCGGCGCCGGCGGGTGGGGCCCGCGGGTATGCGCGCTGTCGGCGCCGGTGCCGCACCTCGCGTTTCGGTCACTGTGACCATGGTGTCGCCTCTCGATGTCAAGACGACGGCGGAGTGCACGATTGCGCGTGCACTCCGCCGTCGATCATCCGATGATGCCTTCTCGTCGACTCACTCCGCGACCGGGAGGCCGAGGTCCTTGAGCGAGGACACCGCGGTGTCCTGAGCCGTGGTGAAGATGTCGGCGACCGATGCGGTGCCGGCGACGGCTGCCGCGGCGGTCTCGTTCATCTTCGACAGCGTCGAGAAGCCCGGTGCATACGGGAAGTCGGGGTTCAGATCTCCGGTCGCGGTGGCGAGCTCGGCGAGCACATCCTGGCCGCCGAACTGACGCAGCATCTTCTCGGGGGTCTCCACCTCGCCCTTGGCGGCGACGACGAGGCCCTGCGACGCGAGGTCGTCGACCTGCGTGTTGAACCAGTCGTTGAACTCCATGGCCTCGGCGGGGTGCTCGCACCCCTTCATCACCGAGACGCCGGAGCCCCCGTCGGGGCCGCTCATGGCGCCTGCACCGAAGTCGGGGAGCTGGGCGACGCGCCACTGCCCCTCGGCCGGCGTGCCGTCGAGCGAGTCGAGGAGGAACCCGGCTTCCCACGCGGCCCCGACGTGGCCGATGAGACTGCCGTCGTTGAGCGCGGCGGTGAAGCCCTCGCCCCACCGCTCGGTCGCGAGGGTCTGCTTGCCGTCGAGGACGCCTTGCCAGAACGCGGCGACGCGCTCGGAGCCTGCTCCCTCGGCGTCGACCTTCCACTCGTCGCCGGCGGTGGTGAACCAGGTGTCGCCCGCCGCGGCCGACTGGGCGGAGAGCCAGTTCTGCGCCTCGTCGGGCGTGAAGGCCGTGACGTACTTGCCGGCGGCTGCGGCCGTGGCGGAGTCAGCCGTCAGGTCGTCGAGCGTCTTCGGTGCGTCGAGGCCCAGCGCCTGGAACTCGGCTTCGTTGTAGAAGTAGACGAGGGGGCCGGTGTCCTGCGGGAGGCCCACGATGGCGTCACCGACCTTCATGCCGCTGAAGGCTCCAGCGGAGAAGTTGTCCTCGTACTTCTTGGCCTCATCGGCGACGTCCTGCAGCAGTCCCTTCACGAACAGCTGCGGCACCTCCGAGTAGCCGGTCTGTGCGAGGCAGGGCCCGTTGCCGGCTTTCACGTCGGTCTCGAGCTTGAGGATCATGTCGCTCGACTTGCCGTCGAACTTCGTCGCCTTCACCTGGATGTCGGGGTGCTCGGCGTTCCAGCGGTCGACGATCTCGGACGCCGGCGTCATGCCCTCGCCGTCGGGGAGACGGTGCAGGTACTCGATCGTGATGGGTTCGCCGCTGGCGCCGCTGTCACCGGAATCGCCGGATGAGCAGGCGGCGAGGCCGAAGGCCGACACCGCGCCGACCGCGACGATCGCGGCAGTGCGGGTGAAGCGAGGGGTGATTGCCATGCTGTTCTCCTCTTTGAGGTCATGTTCCTGCGGATCGCCCTGGGCGGGGGAGTGACGCCGAGGCGCCGTCGATCACATGCACATCAAATCAGAAAATGTTTGCGCTCACAACCCCGGGATGATCACAACACAGCCGCACTCGTGACGCTGAAAGGGAGCGCTGACATACCTCGTCGAGGCACTCGAGGATCACGCCAGGTGCGCGCGGACCTCGTCACCGACGTGGATCACTCCGCCGCCGGGGGTCGAGCCGTCATCCGATGGCGTCCAGCCGGGCAGCAGCAGGCGTCCGAGGGTCGGTTCCTGCTGCGCGAGCGCTCCCGTGAGAGTGGTGAGCACCTTCGCGTCGCGCACGCCGGTGTCGGGATTCGCATGGGTCGCGAGGCAGCGCACGATGGGACCGGCGGTCTGGAAGGTGAGATCGCCGATGCACACCTCGCCGGTCCACGCGAGCTCCTGCCACGCAGCGGCGTCGTCGATCACGATGTTCGAGCGGAAGCGCCGGTCGTCGATGCCCATCCCGAGCGCTTCTCCCAGTGCGCGGACGCTGCCTCGGCCATGCACCGAGACGTAGCCGCGCGCGCGGTCGTGGAAGCGAGGCGTCTGCCCGTCGCCGACGAGCACCAGCGGGAGCCGGCCTGGCCGACGAAGGCGGCGCCCCTCCGGGGTTGCGAGGACGAATTCGGAGAGAGCATCCGCGAGATCGCGCCGTCCCTGTGCGTCGAGGTCGGCCTCCACGAGAGTCGCGCCGGCGTGCTCGATGCGGATGCGCCGCGTCTCGTCGTCATAGCGGGTGTGCAGCGCGGCGAGACCGGGGAAGTCCTGCAGGGCGAGTCCCTTGGCCTTGGGCCAGTGATCGACGCCGTCGCGGTGCTCCGGCTCAGCGGCATCCGCGAATCGGAACGCCAGCACGCGGTCGCCGGCGACTCTGCCGTCGGGGTGCACGGTCAGGGAGTCGCGGTGCTCGGGAGTGAGCCCCTTGATCGGGTGGCGATAGAGGGAGACGACGCGTGCCATGAGGAGATCCTCTCAGCTGCCGAACCCCGCGCACGACGAATGAAGCACTGGTGCCGAGATTGTCTCCTCGGCACCAGGCCACGACGAAACACCCGCACCACGTGCGGGTGTGACGAACAGAGGGGCGGTCAGGCCTTCTCTAGTTCGTCCTCGTCTTCGTCGGCATAGTCATCGGCCCACTTGTCGACATATGCGTCTTCGTCGGTCGGGTGAGCCAACTCGCGCTCGAGAGCGGAGTAGTTCACCGACGGACTGTACGCCTTGAGTTCGCGGGCGATCTTGGTGTGTTTCGCCTTCTGACGGCCACGGCCCATGCGCGAGACCCCCTCACGAGTTAAGCGGCGGGTTTGAAGGCCCGCGGCATTTTTCACGACACCGGTCTAAAGCCGGTAAGAGTAGCATTCAGAATAGCACGCGGGTAAGACCCTCTGGCCGACGCCAGGCAGGTGAAGGGAACGATCTCCATGACCGACAACACCTCTACTCCCTCCGACGAGGCCGCACAGAACGCGGCGCTGCAGAAAGCCGTCATCGTCGGCATGCAGGTCGACCAGGATCGGCACGTGATCGACGAGGCTGTCCGCTACGCGCGATTGCTGAGCGCGCCGCTGGTCGTCGCGCACGTCGACGTCACGCGCTTCGTGACGTACGAGGACCCGGACGGCTACGTCCATTCGGCTCCGATCGACATCAACTTCGACGCCGGTGCCGCGGAGTTCGAGGCGGTCGAGGCCACGGCCGCCCGGCTTCTGGCGGGAACCGACATCACCTGGACGGCTCGGCAGCTGGTCGGTGACCCGGCCCTGGCCATCAAGCAGCTCGCCAACAAGCTCGACGCCCAGCTGATCGTCGTCGGCACGCGCAAGCGCGGCATCGGCGAGTCGATCAGGGAGTTCTTCACCGGATCGGTCGCCGCACGTCTTGCGCACCGACAGCATCGTTCGATCCTGGTCGTGCCGCTCGGCGAGTCGGTGCCGGACGAGCAGAAGGAGATCTGGCCCGAGCAGTAGCGGGCGGTTCCGAACACAGAAGAGGCCCCGCAGGCGTATCGCCTGCGGGGCCTCTTCTGTGTATGTCACCCCCTGTGGATGACGATGCCGTGACGTCGTGCCGACGGTGCGGGGTGCAAGACCGGCGCGGCGCCGAGCGACGGCTGCGTCATCGGAGAGGAAGGCTCTGTCCGGGGCGGGGTCTCTTCCGGCCGCGGAGATGCTGCGGCGCGGGTCGACCCGCTCACGACCGGGAAGCGCTCAGGGCGACCGTCACGCCGCGTGCCGCAGTGTCCAGTGCCGTCTCGAGCTCGGTCACGACCGACGGCGACAGCGTGCCGCCCTTGGCGATATGGGTGCGCAGGTCGGTGCGCACCCTGGCTCGGAAGGCGTTGATCACGGCGTCGGCACGGTGCATCTCCTCGCGGCTGACGAGACGGGAATCGTCGGTCGCCGTACGAGGCCGGTTCTTCGCCGCCGCGCGCTCGCCCTTCTCTGCCGCCGCCAGGTCGGCGCGCAGACTCTTCATCGCGTCTTGCACGCTCTGTCGCACCTCGCTCGCGATCAGGCGCACCGAGTCGGTGAGCCCGGCCTCGATGCCGGCGAGGTCGCCCTCGCGAGCGGCGAGCTCTGCCCTGCCGGCATCGGTGATGGAGTAGATCGTGGTGCGACCGTCGACGGTCTTGGTGACCAGGCCCTCCTCCTCGAGCTTCGCGAGCCGCGGGTAGATGGTGCCGGCGCTGGGCGTGTAGGTGCCGCCGGTGCGATCGGTGAGCGACTGGATGATGCCGTACCCGTGCTGCGGCGCCTCGGCGAGGAGCGAGAGCAGGTACAGGCGCAGGTCGCCGTGGGAGAAGACGGCGGGGCTCATGCTTCCCACTCCTCGTCTTCCGTGATCGATGCCGGGGTGCGACGGAGCACGGTGACCCCGCCCGAGACGGAGTTGGCGCGCAGGTCGACGAAGCGTCCGGCGAGCTCTCCGGTCGTGCCGGTGTAGTTGCTGGGGCCCGAGGTGCTGCGCTCGACGCCGTCGATCAGCAGGCGTCCGCTCAGGGAACGGATGACGTAGTTCGCGGCCAGTGACTCGTCGAGGCGCACGGTGGTGCCGCCGGAGACCGAGTTGACGTTGATGGTGTTCACGTCGCCCGCGGCATCGACCAGCGTGGAGCCGGACACGATGTCGACGGTCGCACGGCGCACGGTGCCTGTGACGGCCACGTCGCCTGAGACGCTGTTCGCGGTGATCGAGCCGGTGAGGCCGCGCACCTGCACGTCGCCGGAGACGGAGTTGACCGTGAGGTCGCCGATCAGGGTGTCGACGATGATGTCGCCGGACACGGTGTTGAGCCTGGCGTCGTTGCGGAGTCCGGAGACCAGCGCGCCGGCGCTGACGACGCCGAGGTTCAGGGCGATCGCGCGGGGGACCGCCACGCTCACCTCGGCGCGGGGGCCGCCGGAGCCGAAGTTGCGGAACACCTCGAGGAAGTTGTCCCAACCCAGCTGCGGGTGGTCGATCTCGACCTCGCCGTCGTGCGCCTCGACGCGCAGGTCTTTGGTGGTGACGCCGTGCACCTCGATGCGGATGCCCGGTTCGTCGTGGGCGATGATGTCGACCTGTCCGCCGACGAGGCCCACCTTGAGGCGGGTGACGGATTCGATGTCGATGACGCGTTCCTCGCCGGGGGCGATGAGCCACTTCTCGGTCATGTCTGCTTCTCCTGGGTTGAGGGTCACGATATATCGTGTGTTGCCACAATAACACGATATATCTCGATCCTGTCAACCCCCTCTTCCGGTGCGGGCGCATCGCCGCGACGGCCGCGCGTCCGTCCGAGCGCCGATGGGCCGACCGGTAGTCTTCGACGGAAGGACTTCGAGGGGAGAAGATGTGGCAGGGCGATCGACGAAGCAGCCCATCGCCGACCGAATGTACGAGGTGCTGCTGCACCAGTTCATGTCGGGCGAGCGGGCGGCGGGGCAGAGCCTGAACATCGGAGCCCTTTCGCGTGAGCTGGATGTCAGTCAGACACCCCTGCGTGAGGCGCTGGCGCGGCTGGAGCACACCGGGCTCGTTCAGCGCGAGGCGTTGCGAGGCTACCGGGTGGCCCCGGTCATGACGCGCGACGAGGTGGAGCAGCTGGGCGAGGCCCGCGTGCTGCTGGAGCCCCGTCTCGCCTACGAAGCCGCGCAGCGCACGACCCCCGAATTCCTGGAAGGCCTGCGCGAGGCGGTGGAGGACTTCCGGCGCTCGGCCGAGGTCGCCGACACCGAGACCGAGGGTTTCGATCTCTACTGGCGCAGCGATGCGCGCTTCCACATGATGATCGCGGCGCAGTCCGGCAACGCCTTCCTGGAGATGTCGTACGCGGCACTCGGTGGGCAGATCCAGCGGTTCCGTCTGTTCTCGAAGTTCGGACGCACGGGCGCCGTGAGTGCCGCGCCGGAGCATGACGCGGTCTACCAGGCGATCGTCGCCGGTGACGCGGAAGGTGCGGCCGCAGCGATGAGGCACCACATCATCGGTGCCACCGAACGGCTTCTGGAGGCCTGAGCGGCGGAGGGGCTCCGCGGAGTCCGGGAGCTGTCGGTTCTCGTGGATTGCGCTATACTATTTTTTGTGAGCGCGCAGAATGAGGGCACCATGTCGACGTCGACGACCGGATCAGCAGGATCATCCGGGTACGTCGCACGTCCGCTCGTAGAGGGCTTCCCCGGCAAGTCGAGCTCTCACGGCGCCTTCGGCTGGAGCAGCCTGTGGCTGCTCGACGACGGCGTGCGGCGAGTGCTCATCGATGCCGGTCAGCCCGCGTACATCCCCCTCATCCACGCCGGCCTCGAGCGGTACGGACTGACCACGGACGACGTGACGGACGTGCTGTTGACGCACATGCACTGGGACCACGTCTCGAACTTCCCGATGTTCGCCAACGCGACCACCTGGGTGGGGGAGCGCGAGCTGCGCTGGGCCGCGGAGCAGCCGTCCGGCACCCCTTTCCTCCCCGACCTCCACGTGCAGGAGCTGCTTCGCCGCACCGATCGGGTCGGGCGCATGACAGCGGGCCAGGAGGTTCTCCCCGGCATCCACGCCATCGACAGCGCCGGGCACACCCCGCATCACCTCGCCTTCTATCTCGAGCGCGCCGACGAGAAGCGCGTGTTCGCCGGCGATGCGGTGAAGAACCTGTACGAGCTCGCCTCAGGACGGGTCGACTCCACGCTCGACCTCGACGCCAGCGCGGCGACGATCGTCGCGATGCGCTCGCTGCTCACCGACACCGGAGCCAGCCTCGTGCCAGGGCACGACGTGGAACTGCGATGGGAGGACGGCGAGGTGCACCGCCGGCACGCCGCGAGGGCCGCGATCGGATTCTTCGCCGACGCATCGACGGGTGAACAGGACCGCAGCATCGGCTGACAGCCGAGCGCGCAAGAGAGGACGATGATGACGACAGTGCTGTACACCGGCGGAACAGGGCGCATGGGGCGGGTGATCCGCGAGGGTCTCGTCGCCCGATACGACCGCGTCGTGCTGTTCGCGCGCGCCGACGCCGACGAGTCGCTCTTCCCCGGCGAGCAGATCGTGATCGGCGACCTCGGCGACCTCGACGCTCTCACGGCAGCGGCCGAGGGCGTGGACGTCATCGTGCACCTCGGCGGCATCGCCGACGAAGCGCCGTACGACGACATCCGCCGCGTGAACATCGACGGCACGTACCACGTCTACGAAGCGGCGCGACGGGCCGGCGTTCGCCGCGTCGTCTACGCCAGCTCCAACCACGTCGTCGGTTTCCACCCGGCGAGCGAGGTCCTGGACGAGAGCGCACCGCTTCGTCCTGACACCTTCTACGGGGTCTCGAAGGCGTTCGGCGAGGCCATCGCCAGCCTGTACCACGACAAGTGGGGGATCGAGTCGGTGCTCGTGCGCATCGGCACCTTCCGCCCGGAACCCGAGGACAGGCGTCAGCTCGCACTCTGGCTCAGCTGGC
The DNA here is from genome assembly GCF_049896645.1 of Microbacterium sp. DWRC1-3. NCBI lineage: Bacteria > Bacillati > Actinomycetota > Actinomycetes > Micrococcales > Microbacteriaceae > Microbacterium > Microbacterium sp. DWRC1-3. The sequence continues at coordinate 228,201 of NZ_JAFCUS010000002.1, forward strand.
GCGACGGCATCGAGCTCTTCCGCTGCGCGATCGAGAGCGCCCCGTCGGGCTGTCAGGTCGTCTACGGCTGCTCTGCCAATACCGGGCGCTGGTGGAACGGCGACGCGGGGTGGGCGGCGATCGGCTACGTGCCCCGCGATGACGCCGCCGACCACGCCGACGGCGTCGACCTCGATGCCCCTGCACCCACCCTGCACGGCGGCGCCTTCGCCGCCCCCGACTACGAAGGAGGGATCTGGTGACATCGACCGATTCCCACGACGTGCTGATCACCACCGCATTCCTCGAGCCCGGCGACGAGGTCGACCGGATGCTGCGCGGCGCCGGACTCACGACTCGGCACGAGCCCGAGCTGGAGCGCCTGGACGCCGAGGATCGCGCACGGGCGCTCGCCGGAGTCCGGGCGATCATCGCCGGCACCCGCCCTCTGGGCGATGACGAGTTCGCGCAGGCCCCCGAGCTGCGGCTCGTCGTGCGCACGGGCGTCGGCTACGACAGTGTCGATGTGAGCGCGGCGACCGCGCGCCGGGTGCCTGTGTGCGTCACCCCCGGCGCCAACCGGCAGGCCGTCGCCGAGCACGTCTTCGCCCTGGCGCTGGCGTGCGCCCGGCGCATCCCCGAGAACGTGAGCAACCTCGCCGCAGGGACGTGGCAGCAGCTCACAGGGCGGGAGCTGCGGGGCGCGACTCTCGGGATCCTCGGGCTGGGCTCGATCGGCAAGGCGGTCGCGACGATCGCGGCGGGCTTCGGCATGCACGTCGTCGCGTACGATCCGTACTTCGACGAGAGCTTCGCCGAGGCCAACGGCATCCGTCGCCTCGAGCTCGACGAACTGCTGCGGGAGGCCGACTTCGTCACGCTGCACCTCTTCCTCGACGAGTCCACCCGGCACCTCATCGACGCCTCGCGCCTGGCCATGATGAAGCCCGACGCGGTGCTGATCAACACGGCGCGCGGGGGCATCATCGAGGAGGATGCGCTGGTCGACGCCGTGCGCGACGGGCGCATCGGCGCCGCCGCTCTCGACGTCTTCGCGGACGAGCCGCTGGGAGCGTCGAGCCCGCTCCTGCACACCCCCGGCATCCTCGCCACGACGCACGTCGCGGGCGCGACGCGCGAGGCACGTGGCGAGTCGGGCCGGATGGCTGCGCGCAACGTGATCGCGGTTCTCGGCGGCCAGGCGCCCGAGTTCGTGGTGAACCCCGACTACGACGCGGTGACCGCATGATCGTCGAGACGTCGTCGGGGCCGGTGCGCCTCGCCGCCAACCTCAAGTGGTTGTTCACCGAGGTCCCCTTCGCCGAGCGGTTCGACGCGGCAGCCGAGGCGGGCTTCACCGCGGTGGAGTTCGCGTCGCCGTATGAGCTCGCCCCCGCGGAGGTGCGTCGTCTGCTGGACGACGCCGGCCTGACGCAGATCCTCATCAACACTCCGGCCGGAGCCGCAGGGTCGGCCACGGCATCCGGTGCGGCGTACGTCCCCGGCGCGGAGCAGGAGTTCCGCGACGGGGTGCTGCGGGCTCTGGAGTACGCGGCTGTCCTCGGTGCCGGCGTGGTGCACGCCATGGCCGGGATCGCGCCGTCCGACGCCGACGCCGACGCGGCCTTCGCGACGTATGTGTCCAACATCTCCTGGGCGGCCGCGCAGGCGCGTGGCACCGGGGTGCGGATCGCGTTGGAAGCGATCAACAAGCGTGATCAGCCCGGCTACGGCCTCGCGTCGATGGAGACCGCTGCGGCGGTGGCGCAGGCCGTGGATCCCGACGTCGTGGGCGTGCTGTTCGACGTCTACCACGCGCAGGTCGACCGCGGGAACGTCATCGAGCGGTTCGAGCAGCTCCAGCCGACGGTCGCGCATGTGCAGATCGCCGACAACCCCGGTCGCGGCGAACCCGGAACGGGCGAGATCGCCTACGAGCGCGTGCTCGCCCGGATCGCGCAGAGCGGATACCCCGGGTGGATCGGCTGCGAGTACGCCCCCGTCGCGGGCACCCGCGAAGGACTTTCCTGGATCGAGAGGAACCTCCGGTGACCGAACCGAGGATCGCGCTCATCAGCGCGACGCCGCTGGCGATCGCTCCGGCGGCCGCCGCCATCACCGCCGCGCTTCCTGCCGCGACCGTGTGGAACCTGCTCGATGACCGGCTGCTCGCCGACGCGCAGACCGAGGGCGGCATCACCGCGCCGCTGGCTGCGCGCATGGACAGCCTGATCGAGCTCGCCCTCGCCGGGGGAGCGGACGGCGTGCTGCTCACCTGCTCGCAGTTCGGGGAGCGCGCCGACCGGCGCGAGAGCGACGCTGGCGGACACACCGTCCTCTCGGCGGACGGCCCCCTCTTCGCCGAAGCCGTCGCCGCCGACCCCGAGCGGGTTCTGCTCGTCGCCTCGCTGCCCTCGGCCGCGAGCGACAGTGCAGCGCGTCTGGCGCAGGCGTTCGTGGAAGCCGGATCGGCTGCGCACGTGAACCCGATCGTGATCCCCGCAGCAGCCGCGCCCCTCGCCGCCCCTGAGCTCGTCGAGACACTGGCCGCAGCCATATCCGACGTCGATGAGCCCTTCGATCTGGTGGTGCTCGCCCAGTACTCGCTCGCGGGTGCCGCCTCGTCACTCGCCGACCGACTCGGCGTCACGGTCCTGGACGGGCCCGCCGCGGCCGCGCGACGATTGACCACGGTGCTCCAGGAGGAACGCCGATGATCGGCGTCATCGCCGACGACGTGACCGGAGCGACGGATGTCGCCGCGGCGCTGCGCCGCGCGGGACTGCGCACCCTCCTCGCGCTCGACACCGAGATCGACGAGCCCGCTGTCCCGGCCGACGGCATCGTCATCGGCCTGAAGACGCGGTCTCTTCCCGTCGACGAGGCCGTCGCGCAGAGCCTCGCCGCGCTCGCGGTCCTGCGACGGCACGGAGCAGATCTCATCTACGTCAAGTACTGCTCGACGTTCGATTCCACGGACGAGGGCAACATCGGTCCGATCACCGAGGCGATCGCCGATGCCCTTCAGGCCGACCTGGTGGTGACGACGCCGGCCGCGCCCCTGCACGGGCGCACCGTCTATCGCGGTCACCTCTTCGTCGGCGACGTGCTGCTGGCCGAGACCCATATGCGCGAGCATCCGGTGACCCCCATGCGCGATTCCTCGGTGCCGCGGCTGCTCGCGGCGCAGTGCACGGCACCGGTCGGGCTCCTGCCGCTCGAGGTCGTGCAGCGCGGTGCCGACGCCGTGCGCGAGGCCCTGGGAGGGGCACGCGCCGAGGGGACCCGTCACCTCGTGGCCGATGCCATCACGGATGCTGACCTCGCCGTCCTCGCCGATGCCCTCGACGGCGAGCCGCTCGTCGCGGGATCGGCCGGACTCGTCGGAGCGATCGCTCTGCGGCAGACCGCGGGCGGTACGACGGCGCCGGCGCCCCCCTCGGGTCGTACTGCGATCATCGCGGGCAGCTGTTCCCGGCGCACGCTCGAGCAGATCGACCGCTTCGTCGGGTCGGGGAACCCTTACCACCGCGTCGTGGCCGAGCCCGGTGACACCGCAGAGCTGCTCGCCGCACGCGCTGTGGAGTGGTGGGACCGGCAGCCTTCCGACGCCGCCGCGCTCATCTACTCGTCCAGCCCCGCAGCGCAGCGCCGTCATGACGTACCGGGCGCAGGGGAACTGTACGAACGGACGGCGGGCCTCATCGCATCGCAGCTGTCCGATCGTGGCGTGAAGCGCATGCTGATCGCCGGGGGCGAGACCTCCGGCGAGGTCATCCGCGCCCTCGGCACGACCGTCGCGGTGGTGGGGGAGGAGGTCGCGCCGGGCGCGCCGTGGATCCACGACGAGGCGCGTGACGTGCACCTGGTCCTCAAATCCGGGAACTTCGGCGAGGAGGACCTCTTCGTCGAGGTCGCGCGACAGGGCCGCACGGCATGAGCGCCGACGCCCGCCGCGCGATCGTGCGCGTCGCCCACTCGATCCACCGCCGCGGCCTCACGCACGGCCGCACCGGGAACCTCGCCGTGCGCGACGGGGAACGCGTGCTGGTCACACCGACGGGCGTGAGTCTCGCCGACGTGGACGCGGACCAGCTGTCGGTGGTCGCCCTCGACGGCGCGCACCTCGACGGTCCGCCGCCGACGAAGGAGGCGTTCCTCCACGTCGCGATGCTGCGCGTGCGGCCGGATGCGAACGCGGTCGTGCACACGCACTCGGTCCACGCGGCCGCGGTGTCGTGCCTGTCCGACGTCGATGCCGAGAACCCGATCCCGCCCCTGACCGCGTACTACGGCATGCGCGTGGGAACACTGCGGATGCTTCCCTACTACGCGCCGGGCGACCCGGCTGCGACCGGTGCTGTGGAGGATGCCGCGCGCGTCACCCACGCCCTGCTCCTGCGCAACCACGGCCCCGTCGTCGCGGGGGTGGATCTTGACACCGCCGTCGACGCCCTGGAGGAGCTCGAGCACACCGCGCAGCTGTTCTTCCTCACGCGTGGCCTCGCCACATCGCCCCTCACCTCGGCGCAGCTGCACTCGTTCGCCACGCCTTCCGGAAGGAACCCCTCGTGATCACCCTGTACAGCGGCCTCGTCGTCAAGAACCCCCTCGTCGAGCACGTCATCCCCGCGTTCGAGCGCGAGACCGGCACACGTGTCGAGGCGACGTTCGAACCCACCACCGTGCTGCTGGAGCGCATCTCCGCGGGCGCGCGGCCTGACCTGGTGCTCGGGGTCTCGTCTTCTGTCACCGATCTCGCGGTTCGTGGCCTGGTGGATCCCTCGCATGTCGCAGAGATCGCGGTCTCATCCGTGGGCTTCGCGCGGCTCGACGGCGCTCCGGCGCCGGTCGACGACTCGGCATCGGCGTTCCTCGACTATCTGCTCGCCGCCCGCGCCGTCGCCTACACGCTCAGCGGGGCGAGCGGTGTGCACTTCATGCAGGTGCTCCGCGAACGCGGACTTCTCGAGCGCATCGATGAGCGCGCCGTGCGGTGCGCGAGCGGGCTCACGGCCGAAGCGCTGCTGGACGGTCGTGCCGATGTCGCGATCCAGCAGGTCAGCGAGCTGCGCTCGGTGCCCGGTGCGCAGGTCGTCGAGCCGATACCCCACGAGTTGCAGTCCTACGGACGGTTCGCCGTCGGCGCTCGGCCTGGAGCCGGGGACGATGCGGCGCGATTCGTCACCCTCTTGACCGAGAAGTCGGCACAGGACGCGTTCGCCGCGTTCGGACTGTCGCGCCCCTGATCCCCGTACGAGGAGAGCACTGATGAGAAGAGTTGTGGTCGACACCGACACCGGTGTGGACGATGCATTGGCCCTGATGCTGTTGGCCGCCGACCCCGAGGTGGAGATCCTGGCGGTGATCAGCGTCTTCGGCAACACGACGGGGGAGCGCGCCGCAGACAATGCGCGGTACGTGCTGGACGCCTGCGGGCGCACCGATGTGCCGGTGTACCGCGGTGCCGACGTGCCGATCGTGCAGGAGCTGCGCATGAACCCGGGCATCCACGGCGAGGACGGCTTCGGCAACACGGGCCTGCGCCCTGCCCGTTCCGTGCCGGCGGAGCCGCGCGGGGTCCCGATCCTGCTCGATCTGGTGGATCGGTACGAGGGGGAGATCGACTATCTCGCCCTCGGCCCGCAGACGAACCTCGCCGTGGCGCTCGAGGCGGAACCCGAGCTTCTGACGCGACTCCGCTCGACCACCATCGTCGGCACGCTCGGTCCGGCCCTGTATCACGACACCGCACCGTGGGAGGATCGGCGATTCCGCGTCTCGCGCGATCCCAACGTGTCGTTCGACATCGATGCCGCGCGCATGGTGGCCAGGCATCAGGGCGACGTCACGTGGTGCGGGCCGTATGTCACCCGCCAGGCCCTCGTCCCCGAGGACTTCTTCCTCGAGATCGCCTCCACGACGGGGTTCGCCCCGGCGCAGCTGATCACCGAGATCAGTCGGGACTACGCCGGCTTCTACTCGCGCTCCTACCCGCAGCCGGAGGGGCGTCGGGTCATGGGGATCAACGACAGCATGGCCGTCGCGAGCCTTCTGCATCCCGAGCTGGTGACCGGTGCGGTCATGCGCCCGCTGGAGACCTTCCTCGACGAGGAGACCGGCGACCGCTTCCTCGCGGGAGTGCATCCGGTGAAGGACGAGACACGACCGATCCACCGCGTGATCTTCGACATGGACTTCGACGGCGTGCTGGAGCGCATCGGAGAGGTGCTGCGGCGTCCGTTGCCCTGGCGCTGAGTCACGCGGGCGGCTCAGTCGTAGGTTCGCGCACGAACCCACGGCATCGGCAGCAGATCGGCGGCGGTCACCCACACCGGGTGGCCGCCGCCGTCGACGAGTGTGCGGATGCCCGGTGCGATCGCAGGTACGACCTCGCGGCAGACGCCGCAGGGGTTGAGGATGACCGCCGTACCGTCGTCGCGCAGACCGACCGAGACGATGGCCTCCACCTCCTGCTCCCCTCCGATCCGGGCGTTGGCGAGGGCCGTGCTCTCCGCGCAGACGCTCTCCCGAGGGGCGCGCAGGCTGAGGCCGAGGTAGATCGCTCCGGAGGCCCCGCGGGCGGCGGCGGCGACGCGGTGGAGGTTCGTGTCGTGCGCGCGGATGATCAGTTCTGATGCGGCGTCGAGGAGCCGTCTGCCGTCGTCGTCGAGCGAGGAGTTCACGATGCACTTCTTTCTGTCACAGAAGGGATTCCTGCTATACTATAGTCGTGTTCGGATCTGCTTCCCGAAGATGAGCACTCCTCGCCGACTGGCAGGAAGTGCGTCATGACCAGGAGATATCCGCATATTAGGGTCGATCACCTCCCTCTCGGGGGCAGAGCAAAGGAGCTCCATGAGCACTGAAGAAGTAGTGGCCGCCGCACCGCAGCAGCTGACGAGCAAAGCGAGCCGATCCGAGCGCCGAAACCTCCGGGCGTTGAGCTGGGGACACGCGCTCGAGTGGTACGACTGGGCGATCTTTGGATTGCTGTCGGTCTATCTCGGCGCGGCGTTCTTCCCCTCCGACAGTCCACTCGCATCGACGTTGAACGCGCTCGCCGTCTTCGCCGTCGGATTCGTCGCACGTCCGCTCGGCGGCGTCGTCTTCGGCTTCGTCGCCGACCGCTTCGGGCGCAGGAAGATCATGATCTTCGCCGTCGGCGCGGTCGCGCTGGGCAGCTTCATCATCGGCGTGCTCCCCGACTACCAGAGCATCGGGGCCATCGCACCGATCATCGTCGTCGCCGCGCGCCTCCTGCAGGGGCTCTCCGCCGGTGTCGAAGCACCGCTCGGCACGGCGTATGCGCTCGAGCTGGTGCCGAACCGCCCCGGCTATGTCGCCGGCTTCTTCGCGTTCTTCAACAACCTGGGCAACCTGCTCGCGCCGCTCTCGATCTTCTTCATCAGCCTGCTGCTGGGCCCCGAAGCTCTCGCCGCATACGGCTGGCGCATCCCGTTCATCGTGGGCGGGCTGTTCGGTCTGATCGTGCTGTGGCTGCGTCGCACGCTCCCTGAGACGCTCGACACGGCGGCGATCCGCACGGTCGGCGCGATCCCCACCAAGGACAACTCGGTGTGGCGCGACGTGCGCAAGTACTGGCTGAGCGTGCTCGCCACCGTCTTCATCGTGGGCGCGATCCAGGCATACAACTACACGTGGATCGCGGGCCTGCCGAACCTGGCGAACGGAACGTTCGGCGAAGACCCGACCGCCGTGTTCGCCATCACCACCGGAATGGGCGTCTTCCTGACCGTCGGAGCCTTCGCGCTGAGCCGAATCCTCGATCGGTTCCCGATGTCCCGGTGGTTCGTCATCGCGCGCATCGCGGCCATCCCGACGATCTTCCTGGCGCTGCTGTACTCGCAGCCCGGGATCGGAACGCTCGCCGGGGTGATGTTCGGCGGTGCGATCGTGCTGCTTCTCAACATGACGATCTTCGTCGTCGTCTCCAACTCCCTGCTGCCCCAGCACATCCGCGGCACCGGACTCGGTCTCGGGTACGGCCTCGGCGTCGCCATCTTCGGCGGCACCGCCTCGTACCTGCTGCTCTGGCTGCAGAGCCAGGGGATGATGTGGGTCTTCCCGATCTACATCGCGACCCTGTGCGCGATCAGCGTGGTGCTCTACATCCTCGCGAAGCGGCGCAACGGCCTCTTCGTGGGCAAGTGACCTCCTGATGGATCTCTGGCGCGAGATCGTCGGCTGGGCCGGCAGTGCTCTCCTGATCATCTCGATCCTGCAGCCGACGATCTCGCGCCTGCGCTGGTTGAACCTCGGAGCCTCGTCGCTGCTCATGGCGTACAACCTGATGCTCGGCAGCGCGCCCATGGTCGCACTCAACATCACGTTGATCGCGATCAACTGCTGGTACCTGTTCGTCGTCGCGCGCGCCGCGCGGGCGAAGACGGCGAACGCAACCGCGCTCAGTGAAGAGTCCGACCGGCACGCTCGCCGCTAGGACATGACAGAAAGTATGAGTATGGAACGACTGATCATTGACACCGACCCCGGGATCGACGACGCGGGGGCGCTGTTCTGGGCGCTCTCCTCGGATGCCTTCCACATCGAAGCGCTGACGACGGTCTTCGGCAACGTGGATGTCGACACCGCCACGGCGAACGCCCGCAAGATCGCCGCCGTGGCCGGCCGTTCCGACCTGCCCATCTGGAAGGGCGCGAGCCGACCGCTGGTCGGCGAGCCGCACTTCGCGGAGCACATCCACCGTCCCGGCGGGGTGGGCTTCTGGGAGTACCCGGATCCGGATCCTCATGCAGAGGTCGAGCCCGACGCCGTGCGTCGGATGATCGACACGGTCATGTCGGCGCCGGGCGAGGTGACGATCATGGCGCTCGCGCCACTCACCAATGTCGCTCTGGCCATCAAGCTGGAGCCGGAGTTCGCGCGCTCGGTGCGCCGCATCATCTACATGGGTGGGGCGGCGCTCACGTGGGGCAACGTGACCCCCGTCGCGAGTGCGAACATCTTCAACGATCCCGAAGCCGCGGAGATCGTCATCCAGTCCGGCGCGCCCCTCACGCAGGTGGGACTGGACGTCTCCCGGAGCTTCGCCCTCACACCGGACCACGTCCGCACGCTCTGGGAGTCGCGCTCGCCGATGGGCCTGGCGCTCTGCGAGATGATCGGATACCCGGATCGTCAGGACGACCCCGACGAGATGCCCGAGTGGAAGACCGAGGGCATGCACCTCAACGACGTGCCCTGCGTCGCCTATGCCCTCAACCCCGACTGGTTCACGGTGCGCAACCTCCGTGTGGATGTCGAGCTGAACGGCACGCACACCCGCGGACAGACCGTCGTGCAGATGATCGATCGCTGGCAGGGCGTGCCGAACGTCGACGTGCTGTTCGACATCGATGCTCAGGCGGTCGCCAACGCGCTGACGGCTTCGCTCACCGCGTTCGGAACAACCGCCGACTGATTCGCGCCTCGCCGACCAACGGCCTCACCCTCGGATAGGGGTGAGGCCGTTCGTCGTTTTCAGGAGCGTCTTGACCTTGACGCAACGTCAACTTCTAGAGTTCAAGACAACACCACGCAGAGCACGAAGGAAGGAGGAGCGATGGAGAAGGGGGACTGGTCGATCCAGGAGATCGCCCGCCTCGCCGGCACCACCAGCCGCACGCTGCGGCACTACGACGACATCGGTCTGCTGCCGCCGTCGCGCATCGCCCACAACGGCTACCGGCACTACGACGGACAGGCGCTCGTGCGTCTGCAGCGCATCCTGCTGCTGCGCGAGCTCGGACTCGGACTGCCGCAGATCGCGGAGGTGCTCGGCGCGGCATCCGTCGGCGAGGGCGCCGGCAGCGAGGCGACGGCACTCGAGACCCATCTCGCGCTGTTGCGCGAAGAGCAGACCCGGCTGGCGCGGCAGATCGCGTCGGTCGAATCCACCATCACGGCATTGAGAGGAGGTGAGAACCTCATGGCAGAGAACATGTTCGACGGCTTCGATCACACCCGCTACAAGCAGGAGGTCGAGGAGCGCTGGGGCGAGAAGGCGTACGCCGACGGCGACAGCTGGTGGCGGGGGATGACCGACGCCGAGCGCACCGACTGGCAGCAGCGCGTGTCCGACCTCGGGCGCGACTGGATCGCCGCGGCGGAGAGCGGCATCGATCCGGCGTCCCCCGCGGCCCAGGAGGTCGCTCGGCGTCACGTCGAGTGGCTCACGGGCATCCCGGGTACACCTGCCGCCGCCTCCGGCGGTGACGTCAAGGCGTACGTGATCGGGCTCGGCGAGATGTACGTCGCGGACCCGCGCTTCGGTGCGAACTACGCGACATCATCCGGAGGCACGCACGGCGCCGAGTTCGTCCGCGACGCGCTTCGGGTCTACGCGGACGGCAACCTGTAGCTCCGGGCTCGACGGCAGAAGCCCCCTCGTGTGCGATCTCGCGCACGAGGGGGCTTCTCCGTCCGGGCACAGCGCGTACCGGACCGCCTCACCCGGGTGCAAGGGGGAGGTCGTCGCCCGAGTCCGGGCGTAGGGTCATGCCATGAGACGGCGCGACGACCCAGGATCGACGGGACTGTTCATCGCTGCGGCCACGGCCTACGCCGTGAACGTCGCGCTCGGAGCATCCGTCGCCCTGCGCTTGATCGACACCCGTCGCTTCCGCTGGCTGCACCACGCGCTGTACATCGCGACGTGCGCGACCTCTGTGTCCGCCCTCGTGGCGGGCTGGTCGCGGGGTCCCCGCACCGCCGGGCGCCGTGCCGCTCTCGCGTTGCTGCCCGCGGCCGTGCCCCTCGCGGCGATCCCCTACCTCGGCACTCACACCCGGCGGCACCCGCTGGTCGCGCTCGCCGCTGCTCCCTTCATCGTCGCGGGGCTGGTGCTCTCGCGATCCGCCGCCGACCGGAAGTGAAACGCATGGAACTGCTCGATGCCATCCGACGCCGCAAGACCACGAACGGCGCTTTCCTGCCCGACCCCGTCTCCGAGGATCACCAGCGCATCCTCCTGGAGGCCGCAGGGCGTGCCCCCTCGCAGCTGAACAGTCAGCCCTGGCGGTTCGTCGTGATCGAGAGTCGCGACACGATCGAGCAGATCGCCCGCATCTCGGGGGAGAGCATGACCGAGGCGATGTCGAACGGCACGTTCTTCGAGCGCTACAAGCCCTACTTCCGCTTCAGCCAGGCCGAGATGGAGGAGAAGCGCAGCGGCATGCTGTTCGACAAGCTGCCCGCCGCTCTTCGGCCGTTCACGAGTCAGGTGTTCACCAAGCGCGGGCAGACGCTGATGAACACCTTCGGGGTGCCGAAGACCCTCGGCGCCGAGAACCGGAAGCTCGTCGCGGGATCACCGCTGCTGCTGGGCGTGATGCTCGACCGCAGCGAGTACCGGCCGGGACAGCTCTCCTCGTTCTACTCGGTGTTCAGCATGGGCGCGGCGATGGAGAACGTTTGGCTCACCACGGTCGAGCTCGGCATGGGCATCCAGTTCATCTCGTTCCCGATGGAGGTTCCGGGGCGCTGGGAGGAGATCGTGCAGCTGCTGCGGGTGCCGGACGACCTCGAGCTCATGGCCGTCTATCGGCTGGGCTACCTGCCGCCGGAGCAGCGTCGACCCGCCATCGACTGGTCGAGCAGTCAGCGCAAGCTCGTGTCGCAGTACGTGTTCCGAGAGAACGGCGACACGCCACAGCAGGGGTGGGACGGTGCCCCTCCCGCCGGCGACATCACTCCGGGTCCGTCGGCGACAGCGGGGTGAGGTCCCGCAGCGCCGGACCCTCCAGGCGCGTGCCGTCCGGAGCGAAGCGGGAGGCGTGCAGCGGGCAGTCCCAGGAGCACTCCGCGTCGTTCCAGGCGAGCACCCCGCCCAGGTGCGGGCACACGCCGCTGACGGCGCGGGTCACACCGTCCACGGTGGAGACCGCGACCGGGCGCCCGGCCCGATTCGCCACCACACCCTCGCCCTCGGTGGGCTGGGGGACGGGGGTGCTGCGACTTTCGGCATCCGCCCAACCGGAGACGAGTGCCGTGGCGACCTTGCCGCCCTCCACGGCCCCACGGCGGATGTCGGCGGGGACCGTCAGGCGCGTGCCGATCGTCGTGATCCAGCTCGGGCGGTCGCGTCGGGGCGTGCCGAGGATCTCGGAGGTCAGTCGTTGCGCGGCGGCGGGAGCGTTCGAGAGCCCCCACTTGGCGTAGCCCGTCGCGAAGCGGATGCGACCGAGGCCGCGGGGCATCGCCCCCACGAACGGGATGAGGTCGTGCGACTCGTAGTCCTGCGCCGACCACCGATGGGTTTCCTCGGCGCCGGGGAAGTGCAGCTGCGTCCAGGCGATGAGATCCTCCACCGCTGCCGCCTCGCCATCCGAGCGACCGACCGGGTGGCCGTTGCCGCCCACGACGAGCCGCGCGTCGCCGCCGGGGCCGTCCGCTGCGGTGACCGGGCGGATGGAGCGCGTCGGTCCGTCGACGGAGAGGAACATCCCCTCGGGGAGGTCGTCCGGCACCCGGAAGGACACGCAATAGGACCGGAGCCCCCGCGTCTTGGCGAAGTACAGGCCGCGATCGGTGATCGGGGTGCCCGTCGCGAGCACGATGTGGTCGGCGAAGAGCGGGCCCTGCGTGGTGTCGACACGTCCGGTCAGCGCCCTGGTCCTCGTCGCTCTGACGCCGGTGTGGAGCGTGCCGCCCGCGGTGAGCAGCTCCTGGGCGAGGGCCACCGACACGGCCACGGGGTCGATCGCGACCTGATCGTCGAGCGCCACGGCGGCGGCCACGGGGAACGGCGTCGCGGGGAGCGCGGTGGACGGCAGCAGCCTCGCCGGCACGCCCGCCTCGCGTGCGGCGGAATGCTGCTCGTCGACGGTGTCGATCCCGGCGGGACCCTGGGCGTACGAGTGATCGGTGTGGCGCGTGAAGGGGACTCCCGCGAGTTCCGCGAACGCGAGCAGCCACTCCATCCCCGAGCGGTTGGCGTCGACGTACGCGCGGACGAGCGCTGCCGGGTGGTGCCGTCGGATGGTCGCGAGCTGTGCGCCCTGCAAGAGGGAGAGCTTTCCCGTGTTCGCGCCCGTCGCGAGCTGGGCGATGCCGCCCGCGTCGATCACCGCGACATCGAGGCCGGCCCTGGTGAGCATCGCCGCCGTCGAGAGGCCGGTGATCCCGGCGCCCACGATCACGACGTCGTGCAGGGCTCCGGGCTCGAAGGGCGATCCGGCGGGCAGTGTCCGGTCGAGCTTCCACAGGGGATTCATGTCGTCAGTCAACGCTGTTCGCGATCCGGTATCCACCGCCTTGACATCCGAACGGCGCACTGCCAGTCGGGGACTACAGTGGCGGACGTGAACTTCCGCCGCATCCTCCTCGTCGCCGCCGGCGGCACGATGGGTACGGCGGCGCGGCTCGGCCTGGGGCTCGTGCTCCCGGACACCGGGGGATTCCCCGTCGCGGTGCTCATCGCGAACGTGGTCGGGGCGCTGCTGATCGGCGTGCTGGCCGCGCGTCTTCCGGCATCGGCCGACCTGCGGCTGATGCTCGGAACCGGCGTGCTCGGAGGCTTCACGACGTACAGCGCCTTCATGACGGGCACGCTCGACCTGTGGACGAGCGCGCCGATCCTCGCCATCGTCTACGCGGTGGGCACCCTCGTGCTCGGTCTCGGTGCGGCGGCATTGGGGCTGCATCTCGGTCGCCCCCGCACCGGGAGAGCATCGTGAGTCCGCTGCTGTTCCTCGGTGCCGCGCTCGCCGGAGGGATCGGCGCGGTGCTGCGCTATCTCGTCGACCTCGGGGTCGCTCGTCTGGCCGGACGCCGCTTCCCCTGGGGCATCCTGCTGGTGAACATCTCGGGATCGTTCGCGCTCGGGCTCGTCACCGCCGCGCTGCCGGATGCCGCCTTCCTCCTCGGGGCGGGGCTGCTCGGCGGCTACACGACGTTCAGCACGGCGATGCTCGACACGGTCGCTCTGTGGCGTGACGGCGAACGCCGGGCATCCGCGTTCAATGCGATCGGGATGCTGTTGCTCGGCGTGCTCGCGGCCGGCCTCGGCCTGGCTCTCGGCTCCCTCTTCTGATCCGGGGTTGCGACGGGCGGTTCCGTCGCGTTATCCTCCTTGCTAATCGATTAACGCTAAACGATTAACACTCCCCCCGCACTCGTGCACCTGTCGAAGGAGACACCGATGCCCCGTACGACCAGCCGCGCTCTCGGCGCACTCGCCGCATCAGCGGTCGCCGTCCTCGCCCTGAGCTCCTGCTCCGCCTCGACGGGCGGCGGCGGCTCCGACGGCGACGTGACCCTCAGCTACGCCATCTGGGACGAGAACCAGAAGCCGGCGATGGAGGACATCGCCGCGGCGTTCACGAAGGAGAACCCGAACGTCACGGTCGACGTCCAGGTCACGCCGTACAAGGAGTACTTCACCAAGCTGCAGACGGCCGCGACCGGCGGCTCGGCGGCGGACGTCTTCTGGATGAACGGCCCGAACTTCCCGCTCTACGCCTCGAACGGTCAGCTCGCCCCGCTCGATGACGGGGGGATCGACGCCGCCGACTACCCGCAGGGCCTGATCGACCTCTACACCTACGACGGAAAGCTCTACGGCGCCCCGAGGGACTTCGACACCGTCGCCCTCTGGTACAACAAGGCGCTGTTCGACGCCGCCGGCGTCGAGTACCCGTCGGCGGACTGGACGTGGGACGACTTCACCGCCGCTGCCGCGAAGCTCACCGATCCCGCGAAGGGCCAGTTCGGAGTGGCGGCCAGCCAGTACGGCCAGGAGAACTTCTACAACTCCATCGCGCAGGCCGGTGGTGAGGTGATCTCGGCCGACGGAACGAAGAGCGGATACGCCTCGCCGGAGGCGCTCGCGGGCATCGAGCTGTGGACCGATCTGATCGCCGCCGGGTCCTCGCCCACGGCGGAGCAGATGACCGATACCAACCCCGAGGACTTCTTCCTCTCCGGCAAGGTCGCCATGTTCCAGAACGGGTCGTGGGCGGCGATCGCCTACGCCGACAACGCCGACATCGGCGACATCGTCGACGTCGCCCCGCTCCCGGCGGGGGTCGAGGGCAACCAGAGCGTGATCCACGGCGTCGGCAACGTCGCGAATGCGAAGAGCGCGCACCTGGCCGAGGCCAAGGCGTTCGCGGAGTTCGCCTCCGGAGAGCAGGCCGCGAAGATCCAGGCCGAGACCGGCACCGTGATCCCCGCCTTCACGGGAATGCAGCAGGCATGGGTCGACGCCCTGCCGCAGTACGACCTGCAGGTCTACATCGACGCCCTCGACAACGCCGTGCCGTACCCGGTGTCGAAGAACACCTCCGCCTGGACGAGCATCGAGAGCGAGGTGCTCTCGCAGGTGTGGTCGGGAGCGATGACCCCGAAGGAGGGCCTCCAGGACCTCGCCGACCAGATGCAGGCGGCACTGGACGCCGAGCAGGAGTGACCGCATGACCGTCATCGCACCGCGTGCGGTCGAGACGGCGCAGCGGATGCCGCAGCCGCAGGGCTCCGGCATCCGCCGCCGCCGGCGGAGCCCGGGAGCCTCGCCCTGGTGGGCGCTGGTCTTCCTCGGGCCGACCGCACTGGGCATCACCGTGTTCTATCTCTGGCCGACCGTCCGCACGCTCATCATCTCGTTCACGAAGTCGGGCCCGTTCGGCGGATCCGAGTGGGTGGGCATCGAGAACTACACGCGCCTGTTCCAGGACCCCGAGCTCATCGGAGCCCTTCGCAACACCGCGATCTACACGATCATCGCCCTCATCGGCATCCCGCTCGCGGTCGGGATCGCCGCTCTGCTGAACACGGCGGGGCTCAAGGGTCGCAGCGCCTACCGCACGCTGTACTTCATCCCCGTCGTCACCATGCCGGCCGCCATCGCGCTGGTCTGGCGCATGATCTACAACGGCGACTACGGGGTGCTCAACGCCGCGCTCGGCGCGATCGGCATCGAGGGGCGCAGCTGGCTCACCGACCCGAACACCGCGTTGGTCGCGATCGCCGTCGTCGGCATCTGGGCGGGACTCGGGACCAACATCGTCATCTTCCTCGCCGGTCTCCAGGGCATCCCCGACACGATCATGGAGGCCGCCGACCTCGACGGCGCGGGCCCCGTGCGCAAGTTCTTCTCCATCACGATCCCGCTGCTGTCGCCGTCGATCTTCTTCGTCAGCGTGATCAGCGTGATCGGGGCGCTGCAGGTGTTCGACCTCATCTACATGATGCTCGGACGCAGCAACCCCGCGATGCCGAACACCCGCACCGTCGTCTACCTCTTCTACGAGGCGGGCTTCCTCGACAACGACCGCGGCTATGCGGCCGCCGTCGCCTTCCTGCTGCTCGTGATCATCCTGATCCTCACGATCGTGCAGTTCCGTCTGCAGAAGAAGTGGGTGCACTATGAGTGACGTCTCGCTCGACACGCGCGCCGTGGTCGGCGCCTCCGCCGGCCGCTCCGGGACGCCGAAGAACCGCGGCATCTGGATCGTGCACCTCGTGCTCATCCTCGGTGCGGTGCTGATGGTCTTCCCCTTCGTCTGGCAGCTGCTGACCTCGTTCAAGACGCTGTCCGACTCGGTGCAGGTGCCGCCGTCGTTCCTGCCGCGCGAATGGGTGTTCACCAACTTCGCCGAGGTGTTCGACTCGATGCCCTTCGGGCAGATGTTCCTGAACTCGGTGTGGCTCACCGTGGGGCGCACGGTCGGCCAGGTGGTGCTGTGCACCATGGCGGGCTACGCGTTCGCGCGCATCCCCTTCCCGGGACGCAACGCGCTGTTCGTGGTGTTCCTTTCGGTGCTCATGGTGCCCTCGCAGCTCTACCTGCTGCCGCAGTACGAGATCATCCAGGCACTCGGCTGGCTCAACACCCTGCAGGCGCTCATCGTGCCCGGCATCTTCAGTGCTTTCGGCACCTTCCTGATGCGGCAGTTCTTCCTGTCGATGCCCGCCGAGCTCGAGGAGGCCGCCCGCATCGACGGAGCCAATCCGTGGCAGACCTTCTGGCGGATCATGGTTCCGCTGGCGAAGCCTGGCATCATCGCACTTGTGGTGTTCACCGTGCTGTGGTCCTGGAACGATCTGCTCTGGCCGTTGATCGTGACGACCGACCCCGCGAAGATGCCGCTGTCGGTCGGGCTCTCGCAGCTGGTCGGCATCCACGGCACCGACTACCCGGTGCTGATGGCGGGCGCGCTGCTGGCGACCCTGCCGATGCTCGTGACCTTCATGGTCCTGCAGCGGCAGTTCATCCAGGGCATCGCCTTCAGCGGATCGAAGGGCTGAGACATGGCGAAGAGCGAGCACCAGGCGCCCCGGCGCCCGACCCTGCGCATGGTCGCCGAACGGGCCGGCGTGTCGACAGCGACCGTGTCGTACGTGTTCTCCGGACGGGCGGGTGCCGCATCCGGCGCCGGTGTGGCCGAGGCCACCGCCGCACGTGTGCTGGCGGCCGCCGACGAGCTGAACTACCGGCCGAACAGCGCGGCGCGGGCGATCCGCACCGGACGCAGCGGCATGGTGCAGCTGTCGCTGCACATGCTCAGCGACCCGTGGTCGCTGGCCGTGGCCGACGCGGTGAATGCCGAGGCCAACAGGCACGGGCTCACCACGCTGATCCTCGCCGACGGCGATTGGCACGCCGCTCTCGACCGGGTCGAGAGCGACGTGGCCTACCTCGACGGCGTGGGACTCGACGACCAGGCACGGCAGAACCTCGCCGACCTCGTGCGTCGCGGACAGCGCCTCGTGGTGTTCTCGGAGCATCTCGAGCCGGAAGGATTCGACGTGATCCGCTCCGACGCGATCCCGGGGTGCGAGATCGCGATGGATCACCTGCTGGAGAGGCACACCGCGATCGGATGCATCGCCGCGGAGGGAGCGGTGCGCCTCGCCGGTGAGCAGGTCACCCGCTACACGCCGTACCTCCAGAAGCTGGCCGCTGCCGGCATCGAGCCTGACCCTGCCTGGACGGTGACGTACGCCGACACCCAGGCGAGCGCCTTCACAGCCGCGGTCGAGCTGCTGTCGGGCGAGAACCGGCCGCACGCGGTCTACGCCACGACCGACTTCGCCGCGATCGCCGCGATCAACGCCGCGCACATGCTCGGGCTCCGGGTACCGCACGACGTCGCAGTGGTGGGTGTCGGCAACACCCCCGACGCCCGCCTGATCGCGCCCACGCTCACGACCGTCGGTCCGACCGACTTCTACGAGAGGCAGGCGCGCATCATCGTCGACCGTGCCCTCGAGAGCGAATCCGCACCCGGGCGCCTGCACGACTTCGCATGGACGCTCTTCCCCGGCGGATCGACCGACCTCGACGCCCCCGCACCGCGGGCCCGCTGACCTCGGCATCCGCACAGACTCATCACACAGAAGGACCATCGTGGATCTCCAGATCGGCATCATCGGCTTCGGCGCGCGCTCGACCCTCCAGGAAGAGGTGCATCGTCCGGGGCAGGGCTCACGCATCAGCGCCGTGTGCGACCTCGCCCCGCGCGCTCGCGAGGACGCCCGCGCCCTCGTGCCGGACGCCCTCATCACCGACTCGCTCGACGAGCTGCTGGCCTCGGGCGTCGACGCCGTCATGGTGCTCACACCCGACGACACGCACGCAGCCCTCAGCATCCGTGCCCTCGAAGCCGGAGTGCCGGTGTTCTGCGAAAAGCCCCTCGCGATCGACCTCGCCGACGCCGATGCGATGCTCGAGACCGCACGCCGCACCGGCACTGGTCTCTACATCGGTCACAACATGCGGCACATGCCCGTGATCACGCTCATGCGCGGGCTGATCCAGAGCGGCCGCATCGGCCAGGTCAAGGCCGTGTGGGTGCGGCACTTCGTCGGCCACGGCGGCGACTTCTACTTCAAGGACTGGCACGCCGACCGCCGCCGCACCACCGGACTGCTGTTGCAGAAGGGTGCGCACGACATCGACATCATCCACTGGCTCGCCGGCGCCTACAGCGAGCGGGTCTCCGCGATGGGGGCGCTGAGCGTCTACGGTGACATCACCGACCGCCGCGACAGGGCGGGGGAGCGGATGCCGGACTGGTTCAGCATGGACAACTGGCCGCCCACCGCGCTCACGGGGCTCCACCCCGTGGTCGACGTCGAAGACATCTCGATGGTGAACATGCAGCTGGAGGGCGGCATCTTCGCGTCGTACCAGCAGTGCCACTTCACCCCCGACTACTGGCGCAACTACACCGTGATCGGCACCGAGGGGCGCATCGAGAACTTCGGCGATGTGGCCGGCAGCGAGGTCAAGCTGTGGAATCGGCGGCATGCCGGCGCGGCCGACGCCGACGAGACCTTCATCGTCCCCGAGGTGCCGGATGCGGGTCACGACGGCGCCGACGCGCTGCTCGTCGCCGAGTTCCTGCGGTTCGTCCGCCACGGGGGTCTGACCGAGACCTCTCCCGTCGCGGCGCGCGAGGCGGTGGCCGCGGGCATCCTCGCCACCGCGTCGTTGCGAGGTGACGGCTCGGCGATCGAGATCCCGCCGCTGGATCCCGAGCTCGTCGCCTACTTCGAGCGGGGGCAGGTCGAGGCCGCTCTGGTATGAGCGCAGCGCGGGTCGCCATGCGGTCGGTCTCGTCGAGCACCGATCGCGTGCGGCTCGCACTCGAATCGGTGGCGCTCGTGGTGCTGCTCGCCGCGACCTGGGTGATCGCAGGGGTCGCCTTGCAGGGGGCAGGGGTCGCCGTGGTGTCGGCGGGTCGCACCGGGTTCGCCGTGCTCGGCCTCGTGGCGGTGGCGACTCTGGCGCGTCCGCCTTCGCCGGCGACGGCTCCGCGTTACTCCGGTGGGGAACTCGCCGCCCTCGCCGTCACGGGTGTCGCCGGCTACACGATGCTCTCGACCCTCGCGATCGCTCTCGCGGGCCCGGCGATCCCGAGCCTCGTCCTGGCGCTCTCGCCCGTAGTCGTGCTGCTGCTCGAGAGCGCTCTTGCGCGCGCCCGTGTGCATCCGCTCGTGCTCGCGGCGACCATCGTCGCGGTCACCGGCGCCCTGCTGTACATCGTCCCTAGGATCGACGGCGCAGCGGAGGCGGACGTCGTCGGGGGTGTCCTTGCCGCCCTCGGCGCGATGGTGTCGATGTCGGTCTACGGGCTGCTCTTCGCGCACGTGAACCGGGACCGCGCCGGCGCGATCACTGCGCGCATCCTCCCAGTGTTCGCCCTCGGGAGCGTGCCCCTGCTGGTGTGGGCCGTCATCGAGGTGGGACTCGGCGGAATGATCGAGCCGGTCAGCATCGCCGTGCTGGCCGTGCTCGGACTCGGCATCTACGTTCCCGCGTATCTCGTGCAGCATCGCATCATCCTCACCGCCGGCCCTTCATACGTCGCCCTGCTCGGGCTTGCGGTGCCGCCACTGGTGGGCATCGCATCGGTGTTGCTCGGTCTCGCCGCTCCGCCGGGGGCGATCCAGGTCTTCGGCGTCGCGCTCACCCTCGCGGGACTGTTCGTCGTCATCCGGATGAGGTTCCGCCGGGTACGCACGGATGCGGAGAGTCGGCCGAACTGACCGGGTCTCGGGCCCCGCAGCGGTCGCCGTCGCGAGCGCGCCCGCTTTCTCCCAGCATCCTCACAATCCGAAAATGTACAAACGTACATGTACGGATGTCCAAGGGGGCGGGATGAAGCATGGTGCGCGTCGTCGACGTGACCCTGAAGCGCGCCGTCTCGAGATCGTCACCGCTGCCGCAGAGCTCATCGTCGAGGTGGGCGCAGAGGCCGTCACGCACCGCATGGTCGCCGCGCGCGCCGGGGTGCCCCTCGGGGCGACGACCCAGTACTTCGACACCCTCGATGACCTCAGGTCCGCAGCCTTCCGCGCGCTCGCCGAAGAGGTCGACGCGCGTCTCGACGGTGTCCGGCAGACCCTCGCCGAGCGCGGCGACAGCCCCGAGGTGATCGCCGCTCTCGTGTTCGAGAGCATGGACGACCACCACGCCGTCCAGGCCGACCGCGCCGTGGTCACGGCAGCCGTGCACGACCCTCGCCTTCGTGAACTCGCGCGACACCTGTCGAACCGCCTCGTCGAACTGCTCGCGCCGACCTACGGCGAAGAACGCGCCAGAGCGGCGATGATCTTCATCGACGGCGTCATGTGGAGCATGCAGATCCGCGACGATCGCCTCGCCCAGTCCTTCATCGAGTCCGCACTGGCGCGGATCCTCGGAGACGCCGTCTCCACCCCTTCCGCAGCGACAGCCACCCCCTGACACCGAGGAAACCGCCTTGTCGAAACTCGCCATCCTGAGCCTGAAGAACCGCGCGCTCATCGCCCTCATCACCATCGTCGCGGCGGTGTTCGGCGGGCTCGCGCTCACGAACCTCAAGCAGGAGCTCATCCCCTCGCTCGAGCTGCCGGCGCTCGTGGTCATGACGACCTACCCCGGCGCATCGCCCGAGGTCGTGGAGAACGACGTGTCCACGCCGGTCGAAGCGGCGATCCAGGGCGTGCCCGGTCTGGAATCGACCACGGCGACCAGCACCACCAACGCGTCGATCGTGCAGGCGATGTTCGCCTACGGCACGAACCTCGCCACGGCCGAGCAGAAGATCCAGCAGGCGATCAACCGCATCTCCTCGCAGCTGCCGGAGGACGTGAGCCCCCAGGTGCTCTCGGTCTCGATCGACGACTTCCCGGTGATCCAGGTCGCCGTCACGGGTTTCGAGGATGCCGAGAACGCCCAGGCCGAGCTCGAGTCCGTCGCGATCCCCGAACTCGAAGACGTCGACGGCGTCAACGCCGCAGAGATCGTCGGCGGGGTCGGGCAGCGCATCAGCATCACCCCCGACGTCGCGCAGCTCGCCGCCGTCGGCACGAGCACCACGGCGATCAGCGATGCCCTGAAGCAGAACGGCACGCTCTTCCCCGGCGGTGACATCACCGAGAACGGGCAGACGCTCACCGTCCAGACCGGGGCGAAGATCACCTCGGTCGAGGAGATCGCCGCGCTTCCGCTGGTCGGCACCGATGCCACCATCGGCGATGTGGCGTCGGTCGTGCAGGAGTCCGACCCCGTGACCTCCATCTCGCGCGTGGACGGCAAGGACGCGCTCTCGATCTCGATCACCAAGCTCCCCGCGGCGAACACGGTCGAGGTGTCCAACGGTGTGATCGCCGCGCTCGACACGATCGGCGAGGCCTTCCCCGACGCCCAGTTCACGGTGATCTTCGACCAGGCGCCGTTCATCGTGCAGTCGATCGAGACGCTCGCCACCGAGGGTCTTCTCGGCCTGGTCTTCGCTGTGCTCGTGATCCTCGTGTTCCTGCTGTCGGTCCGGTCGACGCTCGTCACCGCGATCTCGATCCCGACCAGCGTGCTCATCACGTTCATCGGGTTGCAGGCGTTCGGCTACTCGCTGAACGTGCTCACGCTCGGCGCGCTCACGATCGCGATCGGTCGAGTGGTCGACGACTCCATCGTCGTGATCGAGAACATCAAACGCCACTACGTCGGCGATGCCGACAAGGGCGATGCGATCCGTCTCGCGGTGCGCGAGGTCGCCATGGCGATCACCGCATCCACCATCACGACGGTCGCGGTGTTCCTGCCGATCGTCTTCGTCGGCGACATGGTCGGCGAGCTGTTCCGT
The DNA here is from genome assembly GCF_049896645.1 of Microbacterium sp. DWRC1-3. NCBI lineage: Bacteria > Bacillati > Actinomycetota > Actinomycetes > Micrococcales > Microbacteriaceae > Microbacterium > Microbacterium sp. DWRC1-3. The sequence continues at coordinate 250,778 of NZ_JAFCUS010000002.1, forward strand.
CCGTTCGCGATGACCGTGACGATCGCGATGGTCGCGTCGCTCCTGGTCGCACTCACGATCGTGCCGGTCCTCGCGTACTGGTTCCTCAAGCCCGGCAAGCCGCTGCTCGACGAGCACGGCGACGCGATCGACCCCGAGCACCCCGACGCCCCGCCGACCTGGCTGCAGCGGCAGTACCGCCCGATCCTGGGTTGGACGCTGAAGCACTCCGGCATCACCGTGATCCTCGCGGTCGTCGTGCTCGGCGCCACCCTGGCCGCTGCGCCGCTGATGAAGGTCAACTTCCTCGGCGACTCCGGTCAGAACACCATGACCATCACGCAGGACCTCGGCCCGTCGGCGAGCCTGCAGGCGAAGTCGGATGCCGCGGTCGATGTCGAGGATGCCCTCCTCGACATCGACGGCATCGAGCATGTGCAGGCCTCGATCGGCACCAGCGGCTCGGCGCTCAGCGATGCCTTCTCCGGCGGCGCGGGCGTCACATACTCGGTGCTGACCGACTCGGATGCCGACCAGGAGAAGCTCCGCGCCGACGTGCAGGATGCGATCGACGGACTCGGCGACGACGTGGGCGATGTGGCCGTCTCGGCATCGGCCGGCTTCGGATCGAGCGACATCGAGATCACGGTCAGCGCCTCGAACTCCGACGACCTCCAGACCGCGACGACCACGCTGGTCGAAGAGCTCGACGGGCGCGACGGCGTCGGCCAGGTGAGCGACAACCTCGCCGCGTCGCTGCCGTACATCGCCGTCGTGGTCAACCGGGAGGCCGCCGCACAGCGCGGACTCTCCGAGGTCGCCGTCGGAGGCATCGTGTCGGGCACCATGCGCCCGCAGCAGGCGGGATCCGTCGAGATCGACGACACCGCCCTCACGGTCTACATCGTCACCCCGAACCCGCCGACCACGGTCGAGGCGCTCAGGACGCTCACGATCCCGACCCCCGCCGGCATCGTGCAGCTGCAGGACATCGCCACCGTCGAGCAGCAGAACGGACCCACCTCGATCACCACCGAGCAGGGCCGTCGGACGGCGACGATCACCGTGCCTCCGGCATCCGACAACCTCGCCACCGCCACGCAGTCGGTGAACGAGGCGCTCGCGGCGGTCGACCTGCCCGACGGAGCCTCCGCCGAGGTCGGCGGTGTCGCCTCGCAGCAGGCCGACTCGTTCTCGCAGCTGGGCCTCGCCATGCTCGCGGCGATCCTGATCGTCTACGTGGTCATGGTCGCGACGTTCAAGTCGTTGCGTCAGCCGCTGCTGCTGCTCGTGTCGGTGCCGTTCGCGGCGACGGGTGCGATCCTGCTGCAGATCCTCACGGGCGTACCGCTCGGCGTCGCGTCGCTGATCGGTGTGCTGATGCTCATCGGCATCGTGGTGACGAACGCGATCGTGCTCGTCGACCTCGTGAACCAGTATCGGGAGAAGGGTCTGTCGACCATCGAGGCGGTCAAGGCCGGAGGCGAGAAGCGTCTGCGGCCGATCCTGATGACCGCGCTCGCGACGATCCTCGCCCTGACCCCGATGGCTCTGGGCATCACGGGGCACGGCGGGTTCATCTCGCAGCCGCTCGCGATCGTCGTGATCGGCGGTCTGATCTCGTCGACCGTGCTGACGCTGATCGTGCTGCCGACGCTCTACAACCTCGTCGAGGGCGCCAAGGAGCGGCGTGCGGCTCGCAAGGCCGGTGGAGCGGGTGCCGGCGGGACTCCGACGCCGGATGCTCCGGTCGGGCCTGATGCGTCCGGTGCCGCTGCGGCGTCGGGGCAGCCGGTGCTGATCGACGCCTCCGGCCTGCCGCACGCATCGCAGCTCACCCGCCGCGAACTGCGCGAGCGCGGGGAGTAGCCGCGCTCGGGTGGTGATCACCTCCGCAGAAAGGCCCCGGATCCGCATCCAGATGCGTGATTCGGGGCCTTTCTCCGTGATCGTCGAGGAGGTGCTCACTGCTGCGGCCCCGCAACGAGCCGCCCACAGCGCAAACGGCCGGGCTCAGGACAGCGTGATGCCCCAGTGCAGGGTCCAGGTCTCGTCGGGGGAGAGGCGACGGATGCCGAGGCCGCTGTTGAACGCATCGGCGGGCGCGGTCATCGGCTCGATCGCGACCGCGAGGCTCTGCCCGGGATAGGCGGGCGTCGTGTACACCTGCACGTAGTCGAAGCCCTCGCCCTGCCAGAGCGTGACGCGACGACCGTCCGGCGCGGTGAGCGAGTGGCGCACGCGCCCGTCGGGGTCGCGTGCGAGATCGGTGAATCCGGTGTCGAGGGTGACATCCCCCAGGCGCACACCTTCGCGCAGCTCGGGTCCGACCGGTCGGGTGCCGGTGGGGAGCATCCGCTCGTCGGTCTCGAACGCCGTCTCCGCGGGCACCCGCAGCACGAGGTTGTGCGGATCGACGTCGCCGATCGTCACGAACGGATGCGTGCCGAGGGCGACCGGCGCCGGCGTGCTCGAGCGGTTGGTGAGCGTGTGCGTCACCTCGATGCCGTCGGTGGTGAGGGCGTACGTCGCGGTCGTCTCGATCAGGTACGGGTACCCGGTCTGGGGGACGATGTTCGCCCGCAGCACGGCTTCGCTGTCGGTGTGCGCCACCTCGTAGGCCGTGAATCGCAGCAGGCCGTGGCTCGCGTTGCGCAGCTTCGGCTCCGTGATCGCGAGCCTTCGCGTGGTGCCCTCGTCGTCCCACTCCCCGTCTCGCACCCGGTTCGGCCAGGGGGTGAGGACCACGCCGGAGCAGGCCGGGGTGGGCAGGTCGTACGGGTACGGCGGCACGAGGTCGACACCGCCGATGCGCAGCGAACGCAGGGATGCGCCGACCTGAGCGATCTGCGCGTCCGCCTCGCCGAGTCGGAGGGTGATCTGGGCGCCGGTGGGGGAAGCGGTACTCACCTCGTCATCGTACGGCCACCATCGGGTCGGCAGTCTCTCAGGCGCGTCGGCTACACTTGACCGGTCGGCTTCGGACACCCGCGCGTTGGCGCGGACGTTTTATGTGTGTGAAGTGTGAGTCCAGGGGCCGATGGTGAGCGTCGCTCGACGCTAATCAACCATCACATGAATGGCCCCGGCCGCTGACAGTCCGGAACCCCGCTGGTCGAGTTCGACCAGGCGCAGGGTGCTCGCGCGTGCGCGCGGCGCTGTTCTCGTGCGAGAACACAGAAAGACACGCAATGCCGAAGAACAAGAAGCCCCGCGGCGGACGCCCGTCCGCGAACTTTGAGCCGCGCTACGGCGCGAAGAAGACCTCCTTCCACGATCGTCACAACGGCGGCCCCGCCCGTGACGGTGCGCGCGATGAGCGCGGTGGACGAGCGGATGCCGGCGATCGCCGCACCGCTCCTGCCGCAGGCGGTTACGACCGTCGCCCCGGCAGCCGCAGCGCCGGCCACCGCGGCTACCGTCCGGCCGAAGCCGAGTCGGGTGCGCCCAAGCAGCGCTGGGGTGCGTCTGAGCGCGCCGGCCGCGACGAGGCCCGCGGCATCCGCAACCGCGCGGAGTCCGGGCGTCGTGAGGCCCCGCACCACCGCAACGACGAGCGCTCCGAGCGCCCCCGCTTCAACGACCGGCCCACCGCCGGCGGACGCTTCGCCGACCGCCCGCGGCGGGACGATCGCGGCGGACAGCGTCCGACCGGACCCGGCACCTACCGCGACGAGCGTGGCGGCGACCGCCCCCGGTTCGACCGCGATGACCGCGCGCGTCGTGACGACCGCGGTGCCGGCACCCAGCGTCAGGGCTTCCGCGACAACGACCACCGCGATGGTGGGCGTCCGGGTCGCGACGATCGACGTGGCGCCGAGCGTCCCCGGTTCGCCAACGACCGCGGTGGAGATCGCCCCCGGTTCGACAACGACCGCGGTGCCGAGCGTCCGCGGTTCGACCGCGACGAGCGTCCGCGTCGCGACGACCGTGCCGGCGACCGGACCCGGTCGAACGACCGTGGCGCCGCGCGCCCTGAGCGCTCTTTCGACGCCGACCGCGCACGCCGTGCCTTCGACCGCGACCGCACGCAGCGTTCGTACGAGGGTGGCCGCGACGAGCGTTCGCGTCCGTCGACCGGCGGCGCCTACCGCACCGAGCGCCCGCGCCCGCTGACCTCCGACACCCGGGGGCGTCCGGCGCGCAACGAGCGTCCGAGCCGCAACGACTGGAACGCCACCAGCCGTCCGGCCTCGACCGGAGCGAAGTTCGCACCGGGCGACGACGTCGTGCACGAGCGCCTCGAGGCGAAGTCCGTCGCGGCCGTCGAGGTCGATGGTGTGACCTTCGGCGACCTCGGACTCGGATCGAACATCGTCGAGACCCTCGTCGGTATGGGTGCGGCCACGCCGTTCCCGATCCAGGCCGCCAGCATCCCGGCCGTGCTCGCAGGGCGTGACGTCCTCGCCCGCGGCCGCACCGGCTCCGGCAAGACCATCGCCTTCGGTGCTCCGCTCGTCGAGCGCGTGCTGCAGTCGCAGGCCGGCAAGCGCCGTGAGTTCGGACGGTCGCCGCGTGCGATCATCCTCGCTCCGACGCGCGAGCTCGCGCTGCAGATCGACCGCACGATCCAGCCGATCGCTCGCAGTGTCGGCCTGTTCACCACGCAGATCTACGGTGGTGTGCCGCAGGGCCGCCAGGTGGGCGCGCTCAAGAAGGGCGTCGACATCGTGATCGGCACCCCCGGTCGTGTCGAGGACCTCATCAACCAGGGCAAGCTCGACCTCTCGGACTGCCGCATCGCGGTGCTCGACGAGGCCGACCACATGTGCGAGCTCGGGTTCGTCGAGCCGGTGCAGCGCATTCTGCGTCACACCGCCGACGGCAGCCAGAAGCTGCTGTTCTCGGCCACGCTCGACCGTGAGGTCGCGGCTCTCGTCGACGAGTTCCTCGTCGACCCGGCCGTGTACGAGGTCGCGGGAGAGGACCAGGACTCCAGCACGATCGAGCACCGCGTGCTCGTGATCGAGCACCGCGACAAGGCCGACATCCTCACCTCGCTCGTCGACCGCGATGGCAAGACGCTGGTCTTCGCCCGCACCCGCGCCTATGCAGACATGCTCGCCGAGCAGTTCGACGACGCCGGCATCCCGGCCGTCTCGCTGCACGGCGATCTGAACCAGGCCAAGCGCACGCGCAACCTGGAGCGTCTGACCTCTGGACGCGTGAACGTGCTCGTCGCCACCGACGTCGCCGCCCGCGGCATCCACGTCGACGACATCGACCTGGTCGTCCAGGCCGATGCGCCGGACGAGTACAAGACGTACCTGCACCGCTCGGGTCGCACCGGTCGCGCGGGTCGTTCGGGCCGTGTCGTCACGCTGATCACGCGTCAGCGCCAGCGTCGCATGACCGAGCTGCTCGACCGCGCCGAGATCGACGCGCCGTTCGAGAACGCCCGTCTCGACGACGACGTGATCGAGGAGATCGCCGGTCGCGTGCCGACCGCGGCCGACCTGACCGCCTGAGTCATCTCTCCGAAGGCCCTGTCCCGCTTCCGCGGGGCGGGGCCTTTCGCGTGTGCGCGGTCAGGAGAGCTCGTGCACGTGCACGGCGGAGGTGAGGTTCGTGCCGTTGAGGTCGAGGTAGATCACGCTCTCGGTCACGGTGAGGGTCATGGTGTTGCGGCGCTCGATCAGCCCGGCCGCGCTGTCGATGAAGCCGGGGTCGAAGCTGTAGACGCGGATGTCCTCGCGGCGGTGGATGCGCTTGTCCGTCCACGGTGCCATCACCTTGGCGGGGTCGCGGTGGGTGTAGACCACGGTGCGCTCGGCGAGCCTGCTGCCGTAGTGCAGGCGTTCGGCGTCGGGCGCACCGATCTCGACCCAGGCGGCGATGAGGCCGGTGAGGTCGCGCACGAGCACAGCCGGTTCCTCGGTCGAGGAGATGCTGCCGCCGAAGGCGATGCCCTCGGCGAACTCGAGCCCGTAGGCCAGCACACGCGTGAGCATGTAGGCATCGGTCTCGGACGGATGCCGCGCCACGCGCAGCGAGTAGTCCTCGTAGACGCCGCGATCGGTGTCAGCGAGCTGCACCTCGAATGTGTGGACTGTGGAACCGATCGCCATGATCCCCGAGCCTACGCGGCTGCGGGATGCGCGCTTGACCGTCGGGTCAGAAGAGCATCGGCTGCGCGGGTGACGCCTCGGATCGTGCGCTGGGCGTGAAGCGCACCGTCGCGGCGGTCGACACCGTCGTCTGCACGTGGCCCTGCCCCGGGCGGAACCCGCGGCGGGAGTAGTCGTCTTCGTGGCGGCCGTCGAGGCCGTGCATGCGGATCAACGGACGGGTGCGCTTGGCGAGCCACTGTCGGTACCCCTTCGGGGCCTCGGCCGACGCTCCCGGGTACAGCCCGCGGTAAGACGACACCAGGTCGGGCCGCGCCTCGCCGAGCCACTCGAAGAACCACGGCTTCACTCCCGGACGAAGGTGCAGGGCTCCGTAGATGACGGCGCGCGCCCCGGCCTCCTTGATGCGCACGAGGGCACTGTCGATCGCGGCGAGCGAGTCGGTCATGTGCGGCATGATCGGCATGAGGAACACGGTCACCGGGAACCCGGCATCCGCCAGCGCCCGCACGGTGTCGAGTCGCGCCTGAGTCGTCGGAGCCCCGGGCTCGATCGCCTTCTGCAGGTCGTCGTCGTACATCGCGATCGACATCTGCACATCGATCGGCACCCGCTTCGCGGCCTTCACGAGCAGCGGGATGTCCCGGCGGATCAGCGTCCCCTTCGTGAGGATCGAGATCGGGGTGCCGGACGCGGCGAGGGTCTCGATGATGCCAGGCATGAGCTTGTACCTGCCCTCGGCCCGCTGGTACGGGTCGGTGTTGGTGCCGAGGGCGACGGTCTCGTGCTCCCAACTGCCGCGCCGCAGCTCCTTCTCGAGCACCTCCACCACGTTGACCTTGACGACGATCTGCGAGTCGAAGTCGGCCCCGCCGTCGAGGTCGAGGTACTCGTGGGTTCCGCGGGCGAAGCAATAAACGCAGGCATGCGAACACCCCCGATAGGGATTGATCGTCCAGGCGAAGGGCATGCGCGAGGCGCCGGGCACATGATTCAGCGCCGACTTCGACAGCACCTCGTGGAACGTCATCCCGGCGAACTCGGGAGTCGTGACGGAGCGCAGGACGCTCGATCGGTCTTCGAGGCCGGGCAGCGCCGCCGCATCCGTCTCTCCGAGCTTCTGTCCCTGCCACCTCATTCGACAATTCGAACAGAAAGACGATGTTAACGCAAGCGACTCTGCAACTTATCTTCGAATGAGAGGATGGATCAATGCCCTTCCTGCCGCACCCTCAGCATGCGGCACCGCGGTCCCCGATCCGCGGACCTGCATTGCCGATCGGTGTCGCTGTGACCGCGATCGGGGTCCTGTTGTCGATCGGTTCCGGTCCGGTGCCGTCCTCCGGCGCCGACTCGATGCCGGTGCCGGTCGCGGTCATGCAGGTCCCGCCGGTCAAGGTCGCCGCGACCACGGCGGCCGACCCCTGCGCAGACTCCTCGGTGCAGCAGGCGATCGCGAACGGCGATGACGCGGCGACGATCGCGGCGTTCGGGGGTGGCGCGGCCTTCCGCGAGGCCGTCGTCGCGGGCAACGCTCCCTGCATCTCGCTCAGTGATCCGGCGCGGCTGTGGGTCGTGGTGAACAAGTCGTCGCCGCTGAACCCGCCCGAGTACGAGCCGACGGACCTCGCCTCGGTGCCGCTGCAGATGACGACGCCGTCCGGGCGCGTGCGCACCGACGTGGCCGCTGCCGTCGGCGAGATGGCGGATGCGGCGGTCGCTGCCGGTGTCGGGCGGATCGGCGCGAACAACGGATACCGCTCGTACGGTCTGCAGGTGACGACCTACGGCTCGCACGTGCGATCGCAGGGCCAGGCCGAGGCGGATGCCGGCTCGGCGCGTCCGGGACACAGTGAGCACCAGACGGGTCTCGCGCTCGACGTGGTCGCGTGCGGGACGGGCTGCGGCGGCCTCGATGGTTTCGGCGCCACGGCGCAGAGCGACTGGGTCGCGGCGCACGCCTGGGAGTACGGATTCATCGTGCGCTACGAGCAGGTCGGCACCCCGGTCACGGGGTATGCGCCGGAGCCGTGGCACCTCCGCTATGTCGGCGTCGACCTCGCCGCCGCCTATCACGAGGGTGGGTTCCACACGCTCGAGGAGTTCTTCGCGCTGCCGGCCGCCCCCGACTACGCGCACTGAATCGGCGCGGAACGCCACGGTTGCGGCATCCGACAACCGCGGTACCCAGTGTCACGTTTTATGGGATGCATTCTCACAACGTCCTGTCCTGGACCGGTTGTGCGACGTAGAATCGCCGGAGCAACGATGCATGAGACGTTCAGGAGGACGGCATGGAACGCGACATCTACGACGAGGATCACGAGGCATTCCGGGACCTGGTCAAGGACTTCGTCAAGCGCCACGTGACCAACGAGGCGATCGAGCGGTGGGACGCCGCGGGGGAGATCGACCGGGCGACGATGCTGGCCGCCGGAGAGGCGGGTCTGATCGGCCTGTCGGTCCCGGAGGAGTTCGGTGGCGCCGGCATGCTGCAGGACTACCGCTTCCGCACGATCGTGATGGAGGAGGTCATCGCCTCCGGCGCGGGTTCGCTGGCCGGTGCCTTCGGCATCCAGGACGACCTGGCCGTGCCCTACCTCGTGCACATGGGAACGCAGGAGCAGAAGGAGAAGTGGCTTCCCCGCATGGCCACGGGCGAGGTGCTCGGCGCGCTCGCCATGACCGACCCGGGTGCGGGTTCGGATCTGCGTGGCATCAAGACCAACGCCAAGAAGGTCGACGGCGGCTACATCCTCAACGGTGCGAAGACGTTCATCTCCTCCGGTACGACGGCCGACGTCGTCGTGACCTTCGTCAAGACCGGTGAGGGCAACCGTCCCGACGCCTTCAGCCTGCTGCTCGTGGAGAAGGGCATGGAGGGCTTCGACCAGGGCAAGAAGCTCAGCAAGATGGGCTTCCACGGCTGGGACACGGCCGAGCTCAGCTTCACCGACGTGTTCGTCCCTGACGAGAACCTCATCAGCGGCAAGGAGGGTCAGGGGTTCATCCAGCTGATGCTAAACCTGCCGCTTGAGCGTCTCTCGATCGGCGTCGCCGCAGCCGCAGCCGCGCAGGCCGCCCTCGACTGGACCGTCGCCTACACGAAGGACCGCGAGGCGTTCGGCGAGCGCATCGCCGACTTCCAGAACACCCGCTTCCGGCTCGCCGACATGGCCGCGACCACGGACGCGATGTGGGCGTACATCGACCGCGCGTTGCTCGCCTACAAGAACAGCACGCTCACCGCCGAGGATGCCGCGAAGGTCAAGTTCTGGGCTACCGAGCGCGAGTGGGAGGTGCTCGACATGGGCGTGCAGCTGCACGGCGGTTACGGCTACATCATGGAGTACCCGATCGCCCGCGCCTTCACCGATGCTCGCGTGCACCGCATCTACGGCGGCACGAACGAGATCATGCGCGATCTCGTCGGCCGTCAGATCGTCGGCAAGCGCTGACGTCACCTACGCAGAAGAGGCCCCGGATGCGACATCCGGGGCCTCTTCCTGTCCCTGGTCGATCGCCCGGGGCGTGGACACGGTGCCGCCGTCGGAGTTGAATCGACCGCATGACGGCTTCGCTCCCGCAGATCCTCGATGACCACGTCGCGCGGGGCACCGCTCCAGGGATCGTCGGTGTGCAGGGGATGCCGGGCGGGAGGGTCGAGATCGTCGCGTCCGGCGACCTTCGGGCGGATGCGATCGTGCGCATCCAGTCGATGACCAAGCCGATCCTCGCGGTGGCGGCGCTGCGTCTCGTCCAGGAAGGGCGCCTCCGGCTCGACGATCCCGTGGAGCGGTGGCTGCCCGAGCTCGCCGGGCGCCGGGTGTTGCGCACCCCGGAAGCCGCGCTCGACGAGGTCGGGTTCGCCATGACGCCGATCACGCTGCGGCACCTGCTCACCCTCACCTCGGGGTACGGCGTGCAGGTCGTGCCCACGCCGCTGGCGGAGGCGATGATCGCGAACCGCACGGCTGCGGGGCAGGAGCCGGTCGCGATGGGGGCTCAGGAGTGGCTGGAGGCGCTGGCCGCGCTCCCGCTGGCGTTCGAACCCGGTACCGGGTGGCGCTACCACCACTCCTTCGGCATCCTCGGAATTCTGCTCGCGCGTGTGGTCGATGGGCCGCTGGAGGCGCACCTGCAGCGTGACCTCTTCGATCCGCTCGGCATGGTCGACACCGGGTATACGGTGCCGCTCGACAAGGCTCACCGGCTGCCCGCCGCGTATCGCCACGAGGATGGGGAGCTGGTCGAGATCGAGCCCGCCGCGGGAGGGTTCTCCCTCGCGCCCGCTCCGTTCGACCTCAGTCACTCGGAGCTCGTCTCGACCGCCGCCGACTATGCCGCGTTCGCGGGGATGCTCGCGGCCGGAGGACGGCACGACGGCACGGTGATCCTCGACCCCGGATCGCTCGCGCTGATGTGCTCAGACCAGGTGTCGTCGAGCACGAAGACGGACGACAGCTTCTTTCCCGGGTTCTGGGAGGACACGGGGTGGGGATTCGGCGTCGCAGTGCAGACCGCGGGGGAGCACTCCGGTCGCTACGGCTGGTCGGGTGGGCAGGGAACCGACTTCTGGATCGATCCCGACGGCTCGTTCCGCATCGTGCTGAGTCAAGTCGAGATGGGCCCGGAGGTCATGGGGCTGTTCGCCGATGTGCAGTGAAGATCTCGGTGCCACCCGGGCATCCGGAACGGCGCGTGCCCTGCGGCTGACCCGGTGCTCGGTCTTCACGACATGCTGGTCGCACCGGTATTCAATAGAACATAACTTCGAATGTCGAGACCGTTCGCGGTAGAATCGAGTATGTCGAAATTGACCGCGTTGCACGAGGCGATGTCACGCCTCGATGAGGCGTGGTCAGATGCCGGTGACTCCGGGGAGCTGTCCCGCGAGCAGCTGATCGAGGTGAGCGCGTCTATCGGGGTGCTGCGGCGTCGGTTGGACGCCGTGCATGTGTCGGTGGCGGCGTGCATCTCCCGCGAGTCGCGTCCGGAGCTCGGGGCGGAGAGCCTGGCCAAGCAGCAGGGCTACCGCAACCCGGCGACGTTGATCGCGGCAGCCACGGGGGTGTCGACCGGTGATGCGTCGCGCCTCGTCAAGGTGGGAGAGGCGACGGCGCCCCGGAGCGACCTTCTGGGTGCGCGTCTGCCGGCGAAGTATCCGCTGGTGAGCGAGGCGCTGGAATCGGGGGCCCTCGGTGCTCCCGCCGCCGCGATGATCATCGGGTTGCTCGATCGTTGTCGGATCGCCACGGGGGTGGAGCGTGTCGTCGAAGCCGAGCGAATGCTGGCGGAGAAGGCGGCAGGTCTGGCACTCGACGATGTGCGAAAGCTCGTGGTCCGTGCAGAAGCATGGCTCGATCCGGATGGTCTGGAGCCTCGGGAGGAAGAGCGCCGCGGCAGGCGCGCGCTGACACTGTTCGAGCGTGAGGGAATGGTGCATCTGAACGCGGTGCTCGATGTCGAGACCGCTGCGCCCGTGGTCACCGCGATCCGGGGCTATGTGACCGCCGTGTTCGCCGCGCGGAAAGACGCGCCCGATGCGGAGGCGCCCGATGCGGATCGGCGGACGGTGCCGATGATCCAGGCCGATGCTCTCGCGGTGTTCTGCGCGCACGTGCTCGGGTGCGAGCAGCGGGTGCCGGTCGCCGGTGCGACGGTGATCGTGCGGATGAACCTCGACGATCTGGAGGCCGGCACGGGGACGGCGACCGTGGACGGGGTCGATCAGCCGGTCAGCGTCGGGGCCGCGCGGCGGATGGCGGCCGGGGGCGGCGTGATCCCGTGTGTTCTCGGCGGAGACAGCGAGATCCTCGATTGGGGACGGGAGAAGCGGTTGTTCACCCGGGCGCAACGGCTGGCGCTGGTGGAGCGTGATGGGGGATGCGCGATGTGCGGGTTGCCGCCGGAGATGACCAAGGCGCATCACATTCGATGGTGGAGACGAGACCACGGGCCGACCGATCTCTCCAACGGGGTGCTGCTGTGCGAAACGTGTCACCATCGCATCCACGACAACGGGTGGCAGATCCGCATCGATACTGCCGGGAGCGGGAGCGGGAGCGGGAGCGGGAGCGGGAGCGGGAGCGGGAGCGGTGCGGCGGGGCGGGTGTGGTTCATTCCGCCGCGATACGTCGACTCTGCGCGAACCCCGAGGCTCGGAGGCCGCGCACGCTTCGACATCGCGGCCTGACCACGTCGCTGCCTGACCACGTCGCTGCCTGACGACGTCGCGGCTCGACGTCACGGCCCGGCGATGTCACCGCCCGGCGTGTGCGGCTGCGCTCTCGCGGTTCAGCGGTGCCTGCCGATTCCCGCCCTGCGGAGACGGTCGGCGATCAGGATGCCGAGGGCCGTGCCGCCGACGCAGCTGGCGATCGACACGGCGAAGAACGCGATCTGGGCGAAGAGAGACATGGACCCGAGGTCGAACCACGCCCACGCCGAGATCGGATACACGATGCCCACGATGACGGCACCGAGATAGTGCATCCAGGTGCCCCAGTAGCGCCAGAGCACGAACAGGAACGGCAGCTCCGTGAAGGCCGCCCACCAGAGATTGGTCAGCACGGTGCTGAAACCGTATCCGGAGAACGGCACCATCACGAGACCGGCGATCAGCGCGACGAGCAGTCCGACGAGCGGACGATGCAGCAGCCGTAGCGCGATCACCGATGGCAGCAGCCAGAGACCGGCGAGCGCCATGCCCACGAACGGGAGCGGCCCGGTCAGCACGGTCGAGAACCAGTTCATCGGTGCGAGAAGCACCGCTCCCGCCACACCGAGCGCCGCACAGGTCAGCAGGATGACGGTGGGGAAGCGGAATCGTCCGCCGGTGCGGGGCGACCGGCCCGCGGCATCCGCGCTCATGCCAGGGGCTCCGCCGCGGCCTCGCGAGCGGCCTTCGACGCGGGGGAGGCTGCACCGACCCGCCAGTACCCGCAGAAGCTCACCGCATTCTTGTCCACCCCGCGCTCGCCGACGAGGTGCTTGCGGGCGCCGGAGGCGAGCGCCTGCTCGCCCGCCGCATAGGCGTGGAACGGAGCCTCCGGCAGGGTGGTGCGGGCGAGCGCGTCCAGAGCGAGCGAACCGGGAGCGACGCCGTGCGGCCGCACGATCCGCACGACCTCGATGCCCGAGGGATGCGCGAACTCCAGCGCATCCTCCTCGCTCGGCGTCTCGACGATCGCGGTACCGATGGCGCCGGCCGGAAGCGAGGCACAGATCGAGGCGATCGCGGGCAGGGCGGTCTCATCGCCGACGAGCACGACGCGATCCACGCCGCGCTGCGGATTGAACGTGAGCCCCTCGTCGATGATCAGAACATGCTCGCCCGGCCGGCAGGTCTCGGCCCACCGCGAGGCCGGTCCGGCGGTACCGTCGGCCGCCGATCCGTGCAGCACGAAGTCCACGTCGATCTCGGCACCGGCATCCGCGGTCGCCGGGCGGAATGCCCGCACGCTGTAGTTGCGCATCACCGGACGCTCGCCGTCGGGGATGCGCAGGAACTTCAGATACCCGAACACCTTGTTCGCCTTCGCCGGCACCCGCTCGAGGCCCGCGTCGCCCCCGATCGGGAGGAACAGCCGGAACCACTGGTCGAACCCCATCGGACGGAACTTCTCGATCTCGCCGCCGCCGAGCGTCACACGGATCCAGTGCGTCGACAGCCGTCGCGTGCGCAGCACGACCAGCTGGATGAGATCGGCCGACTCGGGTTTGACCATCTTGCTGTAGGCCATGATGCGCCTTTCAGGGAAGCTGCCAGGGGAAGGACACGACGAAGATCGCCGCCGACGCCAGCAGGGTCGCGACGGTGAAGACGGTGTCCCGCGTGCGGAACGGGACGAGGTGTCGCTCTGTGCGCGTCGAGTGCGCACCGAATGCACGCGAGTCCATCGCGAGTGCCACGCGCTCTGCGTGACGGATGGCCCCGGCCAGCAGCGGCACGATGTACCCCCACCCCCGAGCGATGCGCGCGAAGGGTCCGCGTCCGCCGTGATACCCGCGCACCCGATGAGCGGCCCTGATCACCGACAGCTCATGGCCGAACCGCGGCACGAACCGGAACGCGGCCAGGGCCGTGTAGCCGATCCGGTAGGGAACCCGCAGCTGCTGCACACTGGCCCGCACGAGATCGGGGCCGCTGGTGGTGAGCCCGCCGACGAGCGCGAGCGCGACGATCGAGCCGAGCCGCAGCGCGGTCGCGAAACCGATCAGCAGGGCCCCGCTGTAGAGCGTCCAGTCACCGATCTGCAGGACGGGGGCACTGCCGGCGACGAGGCCGGCATCGACCCACAGCGAGAAGCCGACACCGATCAGCAGCATGCCGGCGGGGAGCCCGAGCAGCAGCAGGGCGAGGAGTCTGCCCGTCAGGCGTGCGCCGACCAGGATCAGGGCGTAGGCGAGCACCAGGAAGGCCACGGGGGTGGCCAGATCCCGCACGAAGACCAGCAGCACCATCGCCGGCGCGAATCCGGCGATCTTCGCGAGCGGGTTCAGCGCGTACAGGAACTGTCGTCGCGATGTCGCCGTCATCCGTGCGTAAGGGTCGAACGTCGCCGTGGTCACGATGTCGCTCCGAGCCCGGCGGAGGTCAGCACGCGCTGCAGGGCCGGCAGGCGCAGTCCCGCGGCGGCGAACAGCTGCTCGTCCTGCAGAAGAGCGGCGGTGGGCCCGACCGCCCGCACCCGACCATCGGCGAGGACGACGACGTGAGTGGTGTGCTCGGCCACGAGCTGGAGGTCATGCGTGACGATCACGATCGTCGTCCCCTCCGCACGCAGATTCTGCAGCAGATCGAGGAGCTCGGCGGCCCTGGCGCGGTCCTGTCCGAAGGTGGGTTCGTCGAGCGCCAGCACGCGCGGACGGGTGATCAGTGCGGTACCCACCGACAGTCGCCGCTTCTCGCCGCCGGAGAGCAGGAACGGATGCACATCCGCCTTGTGCTCCAGCCCGAAGCGGGTGAGCATCTCGTCGACGCGAGCCGAGATCTCGGCATCCGGCACGTGGCGCAGCCGCAGACCGTGGGCCAGCTCGTCGAAGACCGTCGCCGCGATGAACTGGTGCTCCGGATTCTGGAACACGAACCCGATGCGTGCGGCGAGGTCGCGCGGAGACGCGGCCCCCGCGTCGACGCCGTCCACGGATACCTGCCCGCGCGGTGGGGGGACGACGCCCGCGAGCGCCTGGATCAGCGTGGTCTTGCCCGCACCGTTCGCCCCGACGATGGCCGTGAGGCTGCCGGCCTCGAGGTCGAGGTCGATCCCGTGCAGGATCTCGGTCCGGCGTCGGCGCACGGTCAGCCCGCGGGCGCGGATGATCGGCGGCGCCTGGCGTCCCGTCTCGCCGTCGCTCTCGTCGCTCAGTGGCCCGGAACCTCCGGCGCCGGGCGGCCGGGCGGAGCGGGAGGAGAGTCCCTCGCGCTCGAGCGCGGCAGCGAGCTCCTGCGGCGACAGCGGCAGTGGGTCGAGGGAGAACCCCTGGCTCCGAAGGCGCAGCGCCGCCAGGGTGGCGCCGGGAAGCCACACGCCCATCCCGACCAGCTCATCGGCATGCTCGCGGATGACCTCGGCGGCCGGTCCGTCGAAGGCGACGCGACCTTCGCGGTCGAACACGATCGCACGCGTGACGAACGCCATCGCCGCGTCGAGGTTGTGCTCCACGAGCAGGATGGCGCGGTCTCCGGCGGCGACGACCTCCGCCAGGGCGGCGTACACGTCGTCGATGCCCTGGGGGTCGAGGTTGGCCGTCGGCTCGTCGAGCACGATCAGCGCCGATCCCATCGCGAGAGCGCCCGCGATCGCGAGTCTCTGCCTCCCGCCACCGGAGAGATGATCGGGGTTCTCATCGCGCCGATCCCAGAGGCCGACCCGTCGCAGTGCTTCCTCGACGCGACTCTCGACGACTTCGAGCGGGAGCAGCAGGTTCTCGGGGCCGAACGCGACCTCGTCGTAGACGCTTCCGGTGACGATCTGCGCATCGGGGTCCTGGAAGACCATCGCGACCTGTGTGCTCAGCACGGCCGTCTGCGCGCTCGCGGTGTCGATCCCGCCCGCCTCGACGGTGCCGACCATGCGCGCGGGGAGTGCGTGGGGGATCAGGCCGTTCAGCGCGAGGGTGAGCGTCGACTTGCCGGAACCGGACGGTCCGAGCAGGAGCACGACTTCGCCCGCGTCGATGTCGAAGGTCACATCGCGTGGTGAGGGGTGCGCCGCATCGGCGTGGGTGAGCGAGAGCTCACGCACGCGGAGCAGGGGCGCGGATGGGCGCACGGTGGAGTCCCGGGTCGGCGGATCGTACCCCTCTAACTTAGCTGAGCCTTACCTGATAATCCATGCGCGCAGAAGCCCTCTTCCGGATGACAGCGGTCATCCCGAAGGCGGACGCGCTGTGCCCGCATGCAGGGCATCGTCGTAGAGGCGTCATTCTGTGCGCCGAACGGAACAAGGGGAGAACGTGCGAGAAGACACGAACACGATCGCGATCGCGAAGCCGCAGGAGAGCGGACGCGCGCCGACGCGCCGCGAAGGCGGGACCGGATCCCGGGGAGAGCTCGGCCGTATGGTCGGCATCGACTTCGCCCGGTTCCTGGCGATCATCGGCATGTTCTGCGCGCACCTCCTCCCGCCGGTCGGCATGCCGGGCCACATCTCCTGGCTGTCGAACGTCGTCGACGGGAACGCGTCGACCCTGTTCGCGGTCGTGGGCGGGATCAGCGTGGTCCTGGCGACCCGCTCCTACCTGGAGCGGGGGCACATCGCGGCGGCCCGGTGGGCGATGGCTGTGCGCGGTCTCCTCGTCATCGTGCTCGGGGCCACGCTCGCCCTGGCGCCGGGGAGCATCGTCGTCGTCCTCGTCTACTTCGGGGTGGCGATGCTGGGCAGCATCCCGTTCCTGCGGATGGGCGCGAAGGGACTGCTCGTGTGGGCAGGAGTCCTCGCGGTCATCGGCCCCATCCTCAACGCCCAGCTGCGAGGGATGATCGGCGTCGTCGGAGAGGGCGGCGGTGTGAGCTGGCCGCAGTGGGGAGAGCCGCTCGTGGCTCTGCGGGCGGTCTTCGTCACCGGGACCTACCCCGTCATCACCTGGATCGTCTACGTGCTCGTGGGCATGGCCGTGGCGAAGCTGCTGATTGGCGCACGCCGGAATGCGGCGGAGCCCCGTCTCCTCGCCTGGATGGCCGGAGTCGGCGCTCTTCTCGCCGTGCTCGCGGTGTCGGTCAGTGCCCTGGTCTACGGTCTCTTCGGGCGCGCTGCGGTGATCGCGACGATGCCGGTGGAGGCCGCCGAGGCGATCGACGGCCTGGCCGGATCCCCGGGCTTCGGCGCACCGCTCTCCCCGGAGTGGTGGGCGCTCGCGCTGCAGACTCCGCACACGGGAACGACCCTCGACATCCTGCGCGGCGTCGGCATCGCCCTCTTCGTCATCGCGAGCATGCTGTTCCTCGCCGGCGTCCTCCCGAAGGCCGCCCTCCGCGTGCTGGAGCCGATCAGGGCGGCGGGAGCCGCACCCCTCACGGTCTACACGCTCCACGTCCTCGCGGCGGCTGCCGCGACCGTCGCGCTGGCGTCCGTCGGTCAGATCGACGCGCCGGCCGACATCCCGTGGTGGTACCTCGGGCCGGGGATCCTCGGGGTCCACATCCTGGGGGCGCTCGTCGTCGGTGCGATCCTGGCCGCGCTGCAGCGTCGTGGTCCGCTCGAAGCGCTCGTGAGCTCGATCTCGGGCGCGGTCGCGAGACGGCTGGGAGCGGTGCCTACCGGCGGGCGACGCCGGCGCGACTGAGCGCCGAGCCGATCGCGAGGCCGACAGCGGTCCACGCGATGGGTCCGAGCACGGAGATCGCGAGGTACAGCAGCTGCGCCCACAGCGGCATCACCGAGAGATGAGCGGCGAAGAACACCACGACCGCGACGAAGACGCCGATGATCGCCGCCGAGAGGAAGAAGCGCCACGGTCCCCAGGAGCGATAGCGGGTGAGGGCGGCGACCCCCTCCTGGATCAGGCCGAACAGCAGCGCGGTGCCGATGAAGCGCAGCGCCCAGGCGGGGTTGAAGGCGCTCGCGATCAGGGCGGCGAACACATGGGTGATGAGCGCGACGAGCGGAAGGCGCAGAACCTCCTGCGCGATGATCCCCGGCAGCACGTGCGAACCGAGCACGAGGCCGTAGAGGAACAGCAGCGGACTGGCCAGCAGGACAGGTGTCACCCAGCCGGCGATGCCCGCGAGGATGCCCGTTGCGACACCGATCGCCGCGCAGACGAGCAGTACGCGGGTCGACAGGACGGAGGTGCGGGCCACCTCTCCAGCTTACTGTCGACCTATCGGGAGGGCGGCCGTGGATAACCCTGGTCGATCGGCGAATGCGGGTTGGTCGATCGGCCAGATCTCGCGTCGATCGCCGAGAGCCGGACTATGTTGGCCGCGGTGCAGCAACGCGGCTGCGCCGTGATCATCGGGAGCACCACATGGGTCGAACACCCCTCCGGATGGCAGCCGCCACCACCCTGGCCACGCTGTTCATCGCATCGACGGCAACCACCGGCTACGCCGCGACGGAGGAGGTGACGCACCCCGTCCCCGTCGCAGGCACCCCCGGGCACTACATCGTGGTGATGAAGTCGGATCCGCTCGCCACCTACGAAGGCGACGTCAAGGGTCTGAAGGCCACCAAGCCCGCCGAAGGCGAGCAGCTGGAGACGCAGTCGCAGGATTCGCAACGCTATGTCGAGCATCTGCAGACCGAGCAGACCGACCTCGTCAGCGACATCGGCGTCACCCCCGACACCACCTACCAGGTGGTGCTGAACGGCTTCAGCGCCGACCTCAGCGGCGAACAGGTCGACGCACTTCGTGCGTCGAAGGACGTCATCGGGGTGTACCCGGATGAGATCCGTCACCCCGATGCGCAGACGTCGACCGACTACCTCGGGCTCGGCGACGACCGCAAGGGCCGCGGCGGCGTGTGGCAGCAGACCGGAGGGGTCGAGAAAGCCGGAGAGGGCGTCGTGGTCGGCGTGATCGACACCGGCATCGCCCCCGAGCACCCCTCGTTCGAGGGCAAGAAGATCAAGAAGCAGAAGAAGCAGCACAACCGCAACAAGGGCGCTCAGCCCTACACCGACGGCACCTACGTCTACTTCGACAAGTCGGACGGCGGGCAGTTCCAGGCAGCGATGGTCGAGGGCCAGGACTGGGACAAGAGCGACTATTCGTCGAAGCTCATCGGCGGACAGTACTTCTACGCCGGAGCCGAGGCGGCCGGTTTCGATTTCCAGTACGACTACCTCTCGCCCCGGGACGGCGACGGCCACGGCTCCCACACCGCGAGCACCGCGGCGGGCAACTTCAAGGTCAAGGCCAGCATCGAGAACGTCGATTTCGGCACGATCTCGGGAGTCGCGCCCGCGGCGAAGATCTCGGCCTACAAGGCCTGCTACGTCGGTCCAGACACGACGGTGACCACGGATGACATCTGCGCGCAGAGCGACCTGATCGCCGCGATCGACCAGGCCGTCGCCGACGGCGTCGACGTGATCAACTACTCCATCGGCGGAGGCGCCGCGAGCACCGTGATGGCTCCGGAGGACCTCGCGTTCTTCAACGCCGCAGCCGCGGGTGTCTTCGTCGCGACGAGCGCCGGCAACGACGGCCCCGACCCGGTCACGGCCGATCACGCATCGCCCTGGTACACGACGGTCGCCGCCTCCACCATCCCCACCTGGGAGGGCACGGTGCAGTTCGACGGATTCGAGCAGGCCGGAGCCTCGGTGAGCGTGCCGTTCGGGCAGACGGTCACCGGTCCGTCGATCGCCGCCGTGGATGCCGCCGCCGCAGGAGCCGCCGATCCGCAGCTCTGCCTGCCCGGCACCCTCGACCCCGCGAAGGTCGCCGGCCACATCGTGGTCTGCGATCGCGGAGGCAACGCCCGCGCCGAGAAGTCGCAGGTGGTCAAGGACGCCGGTGGCATGGGCATGGTCCTCGTGAACGTGCCCGGTGGGGCTGACTCGCTCGACAACGACTTCCACGCCGTGCCGACCGTGCACCTGAACGCCGTGCACCGCGCCGCCGTGCTCGCGTACGTGCAGGGCGGCGTGGACCGTCCGATCACCCTCGTCGGTGAGAACACCACGGGCGTGACCACCCCGACGCCGCAGATCGCGGGATTCTCGAGCCGTGGACCGATGCTGGCCGACGGCAGCGATGTGATGAAGCCGGACGTCGCGGCTCCCGGTGTCGCGATCCTCGCGGCGACCGAGAACGCACCGGGCGAGAAGCCGACCTTCGGCATCCTCTCCGGCACGTCGATGGCCTCGCCGCACGTCGCGGGTCTCGCGGCTCTGTACCTCGGCGAGCGCCCCAAGGCGACGCCGGCCGAGATCAAGTCGGCGATGATGACCACGGCCTACGACACGGTGCTGCCCGACGGATCGAAGAACAAGAACCCGTTCGAGCAGGGTGCGGGTCAGGTCGACCCGAAGCGGTACCTGAACCCGGGTCTGCTCTACCTCAACGGGGTCAAGGACTGGGCGGCGTTCCTCGACGGGAAGGGGCTGTCGGACTTCCCCGGCATCGACCCGATCGACGGCAGCGATCTGAACCAGGCGTCGATCTCGATCGGCTCGCTGACCAGCGCGCAGACCGTCACCCGCACGGTCACCTCGACCGAGAAGGGCACCTTCACCGCCAAGGCCTCGGTGCCGGGAGTGAACATCAAGGTCACACCTCAGCAGCTCAAGTTCGACCGTCCCGGCCAGACGAAGACCTTCACGGTCACGTTCGACAACGCCAGCGCCCCCGTGGAGCAGTGGGCCACCGGCTCGCTGACCTGGACGAGTGCGAAGAACTCGGTGCGGTCGCCGATCGCGCTGTTCCCGGTCACGGCCGACGCTCCGGCGGAGGTCACGGGCACCGGCGTCGACGGCAGCACCACGGTGGACATCACCCCCGGCCTCACCGGTGATCTGGCACTCGGACTCTCGGGTCTGACGCCGTTCGAGATGCTCGCCGACGCGGACAACCCCGTCGACGGTCACTCGGGAGACGAGAAGTCGGGCGACGCGAACAAGGACGTGTCGTGGATCGTGAACGTGCCCGAGGGGACGACGCTGTCGAGGTTCGACCTCGACTCGTCCGACGACAAGGGCAGCGACCTCGACCTCACCGTGTACCGGGTGGTGAGCCCGGACGACCTGCAGTACTACCAGCGCTGGCGCTCGGCGACCGGCTCGGCGGACGAGCAGGTCACGATCCCGTCGCCGACGGCCGGTACGTACCTCGTGGTGGCGAACATCTACTCCACGACGGGCCCGATGACGTGGGACATGACCTACGCCAACGTGCTGCTCGACGGCGAGGGCGACCTCACCGCCACGCCGAACCCGCTCGCCGCGGTCCGCGGTAAGCAGATGTCGTACGACCTCAGCTGGACCGGTCTGACCGCCGGCACGCGCTACCTCGGGCTCGTGCAGTACGGCGACTCCGATGTACGCACCGTGCTGACGGTCGACGTGCCGAAGGCGAAGGCACCGGAGGCTCCGGCACCCGAGACCCCGGCGCCGGAGACCCCGGCACCGGAGGCTCCTGCACCGCAGACCCCGGCACCGGAGACGAGCGCCCCGGCGACGCCCGCACCGGAGACCCCCGCACCGGAGACCCCGTCACCGCGTGGGGAGAAGAGGGAGTAGTCCGCACGCGACACCGCACAGCACCCCGTGGTCGATGGACCGCGGGGTGCTGTGCTGCGTGCGCGCATCCGTTCACCGCGTGATCCGCGCCGCTCGTCGCAGCATCCACTCGCTCGGCCCCGTGCGGCGGCATCGCTTTCCTAACGTGGGGGAACGCAACGTCGCGTATCCCGAGGAGACCTCCATGACCGCACCTTCGTCGCGCCGCCGCGACGGCGCCGGACTCGTCGACGACGAGCCCGTGATCGTCACCGATCCGAAACTCCCCTCCGTCGCCCTCACCGAGGAGCACCACGAGAAGGCGAACCGCTGGACTCTGCCGAAGATCATCCTGTGGTCCGCGATCGCGTTGCTGGGCGCCGTCGCCTGGACCATGCTCGCGATCGTCCGCGGCGAGACCGTCAACGCGATCTGGTTCGTGTTCGCCGCGGTGTGCACCTACCTCATCGGCTATCGGTTCTACTCCAAGGTGATCGAGAAGTACATCACCCGACCCGATGACCGCAGGGCCACGCCCGCCGAGGTGAAGCAGGACGGCAAGGACTACGTCCCCACCGACCGTCGCGTGCTCTACGGCCACCACTTCGCGGCCATCGCCGGTGCCGGACCGCTCGTCGGTCCCGTGCTCGCCGCGCAGATGGGGTACCTCCCCGGCACGATCTGGATCATCGTGGGCGTCGTGCTCGCCGGCGCCGTGCAGGACTACACCGTGCTGTTCTTCTCGATGCGCCGCGGCGGACGCACGATCGGCCAGATGGCCCGTCAGGAGCTCGGCCGGATCGGCGGCACCGCCGCGATCATCGCCTCGCTGCTGATCATGCTGATCATCGTCGCGATCCTCGCCCTCGTCGTCGTCAACGCGCTGGGGGAGAGCCCGTGGGGCGTGTTCTCGGTCGCGATGACCATCCCGATCGCGCTCTTCATGGGCGTCTACCTGCGCTACCTCCGCCCCGGCAAGGTCACCGAGGTGTCGATCATCGGCTTCGTGCTGCTGATGGCCGCGATCATCGGCGGAGGCTGGGTCGCCGGTACCGAGTGGGGTCAGGCGATCTTCCACCTCGACCGCACGACCATCGCCTGGGGCATCATCGTCTACGGCTTCATCGCCGCCGTGCTTCCGGTCTGGCTGCTGCTCGCCCCGCGCGACTACCTGTCGACCTTCATGAAGATCGGCGTGATCGTCATGCTCGCGGGAGCCATCGTCCTCGTGCGCCCCGAGATCACCGTCCCCGCCGTCAGCGTCTTCGGCGAGAACGGCATGGGACCGGTGTTCGCAGGGCCCCTCTTCCCCTTCCTGTTCGTCACGATCGCGTGCGGGGCGCTCTCCGGGTTCCATGCGCTGATCGCGTCGGGGACCACTCCGAAACTCATCGAGAAGGAGCGCCAGACGCGCTTCATCGGCTACGGCGGCATGCTCATGGAGTCGTTCGTCGCGATCATGGCCCTCGTCGCCGCGATTTCGATCGACCAGGGCATCTACTTCGCGATGAACGCCCCGACGGCCGCGACAGGGGGAACAGTCGAGGGGGCGGTGGCCTTCGTGAACTCGCTGGGCCTGACGGGGGTGAACCTCACGCCCGAGATGCTCACCGGCACGGCAGCCGCGGTCGGCGAGGAGTCGATCGTCTCGCGCACCGGAGGGGCGCCGACGCTCGCGCTCGGCCTCGCGCACATCATGCAGCAGGCGCTCGGCGGTCAGGCGATGATGGCTTTCTGGTACCACTTCGCGATCATGTTCGAGGCGCTGTTCATCCTCACCGCCGTCGACGCCGGCACCCGCGTCGCCCGCTTCATGCTGCAGGACTCGATCGGCGCCTGGTTCCCCAAGTTCCGCGACGTCTCGTGGCGCCCCGGAGTGTGGATCTGCACCGCGATCATGGTGGCCGGCTGGGGAGCGATCCTCATCCTCGGAGTGACCGACCCGCTCGGCGGCATCAACACCTTCTTCCCGCTGTTCGGCATCGCGAACCAGCTGCTCGCCGCGATCGCGCTCGCCGTGGTGATGGCCATCGTCGCCAAGCGCGGTCGGAGCTACGTCAAGTGGCTGTGGATCATCGGGCTGCCGCTCGCGTTCACCGCGGTCGTGACCATCACGGCTTCGCTGTACAAGATCGCGTCTCCGGTTCCGGCGATCGGCTACTGGGCGAATCACTTCCGCTACGTCGCCGCCCGCGACAGCGGAGACACCTCGCTCGGTGAGCCCCAGGTGCTCGACGCCGTCATCCGCAACACCGCCGTGCAGGGCACGCTCTCGATCATCTTCGTGACCCTCGCCATCGTCGTCATGGTGGCCGCCGTGATCGTGACGATCAAGGCGATCCGCAACGGCGGCGGCGAGAACACCGAGGAGGCCCCCGTGGCCTCGCGCCGCTTCGCTCCGGCAGGGTTCCTGCCGAGCGCCGAGGAGCGCGAACTCGAGAAGCAGTGGGAGCCGCTCCTGGCCGACGAGCGCAAGGCGTCGACCCACTGAGATGGCCGACACCATGAACCGGGCGGATGCCGCGACCACCCTCCTGCGGACGCTCGTCGGCGCCGTGGCGCGGGCCGGGCGCGGCATCCGCTGGTACATCACGACTCTGATGGGCGACAGCGCCTATGCGACGTATGTCGCCCATCAGCGTCGTCAGCACCCGGACGAGGAGCCGCTGACCGAACGGCAGTTCTGGCGGCAGCGGATGGACGACCAGGATCGCAACCCCGGTGCCCGCTGCTGCTGAGCGCGGTGTCGTCGGTGCCTAGGCTGGGACCATGACCGACGTCGTTCTCGCCGCCGTGTTGGGCGTGCTCGGCGGCATCGTCCTCTCGGTGCTCCTCCTGCTCGCACGCCGACTCGCCCGTGGGGCCGCCGACCTGGGAAGCGATGCCGAACAGGCGGCGCTCACGGCGCTGCACCAGGCGAGCCTGGCGGCACCGCACCTGCGTGCAGGGCTCTCCGCCCCCGACGTCGTGAAGGCAGCACGGCACCTGCGCGTGCTGCTCGGAAGCGCAGCGGTCGCGATCGTGAGCGCCGAGGGCACCGTGTCGTTCGACGGCCCCTCCGACGGACTGGAGTCCGCGGCACGCCGCATCGCCGCGCAGGTGAGCGCTTCCGGTCGACGGCAGGTCTTCCCTGCGCGCGGAAGGGACGGTGAGCTCGAGGCCGTCGGGGCTCCGATCCTCGTCGACGGCCGCGTGGTGGGTGTCGTGGTCGCCTTCGCGGCATCCGTGCGGGCAGCGCTGGTGCGGGCGGCCGAAGAGGTCGCCGACTGGTGCGCGGCGCAGGTCGAACTCGGCGGACTCGATGCGTCGAGGACGCAGCTGGCCGAGGCTGAGCTGCGGTCGTTGCGGGCGCAGATCTCCCCACACTTCATCTACAACGCCCTCACGGCGATCGCGTCGTTCGTGCTCACCGACCCCACGCGTGCGCGCGAGCTGGTGCTCGAGTTCGCCGACTTCACCCGCTACTCGTTCCGTCGGCAGGGCGAGTTCACCACGATCGCCGAAGAGCTGGGCAGCATCCACTCCTATCTCGAGCTCGAGCGGGCCCGCTTCGGTGACCGGCTGAGGGTCACCCTGCAGATCGCGCCGGAGACGCTCGCGACGGTCATCCCTTTCCTGTCGGTGCAGCCGCTCGTCGAGAACGCGGTCCGTCATGGTCTCGAACCCGGCGTCGGGGGAGGGGAGATCCGCATCGCCTCGCGCGACGACGGCACCCACACCGAGATCACGGTCGAGGACGACGGGGTCGGCATGGACCCCGAGGGGCTGAGAGCGACCCTCACGGCGGGCGACGACGGCGTCCACGTGGGTCTGCGCAACGTCGACACCCGGCTGCGTCAGCTCTACGGCGCGGATGGAGGCCTGGTGGTGGAGACGAACACCGGCGCCGGTACCCTGGTGCGCATGCGGGTCCCGAAATCGCAGCCGCAGCACGACCCGGACAACGACTGACGTTCATGATGACCATCGCACCTCCGATCGATGTGCTCGTCGCGGACGACGAGAGACCCGCCCTGGACGAGCTGGTCCACCTGCTGCGCACCGACCCTCGCGTCGGTGAGATCCTCACGGCATCGTCGGGGGCTGAGGCACTGCGGGTGCTGTCCGAGCGGGCGGTGCGGATCGCGTTCCTCGATATCCATATGCCGGGGTTGAACGGGATGGAGCTCGCGCGCGCTCTGATGACCCTCGCCGAACCGCCGTCCGTCGTGTTCGTGACCGCCGACGAGGCCAGGGCGGTGGAGGCGTTCGAGCTGCGGGCTGCCGACTATCTGCTCAAGCCCGTGCGCCTCGAGCGGTTGCGTCAGGCGGTCGACCGGGTCGTCGAGCTCGGCGACACCGCGGGCCTCGGCGACGACGAGGTGCTGCCGGTCACGGTCGGATCCGTCGTGCGGTTCGTGCGCCGCAGCGAGGTGCGCTGGGTGCGGGCGCAGGGAGACTACTCCCGGCTGCACACCGGCGACGGCACAGGGCATCTGGTGCGCATCCCGATCTCGGAGCTGGAGGCTCGGTGGGCGGCGGCCGGATTCCTGCGCATCCATCGCTCCTCGCTCGTGCGCACGGCCGCCGTGACCGAGGCGCGTCTGTCCGGGGCGGAGCCCGCCGTGTCGATCGGCGCGGTCTCGCTGCCGGTCAGTCGGCGTCTGGTGCCGGCGGTGCGCGATGCCCTGCTGCGTGGAGAGGGCGCCGGATGACCGAGAAGCCGAAGCGCGTGCGCGTCACGGCCGACCTGCCCGATCGGCGACCAGCGACCTTCACCCGCGGCATCGCCCTGCCCGGCTCGCCCGTGGACGAGGCGGATGCCGTGTACGCCCGGGCCCTGATGCGCAGCCAGCTCCGACTCGCGCTCGGCACGGTCGCCGGGTTCGTGGTCGTCGTGATCGCGCTCACCCTGACGATCGCCCTCATCCCCGAGATCGGACAGGTCCTGGTCTGGGGCCTGCCCTTGTCGTGGTTGCTGCAGGCGTACGCGTTCTATCCGATCATCGTCGTCTTCGCGGTGCTCTACGTGCGCACGGCCGCGCGCAACGAGCGTCGGTACCGGGCGCTCCGGGACCGCGAATGAACGTGGTGCTCGATCTCATCGGCGTCGCGCTCGTCATCGTCGCGACGCTGCTCATCGGGGTCTACGGACTGCGCATCTCCCGCACCACGGGCGACTTCTTCGTGGCGTCGCGCACCGTGCGACCCGTGTGGAACGCGTCGGCGATCAGTGGCGAGTACCTCTCGGCCGGTACCTTCCTCGGGCTGTCGGGCCTCGTATTGCTCGACGGCGCCCGCGGGTTCTGGTTCCCGATCGGATACGCGGCCGGCTACCTCCTGGTCCTCGCGTTCGTGGCGGCCCCGCTCCGACGCAGCGGCGCCTACACGATCCCCGACTTCATCGAGGCGCGCCTGGAGTCGACATCGGCCCGACGTGTCACGAGCATCGCGGTGCTCGTGATCGGCTGGCTGTACATCGTGCCGCAGCTGCACGGCGCCGGCCTCACCCTGTTCGTCGTGGCGGGCCTGCCGGAATGGGTGGGAGCCGTCACCGTGGCGGTGCTCGTGGCTGCAGCGGTGGCCGCGGGCGGCATGCGCGCGATCACGTATGTGCAGGCGTTCCAGTACTGGCTCAAGCTCACCGCTCTCCTCGTGCCGGTCGTGTTCATCGCCTTCGCGCTCAGCGGCGGTCCGCACGACTTCGACCCCGCGCTGGTCTTCCCGGTCGAGGCCGGCCCCTCGGGGTTCGACGCCTACGAGACGGCCTCGCTGCTGCTTGCGCTGCTGCTGGGAACCATGGGTCTTCCCCATGTGCTGGTGCGCTTCTACACGAGTCCGACCGGGGTCTCGGCGCGACGCACGACGGTGATCGTGATCGGCATGGTCAGTGCGTTCTATGCGGTCTCGAGCACGATGGGCTTGCTGGCGCGCATCGCCGCTCCCGACCTCGCAGTGCCGGGCGTCGCCGACACCGTGGTGCTGCTGCTGCCGTCCCGCGTCTTCCCCGGGGCGTTCGGTGAGCTGCTCACGGCACTGATCGTTGCCGGGGCGTTCGCGGCCTTCCTGGCGACATCTGCCGGCCTCGTGGTGTCGCTCGCCGGAGTGATCAGCCAGGACGTGTTCTCAGGATCGGTGCGCTCGTTCCGACTCTCGGCCGTGCTCTGTGCGCTGGTGCCGCTCGCCGTGGCGCTGCTCACGGCCCCGGCCGGTCTCGGATCGAGTGTCGGTGTGGTGTTCGTCGTGGCGGCGTCGACGTTGTCGCCGGTCGTGCTGTTGGGAGTCTGGTGGCGAGGACTCACCGCTCGTGGGGCGGTCGCCGGGATGCTGTCCGGCGGTCTCGCCGCCGGCCTCGCGCTGCTCGTGCATGCCCTGATCGACGGCGTCGGGGCGGCGGCGCCGTACCTCGCCCAGCCCGCCGCCTGGACCATTCCCCTCGCGACGACGGTGACCGTCGTGGTCTCGATCCTCGACCCGCGGGGCCCGTCGCCGCGCACGGAACGCTTCCTCGCGCGGGTGCACACCCCGGAGCGCGGCTGAGTCAGACCGGCTCCGCGCGCAGCGTCCAGGCCGGCCACCAGCCATCGGGGAGACGGCCGAGAACGTCGGCGGCCTCGTCGAGACGCCTCGCGGGGATCGCCGGGTCGGGCTGGCCGCCACTGGATCGTCCGCTGCCGTCGGGGGTGTGGATCCGGGTGTGCAGCCAGCGCCGCTGTCCGACGGGGAAGACCTCCCTCAACCCTCCGGCCGCGATCGCGAGAAGGGTCTGCTCCAGGTGGTCGGCCACGCTCTCGGCGGTCTCGTCGCAGGCGTCGCAGGTGCACACGGGCGCACGGTCCCGGAACAAGGCCCCGGCTTCGATGTCGACGGACTCGGCCGACACCGTGAGGGTGATCGTCGCGCCCGTCGTGGGGCGCAGGCACATCACGCGGGCCCCCGATTCGGAGACCCGTCGGTCGACGTCGACGACGTACCAGGTCGCCAGGTGCTCGACCAGCGCGTCGACGACGGACAGCACGGGGGCGAAGCGCTCAGGATGGGAGACCCGCGAGTAGGCGTCGTCCGGCGGAGAGCCACCGGCCCAGCGGGACCCGTAGTCGATGACCCGGCCGTCGTCGTCGAGGAACTCCGGGATCGCGAGGGGCGGACGTGCGAACGCCATAGGGGCGACCACGAGGTCGACGTCGACCTCGTGGTGCGCGAGGGCACTCGACTCGAGGTCGTCGCGGTCGGCCTGGGGCCAGGAGGCGAGCATCTCTCGAAACGCCTCACGCTGCTCCGGGTGCTCCACGATCGCCCGCAGCACGCCCGCGACCGGAATCGACATGGCCGAGGTACCGACCTCAGGCTCGCTCGTCATCCGCCACCTCGCCGCGGGATGCGCCACGGCTATCGCGTTCCCCAGGAACCGCGAGGCTGCCTCCGTCATCTCGGGAGCATCGAGGAGCTCGGCGTGCGCAGCGATGAAGTCCCACAGTGCGAAGAGGTCGGTCGCGAGGACGGCGGGGTCTGCACCGGAATCGCGTGCGAAGGCCGCGAAGGGCTTGAAGCCCTCCACGAACCGCGCGGGCGCGACCGACTCGACGCTCGGCCAGATCAACGTGGCGGATGCTGTGGCGCCCGGCATCGGCGCCAGAGTGCCGGGGAAGAGGTCCGACGTCGTCATCAGGATCAGATCCGGCGTCCGCGGGGCATCAACTGCACGTCGGGCAGCGGCGGAGCGGGGATTCGAATGTCGTGACCGCCGACGATGCCGAACCGTGCCGGCTCAGCAGCGGCCGACGACTCCGCCTCCCACGCGTCGCGCGCTGCGACGATCTCCTCGTGCGTGCGGCCGGCGAAGTTCCACCACATCACGATCTCGTCCTCGAACGGCTCGCCGCCGAGCAGGAACAGCAGCGCACCCTCGTCGCTCGACACCTCCACCCCATCGCGCGAGTCGCCGAGATACAGCAGGCCGTTGCGCTCGAGCGGATGCTCTGCCACCACGGCATCGCCCTCGACCAGCATCAGCGCGTGCTCCCAGCCCGAACGCAGCGGCAGGTGCACCCGCGAGCCGGGGGAGAGCACGATCTCGGCGCCCACGATCGGGGTGTGCACGGTGGCGGGGGAACGCACCCCGGCGAACTCGCCGAGCACGACGGTGGCCTCGGCATCCGCGCCCTCGTCGGCCGGGATCGCGAGCGCGGGCAGTGCGGTGTGCCGTTCGAACCCGGGGGCACCGTGGCGCGCGGAATCCGGGAGCACCACCCAGAACTGCAGCGCATCGAGGGGGACGGGCCCGTCGCCGATCGAGTACTCCGAGTGCGAGATCCCGTTCCCCGCGGTCATCAGGTTCAGCTGCCCACGGCGCAGGTCGGCGTCGCTGCCGAGCGAGTCGCGGTGGCGGATCTCTCCGACGAGCGGCCAGGTCACCGTCTGCAGTCCGATGTGCGGATGCGGTTCGACCCGCATCTTGGTGTCGGCGGGACCGAACCGGTCGAGGAAGCACCAGGCGCCGATCGTCGGCAGGTTGCGGTGCGGCAGTGCGCGCAGCACGTTCATGCCGCGTACCCCGCCGAGCGGCACTTCGCGGGGTTCGAGGATAAGGCGGCGCTGCCCGATCATTCCGCTCGGCCCGTCGGGTCCTCACCTGCGGATCCGGCGGGGGCGGACGGGGGCTTCGGCCAGCGGATCTCCGCGCCCGGCACCTCGTGGGTCTCGAGGTACTTCGCGATGTACGGGCACAGCGGCACGATCGCATCACCACGCTCCGCCGCATCCGCCAGAGCGGCCGATGCGAGCTTTCCCGCCAGTCCCTGCCCCTGGAATGCCGGGTCGATCTCGGTGTGGGTGAAGCGGATGGATCCGGGGCGCAGATCGAACGCCGCGAAGCCCGCGAGCACGTCGTCGGAGCGGAGCTCGTAGCGCGATTCTTCGTCGTTGCGGGTCACGGTGATCTCGGTCATCGGGTGCTCCTTCGAACGGGGTGCCTCCAACCTACGCCCGCCGGAAGCGCCTTGGTCGCTCCCGGGTGACGAGTCAGTGCGCCGTCTCCTCGACTGCTGCGGCGTGTGCGTCGTCGCGGCTCTTCTTCGGGAAGAGGAAGGTCAGGGCGAGGAAGGCGATCAGCATCAACGCGGGCACGATGAGCGTCTGCTGGTAGGCCTGCGAAGGGGTGCCGGATGCTGCGGCATCGAAGAAGACCGACGCGAAGATCGCCACACCGACCGCGCTCGCGATCGCCTGCACCGCGGTGAGGACGCCGGAGGCGGAACCGATCTCCTCATCTTTCACCGCCGCGAGGATCGTGCTGAACAGGGCGGCGATGATCGCGCCGCCGCCGACGCCGAAGAGGGCGATGCCGGGGACGATGGTCCAGATGGTGAAGTCGCCCGGCTGCTCCAGCTCGAGCCAGAGGAGCGCGGCGCCCAGCAGCTGGGTCACCGCCCCGAGCTGCAGCACGGATCGGCCGATCTTCTCGGCGAGCCACGCGCCGCTGACCGCACCGCCGACCGCAGAGCCGAGCGCGAGGGGGAGGTTGCTCAGCCCGGCCTCCCCGGCGCTGAAGCCGTTGCCGACCTGCAGGAACAGGGTCAGCACGAGCTGTGTACCGGTGAGGCTGCTGAAGAAGAGGGCGATGCCCACGAGTCCGAAGGTGTACGCGCGACGGGTGAACATGGTCGCCGTGACGAGGGGCACGCCCCCACGGGCGAGCAGCTGCCGCTGCTGCCAGCCGAACATCACGAACCCGCCCAGCCCTGCGGCCACGCATGCCCAGGCCCACAGCGGCCACTCCAGCTCGGGGCCGAAGGTCAGGCCGAGGACGAGGATGCCGGAGGAGGCGACGATGACGGTGGCGCCGAGGAGGTCGATGCGGACGGCTCGATCGCCGGATCGTCGCGGCAGGATGCGCCATGCGACGGCCAGGGCGATGATTCCGATCGGGATGTTCACGAGGAAGACCGAGCGCCATCCGAGACCGAGGATGTCGGCCTCGATGAGTCCGCCGCCGATGATCGGGCCCAGGATGCCGCCCAGGCCGAGTGCCGGGCCGAAGATGCCGAAGGCGACCGCGAGTTCGGCACCCGAGAGGTTCTCGCGCAGCAGTCCGAGGCCCTGGGGGAGCAGCAGTGCGCCGGCGGCGCCCTGGATCAGGCGGAACGCGATCAGCAGTTCGGCGGTCGGGGCGAGGGAGCACAGCAGGGAGGCGATCGTGAAGGCGGTGAGCCCGAGGAGGAACATCCGTCGACGTCCGAAGCGATCGCCCAGACGGCCGCCGAGGATCAACCCGGCTCCCAGCGCGAGCGCGTAGCCGCCGATCACCCACTGCAGGCCCAGGGCGTTCGTTCCCAGCGATGCCTCCAGGGACGGGCCGGCGACGTTGACGATCGTCGCATCGAGCATGTCCATGACCTCGGCAGCCAGCATCACCCCCAGAATCGCCCAACGCCAGCGGTATGGGGCCTCGGTCACGTCGCTCATGTCATCTCAATTCTTGATTATCAATCAAATTAGCAATATGGAGTATTACCATTGCGGGCATGGATGTCAAACGAGCCGAGCGGGTGTCGAAAGCCGCTTCGGGGTACGACCCGTCGCGTCGGCACGACGCCGGCGAGATCGATGACGGCGACATCCGGTCCCGTGTGCAGCAGCTCACGATGCGACAGCAGCGTTTCGAACGGTCGGTCGCGAAGCAGCTCGAACTCGATGCCCCGGGTCTCGAGGTGCTCGACCATCTGATCTCGCGCGGACCCGCGACGCCCACCGAGCTGGCGCATCGCATCGAGATCTCGACCGCGGCCATGACCCTCGTCCTCAACCGTCTCGAAGACCGCGGTCATGTGCGCCGAGATCGTCACCCTTCCGACGGGCGCAAACTCATCGTGACCGCCTCCGAAGATGCCGCTGCCGATGCTGAGCGCCTCGTGGCGCCGCTGATCGACGAGGTCGAGGCGCAGATCGCGGCCATGAGCGCCCAGGAACGGGCGACGGTCGCGACCTTCCTCGATGGCCTCATCGGCGCCTACGATCGGTCGACCCTGAGCTGATCGCGCCCCTCGTCTGTGGAGGACGCGCCGCCCGCGTCGGCGGGGGTGGTTACGCTGGAGGGATGCCGCAGACTCCCCGTGACCCGTACGCGGATCTGCCGTACGCCGACGAGCCCTACGACGACGGGTGGGAGTCGTCCGTCCCGCCGGAGCCGATGGATTGGGAGCCGCAGGGCGCGGGCTTCGAGCCCCCGCTCGACTGGGGGCAGGGACCGGTCACCCCGGTGGCTCCGCGGTCTGCCGCGGCCGCGCCGTCGGCTGTGCGCACCGCCGCCCCGAGCCGCTATCCGACCGCGCGCGAGGCGCTGCACACGGTCTTCGGGTACGACGAGTTCCGCGGCGATCAGGCCGACATCGTCGAGCAGGTCATCGCGGGCGGCGACGCCGTCGTGCTGATGCCGACCGGTGGCGGAAAGAGCATCACGTACCAGGTGCCGGCTCTCGTGCGCGAGGGCACCGGGCTCGTGATCAGCCCGTTGATCGCGCTCATGCACGACCAGGTCGATGCGCTGCGAGCCAACGGCGTCAACGCCGCCTATCTCAACTCCACGCAGGCCATCGATGAGCGTCGCGAGGTCGAGAGGGCGTACATCGCCGGCGAGCTCGACCTCATCTACGTCGCACCGGAGCGTCTTTCCAGCGCGCAGACCACTGCTCTTCTTCAGCGCGGAACGCTCAGCGTGATCGCGATCGACGAGGCGCACTGCGTGTCGCAGTGGGGTCACGACTTCCGCCCCGACTACCTCGCCTTGGGCGACTTGGGCGAGCGGTTCCCCGGAGTGCCGCGCATGGCTCTCACGGCCACGGCGACCGCGGCGACGCACAAGGAGATCACCGAGCGACTGCAGCTCGGCGCCGCGAAGCACTTCGTCGCGAGCTTCGACCGCCCGAACATCCAGTATCGGATCGTGCCCAAGGTCGACCCGCGCAAGCAGCTGGTCGCGTTCATCAGATCCCAGACGCCGGCGAGCGACGACGGCGCGCAGCCCGCGGGCATCGTGTACGCGCTCAGCCGCAAGTCGGTCGAGCAGACGGCGACCTACCTCGCCGCGCAGGGGCTCGATGCGCTGCCGTACCACGCGGGTCTGCCCGCCGAGGTGCGGGCGGCGAACCAGGCGCGCTTCCTTCGCGAAGACGGCGTGGTCATGGTCGCCACGATCGCTTTCGGCATGGGCATCGACAAGCCCGACGTGCGCTTCGTCGCGCACATCGACCTGCCGAAGTCGGTCGAGGGTTACTACCAGGAGACCGGTCGCGCTGGTCGCGATGGCGAGCCCTCTGTGGCCTGGATGGCGTACGGCCTCGGCGACGTCGTGCAGCAGCGCAGGCTCATCGACCAGAGCCCCGGCGACCGCACGTTCAAGATGCGGATGGGTCAGCACCTCGACGCCATGCTCGCCCTGTGCGAGACCGTGGAGTGCCGACGCCAGAACCTTCTCGGCTATTTCGGTCAGGAGTCGCAGCCGTGCGGCAACTGCGACACGTGCCTGGAAGACACCGAGACGTTCGACGGCCTCGTCCCCGCGCAGAAGCTGCTCTCGACGATCGTGCGGCTCAAGCGCGAGCGCAATCAGGCGTTCGGCGCCGGGCATCTGATCGACATCCTCCGCGGGGCCTCGACCGAGCGCATCCGGCAGCAGGGCCACGACAAGCTCGCCACCTACGGCATCGGCAACGACCTCTCCGACCAGGACTGGAGAAGTGTCGTGCGGCAGCTCCTCGCTCGCGGCATCGTGGTCGCGCAGGGAGACTACGGCACTCTCGCGCCCGGAGAGCAGGCGGCAGGTGTGCTCCGAGGGGAGACGGCCGTGCCGTTGCGCAAGGACACGATCGGGCGCCCCACCTCCTCCGGCCGTGCTCGCAAGGCCAGTGCCGCCGACGCCTTGGACGCGGGGGATCGCGGACTCTTCGAAGCACTGCGCGCCTGGCGGGCCGAGACTGCGCGCGAGCAGGGCGTTCCCGCGTACATCGTCTTCGGCGATGCCACCCTCCGTGCGCTCGCCGAGCATCGTCCGGCCTCCCTCGCCGACCTCGACGGCATCACCGGCATCGGGGCGAAGAAGCGCGAGGCCTACGGCGAGGGCGTGCTGGCGGTCATCGCCGCCGCCTGATCCGACGCGGAGTCAGCGCTTGATCCGAGGCCGCAGCACTCAGCGCGGAGGCAGCACGTCGTCGAGGTGGGCGCGCAGGTGCGTGGCGATGTCGAGCCGCTCCCTGTCGTACAGCCACTGGTACTGCAGTCCGTCCCACATCGCGATGAGCCACGTGGCTTCGTGCACCGGGTCGCGATCCGTCGGCAGGTCGCCGTCGACCTGGGCGAGGCGGAAGAGCTCGGTGAAGTACTCCAGCGCGTTCGCGAACCGCGTCGCGAAGTAGTCGTGCGCGGGGTGGGCGGCGGGAACCGCCTCGCAGGACAGCACCGCATACACCTCGATCAGGCCCGGCTCATCCTGTGAGCTCCGCGCGGCGCCATCGGGGATGCTGCGGAGCACTTCTCCGGCGGACGCTGCGCCGGTGAACCCCTGGTTCTCGTTGATGGCGCTGTCCCGTTCGGTGAGGACGGCGCTGAGCAGCAGCTCCTTCGACGGGTAGTGGTGCAGCAGGGTCGACTTCGACACCCCGACCGCGGTGGCGATGTCCTGCAGGCTGGTGTCGCCGTAGCCGTCGCGTGCGAACAGGCGCGTCGCATCGGCGAGGATCTGCGTGCGGCGGCGACGGCCGACCGCATAACCGGGTTCGGTGTCCGGCGTCGCCGTCGTGCGCAGCTCGGGCAGGGGGCCGGCGGCGTCCGCGTCGGATGAGGGGTCGTCGTCGGGATCGCGCCATGCGACCGGCAGCGCCCAGAGGTTCTCGCGTTCCTCGAGCATCTCCACCACGTCGACTCGATCCGGAAGGTACTGCGAGAGCAGTTGCAGGCCGTCCCACCCGGCCGTATGCCTAACGGTCTCGCCGTCGACGTCGCGATCAGCCGCGATGACTCCGTGGTACTTCGCGTCTTCCAGGACGTCGACGCTCAGCGAGCGCAGCCGGCAGTAGCGCTCACGCATCCGCGCGTGCGCGGGGTGACCGGCGGCCGAGGCCTCGCCGGTGAGCGCCGCGAACAGCTCGAGGTAGCCCGGAGTGCGTGCGTTTCGCTCGGCGATGCTGGAGAAGACCAGCTCGCCGGGTTCGGCAGCCGCCGCGATCGCGCTGAACACGCTCTCGTT
Source organism: Microbacterium sp. DWRC1-3 (assembly GCF_049896645.1). NCBI lineage: Bacteria > Bacillati > Actinomycetota > Actinomycetes > Micrococcales > Microbacteriaceae > Microbacterium > Microbacterium sp. DWRC1-3. Next base: position 286,715 of record NZ_JAFCUS010000002.1, read on the forward strand.
GTCGGCTTCCAGTGCGGCGACGACCTCGCCGAGAAGGTCGTCCTTCGAGGCGAAATGGCCCAGCAGGCCCGGGTGGCTGACGGCGGCGGCGGCGGCGATGTCGCGGAGGGATGTCGACCGATAGCCGTGTGCGACGAACAGGTCGTGCGCAGCAGACAGGATGCGCTGGCGCGTGGCGGCAGCGCGGGCATGTCGCGAGCCGGTCGCTTTGGTCGTCATCGCATCCTCCTTGTGCATCCTATCCTCGCTCATTACCAAGCGGTCTGGTTTCAGTTACCAACCGGTCGAGATTGGTGTATGGTCAACCCAGAACCGCGTCACCGAAGACGTGCGGTGAATCGAAAGGACTGTCATGACAGAGTTGTCATCCGCCGCTTCCGCGGCCGCGGTCGGCACCACCGGGTTCAAGGCCCCGGGGACCACGCCGCTGAAGACCCCGCGCGGGTACACGCCGGGCCTCGCCGCCGTGAACTTCGGCGTCTACCTGGCCCTGCTCACCCCGGTCATGGTGTCGATGGCGTTCAAGGTCCAGCACATCGACCCCGTGAACACCGAGGGCAGCCTCGGGCTCGTGATGGGCGTCGGCGCGATCTTCGCCCTCATCGCGAACCCGCTCGTCGGTCGGCTCTCCGACCGCACCACGTCGCGCTGGGGCATGCGTCGTCCGTGGATCCTCGGTGGTGCGATCATCGGCCTCGGCGGCTTCGTCCTCATCGGGTCGGCGACCTCGGTGTGGATGGTCCTGCTCGCCTGGTGCCTCGTGCAGACCGCGATGAACGCCGTGCTCGCCGCCGCCAATGCGACCCTGCCCGATCAGGTACCGGTCACCAGCCGCGGCAAGGTTTCCGGCATCATCGGCATCACGACTCCGATCGGCATCCTCGCCGGGAGTTTCCTGGTGAACTTCCTCCCCGGTGACTTCGAGCGCTTCGTCGTTCCCGGCGTGATCGCGCTGATCCTCGTGATCGTGTTCGTCCTGACCCTCAAGGACCGGCGTCTCACCGAGAAGCCCGCAGAGAAGTTCACCGTCGCGATGTTCTTCGGCTCGTTCGTGTTCAACCCGCGTAAGCACCCCGACTTCGGCTGGACCTGGCTCACCAAGTTCTTCGTGATGTTCGGATACGCCGGCATCGCCACGTTCCTGCCGCTCTACCTCGTCACCAAGTTCGGGCTCGACGAGCAGGGTGCCGTCGGCGTCATCCTCGCCGCCAACCTGGCCTCGATGGCGGCGATGGCGATCTCTTCCCCGCTCGGTGGATTCCTCTCCGACAAGATCGGCAAGCGTCGCCCGTTCGTCGCCATCGCCGGGATCGTCATGGTCGTCGGCCTGGTCATCCTCGCGATCGCTCCCGATGTCACGACCGTCATCATCGCGCAGTCGATCATCGGTCTGGGTGCCGGCTCCTTCCTCTCCGTCGACCTCGCCCTCGCGACCGAGGTGCTGCCCAACCCCGACGACGTGGCGAAAGACCTCGGTGTGCTGAACATCGCCAACGCCCTTCCGCAGTCGATCGCCCCGGCCATCGCCCCCGGCATCATCGCGCTGGGAGCGGCCACCCCGCTCGGCGGCTACACCACCTGGTACCTGTTCGGTGCGCTCGTCGCGCTCGCCGGCGCCGTTCTCGTCTACCGCATCAAGGGAGTCAAGTGACCATCTCCGACACCACGGCCACATCCATCGTCCGCCCCTGGCTGGACGCCGATCTGCCCGTCGACGAACGCGTGCAGCTGCTCCTCGACGCCATGACGATCGAGGAGAAGGCGGGGCTGTTCTTCCACACGATGATCGCGATCGGCGATCTCGAAGAGCCGAACCCCGTCTTCGCGACTCCGTCGGCCCGCGAGTTCCTCGAGACCAAGCGGATGACCCACTTCAACCTGCTCGGCGCCGCGCCCACCGGGCGGGAGATCGCGGCGTGGCAGAACGCGCTGCAGCGCCTGGCGGCATCCACCCGCCTCGGCATCCCCGTGACGCTGTCGACCGATCCGCGCCACTCGTTCAGTGAGAACCCCGGGGCCTCGATCCTCGCCGGCCCCTTCTCGCAGTGGCCCGAGACCCTCGGCCTCGCGGCGACCCGCGATGAGGCACTGGTCGAGCGCTTCGCCGATATCGCCCGTCAGGAGTACACGGCGGTCGGGCTGCGCGTGGCCCTGCACCCCCAGGTCGACCTTGCGACGGAGCCGCGGTGGGCCCGGCAGACGGCGACCTTCGGTGAGGATGCAGAGCTGTCGGGCAGGCTCGGCGCGGCCTACATCCGCGGCTTCCAGGGCGCATCGTTCGGCCCTGGCTCGGTGTCGACCATGACCAAGCACTTCCCCGGAGGGGGGCCGCAGAAGGACGGAGAGGACCCGCACTTCCCCTACGGTCGTGAGCAGGTCTACCCTGGCGGCGAGTTCGAGCTTCACCTGAAGCCGTTCGAAGACGCGCTCGCCGCGGGCACCCGGCAGATGATGCCGTACTACGGGATGCCCGTCGGCACGGAGTACGAGGAGGTGGGATTCGGGTTCAACAAGTCCGTGATCACCGGCCTGCTGCGTGAGCGGTACCGCTTCGACGGTGTCGTGTGCACCGACTGGGGTCTGATCAGCGACTCCGAGATCTTCGGTCAGCCCTTCCCTGCACGTGCTTGGGGTGTGGAGCACCTCACGCCGCGCGAGCGCATGAAGAAGGTGCTGGACGCCGGCGCCGATCAGTTCGGCGGTGAGGCGAATCCGGAACTCCTGCTCGAGCTCGTCGCCGAGGGCGAGGTGACCGAGGCCCGTCTCGACGTCTCGGCGCGACGCATCCTGCGCGAGAAGTTCGAGCTCGGTCTGTTCGAGAACCCGTACGTCGACGAGGACGCGGCCGACGACATCGTCGGGCGCGCGGAGTTCCGTGCCGCGGGGGAGGACGCCCAGCGCGCCTCGATCACGGTGCTCTCGAACGACGGTGCTCTGCCCTTCGCGCGCGGCCGAAAGCTCTACGTCGAGGGCATCGACGCCGAGGTCGCAGCATCCTTCGGGGAGGTCGTGGAGACGCCGGGCGAGGCCGATCTGGCGATCATCCGCCTGCACGCCCCGTTCGAGGAGCGCGAGACGATGTTCGAGAACTTCTTCCACGCCGGCTCCCTCGCGTTCTCGGAGCAGGTGGTCGCGCATGTGCGCGAGGTCGCGGACGCCGTGCCGACCGTTGTCGACGTGCTCGCCGATCGTCCGCCGATCCTGACGCCGATCGTGGAAGCTGCCGCCGCGGTGACCGTGAACTGGGGTGCTTCGGGTGCGGCGCTGCTCGATGTGCTCAGCGGCGCGTTCCCCGCGCAGGGCGCGCTGCCGTTCGACCTGCCGCGGTCGATGGCCGCGGTCGAGGCTTCGCGTCCCGACGTGCCGTTCGACACCGCTGATCCGCTGTTCCGCTTCGGCCACGGGCTTTCGCTCTGACCGTTTCCGATCTGGAACCGCCCCGCAGACCCCCGGTCCGCGGGGCGGTTTCTTCGTCTCCGAGGTCGTGACGGCGGTGCCCTGTCTCGCCGCACGCATCCTCGGGGGCGCAATGTCTCGCAGGATGCCGGAATCAGGACGATTTCTGGACGAATGCTGGACATCCCCTTTGCGATCCCGTAAGAATGGGCGCAACATCGCTCGGCCGACTGAAGTCGACCCGTGGGGGGGCCATGTGACGCGGAAGATCGCATCACACGGGAGTAGCGGATGGAAATGCAGGAGAGGGTTCTGCGGCGACGCAGAGCAGTTGGAGGAGGCATCGCCGGCGTCACCGTCGGCGCGGTGATCCTCGCGAGTGCGCTGGTGCCGACTGCGGCGAATGCGCTGGACACGGCGAATCCGAACGATCCGGCAGTCGCGCAGGGGCAGATCATCCAGCTGCCCGCCGCTCTGCTCGGGGGCCTGGACATCGCGGCTCTCGGTCACACGCTCACCAGCAACCCCGCAGCCCCGGGCTCTGAGCTCGGCGGGCTGGACGTGGGTCTGCTCGAGGCGCTCAACATCGACGTCGGCACCCTGAACGTGCCGCTGCTGACCGACGGCACCGGGCCGGGTCTGCTGCGGCTCGGCGATCTGGGTGCGGCGCAGAGCTTCAGCTCGTCGCCGACGCAGACGCAGTCGATCGCGTCGTCGGGCACGATCACCACGGGCGGGGCGATCGACACGGGCGCCATCGACGGCGGTGTGAATCCCGGCACGCTCGAGCTCACCGACCTCTTCGACCAGCTCGCCGTCGCCGGCCTCACCGACGCGGTCCTCGATCAGGCCTCGGTCGGCATCGGTGCCCTCGCGTCGCGCGCCGAATCGAACGCTGCGGCGGCCACATCTCAGTACCGCATCGCGGATCTGAACCTCGACCTGCACAGCAACCTGGTCGCCGGGCTGTCGGGAACGCTGGCCTCGGCGATCCAGGGCACCGTCACTCCGGTGAGCGATCTCGCAGGCCCCGGTGGAGCGCTGACCGCTCTCGTCACGACCCTCGTCAGCACGATCAACGCGATCCCCGATGTGCCGCTGCTCGCAGCCTTCACCGCGACCGGAGGAACGGTCGGGATCGCCGGACTCGACACGGTAGGACAGACCGTGACCACCCAAGTGCTGGAGACCCCGATCGAGAACACGACGGGATCGGTGCTCGTCGACCTGAGCACCGGGACGGTCTCCGTCGATCTCGCCAAGATCCTCGTCGAGACCGGCGCAGGAGCGAACCTCAACACCCTGCCGGCGAACACCCCGGTGCTCTCGGCCACGACCATCTCCGCGATCCAGCAGGGGGTCACCTCCGCGCTGACGGGTACGCACCCGAACAGCCTCAACGGCAAGGTCTCCACGATCCTGAAGTCCACGCTCGACGCGCTCCAGGTGACGCTGACGGTCGGCGTCGACCTCACTGTTCCGCTCACCGGAACGGCACTGGTGTCGGGGGATGTGACGGTCAAGGGCTCGCTGGCGCAGTTCGCCGGCACCGCGACCCCCGTGCCCACGGTCACGACGGACATCACGCTCGCCGGCCTCAACATCGGCGTCCTCCTCGACCCGGTGGTCTCGGCCGTCACGAATGCGGTCGCCACCACGACGGGTCCGCTCGTGAACACCGCCCTGAACAGCGTGATCCCGCTCGTGCAGCCGGCGCTCGCCGCGTTGACGGGCCCTGTGCTCACGACGCTCGATCCTGTGCTCCAGGGCGTGCTCTCCGATCTCGTCGACATCACGATCAACGAGCAGCCCGCCACGGGGGACATCCCCGGAGACAGCTTCACGGTGCGCGCCCTCGCGGTGAACCTGCTCCCTGCGGTCGGCGGCGGAGTCTCCCTCGACCTCGGGTCTTCGACGGTGAAGTCTGCGGCTGCGGCCGTCGCGGCGATCGATGCGGCTACCACGGTGCAGGCGGGAACAAGCCTTCCCGTCACCGGATCCGGCTGGCCTGCGAACACCCAGGTCTCGGTGCAGGTGACGACTCCCGGTGGAGGGATCGTCAACGACCCGTTGCCGGTGACGACAGATATCAACGGAGCCTTCACCTTCGGCTACGGGATCCCCGCTGCGACACCTCCCGGCGCGGGCTACATCGTCACCGCGACCGACGGCACGAGCACTGCAACGGACACCACCGAGGTCACCGCAGCAGCAGCGGTCGATGCCGCACCGGCTGTGCAGGCGGGCACGAACCTCGGCATCTCCGGAACCAACTGGCCCGCGAACACCCAGGTGTCGGTGCAGCTGCAGGCGCCGGGAGGCGGCGCGAACATCGGCGGTCCCGAGCTGGTGACCACCGACGCCGCGGGGACCTTCACCCTCGACTACCCCGTCCCAGCGGGAACCCCGGCCGCCACCGGCTATGAGGTGACGGCCACGGCGGGTACGCAGACCGCCACCGATACCACCGAGGTGACCGACGCTCCGGTCGCGGCGATCGATGCGGCCGCGACGGTGCAGGCGGGGACGAGTCTTCCGGTCGCAGGATCCAACTGGCCGGCGAACACCGAGGTGTCGGTGCAGCTGACCGCTCCCGGCGGCGGCGCGGACATCGGCGGCCCTGAGACGGTCACGACCGATGGGTCCGGTGCGTTCACGCTCGACTATCCGGTGCCGGCGTCTGCGACACCGGGTGCCGCCTACACCGTGACCGCGACGGCCGGAGCCGTCACGGCGATCGATACGACCGAGGTGACCGCCGCGGTGGCGATCGACGCGGCGGCGACGGTGCAGGCGGGAACGACGCTCCCTGTCACGGGATCGAACTGGCCGGCGAACACCGAGGTGTCGGTGCAGCTGACGGCTCCCGGTGGCGGCGCGGACATCGGCGGCCCTGAGACGGTCACCACCGATGGCACCGGTGCGTTCACGCTCGACTATCCGGTGCCCGCCTCGGCCACACCCGGCACCGGCTACACGGTGACGGCGACCGTCGGCGCCCAGACGGCCACGGACACGACCGAGGTGACCGCCGCGGTCGCGATCGACGCGGCGGCGACGGTGCAGGCGGGGACGAGTCTCCCTGTCACGGGATCGAACTGGCCGGCGAACACCGAGGTGTCGGTGCAGCTGACCGCTCCCGGTGGCGGCGCGGACATCGGCGGCCCTGAGACGGTCACCACCGATGGCACCGGTGCGTTCACGCTCGACTACCCGGTGCCCGGATCGGCCACACCCGGCACCGGCTACACGGTGACGGCGACCGTCGGCGCCCAGACGGCTTCCGACACGACCGAGGTGACGGCCGCGGCGACCGTGGATGCGGCGGCGACGGTGCAGGCGGGCAGCGACCTGGCCGTATCCGGCACCAACTGGCCGGCCGACACCGATGTGATCGTGCAGCTCTCGGCACCGGGAGGCGGGGCCATCGGTACACCGCAGACGGTGACGACGGGCGGGCTCGGCGCGTTCACGCTCGACTACCCGGTGCCGGCCGGTACTCCCGCGGGAACCGGGTACACGGTCACGGCCTCGGCCGGCGCTCAGACCGCGACCGACACGACAGAGGTCACTGCGGCTCCGGTCGTCGTCGATGCGGCGGCGACGGTTGCTGCGGGCACCAACCTCGCCGTCACCGGCACCGGGTGGCCGGTGAGCACCTCGGTCTCGTTGCAGCTGACCGCTCCCGGCGGTGGTGCGGACGTCGGTGGTCCGGTGACGGTGACCACCGACGCGTCCGGGGCCTTCGCGGCGAACTATCCGGTGCCCATCGACACCACCCTGGGTACGGGCTACACGCTCACGGCGACCGCGGGTGCGGTCACCGGCTCGGACACCACCGAGGTGACCGCGGGCGATCCCGGCGATGTCAACACCAACGCGGCGGCCTCGGCCTCGGCGTCGGCCGATGCGACCGCCGACGGCGATCCCTCGGCCCAGGCAGCTGCGGAAGCCGCTGCTCTCGCTGATGCGACCTCCACCGCATCGGCGGCGGCGACGGCCGATGCCACCTCCGCCGCGGAATCCGCGGCGACGACCACGGCGTCCACGACGGCATCGACCGACGCGACGTCGACGGCCAACGCCGCAGCGGCTGTCGCTGCCCAGGCCGCGGCCCAGGCAGACGCCTCGAGCGACGTGAATGCCGCGGCTTCGACAGCAGCCGATTCGAACTCCGCGGCATCGTCCGAATCCGCAGCGACGGCGACATCCTCGGCGGACGCGTCGTCGGAGGCCGCGGCCAACGCGAACGCGGCGGCCTCGGCATCCGCTTCGGCCAATGCCGACGCCTCCACCGCTGCGGTCGCCGAAGCCTCCGCGCAGGCGGCGGCCTTCTCCGACGCGACGGCGGAGGGATCGGCTGCAGCGGATCCGGCAGCCGAGGCGGCATCGGAGGCCGCGGCGACGGCGACCTCGTCCACGGCGGCGACCGCGGATGCCACCTCCGAGGCGAACGCCGGTGCGGCGATCGCCGCGCAGGCGGCAGCACTGGCCGACGCCACGACGGACACGGCGGCCGAAGCCTCGGCCACGGACGATGCCAGCACGAGTGCAGCGGCGAACGCGAGCGCAGCGGCGATCGCGAGCGCCTCGACCGATGCCTCCTCGGATGCGGTCGGCTCGGCGGACGCCTCGGCGGAGATCAACACGAACGCCTCGGCATCGGCCTCGGCGTCTGCCCAGGCGGATGATGACAGCAACGCCTCGGTCGAGGCAGCCGCTGTGGCTGCGGCACTCGCCGACGCGACCAGCCAGGCATCCGCCGCGGCGGACGTGTCGGCCAGCGCCGCGGCCCAGGCCGCAGCGACCACCGATGCCTCCACGGATGCCTCCACCACGGCCACCACGGCGGCGAACGCCTCGGCAGCGGCCGCGGCTCAGGCGGCGGCGCAGAACGATGCGACCTCGACGAGCGCGGCCGACGCCTCGGCCTCGGCCGATGCGGATCCGAACGCCTCGGCGGCAGCGGCGGCGAACGCGTCGTCTTCGGCCACGGCCTCGGCGTCGGCTGCGGCGGACTCCTCTGCCGAAGCCACGGCTGCGGCCTCCGCAACCGCCTCCGCCACTGCCACTGCCAGCTCCTCGGCGGATGCGGCGGCCGATCCCACCGGGAACATCGCCATCACGATCAAGTCCCCTGTGCTGGAGCGCGGCAAGCAGCAGACCGCAGTCGGCACGGGCTTCACGCCCGGAGAGACGGTCACCGGTGTGATGACCTCCGACCCGCTCGCGCTGGGCAGCCAGGTCGCGAACGCCCAGGGCACGGTCACCTTCACCTGGACGGTCCCCACGGCCACCGATCTGGGGACCCACACCGTGACACTGACCGGGGCGACCTCCGGCAGTGTGTCGGCGACGTTCCAGCTGGTGGCATCGGGCCTGGCCACGACCGGCGGGCAGCTCCAGAGCGGGTGGATCGCGCTGGCCGCGCTGCTCCTCACGCTCGGGCTGGGGACGATGAGACTCGCGAGATCCCGCCGGCCCCTGGTTCAGACGGAGTAGATCGCGATGCAGGAACGCTGAGTGGTCGGGGCCGTTTCCCCACGGCGGTCCCGACCCTCGGCGGTGGGAGGGAAGTGGATGAGCACCAGAGTCGAGTCCTCGCCGGAGGCGGACGTTTCCGTGTCACCGCAGACGGCCGCGGTGCATCCGCGCCCGACCTGGTGGGTGAAGCTCATCGCCTTCGCCGCCTGCCTCCTGACGCTGTGGCACATCAGCGCGTCGTTCCTGTGGATCGCTCCCTATTCGGCGCTGCGGGAGATCCCCACGCAGGAGGTGCTGGCGGGATACATGCTGCCGATGTTCGGCCAATCGTGGAGCGTCTTCGCACCCGAGCCCATCAACGGCGACTACCACTTCAACGTCCGCGCCGTCATCGAGAAGGACGGCGAGGAGGTCGAGACCGGCTGGGTGAGTGCCACAGACGTCGAGCTGTCGATGATCCGGTACAACCTCTTCCCGCCGCGGGCCGGCATCCAGTCGAGTGAGGTGGCGAGCGGACAGATGAACGCCTACAACAAGCTCAACGCCGACCAGCAGGCGGTGGTCGGTCTCGACTTCGCGAAGGAGGGGTGGGAGGAGTGGATGGTGCGCTCCTTCGAGGAACTCCCCGGAGACGAGAACCCGTCGACGGCGGCCTACATGGCCGAGGAGCATCTCTCCACCGCATATGCGACCCAGGTGGCCTATGCGATCTGGGGTGCGGATGCCGTGGTCAAGGTGCAGTACCGCGTGAGCCGTCAGAACGTGATCCCCTACAAGGATCGCAACGATCCGAGCGCCCAGCGGCCGGACCCCACGTTCTCGACCACCGGATGGCGACTCCCTTTAGAAGAGGAAGGGCAGAGTCGAGAGAACTTCGCGAACACCTTCCGTGGCCAGTTCGAGAGGATCCAGCCGTGAGCGCGCCGGTCAAGACCTCGGCGCGGAAGTCCGACGCGAAGAAGAGGAAGGATCCTGCGCCGCAGGGCACGACCACGTCGGCACCCGCCCCGGCGACCGCCCCTCCCGCTGCTCCCCGTGATCCGGCGCCCGCGACGGCGAACACCGTGCCGAGGTCGTTCGTGACCCGGTTGCTGAGCTTCGTGTCGTCGATGATCGCCGGGCTCTGGGCGATGGTGCTCTCGGCCGTCGATCGCATCTCGGCGTTCATCGGCGACTGGCTCTTCAACGGTAAGAAGGCTCTCTACGGGCTCGCGGTCACACGCATCCTCTTCGGCGTCACCGCGGTCGGCCTCCTGGCCTCGAACTTCGGCACCCGCCTGTACACCTTCGGATCGGGCTCGGCCTGGAACGGCGAGCTCGCGGAGCCGGTGAGCGAGTTCCCGAAGATCTGGGTGTTCAGCGCGTTCCATGCCGCGATGGGCAACGACGTCCTCTACACGGCGCTCTACCTTCTTCTCGGGGTGCTCGCCGTGCTGTTCGTCCTCGGGTGGCGCTTCCGGATCGTGCTCCCGGTATTCTTCTGCCTCTGGGTGGGCTTCATCGAGGCCAACGACATGGTGGGCGACCAGGGCGACAACATGTTCCGCATCGCGCTGCTGCTGCTGCTCTTCGCCGACCCCGCAGCCCGGTGGTCGCTGGATGCCAGGCGTCGGGCGAAGTCGGGGGAGTGGTTCGCCCCGAACAGCCAGCCGGCGCTGCTGGGAACGATGTTCCACAATCTCGCCCTCGTGGCACTCGCCGCCCAGGTGTTCTTCGTCTACGCGTCCGGTGCGCTCTACAAGGCGGGTGGTGCGCCGTGGGAAGAGGGGTATGCGGTCTACAACCCGCTGCAGACCGCGCGGTTCGGCACCTGGCCGGTGTTGAGCGACCTCGTCACCGCGTGGGGGCCGATGGTCACGATCGCGAGCTGGGGGTCGATCCTCCTGCAGGTCGCCTTCCCCCTCATGCTGCTGACGCGTCCCACCCGGCTGATCGGCCTGCTGGGCATCCTCTCCTTCCACATCGGCATCGCGGTGCTCATGGGGCTCCCGTGGTTCTCGCTCACCATGATCGCTATCGACGCGATCTTCATCCGCGACCGCACATGGGGGCGGTTGAGCGCGGGGACGAAGCGGCGTTGGCAGGAAGCGGGCGCCGCACCGCCGCCCGCGACGCCCGAAGCGGTTCCGCCAGTCCGGACTGTGGTCTGACGACAACGCGGCGGCGAGATGTGCCCGTCGGGCGTTGGAGGATGTGGACAGGGCAGTTCGTCTCTGGTTGTGGCAGACCTACCATGGCTGTAATCCCACTTCCCTCTGAGAGGAACGCACATGGTCGACGCCGCCGTCCGTCCGAAGACGACTCGCACCTCCACCGACACCGCGGATGCGAACCTGCACATCGATGTCGCCCGCGTCAACGACGCCCTGATGGGCACGTGGGCAGACGTGCGTCGCCAGGCCCGCGAGATGATCAAGGACTCGGCGTTCTGGCGCAAGGATGAGCTCGGCAAGGACGAGCACCGCGAGCGCGTGCTCAGCCAGCTGCACCTCCTGGTCGAGAACAAGGCCGTGCACCGCGCGTTCCCCAAGTCGCTCGGCGGCGAGGAGAACAACGGCGCGAACATCGCGGGCTTCGAGGAGCTGGTGGTGGCCGACCCCAGCCTGCAGATCAAGTCGGGCGTGCAGTGGGGACTCTTCGGCTCCGCGATCCTTCAGCTCGGCACCGAGCAGCACCACGCGAAGTGGCTCCCCGGTGTGATGGACCTCTCGATCCCTGGCGCCTTCGCGATGACCGAGATCGGCCACGGCTCCGACGTCGCGGCCGTCGGTACGACCGCGACGTACGATCCGGCGACGGAGGAGTTCGTGATCAACACCCCGTTCCGCGGGGCGACGAAGGAGTACCTCGGCAACGCGGCGCTGCACGGCGTCGCGGCGACCGTCTTCGCGCAGCTGATCACGAACGGCGTCAACCACGGCGTTCACTGCTTCTATGTGCCGCTGCGCGGCGAGGACGGCGTCGACCTTCCCGGCATCGGCCGCGAGGACGACGGCCTCAAGGGCGGACTCAACGGCATCGACAACGGGCGCCTCTCGTTCGACCACGTGCGCATCCCGCGCACCAACCTGCTCAACCGCTACGGCGACGTCGCAGCGGACGGCACGTACTCCAGCGCGATCGACAGCCCCGGCCGCCGCTTCTTCACGATGCTCGGCACTCTGGTGCAGGGACGTGTGTCGCTCGACGGTGCGGCATCCTGGGCCTCGGCGCTCGGCCTGCACATCGCGATCACCTACGCCACCCAGCGCCGCCAGTTCGACGGTGCGGACGGGCAGGAGGTCGTGCTCATGGACTACGGCAAGCACCAGCGCCGTCTGCTCCCGCGCCTGGCGACCACGTACGCGCAGATCTTCGCGCACGACGAGTTCCTGCAGAAGTTCGACGGCGTCTTCTCCGGTCGCACCGACACCCCGGCCGACCGTGAAGACCTCGAGACCCTGGCCGCCGCCCTCAAGCCGCTGTCGACATGGCACGCGCTCGACACGCTGCAGGAGGCCCGCGAGGCCACCGGTGGCGCCGGCTTCATGTTCGAGAACCGTCTGGTCGGACTCCGCGCCGACCTCGACATCTACGTCACCTTCGAGGGCGACAACAACGTGCTGCTGCAGCTCGTCGGCAAGCGTCTGCTGACCGACTACGCCAAGCAGTTCCAGGGCAAGGATGCGGCGGCGCTCGCGAAGTTCGCCGTCGGCATGACCGCGGGCAAGCTGTTCCACGGCGCCGGTCTCCGCCAGCTCGGTCAGGCCGTCTCCGACTTCGGTCAGGTGAGCCGCTCGGTCGAGCGGGGCCTGCGTGAGGAGCAGCAGCACGACCTGCTCGCCGGACGCGTGCAGCAGATGGTGGCCGACATCGCCTCCCGCCTGCGCCCCGGCGCGAAGGACAAGGCCCTCGGCGCCCGCCTGTTCAACGAGAACCAGGCCGAGCTCATCGAGGCGGCCCGCGCGCACGGCGAGCTGCTGCAGTGGGAGGCGTTCACCGACGCCGTCCACCAGATCGACGATGAGGACACGCGGAAGGTGCTCACCTGGCTGCGCGATCTCTTCGGCCTGCAGCTCATCGAGAAGCATCTCGCCTGGCACCTGATCAACGGACGCCTGTCGACGCAGCGCGCTGCGGCCGTGTCGAGTTACATCGACCGCCTGTGCGCTCGTCTTCGTCCGTATGCGCTCGACCTCGTGAACGCGTTCGGCTACGAGCCCGAGCACGTGCGCGCGCCCATCGCCAGCGGCCTGGAGAAGCAGCGTCAGGATGAGGCCCGCGCCTACTACGCCGACCTCGCAGCGACCGGTCAGGCGCCGATCCAGGAGAAGGCGCTGAAGAAGAAGCAGCGCTGACCGTCTGCGGTTCAGCCCGGACCTGATCCACCTGTCGGGAGTTAGTGACGAGCGCACGGCGAATCCGCGCGATTCTCCCGACAGGTGCGCATCCTCCCGACAGGTGTTCGGGGAGATGCGGATCGGGTGTCAGGGTGCCGCTGTGAGATCCACTCCGCGTTCGGTGGCCAGGGCCTGGAGCTTCTGCGCCGCGTCGGTCTCGACGCACACGCACGCCTGCAGACCCGCCTCGTCTTCGTCGCGCAGGAGGTAGTAGCTGTCGGTGTCGGTCAGCTGCACGCCGCCGGCGTCGAAGAACAGCCAGCGCACGCGCACGAGCACGAGCCGGTCGGAGAGATCGCGACGCTCGAGCAGCTCGAATCCGACGGAGGCCAGGCCCAGCCGCTGGTAGATCGGATAGGAATGCCGCAGACCGTCGATCATGGCGTCGCGGGATTCCAGCACACCGGAGGAGCGGTCGTTCACGATCGTCCCCGGCGTCGACCACAGACTCGCCGCGGTCTCGGCATCGAATGCGGTCAGGCTGTCCGCATAGCGGGTGAGGTACCGGGAGATCGTGTCGTCGGAGGTGGTCATGGCGTGAGCCTAAGCGTGGCCGAGCGGAGCGCACCCGGCCTTGACAATCGCCGATTCGGCCGGGACGGCCGATTCTCATCCGGTGCTGGGTAGTCTCGGCAGGTACCCGATCCGAGGAGTCCGAGATGTCTGCTGTGAACGCCTATGCCGCACCCCGTGAAGGGGCCCCGCTGGAGAAGACCGTCATCGAGCGACGCGAGCTCGGCCCGCTCGACGTGCTGATCGACATCGCGTTCGCGGGCATCTGCCACTCCGACATCCATACCGTGCGCGGCGACTGGGGGCCTCAGCAGTACCCGCTCGCTCCCGGTCACGAGATCACCGGCACCGTCGCCGCGGTCGGCGAGGGCGTCACCCGGCATGCCGTCGGCGATCGCGTCGGCGTCGGATGCCTGGTGAACTCGTGCGGTGAGTGCCGCAACTGCCTGCGGGGGGAGGAGCAGTTCTGCACCCAGGGGGCCGTCCTCACCTATGGCAGCACGGATCGTGACGGCACCGTCACGCAGGGCGGATACTCCGAGCAGGTCGTGGTCACCGAAGCGTTCGTCCTGAAGATCCCCGACGCGCTGCCCCTGGATGTCGCAGCTCCCCTGCTGTGCGCCGGCATCACGACATACTCACCGCTGCGGCACTGGAACGTCGGACCGGGCACCCGCGTCGCCGTCGTGGGACTCGGGGGCCTCGGGCACATGGGCGTGCAGATCGCGCACGCACTCGGTGCCGAGGTGACCGTGCTCTCGCAGACCCTGAGCAAGAAGGACGACGGGCTGCGGCTCGGCGCCGACCACTATCGCGCGACGAGCGACCAGGAGACCTTCCGTGAGCTGCGGTCGTCGTTCGACGTGATTCTCAACACCGTCAGCGCGGTGATCGATCTGCGCTCCTATCTGAGCCTGCTCGACGTCGGCGGCGCCATGGTGTGCGTCGGGGCTCCCGGCGAACCGCTCTCGGTCGGGGTGATGTCGCTGATCGGCGGCCGTCGCTCGCTCGCCGGCAGCAACATCGGCGGCATCCAGGAGACGCAGGAGATGCTCGACTTCTGCGCCGAGCACGGTATCGCCGCCGAGATCGAGACCATCCCCGCTTCCGACATCAACGCCGCCTACGAGCGCGTGCTCGCATCCGACGTGCGGTACCGGTTCGTCATCGACGCGGCGACCTTCGGCTCCTGACGTCGCGGCCGTGGCGGCGACTCAGCGGCGGCGAGACGTCGGCAGGTCGATCGGTCCGGTGACCGAGAGCTCGTCCTCCCACACCTCGATTCCTCGGACCTCGGGGAGTCGGGCCTTGGTGAAGACCGGATCGAGTCCTTCGCGTCGCTGCTGCGTGTAGTCCTTGAGGAGCTTGAAGGCGACTCCGGAGAGCAGCGCGATCGCCACGAGGTTCACGATCGCCATGAAGCCCATCGCGCCGTCGGCGAAGTTCCACACGACATCGGCCGACACGATCGATCCGACGAACACCGCCCCGATGGCGAAGAGCCGGTAGCCGAGCAGGACGGCGGGTGTCGACGTGATGAACTCGATGTTCGTCTGCCCGTAGTAGTAGTTGCCGAGGATCGAGCTGAATGCGAGCAGAAAGATGATCACGATCAGCAGGATGTTCGACCAGCTGCCGAGCGCACCGACCACCGCTCCCTGCGTCAGCCCGATGCCCCGCTCGGCGTTCGCGAGGTCGGGGACCGAGACGAGGATGATGAACGCGGTGATCGAGCACACCAGGAACGTGTCGAAGTAGACGCCGAGGGTCTGCACGAGACCCTGCTTGACCGGGTGCGTCACCGCGGCACTCGCGCCCGCGTTGGGCGCGGAACCGAGCCCGGCCTCGTTGGAGAACATGCCCCGCTTGACGCCGGTGAGGATGATGTAGCCGAGCGCGGCGCCCACGATCTCGTTCGGCCCGAACGCCTGCGTGAAGATCATGGCGAAGACCTCGGGGAGGCGCTCGATGTGAATCACCACGATGACGAGCCCGAGGAGCAGGTACAGCAGCGCCATGACCGGGACCAGGGTCTGGGTGACGGAGGCGATGCGGCGCACGCCTCCGAAGATCACCAGGCCCATGAGGACCGCGAGCGCCGCGCCGATGGCCCACGGCAGCCATGCGGGGGCCCCGCCGCCCAGGCTCCCCGCGATGGTGGCCTGGATGGTGTTGGCCTGCAGCGAGCTGAACGCGATCGGGAAGCACACGATGAGGATGACGGCGAACAGGACTCCCATCCAACGCGCGCCGAGTCCGCGCTGCATGTAGTACGCCGGACCTCCGAGGAACCCGTCCTTGTCCCGCGTCTTGTACAGCTGCGCGAGCGAGGACTCGATGAACGAGGACGCCCCGCCGATGAACGCCATCAGCCACATCCAGAAGATCGCACCGGGTCCGCCGATCGCGATCGCCGTGCCGACACCGGCGATGTTGCCGACGCCGACGCGCGAGGCCGCGGAGATGGTGAACGCCTGGAACGCCGAGACGGATTGCGGCTCGCCGCTCTCGGTGCGCGGGGTGCGATCCGTCAACGTGCGAAACATCTCCGGGATCAACCGGAACTGCACGACGCCGGAGCGGATCGTGAAGTACAGGCCGAGGAGGACGACCAGGGGGAGGACGATCCACGTCCACAGGTTGTCGCCCCACGTCAGCAGCCACTCGTTCACAGAATCCATGCGCACAGTCTGGTGGAACTGCTCCGATGACACCAGCTTTCGCGCGCACAGCATTCCGGTGGGACGCGTCCGCCTCCGTGTCGGCGCTCGGTGTCGGTCGCCGCGGATAGCCTGACCGGATGACCTCTCTTCTCACGGGCCCCGATGCCCGCGACCGCTGCGCCTGGGTGGGCGACGACGACGAGTACCGTCGCTATCACGATGAAGAGTGGGGCACGCCTCTGCACGGCGACCGCGCGCTGTTCGAGAAGATGGCGCTCGAAGGGTTCCAGGCAGGCCTCTCCTGGATCACGATCCTGCGCAAGCGACCGCGGTTCCGCGAGGTGTTCGCGGGTTTCGAGCCCGAGATCGTCTCCGAGTACGACGAGTCCGATGTCGAGCGCCTGATGGGCGACGCCGGGATCATCCGCAACCGCGCGAAGATCGAGGCGACCATCGGCAACGCCCGCATCGTGCGCGGCATGGCCGAGGGGGAGTTCGACGAGCTGATGTGGTCGTTCGCCCCGGCGGCCCCCGGCGCCCGTCCCGCATCCTTCGCCGACGTCCCCGCCGTCACGCCGGAGTCCACGGCGTTGAGCAAGGAACTGCGTCGTCGTGGGTTCCGATTCGTGGGGCCGACCACCATGTACGCCCTGATGCAATCGGGCGGCATGGTCGACGATCACATCGCGGGCTGCTGGCGGGCCTGATCATCGCGGATGGGCAGAACTCCCCATCGAGCGGTATTCCGAGACGCGGTTAGGATGAACGGGTGCTCGGTGGGCCCGGAGGGACCGCCCAGGAGCTAACGAAGAGTGTCACCTGGGGGGGAACCGGGAATGAAGGCGTTGTCTTGGATACGCGCGCGGCCCAAAACACTGGCGTCCGCCGCCGGTGTCACCGTCGGCGTCATCGCTATCACCACGATGGCCTTCACCTATGAGGGCTTCCCGACCACCAAGGTCGACCTGAACGACGGCGGCGTCTGGATCACGAAGACGTCGAGCCTGCTGGTCGGGCACTTCAACAACGAGTCGACGGTCCTCGACGGTGGCCTGCGCACCACGGGCGAGAACTACGACATCCTTCAGGACACGAGCAACATCCTCGTCGTCGATGAGAACGCCTCCACCCTCACCGCCGTCGATCCCGCACGCGTATCTCTCGGCGACTCCGCAGGCATCCCCTCCTCGGCGAAGGTCGCGCTGGGCAACCGCACGGCCGCGATCCTCGATCAGAAGACCGGCGAGCTCTGGGTCGTCCCCGCCCAGGGCGTCTCGTCGTTCGAGGCAGAGGTGAACGAGCCCGCCGCAGAACTCGGCGCCGGAGCCGATGTCGCGGTCGCCAAGGACGGCACGGTGTTCGGACTCGCCCCGGAGCGCGGCGAGGTCGTCACTGTGCCCGTGGACAACGAGGGCGAAGCCCTCGACGCCTTGGCCGCATCCGTCGGCGAGCTCGACGCGTCCGCGAAGCCGACGATCACGGCGGTCGGCCGCACGCCGGTCGTGCTCGACCGCTCGGCAGGCGTCGTGACCTCGCCCGGTGGCATCCGCACCGAGATCCCCGGCGCCGACAAGGCGGTCCTGCAGCAGGCGTCCGAGAACACCGACGCAGTGGCGATCGCGACCACGAACGCCCTGGTGAGCGTTCCCCTCGACGGCGGCGAGCCGACCGAGGTCGACGCCGGCGGCACCGGCACCGCGGCCGCTCCGGTCTGGCTGCGCGGATGCACCTACGGCGCGTGGGCGGGCACCGCCACGTTCATCCGCGAGTGCCCGGGCACCGGCAACGACGTCAACGCCCAGGTCGACGGCGCCGAAGACGCGAAGAGCCTCGTGTTCCGCGTCAACCGCGACGTCATCATCCTCAACGACGCCGTCGGCGGCGCGGCCTGGCTGGCCAACGAGAGCCTCCAGCGCGTCGACAACTGGAACGACCTCACCCCGCCGGAGGGCGAGACCGAGAACGAGGACGACTCCACCGAGGAGACCGTCGAGACCACGCTCCCCGAACGCAAGGAGGAGAACACTCCTCCGATCGCCGAGGATGACACGTTCGGCGTGCGCCCCGGTGTCACGACCATGCTCCCGGTGCTCGACAACGACAACGACCCCGACGGCGACGTCCTGGTGGCGGCGCTCGCCGAGGCCCAGCCCGCGGTCGGGACGATCCAGCAGGTGCAGAACGGTGGATCGTTGCAGATCGCGGTGGAGGAAGGCGCCTCCGGGTCGACCACGTTCACGTATGAGGCCGACGACGGCCGCGGCGGCAAGGACACGGCGGCCGTCACACTGACCGTCTACGACAAGAGCATCAACACCGCTCCGGCGCCCAAGCGCAGGACGACGCTGACGGTCGAGACCGGCGGCACGATCTCGTACAACATCCTCCCCGACTGGATCGACCCGGAAGGCGACGACGTCTACCTCAAAGACGTGGTGCCCGCGCCGGGCGACGAGGTCGACTTCAGCACCGACGGCCAGATCACGTACAAGGCCACGGCGAGCCAGCAGGGTCTCAAAGAGGTGCAGGTCACGGTCGCCGACGGATACGGCGAGACCGCCACAGCGACCGTGACGCTCGACGTGCGGCCCGAAGGATCGACCAAGCCCAAGACCAACGCCGACCATGTCGTGACCCGCGTCGGCGAGCAGGTGACGGTGGCCCCGCTCGCCAACGACACCAGCTCGGGACGAGAGCTGCTGCGCCTCGGTCGTGTGAACGAGGTACCCGGCGCGACCGTGCTGCCGGACGGACCCAACAAGACCTTCACCTTCACCGCCGACGCCCCCGGCACCTACTACGTGCTGTATCTCGCGACCGCGGGTCCCGAGAGCAGCCAGGGAATCGTGCGCGTCGACGTGCTGGAGGCGAGCGAGACGGATCTGCCGCCGGTCGCCGTCCGTGACGTCGCGCTGCTGCCCACGGGCGGAGATGTGCTCCTCGGCGTGCTCGCGAACGATGTCGACCCCGCCGGCGGCATCCTCGTCGTGCAGTCCGTCTCGATCGAGGACGACTCCGGTGTCTCGGTGTCGGTCATCAACCATGAGACCCTCCGCATCACCGACCAGGGCTCGCTCACCGATCAGGCCCGCATCAAGTACCGCATCTCGAACGGCTCGAAGTCGGCCGAGGGCGAGGTCGTGGTGATCCCGATCCCCGCGCCCGACCAGCTCCTCCAGCCGGTCGTGAACGACGACACCGCGATCGTGCGGGCGGGCGACGTCGTCACCATCCCGGTGCTCGACAACGACACGCACCCGAACGACGACGTCATGCACGTCGTCCCCGAGCTGGTCGAGCCGCTCATCGATCCGGAGGACGGCGAGGCCTTCGTCTCGCAGGACACGATCCGCTTCAAGGCGGGCCCGGTCGCGAAGACGGTGTACCTCACCTACGAGGCCGTCGACTCCCGCCAGCAGAAGGACGCCGGCTACGTCACGATCCAGATCCTGCCCGTCGACCCCGAGACGAACGCCGCGCCGCGCCCGCAGGACCTCGTGGCTCGCGTGCTCGCCGGGTCGACGGCGAACATCGCCGTGCCGCTGGACGGCATCGACGCCGACGGCGACTCGGTCGAGCTGATCGACATCGCCTCCAGCCCCACGAAGGGCCGCATCACCGAGACCGCGCAGAACTACTTCACCTATGAGGCGTTCGACGGATCCTCGGGTGTCGACGTGTTCCGCTACCGCGTGCGCGACCGCCTCGGCAAGGAGGGCATCGCCACGATCCGCGTGGGTATCGCCCCGGGCGAGCAGGTCAACCAGAGGCCCTTCGCCGTCAAGGATGCCGTGGTCGTGCGGCCGGGTCGAGAGATCTCGGTGCCGGTGATGGCGAACGACTCCGACCCCGAGGGCGACAAGATCGCGCTCGTCAAGGACGGCCTGGAGGTCCCGACCGACACGGGCATCACGGCCCGCGTCTCGGGAGACCGGGTGCTGGTTCAGGCGCCGAACCGTGAGCTCGAGACGTCGCTGCAGTACACGATCCGCGATGCGCGCGGAGCAGAGGCCACCGCGGCGCTGCAGATCACCGTCGACGAGAACGTGCCGTTGCAGGCGCCGGTCGCTCGCGACGATCGCGTGCGCCCGACCGATCTCACCGACGGCACGATGAGCGCCGATCTCGACATCCTCAAGAACGATGAAGACCCCGACGGTACGACCGACCGCCTGAAGGTCTCTCTCGGCGAGGGGGCGACGCAGCTCGAGAACGGCAAGGTGCGCGTCACCGTGACCGAGAACCTGCAGCTCATCCGCTACACCCTCACCGATCAGGACGATCTGTCCGCATCGGCGTTCATCTTCGTCCCGGCCGAATCGGATCTGCGCCCGATCCTCGACTCGACCAAACCGCTCGAAGTCATGAGCGGGGAGACCAAGGAGATCCCGCTCTCCAAGTTCGTCACCGTCGCCGGCGGAGGAACCGCGCGGATCACCGAGCACGCCAAGGTGAACGCGGTGTACGCGAACGGCGACGACCTCGTGAAGGACGAGACGACGCTCGTGTACACCTCGGCCGAGGGGTACTTCGGACAGGACTCGCTGACCTTCGAGGTGACCGACGGCACGGGCCCGGATGACCCCGAGGGACGCAAGGCCACGCTCAGCATCCCGATCAACGTGCTGCCGCCCGAGAACCAGCAGCCCGAGTTCATCGGCGCAGAGGTCATCGTCGCCCCCGGTGAGAAGGCCTCGACGCTCGACCTCGCCGCGTTGACGACCGATCCCGACCCCGAAGACGAGGGCACGCACAAGTACAAGTACGTCAGCGGTGCCGGCAAGGGCATCACGGCCAAGATCGACGGCTCCGACCTGCTCGTGGAAGCTTCGTCCGACGTCGAGAAGGGCACCGTCGCGACGCTGAAGCTCGAGATCACCGACGGGACGACCGAGCCGGTCGACGGCACGGTGACCGTGCGCGTCGGGGCCTCGACCCGACCGCTGCCCGCCGCCAACACCGACACGATCTCGGAAGCCGACCAGGGCAAGAGCATCACGGTGCCCGTGCTCGCGAACGACTACAACCCGTTCCCCGAGACGCCGCTCAAGCTCATGACCGCCGTGACCGAATCGGGCTCCGGAGGCGCCACGGTCAAGGGCGATCAGGTGGTCGTGACCCCGGATGCGAGCTTCGTCGGCACCATGGTCGTGCGCTACCGCATCCAGGATGCGACGAAGGATGCCGACCGCGAGGCCAACGGACAGATCATCGTCACGGTGCAGGGCGTTCCGGATGCACCGGGAGCCCCGCTCGTCTCGAGCGTGCAGGATCGCACCGTTGTGGTCTCGTACGGAGCGCCGTCGAACAACGGTGCCGAGATCACCAAGTACACGGTCAAATCGGTCAGCGGCAACCCGTATTCGAAAGAGTGCCGGTCCACGACCTGCACGCTCGACGGGCTGACCAACAACGTCGAGTACACCTTCCAGGTCACGGCGACGAACCGCGTCGGCGAGTCGAAGCCGTCCGGTACCTCGGCGGTCGCCCGTCCGGACGCTCGGCCCGACACCCCGAACCCGCCGACCCTCGCCTTCGGCGACAAGTCGCTCAAGGTCTCCTGGGCCACCCCGACCACGCCCGGATCCCCGGTCGAGAGCTACACACTCGAGATCTCGCCCGCTCCGCCGTCCGGCGTGTCGCAGAAGCAGGCCACGGGCAACTCGATGACCTGGGACGGCCTCGAGAACGGCTCGAACTACCAGATCCGCGTGCAGGCCCACAACCGCGCACCCGAGCCGTCGAGCTGGAGCGCCTGGTCGGCATCCGAGGTCCCCGCGGGCCCGCCGATGCCCGCCGCCGCGCCCACCGTGACGCAACTCGCAGGTGTCGGTAACGAGGCTCAGATGCAGGTGAAGTGGATGCCGGGGAACGCCAACGGCGACCCGATCGACTCCTTCGAGCTGCAGGTGTGGGAGGGGGGAACCCTCCGCAACACGGTCTTCCCCGGAGCAGGAGCCAGGGAGCAGGCGGTCAAGGTGCCGACATCCGAGACGCCGTACACCTACCGCATCCGCGCGCACAACAAGGCAGGTTGGGGCGAGTGGAGCCCGATGTCGGCACCGCGCCGCGGCGTGAACAAGCCGGGTGCGCCCTCTCTGTCGAACGTCGCCGAGGGCGACCGGTCCCTCACGCTCACCTGGTCTCCCGGCGCGCTGAATGGCGCCAGATCGACCGAGGTGCGATACGAGTACTCCGTCGGAGGCAACTGGGCGGCGATGCCGGGCAACAACGTCATCACCGGACTCTCGAACGGCACCAACTACAACGTGCGGGTCCGCGCCGTCTCGACGGTCGATGGGCAGACGTATGCCAGCGACGCGTCCGGCCAGATGTCGGGCAACCCGTACGGTCCGCTGAAGCAGCCGTCGGTCACCGCAGCGCAGAACCCCACGAGCGTGACGTTCGGCTGGAACGCGAACGTCTCGGCCAATGGGCGCGGCATCAAGACGGTGCGCATCCGCATCGACGGCGGTGGATGGTCCAACGTCGGAGCGACCGGAAGCACCACCGTCGGCAACGGCTACAGCCAGCGCCACACGATCGATGTCGAGGTCACGGATGAGGCGGGGCAGAAGATCACCCGGTCCGAGGCTGGAACATCCGGACCGAAGCCCAACCCCCGGGCCTGGGTCACCTCCACGGGCAATGCCAACGGCCAGCCGAACTGCAACGACGGCACATGCGCGTACTTCTACCTCAACGCGCAGGACTTCGATCCCGGTCAGACCATCTCGGTGCGGTGCAACAACAACGACCCGACCTACGGCGGGGTCTGGGGCGGTCCGTACTCGATCACGATGGACGGCAACGGCAACTACGGCGGTCGACTGAGCTGCTATCTCGGCAACCGCCGCGGCGTGATCGAAGCCTGGGTGATGGTCAACGGCAACGCCTTCGAACACCGCGTCTGGCAATGATGCGCTCTCTCTTCTCGACATCCGAAGAACAAGGAACGACACACTCATGACAATGACTCCCGAGCAGGCCGCCTGGTTCCAGGGCACTTTCCAGCGCCTCGTCGAGAACATCGACAAGGCCGTGCAGGGCAAGCAGGAGATCGTCGGCCTCGTGCTGGCCTCGATGCTCGCCGAGGGCCATGTGCTCCTCGAGGACGCACCGGGAACGGGCAAGACCAGCCTCGCCAAGGCGCTGGCCGCGACCGTGCAGGGCACCAGCGCACGCATCCAGTTCACGCCCGACCTGCTGCCGTCCGATGTCACCGGTGTGACGATCTACGACCAGCAGTCGCACCGCTTCGAGTTCCACAAGGGGCCGATCTTCGCATCGATCGTGCTCGCCGACGAGATCAACCGTGCGTCGCCGAAGACCCAGTCGGCGCTGCTCGAGGTCATGGAGGAATCGCGGGTCACGGTCGACGGCGTCACGCACGAGGCCGGGCGTCCGTTCCTCGTGATCGCGACGCAGAACCCCATCGAGCAGGCGGGCACGTACAAGCTGCCCGAGGCCCAACTCGACCGCTTCCTGATCAAGACGTCGATCGGCTACCCCGACTTGGCCGTGACCGAGAGCATCCTCGCCGGTGCCTCCGACCGCAACCCGTCGGCCGGCCTGTCCGCGATCATCACGACGAGCGCCGTCGCCGACATGGCCGACCTCGCAGCGACGGTGCATGTCGAGCCCGCCGTGCTCCGCTATGTGGCCGAGCTCGCCGAGGCCACGCGCGAGGACGGGGCTATCCGGCTCGGTGTCTCGGTGCGCGGGGCGATCGCGATGGTCCGCATGGCCAAGGTGTGGGCGGCCGCTCAGGGGCGCCACTTCGTGCTCCCCGACGACATCAAGCTTCTCGCCCGCCCGGTGTGGCAGCACCGTCTGCTGCTCGACGCCGAGGCCGAGTTCGCCGGCACCAGCAGCGACACCGTGATCGCCCGCGTGCTCGACGCGGTGGCGGCACCCCAGGCCCGAGTGGCGGCCTGATGACCGCGGAGGCCCTTCAGGCATCGCCGCCGCAGACGGAGCGCGACGCCGGTTGGCGTGACATCGCGGCCGTCATCGGCGCGCGCATCCTGACGCGCCTCCGGAAGATCACGTCGGCGATCCGTCCGCTGGCCTGGGTGCTGATGGCCCTCGCCGTCGGCTTCTGGGTGCTCGGGCAGATCGCCGGCTGGTCGGAGTTCACGATCGCGGCCGTGGTCATCGCGATCGCCGTGGCCCTGTGCGCGCTGTTCCTGATCGGGCGCACCGCCTACGACGTGGCGCTCGACCTCGCCCGCACCCGCGTTGTCGTGGGAGAGCGCGCTGTCGGCGCCCTGACCCTCGCCAACCGCGGCACCAGGGCGATCCTGCCCTCGCGCGTCGTGCTCCCGGTCGGCTCCGGCCGCGGCGAGTTCGGCATCCAGCGGCTCGCCCCGGGGGAGGAGGCGGAGGAGCTCTTCGCCATCCCCACCCAGAAGCGCGGCGTGGTCAAGGTGGGACCGGTCAGCGTCGTGCGCGGCGACCCGCTCGGCCTGTTCGAGCGGGCGCACCGGCGGGATGATCCCGTCGACCTCTTCGTGCATCCGCGCACCGTACTGTTCGACGGCCAGTCGCTCGGCTATCTGCGCGACCTGGAGGGGCTGCCCGCCGCCGATCTCTCTCGCGACGATGTGTCCTTCCACGCTCTCCTGGAGTACCAGCCGGGCGATGACCTGCGTCACGTGCACTGGCGTTCGACGGCCCGCACCGGCACGATGATGGTGCGGCAGTACGAGGAGACCCGGCGCTCGCACTTCGTGATCGGTCTCTCGCGCTCTCTCGCCGACTACGCCACCGAAGACGACTTCGAGCTCGGCGTCTCGGCTGCGGGATCGATCGGCCTGCGCGCGCTCCGCGACTCGCAGCGCGTCGACATGCGCGTGCAGGGCCGGGAGCTGCCCGCCGGCACCGGCAAGCAGCTGCTCGACTCGCTCTCGGCCGTCGAGAACAGCAAGCCGAAGGAGGGCGGCATCGCCGAGCTCGCCGGCGTCGTGTCGGCCACCATGCCGCTGGCGAGCGTGGTCGTGCTGGTGTGCGGGGCTCGCGTGAAGTCCGACGACCTCCGCCTCGCGTGTGCGCGCCTGCCGTTCGGCGCCAGGGTGCTCGTGGTCGTCGCCGACACCACCGCGTCCGCCCCGGCTCTGCGTCGCATCGGCGATGCCGACGTGGTGACGGTCGGAGCACTCGAACAGATCCCGCTCGCCCTGCAGAAGGTGCTCGCATGACCGCATCCTCCGCCGCGTTCGGCGATCTTCCCCTGCGCCGCTGGGTCCTCGACCTGACAGCGACGGCGCTCCTGGTCCTCACCGCGCTCATCGGCTTCTGGCCCACGTTCGCCGGTGGGTCCTTCCTGCCCGCCGTCGCCGGCGGCATCCTGGTCGGCCTCGCGATCGCGGTGGTCGCGACCTGGCGCCGCTGGGGAATCCTGATCATCACGGGTCTCACGGTCGCCGCGTACTTCGTGTTCGGCGGCGCCTTCGCCCTGCCGCAGACCTCGATCCTCGGATTCATCCCCACACTGGAGACACTGCAGAAGCTGGCGCTGGGCACGGTGACCGCCTGGAAGCAGATGCTCACCACGGTCGCCCCCGTCGCGGCCGCCGACGGACACCTCGTCGTCCCGTTCCTGCTGGCCCTCGTGATCACCACCGTGACCGCCTCCCTCGCGCTGCGCCTCTCGCAGGTGGCCTGGGCGCTGATCCCCGCCGGCGTCCTGCTCATGCTGGTGATCGCGCTCGGGACGCCCGAACCCGCGTTCCCTCTCGTGCAGGGACTCGTCTTCGCCGTCGTGAGCATGTCGTGGCTCGCGCTGCGCCAGCTCTGGGCACCGCAGAACACCGCCGTCTCCGTGAGCGAGGTCGATCCGTCGCGGGCGTCGCACATGCGCACCCGCCGCCTGCTCGCGGGTGTCGCCGTGCTGGCCATCGCCGGAGGAGCCGGAGTCGCCACGAGCGCGATAGCGAACCCGGCGCAGCCACGGCACGTGTTCCGCGATGTGATCATCCCGCCGTTCGACATCCGGGACTATCCGAGCCCGTTGCAGGCCTTCCGCAAGAACGTGCGCGACGAGGCGGATGAGACCCTCTTCACGGTGCAGGGTCTGCCCAAGGGCGCGCGTGTCCGCACCGCCGTCATGGACCAGTTCGACGGCATGGTCTACAACGTCACCGACGGTGGCCCCACCTCGTCGAGCGCCTTCACGCCGCTGCGTTCGAACATGTCGCCCGATGCCGAGGGCGTCCCGGTGACGCTCAAGATCGAGATCGACGAGTATCGCGGGGTGTGGGTGCCGACCGCGGGAGAGCTGTCCGAGATCAGCTTCTCGGGCGACGACGCCGAACAGCTGCGCCGCGGCACCTACGTGAACACCGAGACGGGCACGGCCGTCGCCACGACGAAGCTGACCACGGGCGACGAGTACACGGTGGATGCCGTGCTGCCGAACGTGCCCGACGACGAGCAGCTCGCCGAGGTGCCGTTCGGCAAGGTCGCGATGCCGAAGCCGAGCAACGTGCCGGAGGAGCTCACCGCCCTCGCGGCCGAGACCGTCGCGGGCGCCGAGACGCCGATCGAGCGTGTGCGCGCTCTCGAGAACCTGCTCGCCAAAGACGGCTTCTTCAGTCACGGCCTGGAGGGGGAGGTCATCTCCCGTGCCGGGCACACGGCCGAGCGCATCTCGACTCTCATCGGCGGCGAGCAGATGATCGGTGACGATGAGCAGTACGCCGTCGCCATGGCACTGCTCGCGGGCCAGATCGACATCCCCG
Organism: Microbacterium sp. DWRC1-3; assembly: GCF_049896645.1. NCBI lineage: Bacteria > Bacillati > Actinomycetota > Actinomycetes > Micrococcales > Microbacteriaceae > Microbacterium > Microbacterium sp. DWRC1-3. Next base: position 313,892 of record NZ_JAFCUS010000002.1, read on the forward strand.
CTCGCGTGGTCATGGGCTATTACCCCGACGAGACGCGGGAGGGCGAGGCCGTGTTCGCCGCGACCGGCGACGACGTGCACGCCTGGGTCGAGGTCAACTTCGAGGGCATCGGATGGGTGAGCTTCAACCCGACTCCGCCCGAAGACCAGGTGCCCAACGACCAGAACACCAAGCCCCGGGTCGACCCGAAGCCGCAGGTGCTGCAGCCTCCGCCTCCGCCGCAGGAGCCCGTCGACCTGCCGCCCACCCTGCCCGACGACCGCGAGGCCGAAGACGAGAGCCTGAACATCGCGGGCATCATCGGGGCGATCCTGGTGATCGGCGGCATCTCCCTCGGGGTGATCGCCCTGCTCGCCTCGCCCTTCATCGTGATCGGCGCCTGGAAGGCCGCGAAGCGTCGCTCGCGTCGCGCCGCCGCACGCACCGCAGACCGCATCAGCGGGGGGTGGGACGAGCTGACCGACCGCGCGGTCGACTACGGCGCCCGCATCCCGCCCGGCGGTACCCGCATCGAGGAGGCCGCCGTCGTGGCGTCCTCGCTCACGGTGCCGCAGGTCACGACCCTCGCCGAGCGCGCGGACTCCGAGGTGTTCGGCCCCGCGGAGCCGAGCCCGGCGGACGTCGAGTCCTTCTGGCAGGAGGTCGATGACATCGTCGGTGGCCTCGGGAAGGACGCCGGCTTCTGGAAGCGCCTCAAGGCACGACTGAGCGTCCGCTCGCTGATCGGCGGCACCGCGATCTCGAACGGATTCCAGAATCTGAAGGAAGCTGCGGCCGTGCGCGTTCGCAGCGAACCTGGCACCATCAAGAACAGCACGACGCCCCCGTCCTCCGAGAGCGAGACCCCATGACGCAGCCCGCGCCCGACCAGATCGCGCCCGTCGCCCGTCGCGCCGTCGCCTACATCATCGATGCCCTGATCGCCGGCGGGCTCGCGATCGTGCTCGGCGGCGGACTCCTCATCGCCGCCTCTCTCACCGGCAGCATCGAAGGCAGCATCGGGGTCCTGCTGGTCGGCGGTCCCGTGGTGAGCCTGGTGCTCCTGGGCTGGTTCGTCGTCTACACGGTGATGCAGGCAGGTAACGGCTCGATCGGCATGCGCGCCCAAGGGCTGCGGCTCGTCTCTGCGGCCGACGCGAGCCCGCTGGGCTTCGGGCGCGCGCTGCTGCGCAACATCATCTTCGGCCTCGCCGCCTCCGTGGTGGTGGGGTATTTCACGCCGCTCTTCGACGGCTCCGGACGGTTCCAGGGCTGGCACGACAAGGTCGCCGGCTCCCTGATGCTGGACGCCAAGGTGCCCGCACCCGTCGGGTCTGCCGCCGCATCGCCCGCGGCGCCGGCGGTACCTGCTCCGACCACGGCTTCGGCGAACTCGACGCCCGCACCCGCACCGGCGATCCCGGGGCTCCCGCAGCCGACGGAGGCAGTGGCCGCGACCCCGGTCCTGCCCCCGGCACCCGCGGCACCGGCCTCCGTCCCGCCGCGCCCGGCCGCACCCGCGGCACCGGTCGCCGAAGCGGGATCGCTCATCGCCTTCGTCCCCGGGATCACACAGGATGCGCCCGGACGGCCCGCTCCGTCGCTGGAGCCGGAGCCCGCACTCGACGCGACGATCCAGCAGCAGCCGGCGCCTCCCGTCGCAGCACCTCCCGCGGCACCGATCGTCAGCCCGGCGCCGCCCGTTCCGCCGACGCCCCTCGCCGTCGAGACCCCCGCAGCTGCGCCCGCGACCCCGGAACCTCCGCTCGCGTCCGCGGCTCCGGCCGCCTCGAGTGCTCAGGTCTCCGCCGATGAGGACGACCTCGAAGACACCAGGATCAGCGTTCCCGGACACCGTCTGGTATTCACCTGGGACGACGGCACTCGTGTGTCCGTGTCGCGACGCACGGTCTTCGGCCGCAACCCCGCACCGGAAGAGGGAGCGACGCTCGTGCCGGTGCGCGACGAGACGCTGTCGCTCTCGAAGACGCACTTCGAGGCGGCGGCGGAGACCTCGGGCGGTTGGGTGATGGATCGGCACTCCACGAACGGCATGACCATCGTCCGCGAAGGCCAGCGGATCGCCTGCCCCGCCGGGCAGCGCGTGCCGGTGCGTCTGGGCGATGCCATCGAGATCGGCGACCGCATCGTCACGATCGGCGGATACGCGTGAGGCCGGGACTCATCGTCTCGACCGGATCGGCGACGCATCCGGGTCTTCGGCGTGCACTGAATGAGGACGCCCATCTCGCGGCCGCTCCTATCTTCGTCGTCGCCGACGGGATGGGCGGGCACGAGGCCGGGGAGCGCGCGAGCGCCGCAGTGATCGCCGAGTTCGCGCGGTACATCGGACGCTCTTCTCTCGCCCTCGACGATGTGCGCCATGCACTGTCCCTGTCCAGGGAGAGCGTGGAGGAGCTGTCCACCTCCGGCAACGGCCGTGCCGGCACGACGCTGAGCGGTGTGGTCATCGCCTCGGTCGACGGCATGGGCTACTGGCTCGCGCTCAACATCGGAGACTCGCGCACCTACCGTTTCGCCGACGGCGAGCTCGAGCAGATCAGCGTCGACCACTCCGTGGTGCAGGAACTGATCGAGTCGGGTGAGCTCACGACCGAAGACGCCGTCTCCGATCGGCGCCGCAACATCATCACGCGCGCGATCGGGGCGAGCAGCACCGGCGACGCCGACTATTGGATGTTCCCCGCCGAACTGGGCGACCGCATCCTGGTGTGCTCCGACGGACTCACCTCCGAGGTGCCGGACGCGCGCATCCGCGAGGTTCTGAAAGCCGAGTCGGACCCCCAGCGAGCCGCAGATGTGCTCATCGACGAGGCTGTCAGCGCCGGGGGCAGGGACAACATCACGGTCCTCGTCATCGACGCCGTCTCCGTCGCCTCACGTCCGGGGACGCTCATGGCCACCGATACGGACATCGACCAGGACACACGTCCACGAGAAGCCGCAGCAGGAGGGGTTCGCTGATGCAGACCATCTACCGACCGGGACAGTGGTACCTGATCGTCATCCCGGGAGCGCTCGTCGCCCTGCCGCCCGACGTCCCCGGCGATGTCGTCGCCCGGCTGTGGGAGCGTCTGCCGGAGGACAAGACCCTCGCGACCGTCGTCGACGTGCTCACCACGCACGCGGGCGGGTCGTTCACATCGCTGCCGTCGTTCGTCGCAGCCGTCGCCGAAGGCGCCGATGTGCGCATCGCCCTGCGGGGGGCGGTCTCCGCGCAGGTGGAGACCGGGACGGAGTCGCTCGAGCTCTCGGGCGCCGAGGTCACGACCTGGAACGAGCGATTCCTCGGCGGTGCCACGAAGATCGACATCACGGTCGAGGCTCCCGCCGACGCCGTGGGTCTGCCCGTGCAGGGCGGCATCGTGCGGGCCGCGGCGGTGAGCGCCGAGCTCGAACCGAGCGACGCCGATCCGCTGACCTCCGCGCTCGGTCCGGCACCGGTCGTCGGAGACGCGGCAGCGGACGCACCCGCATCTGAGCCCGTCGCGGTGCCGGAGCCTGTCGCTGCACCGGAGCCTGTCGCTGCACCGGAGCCTGTCGTCGTCCCGATCCCGGAGCCCGTCGCGGCACCGGAGCCGGAGCCCGAGCCCGAGCCGCAGTCGGATGTGGAGCCGGAGCCGGAGGAGCCGCTCCCCGTCATCGACGACGCCTTCCTGCCGCCGACGGAGGTGACGCTCGCTCCGCCCGTCGATGACGACTTCGACCAGCTGTGGGGAGCCACCGTGCATTCCGTCGGCGCAGCGGCACCGGCGGCGGCACCGGTCGCCCCGGTCGTCGTGGAGGGCGACCATGACGGTGCGACGATCTCGGCCGCAGACCTCCGTGCTCTCCGCCAGGAGCCGCCGGTCGCGAACGACGCGCCGACCGAGGTGCTCGAAGTCGCTCCGGCGCCGACCACGGTGTCCGTCGGTCGTATCCGGCTCTCCACGGGGCAGGTGACCGCCCTCGACCGCACCGTGATCATCGGACGCCGTCCGCGGTCGACCCGTGCGAGCGGTGCGAACCTTCCGCACCTGATCGCGGTCGAGAGTCCCCAGCAGGACATCTCGCGCAGCCACCTCGAGGTCAGACCCGAAGGCGACACCGTCGTGGTCATCGACCTGCACACCACGAACGGGTCCACTCTGCTGCGTCCGGGGGCCGACCCCGTGCGGCTGCACCCGGGCGAGCAGACGCTGGTGCTCTCCGGCGACGTGGTCGACCTGGGCGACGGCGTCACCGTGGCCTTCGAGGACCTCCCGTGACGCGTCGCCCCTCACCGCCGCCGGATCTCCCCGGCTTCACGTATGTGGAGCCGCTGGGCACCGGTGGCTTCGCCGATGTCTTCCTGTACGAGCAGGAGATGCCTCGGCGCCGAGTCGCGGTGAAGGTCCTGCTCGCCGATCGCATCTCGAGCGGTGCGGCGCAGGAGTTCGCCGATGAGGCGAACGTCATGGCGATGCTGTCCACGCATCCCGCGATCGTCACGATCTACCAGGCGGGGGTCGCCGGCGACGGCCGCCCCTATCTCGTGATGGAGTACTGCCCGCGGCCCAACCTCCAGCTCCGTGCACGGAAGGACCCGTTCTCGGTCGCCGAGGCACTCCGGGTCGGCGTGCAGGTGGCCGGCGCCGTCGAGACGGCCCACCGTGCCGGCGTGCTGCATCGCGACATCAAACCCGCCAACATCCTCGTCACCGAATACAACCGGCCGGCGCTCACCGACTTCGGCATCGCGTCGACGACGGGGGCCACCGGCGAGGCGTCGGGGATGTCGATCCCGTGGTCGCCTCCTGAGTCGTTCGCCGAGCCGCCGCAGAGCGGACCCCGCACGGATGTGTGGGCACTCGGGGCGACGCTGTACACACTGCTCGCCGGACGATCGCCGTTCGAGCGACCGGGAGAGCGCAACTCCAGCGCCGACCTCATCGAGCGCATCGAGCGCGCTGCGCTCCCCTCGCTGAAGCGGCCGGACTCCCCGGAGAGTCTGCAACGGCTGCTCGAGCGCTCGATGGCGAAGAACCCCGACGACCGTTTCCCGAGTGCGGTGGCGTTCGCGCGAGCGCTGCAGAAGGTGCAGATCGAGCTCTCGCATTCGGTGACGCCGATCGACATCGTCGACGACCACCCGCCCGCGGAAGACCTGGATGACGACGGCGACGGTCTCACCCGGGTGCGGGAGATCGTCAGCATCGATCCCGACATGGCGTCGTTCACCCGTCCGTCGGCGACGACGCAGCGGAAGGACCCTCCGGCCATGTTGCCGGGGATGCCGCGCTTCGACGCGCCGGTCGCCGAGGAATCGTCCGTCGAGCAGACACAGCTGCGTGCGCCGACCCCGGCTCCCGCCGCTCCGATGGCGCCGGGCGCCGATGACCGGACCATCGCCCGCGCACCGATGGTGGTCGCGCCCGATGCCGCCGTGCCGCCGCCGTCGGTTCCGGGCACCCCCGCCCCTGCCCCGGTCGCCGCCGAGCCGGCTCGCAGCCGCAAGGGCCTGTGGATCGCGCTCGCCGCAGCGGGCGTGGTGCTCGTGATCGGTGGGATCGTCGGCCTGAACCTCCTGGTCGCGGGAATCACTCCTGAACCGCAAGAGACGGCGGAGGCCGTCGATCCGAAGGATGTCGGAACGGATGTCGTGCCGAAGGTGACCGAGCTCGCCGGGACGCGGCAGGGCGATCAGGTGGTCTTCACCTGGACGAACCCGAGCCCGCTCGACGGCGACTCGTACATCTGGACGCCGGTGGTCGTCTCCGGCGAGGTCGCTCCGCAGCAGACGCCGGACCCGACCGCGGCGGTCACCGCCGGTGCGGGCACCGTCTGCATCGACGTGATGCTGCGACGTGACGACGGTCGCGCGTCCGAGACCGTGCGGGGGTGCGTCGAGTGAGTGGCGAAGGCGGAGTGACCGTCGAGTTCGCGGGGGAGTACTTCCCCGTCCGTCCGGGCGGACGGTTCATCGTCGGCCGCGAGGGCGACCTCGAGCTGGATGACAACCTGTTCCTGCACCGCCACTTCCTGGAGATCACCGACGCCGACGGGCTGTGGTGGCTGTCGAACGTCGGCACGCGGCTCACGGCGACCGTCACCGACTCGGCGGGCGGCGTGCAGGCGTGGCTTGCTCCCGGCGCACGTCTTCCCGTGGTCTTCGAGACGACCACGGTCGTGTTCAGTGCGGGTCCGACGACGTACGAGCTCACGCTGCACGCGGCAGAGCCGGCGTTCCGCGCGACCAGGCGCGAGCACGACGACGGTGGCGCCTCCACCATCGGCGACGTCCCGTTGACCCTCAGCCAGAAGCTCCTCATCCTCGCGCTGGCCGAGCCGCAGCTGCGCAGGGACGGCACCGGCATGAGTGAGATCCCGACCTCGGCGAAGGCGGCGGAGAGACTCGGATGGACCGTCACCCGGTTCAACCGCAAGCTCGACAACGTGTGCGACAAGTTCGACCGGATCGGTGTGCCCGGTATGCGCGGCGGTCAGCGCAGCTTCGCGACCAACCGACGTGCGCGTCTGGTCGAGCACGTGATCGCGTCGCGCCTGGTCGGCAAGAGCGACCTGCCCCTTCTCGACACCGCGCACACCGTCGATGAAGTCGAGGGAGAGCAGGAGTGATCTGGGAGATCGACGACCACGCACCGGAGGTCGAAGGACTCGACGCGCACGGGCGTCCCGATCCCGCGTATGCGGAGTCGCTGGGCCTGCGGGCAGCAGGGCGCGGGGCGCGCGTGCTCGCCGCGGTGATCGAGTGGACGGTGGCCGTGCTCATCGCGCTCCCGGCCATCATCGCGCTCACCCCGGTTCTCGCCCAGGCGGTGGCCGGGCAGTTCGACCCCGAGAAGTTCTTCGCCCGCGGTGACCTGGTGTGGCTCATCGTCGCGGCGGCCGTCTCGCAAGGCCTGATGATCGCCTACGTCGTGGTCCAGCTCGTGCTGCACGGCCGCAAAGGTGTGACGCTCGGCAAGGCGATCTGCGGGATCCGCTCCGTGAACGTGCGCACCCTCGAACGCCCCGGCTTCTGGCGCGGCGCCGTGGTCCGCTACCTCGTCGCCTACGCCTCGTTCATCGTGCCGCTCATCGGCCCGGTGCTGGTGATCATGCTCTCCCCGCTCTTCGACATCGAGCGGCGAGGACGCGGATGGCTCGACCTCGCCGCGGCGACCTGGTTCGTCGACGTGCGCGGCGGACTGAACCCCTATGACCAGAAGCGCATGCGCATCGCGCGCAAGCGCGTGAAGACGCCCGAACACGAGGAGAAGGCCCCGCTGCCGTCACTGGCGACCCCGGTGCATCGCGATGCACCGGCCGAGTACGTCCCCAGTGCGCGTCTCTCCGGCGGTGTCATCGGTGCGCACCGCGCCGCGTCGGGGCCGGCGGTCGAGCCGGCGCAGGCTCCTGCTCCGGGGGCCTTGGTCTCGTCGACGCCGCCGTCGCTGGCGACGGGAGCCCCGGGGCCGGCATCGTTCGCTCCGGCTCCGGCTCCGGCTCCTGCTCCTGCTCCGGCATCGGACCCGGCCCCGGCGTACGTGGCGCCTCCGGCGGCTTCGCCGATGCCGCCTGTTCCGGTGGCTGAGCCTGTTCCGGTGGCTGAGCCTGTTCCAGCGGCTGGGCCTGTTGCGGCGACGCCGGCACCGGCCGACGCCCCGGCAGCGCCCGTCGTCGCTCCTGCGGGCGTCCGCGCGATTCTGGTGCTCGACACCGGGGAGCGCATCGAGGTGCGCGGGACGACGCTGTTCGGGCGGTCCCCGAGCGCGGCTCCCGGCGAGGGTGAGGCGCTCCTGGTTCCGGTGGTCGACGACACGCGATCGGTGTCCAAGACGCACATCGCGGTGATGCCCGCTCGACGGGGCGTCTTCGTCGTCGACCGCGCGTCGACCAACGGCAGTGCGGTCGTGCGGGGCGGCGCCGAGACCGCTCTGCCGGCCGGCCACCCCGCCGAGCTGAAGACCGGGGACACGGTCCGCTTCGGCGACAGGTCCCTCCAGGTGGAGTGGGTATGACCCTGAGCAGTGAGATGCGCCCTCGGCGCGGTGAGGACGAGCTATGAGAGTCAAGCTGACCCTGCGTCGACCTGCAGCACCTCTGACCGATGTGGTCGTGATGGCGGACTCGACCGCGACGATCGCCGATGTCGCGCGACAGATCGCCACGACCGACCCGGCGCGCAGCATCGCGGCGGGAGCGGCCGATGTGCTCACCCTCTCCGTGGCGCCGCCGACCAGCGAGCAGCTCACGATGCTCAACCCCGACCTGCTCGTGGGTGACGCCCCGATCGGCTCCGGATTCCTCGCCGAGGTGGTCAACGTCGGACCCCACCGGGCCTCGACGGGAGGCGCCGGTGCGCGTCCTGCCGCGGTGCTCACGGTCGTCGCCGGACCCGCCGCCGGTCAGGAGTTCCCGCTGCCCATCGGGCACTTCCTGATCGGGCGAGACGCCGCCAACGATGTCACCATCGCCGATCCGCTCGTCTCCAAGCGCCACGCCAGGATCGAGGTCGCGACCACGTTCGTCGAGCTGGTCGACCTGAACTCGGCCAACGGCATCCTCGTGGACGGCGGTCTGGTCCAACGCCTTCGGGTCATTCCCGGTCAGATGTTCGTGCTCGGCGACTGCGAGTTCGTCGTGCACATGGTCAGCGACTTCGACGGTTCGGCGTCGGGCGATCCCGTGCTCGAGCGCGGGGGAGCATTGATGTTCAACCGCAGCCCCCGGGTCGAGGAACGCTTCACAGGTCAGGAGCTGGACGAACCGCGTTACCCGCGCGACCAGCCGTCGAGACTCTTCCCCTGGCCCATGCTCGTCGCGCCGATCCTGCTGGCCGTCACGATGTTCAGCATCACGCAGCGCCCCGCGTCCCTGTTGATCGCCGCCGCATCACCGATGATGATGTTCGGCAACTTCATCTCGCAGAAGACCAACATCGGCCAGCGCCTGCGCAAGGAGGCGGAGTCGTTCGAGGAGCAGTTCGAGCGACTCGAGGAGACGCTCTACCACTCGCACCCGAAGGAGCGGGAGGTGCGGCAGAACGAGGTGCCGGCCGTCGCGGTGGTGTTCGACGAGGCGATGCGCCTCGGCCCCCTGCTGTGGACGCGCCGACCGGAGCACTGGAACTTCCTCGCCATGCGGCTCGGGGTGTGCGAGAGCGAGGCGCGCACCCGCATCAAGCGCACCGAGACTCCGGAGGCGCTCGTCGAGTACGTCGAACGTGTCGACCGTCTCGAGGAGCGGTACCGGATGATCGCCGACGTACCCATCCTGGAATCCCTGCAGAGTGTGGGGTCCATCGGTGTCGCGGGGCCGACCTCGCTCGCCAGCGATGCGCTGCGCGGCATCGCGGTCCAGCTGTTCGGAACGCACTCGCCGAACGAACTGGTCACGGTCGCCCTCACCGAGCCGGGGTGGGCGAACGAGCTCGACTGGCTCAAGTGGCTGCCGCACACCTCGAGCGAGCGCAACCCGTTCAAGGAGATGCCGCTCGCGGATTCCGCCTCGACCGGCACGGCCCTGCTCAGCGGTCTCGAGGAGATCGTGCTGCGTCGCTCGCGGGAGTCGAAGTCGGCGCGTCCTCCGTACGGCGCCGACTGGGATCCGATGCGCTACGGCACCGACGTCAAGCGCGCGGCCGAGGACGCCACGTTCCCCGGGCAGACCGCGATCCTGGTCATCGTGACCAATGACGCCCCCGTGGACCGGGCCCGCCTGACCCAGATCCTGGAGCGTGGTGCCGACGTCGGCGTCTACGCCCTCTTCGTCGCCCCGGTCGTCGAAGCGCTGCCCGCGGCGTGCCGCACCTTCGTGGATGTGAGCGCCGGGCTCGGCGACGCCGTGGTCGGCACCGTCCGCAGCGGCGTGGACTACCACGGGGTGCAGGTAGAGGGCGTCTCGCACGCGTACATGATGATGTTCGCGAAGCGTCTGGCTCCGGTCGTCGATTCGAGCACCGTGATCGAGGATTCCTCCGACATCCCGAACTCGGTCAGCTTCCTCTCGCTCGTGGGGAACGAGGTCGCTGAGGATGCGAACGCCGTGATCGACCGCTGGCGGCAGAACAACACCATCATCGACCGCTCCGGCGCGCCCCAGTCCCGTCTCAAGAAGGCCGGGAACCTGCGCGCCATCATCGGCCAGTCGCAGACCGATGCGATGACCCTCGATCTGCGCACGCAGGGTCCGCATGCGCTCGTCGGCGGCACGACCGGTGCCGGCAAGAGCGAGTTCCTGCAGGCGTGGGTGCTCGGCATGGCGGCCGCCCACAGCCCTGACCGTGTCACATTCCTCTTCGTCGACTACAAGGGCGGTTCCGCCTTCGCCGACTGCGTCGACCTCCCGCACACGGTGGGGCTCGTCACCGACCTCAGCCCGCACCTCGTGCGGCGTGCGCTCACTAGCTTGCGCGCGGAGCTGCATCACCGCGAGCACCTCTTCAACCGCAAGAAGGCGAAGGACCTGCTCGAGCTCGAGAAGCGCCGCGACCCGGAGACCCCGCCCGCGCTGGTGCTCGTGATCGACGAGTTCGCCGCGCTCGCCGGAGAGGTGCCGGAGTTCGTGGACGGCGTCGTCGACATCGCTCAGCGCGGTCGCTCCCTCGGCATCCACCTGATCATGGCGACGCAGCGCCCCGCCGGCGTCATCAAGGACAACCTCCGCGCGAACACCAACCTCCGCGTCGCGCTGCGTATGGCCGACGAATCCGATTCCAAGGACGTCGTCGATGATCCGGTGGCGGCGACGTTCTCGCCGTCGCTACCCGGGCGCGGTATCGCGAAGACCGGTCCCGGGCGTCTCGTGCCCTTCCAGTCCGCCTACGCGGGCGGGTGGACGACCGATGAGGTGCAGGTCGCCGAGGTCAAGGTCGCCGAGCTCCGGTTCGGCTCGATCCAGACCTGGGAGGCCGAGCAGGCTCCGGAGTCCGACTCCCACGACGAAGACCTCGGACCCAACGACCAGAAGCGCATCGTGGCGACGCTCGTGAACGCGGCGCGACAGGCGCGCATCCCGGCGCCCCGACGCCCGTGGCTCGACGATCTGGAGGGCGCCGTCGACATGCGCGACCTCCCCGTGCTCGGCGACGGACAGGTGCTGCTCGGCAAGATGGATGTCCCGGAGCGTCAGCTGCAGGAGCCGGCCTACTTCCATCCCGACAAGGACGGGTCGCTGCTCGTCTACGGCACGAGTGGATCGGGCAAGTCGACCGTGCTGCGCACGATCGCGATCGCCGCCGGGTTCGACTCCGCGCATTCGAACGTCGAGGTGTACGGCCTCGACTTCGGTTCCGGCTCGCTCAAGAGCCTGGAGATGCTGCCGCATGTCGGGTCGATCATCTCGGGCGACGATTCCGAGCGTGTGCAGCGCGTTCTCCGCTCGCTCGCCAAGGTGCTCGATGACCGTGGAAAGCGCTTCAGCGCCGCCAATGCCTCCAGCCTGACCGAGTACCGCGAGATCACCGGTAAGGACGAGGCGCGCATCCTGCTCCTGATCGACGGTTTCCCGCAGTTCCGCAGCGAGTGGGAGTCCACTACCGCGCGCATGCCGTTCTATCAGACGTTCATGCGCATCCTCGGGGAGGGGCGCCCGCTGGGCGTGCACGTGATCGCGAGCGCCGACCGTTCGGGCTCCGTGCCCACCGCGGTCAGCGCCAACGTGTCGCGGCGCGTGGTCCTGCGGCTCTCCGACGAATCCGGGTACGCGATGCTCAACGCTCCCAAGGACGTGCTGGACGAGCGTTCGGCGCCCGGCCGCGCCATCGTCGATGGTCGGGAGACCCAGATCGCGACGCTCGGCGGCACCCCGAACGTCGCCGAGCAGACCAAGCTGCTGGAACGGCTCGCGGAGCAGCTGCGCGCGTCGGGTGCGAGGGAGGTGCCGGAGATCGGCGCCCTGCCCACTCGTCTGTCGGTGCGCGACCTTCCCGATCGTCTGGGTGAGTTCCCGGTGCTCGGCGTCGCGGAGGACACCCTGGCCGCGCGCGACTTCGACCCGGTCGGCACGTTCGTCGTGGCCGGGCCGCCGTCGTCGGGCAAGACCAACGCCCTGAAGGCCATCATCACCTCGATGCGTCGGCTCGACCCGCAGATCAAGCTCTTCCACTTCGGCGGGCGGCGGGCGCAGCTCAAGGACTACGTCGAGTGGACCCGCAGTGCGGTGACCCCGGAGGACGCCAAGGAACTGGCCAAGGAGATCACCGAGATCGCCACCGACGAGACGTTGGGCGTGCGTCTGCTCGTCGTCGTCGAGGATGTCCCGCAGTTCGCGGACAGCCCGGCGGAGCGCGAGATGAAGGCTCTGTTCCAGGCGATCAACCGCAGCGACCACCTTCTCATCGGCGACGCCGACGTGACTCAGGTGACCAGCGGGTTCGGTTTCATCGCGGACTTCAAGGCCGGCCGCAAGGGCATCATCCTCAAACCGGATGCCTTCGACGGCGATGCCGTGTTCAAAGTGCCGTTCCCGAAGGTCAAGCGCACGGACTTCCCGGAGGGGCGAGGGATCTTCGTGCAGGCGGGCCGTCAGGTCACGGTCCAGCTGCCGTTGGTGGAGGCGGAGAGGAAGGCATGACCCGATGGGGAGTTGTGCCCATCGTGGAACCCGCCGGTTCTCCTTAGGGTGGGGAGGGTCGTGATGAGAGCCGACGCGCACGCAGTGGTCAGAAGTCGATCGGTGGAATCGAGGAGGTATCGTCGTGGGAACTGACATCAACATCCCCATGTCGCAGCTGGAGCAGTTGAACACGTCGTTGGGCAACATCATCAAGGAGTTCGAGAGCGCCGGTACACGCAGCGACGCCCTGGAATCCGCGATCGGCGCCCCGCACGGCGAGACGGCCCTGCGCAGCGAGATCAGCCGCTTCGAAAGCGACTGGAACGACAAGCGCGACACCCTGAAGTCGAAGCTCGAGAGCGCGAAGGAGCGGGTCGTCGACTTCGCCACGGCGTGGACGGACTTCGACCTCGAGGCGGCGAAGAACCTCGACACCACCGAGAACCCGCCGCAGGTCGAACCGAACGGGGCACGCTGACATGGACAGGACACCCACCGCAGGCAAGCAGTACGAGATCATCCCGATCGAGGGGGAGGCCCCCGCGATCGAGCTCCGTGGGATCGAGATCGAGAGTCTCGGCGACCAGATGCTGGCCGCCGCAGATCTGCTCGCCACGATCGACCTGGGCGCCGAGTGCCGGGGGAAGAGCCTCGATGCCTTGAAGGGCGACGTCACCGACGTCAAGGATGATCTGCGCAAGGCGGGCGAGCGTTACCAGCCGAGCGGCACGCACATCATCGAGTACGCACGGACACTCGAAGGCGTGAAGTCGACTCTGAGCACGCTGATCCCCGACCTCGAGGATCTCTGGAACGCCTATCAGACCACCGCCGGCAGCTACGAGGACGACTCGAAGCTCCCGGAGCCCGCAGAGGGCGAATCCACGGATGACCGCACGTCGCTCGCCGACGTCGACGGCGACCACGATGCCTGGAAGGCCAAGGCCGTCGAATACGAGGGCGTGTACGACACGTGGTGGGAGGCCTACGAGCGGGCCAGGGCGGGCATTCAGACCGCGAACGACGAGGGCGTCAAGGACTCGTGGTGGGATGACCAGCTGCCCTGGCTGGAGGCTCTCGGCACGATCCTCTCCTACGCGGGCATCGTGCTCGCGGTGGCGGCGTGCATCATCGGCGGTCCTTTCATCCTCGCGGCGGCGATCATCGGCCTGGCCGCACTCGCCGTCACGGTGTGGAAGGTCAGCTGCGGCCGCGGCAACGGATGGGACATCGCGATGGCGGCCGTCGGCGTGTTCCCGTTCGGCAAGGCGTTCGCGCTCGTCAAGGGCTTCAAGGCTGCTCCGGGACTGGCGTCGCTCGGTCGGGGGCTGCTCGGCATGGGTGGCGACATGGTCGGTGCCGGATGGCGTGGCGGGTCGAGATTGACGGGTGTGCTCGCCGAAGGCAACCTCGGTCAGGTCTTCCATGCCGGTGGTGCCGTCAACCGCAACGGCACCGCAGTCATGCGGAACTTCTTCAACGGACTCGAGTCGCCGTCGATGCTCAGCCGGCTGCTCCGCGGCAGCGAAGGTTCGTGGGCCGGTGCGATCGGCGACGGCGCCTCCGGTCTCTCGAACGCGGCCTTCAACAACCTTCGGTCGTTCCTCGGCAACACGCCGAACGGCAGCGTCATGGATGACATGCTGTCCGGCGGCAATGCCGCGCTCGACTTCCTCGACAACCTGGGTAAGGCCGGAGCGGGCTTCGCCTATGACAGGACGACGAGCGGGTGGGGATTCTGATGCGGAGCATCGAGGTCGACATCGACGATCGCTGGTTGCTGCCGGTTCCCTCCGACGTGGATCCGGGAGTCTGGGCGCGCGAGAAGGTCGCGACGCTGCAGTCCGAGCCGGAGCGCGACCCCGAGGAGACCGTCGAGGCACTCATCTCCCTCACCGCGAGCGCGGATCCGACAGCGTTCGCCACGCTGCTGTTCTGCCCTGACGGCCTGCCAGGACGCGCACTCGTGGCGATCTACGCCACGGAGAGCGATCTCGCCTCCCTCGACGATCTGCCGGAGCTCGCACCCGCCGCGCTTCCGCGGCAGGTCCTGCCGTTGCGCGAGCACGATCCCGCAGTGGGTCGGGTCATCTCCACGATCACCCAGGTGCCGGACGTCGGCATCCTGGGAACGCTGCACTACGAACTGCTGCGCGACGGCGCACTGCTGGAGGTCGTCGTGACCAGTCCGAGTCTGCCCCACCTCGGTGTGGGGATGCCGGTGTTCGAAGAGCTCATCGAGCGGATCGTCGTCGCACCGATCGGATCGGGTCAGCATGTCGCTGCGTGAGGAACTGCTCGGTCTCTCCTCGGGAACGCCGCGCTTCCGGATCCTGCTCCCTGCGGAGTGGGCGAGTTGGCCGGTGACCCCGGAGCTGGGAGCACAGCTCGAGCAGCGCACCCGGCCGGCCTTCGCCCGAGCAGGTCGGCCTGACCTCGACGGCATGTTCACCTCGCAGCTCAACAGTGCGATGAAGGGGCTGGCCGAAGCGGGTGCGAAGTACGTGTTCCTCCCTTCGGAAAGGACTCCAGGAAAGGACCCGCTCGCGCTGTCGATGATCGCGACGTTCATCGATTCGCCCGACGGCCCTCTCGACGCATGGGTCACGTCGCGGATCCGCGACGGTGCCGAGCTGCTCGACACGGAGGGGCGGATCGTCTACTGGCGGGACCGCAGGGCCGGACTCGACGATGAGACGCATCGCGCGCAGAGCATCTACGTGATTTCGGTGCCGGGCACGAACCGCCGGAAGGCGCTCATGCTCACGGGCAGCACGATCGTCGGTGCCGAGACGGCGGACGACGACGAGTACGCTGTCGCCGTGCGAATGATCTTCGATGCGATGGCATCAACCGTGACCTGGGTGGCCGACGACGTGGATACCGACGAGTGAAGCCTGTGATCCGTCTCTCCGGAGACGACGCCGCGGTTCGGGTGGTCGGAACGGAAGCCGTGAAGGCGCTTCGTGCGGATCCGCAGACCGCGGCCGCGCTGTTCAGTCGGCTCTGGAAGCTGCATCTGCGTCGCGCGCGGTTCGTGACCAGTGCGGGTGCGCCACCGGTGTCGGCGGCGGGGGCATCACCGGAGCGCGAGTCCGGCACGGCCTATCGCGTGATCTGGGGAGTGCTGCTCGGTATCGGACTCGTCGCCGCTCTGGTGCAGGCCGTGATGCTCGGACCTGCTGATCGAAGGAACTCGTTCACAGACCCGAGCACCGCGCTCTCGGTTGCTCTCGTCGCCGGCGTGATCGCGCTCCCTGTACTGCTGATCGTGCTGATGCTGCGCGTGCCCGATCCGAAGAGCGCGCGGACGGGCGAGACCCTCGCGGTGCTGGTCGGCGTGATCTGCGCGGGCATCCTGATCTTCCGCCTGGCGGTCGGCGGCGGTGACGGGCGTGGCTTCGCCCCGCAGGACCTCGCGGTCTGGCTGCCGATGACCGCGGTGAGCGTGCTGTTGATCATCGGCATCGCCGTGCGCAGCGACCTGGTGCGCCGGCGCTCCGCGGTTCCTGCATCTGTCGGGCCGTCGCGACCGCAGACGGACTCCGTTCGGGAGATGCGTCGGGAGGCGGAATGGGCGGCATCGTCCACCCGACAGGACGCGTCGACGAAGGCCGACTGGCTGGCGCGGCTCGATCAGCTGGCGGAGCGCGGTGTCGATGCCGGCAGTGTCGCCCAGGCGCGGACGATGACACCGGCCGCATGGCTCACGTGGCTCGCCTATGACGGCGAGATCGACATCGCCGGCGTCATCCCGCGCCCCTGACGCTCGTCGGGCGCTGCAGTGGGGATGGGGAGTTGTCCCCATCGACGGCCCTGATGGTTTGTCCGTAGGGTGGAGTTATCCGGGCCGGAGTGGTCTGGTTCAATCGATTTCCGGAGGTGTGGACGATGGCCGATTTCGGTGCGTCTTATGCAGAGATGGAGCAGGTGGCGTCGTCGCTGTCGCAGGCTCGTGATGACATTCAGGGTCAGTTGGACACGTTGAAGGGTCAGGTGGACACGCTTCTGGGTGAGGACTTCAAGACGCAGCATGCGTCGGGGAAGTTCGGTGAGGGGTACACGGAGCTGACGACGGGTCTGAAGACCGCGGTCGACGGTATCAACGACATGTCGGAGTCGCTGCTGGGCATGATGCGGGCGATCCAGGACCTGGATCAGCAGCTCGCCGGCAGCTGACAGCAGCACGGTTTCACGAAGAGGGACGACCATGACGGTCGGCCCTCTTCGTCGTTCGCAGGCGTTTACTCTGGGAGCATGAGTGCGTCTGAGGCTGTCGAGGAGTTCGAACGCGGTGTGCTGGAGGCGAATGCGCCCCTGGCCGCGCTGCATGAGGCGGCGGGAGTCTCGGGTGACGCTCGGATGCGGGAACTCGCGGCCCACATCGCGTTCCCGTCCTGGCCGGGAGCGACGTCGGCGACGGCGTTGAAGCGCGCCGCTCAGGAGGCGGAGATCACCGCGGTGTTGGACGAATATGCGGCCTCCGCTCGCCCGCTGATCCGACCGGCAGACCAGGAGCGCTGGGAGCTGCTGGTCGCCGACATGCAGCGCAGGAGCGGCGAGGGATTCCTCGCGGACGAGCTCGGGCGCAGCGCGGTGGGAGCCTCGCTCCTGCGGGCGAAGCTCGGCGGACGTCCGCATCGGGCGCAGCAGCGCGGCGGTATCGACTGCGCATGCGGCTATGCGGTCGATGGCGTCATGCCGCAGAAGCTGTGTCCGGAGTGCGGTGACGTGCTCCTGCGGCGCTGGGTGGCCGAGGAACGGCGACTCCTGCGGGCCATGCCTGCGTACGCGGAAGAGGTTGCGCGAGTCATCGAGGTGACTGCGCAGAAGCAGGCCAAAGTGGCGCAGAGTCGCGGCGACTACACGGCCGACGAGGCGAGCGCGACGCGCAGAGCTGGCGGACGTCGACTCTCACGTCTTCGCCGCGCGCACCGCGTCGAGCTGGCGAAACTCGACCTCCGGCGTTGGTCGAGCTTCGTCGAGATGCTCTCCCGAGACGCGCGCCCCGCGGTTCGGACCACCGCTGCGAAGGCGCAGAAGCGCGGCCCCGGTGCGGCGGCTCTCACTGAACTCTCGCTCCTCTCGATGGCCGACGTGATCAAGGTCGCTGAGCGCATTCTGGAGAAGCGCAGGAACAGCAGCTGGAAGGTCTGAGGTGTCGCGGATGGGGACTACTCCCCATCGCGTCGCGCGGTGCTTCCCAGTAACGTCATAGCGTCCGGGAAAGAAGGAGGGGGTCATGGCAGGCGAACGCATGCTCGTGCCGATCAGTGATCTGCAGACGACCAGCGAGAAGCTCACGGCGATCGTGGCCGAGCTGGAGTCGGCCGCGGCGAAGCAGGATGACGTCGAGAACGCCGTCGGCAGGCCCTACGGCGACGGACGTCTGAAGGATCGCTGCCACGACTTCGAGGGCAGCTGGAACGACAGCCGCGACAAACTGCTCACCAAGCTCAAAGAGGTCGCCGATCGCGTCAAGGGCACGGTCGACGAGGTCACGAGCCTCGACACCGAGATGGCGACGTCGATGGAGCAGTCGGGTTCGGGGAACGCGCCGGGCGCCGGCCGTCAGCCGGCCGCGGTCTAGGGGGAGAGAAGCAGATGCAGACGAACAAGGGGCGTGACGTCGAGGTCGTGGCCGGAGATGCCGTGGCGATCGCCGACAGGGGGACGAAGATCGTCGAGCTCGGTGACAGCATGGTCAGTGCCGCCGCGACGCTCAAGGGGATCAAGGACGGCTCCATCGAAGGCGAGGGCTACGCGATGGACAAGATCAAGGATGTCGTCGACGACGTCCACAAGGATCTCGACGAGGCGGGTCGCCGCTACAAGCCGGCAGGGACCACGCTGAACAACTACGCCGCGGCGCTCGAGACCGCGCAGAGCCGCATGCGCACCATCGTGGCCGACTGCCAGACCAGCCTCACCGAGCTGCAGACCGCGCAGTCGAATGCCGCCGACGCCGCCGATGCGCTCCAGGCGCACAACACGTCGACGCGGCTGAACCCACCGGCACCCGAAGACACATCGGCGAGCACGACGGCCGGCACGAATCTCGCGAACGCCGCCTCCGGCGCGGCATCGACCCTCAACACCGCGGAGACCACCCACAACGACAACCTCGACGCGTTCGACGGCGAGTACGACACCTGGCACACGGCCTATGAGACCGCCGTCTCGGGGCTCACCGACGCGAACAAGATCGGCGAGGACTCCACCTGGGAGAACATCGCCGGTGTCCTCGCCGTGGTGGCCGAGTGGGTGAGCTGGATCGGCCTCGCCATCGCCGTGCTCGGACTCATCATCGGCGGGCCCTTCTTCGCTATCGCTGCTCTGGTGGTCGGCGTCATCGCACTCGCACTCACGGTCGCCCTGATGTTCGATGGGCGCAAGGGCTGGGGCGATCTCGCGATGTCGATCATCGGGATCCTCCCGATCGGGAAGCTCGGCAAGATCTTCAAGGGGAACGCGAAGTTCGTCGATGAGTTCGTCGCGCAGTTCCGCAATCCCGTGCAGCAGATGACGAGACTGCGTGGCCTCGGTGGCACCGCGAGTCCGTGGTCCGGTGCTGTCGCCAACAACTTCGGCAACTATGCATCCCGCGTTTCCGGTATTCGCCAGCACGGCGTGAACTGGCAGAGCGGCCTGGCCGAGAGGTTCCTCTTCGGACCCAACCGCTCGTTCAGCGTGGCGTTCAGCGATGCCGTGGCCTCGACCGGGCCGAGGTTCCAGCAGGTCCTCACCGACAGCCTGCCCAAGGGACTTCAGGCCATTGCCGATGCCCCGTCGAATTCCACATGGGAGGCCATCTGGAACAGCTATAAATGGGCCGACCGCACCGTCGCTGTCGGCAGCAACGGGTCGCCGTCCGGCGGACTCTCGCCGGCAGGGCTGGTCAACGGCGTCACGCGATGACCGTGGCCGCAGCCTTCACATGGGATCTCGACTACGACGCCTCTTGGTTCATTCCTCTTCCCGGCGCGAGCGACCTGGCCCGCGATCCGGCAACGCCTGAACGCTGGGTGCGAGCCTGTCTCGAGCATTTTGCTGATCAGGCGATCTTCGGACCGGATCAGCTGCCGGCCATTCGAGCGACAGCCGAGGCGCTGGTAGCCCAGGCGCGGCCGTCGCAGACTCAGCTCTGGTTCGCTCCGCGCGGCATCTACAGCGACCTGCTCGTCTCGATCTCCGTCGCCCGTTCGGAAGACGCCGGCACCACAGAGGAGCTCTTCGATGGCGCGAGTCTTTCCACGGCTGCTGACGCGACGCCGCTGCGCACGGAGACGCATGGCGCCGGCTATCTGTTTCGTCGCAACGGCGTCGCCGACGGCGAGGGCTCGACTCTCGTAGAGCAATGGACGGTGCGTCTGAACAACGGATCGTGGGCGATCCTCGTCGACACGATCGGCACCGCCCTGCCGGCTTTCGTGCTGTTCGAGCAGCAGCTCATCCGGCTGATCTCGGGCATCATCCTGCCCCCTCCCGCACCGAGCGCGAGCGTACGAGGATGAGTCGGCCACGCCGATGACGCAGACTGGAGCCACGATGCCGTCGAAGGAGCGGGGATGAAGAGAGAGACGACACTCGAAGCCGACGAGGTAGCACTGCTCGCCCGCAACGAGGCAGTGGCGACGATCCACGAAGACGCGGTGCGAGTCGGCCGAGCATCGATCGCTGAGGTCATGGGCGTGCATGAGTCGATGCGGCGCAGTGATGTGGAACGGTTCAATCGGGAGGTGCACGCACTGCAGCGGCGCTCTCTCGTCGACTATGCCCTGCGTGTGCGCGGGCTGCTGGCAGAGGACGATGCAGGCCCGTGGCGGCAGAAGGTCGAACGACGCCCGGCCGGGGCTCGCAACGATCTGTTGCGCGAGGTGGGCGTGCCGGGCGCGTTGTTGCTGCTCGATGCGATGGAACCCGTCCCGGATGAACCCGCTCAGGCGTCGTCCCTCGAAGAGGCTCTGGCGCGTGTGGCCGACCGGTGCACCTGTGGATACGCGAAGACTCGTGCGGTGCCGCGCAGATTGTGTCTCGTCTGTGCGATGAGTGTCAACGACGCCTGGCTGTTCGAGGAGCAGCGGCTCCTCGAACGCTCCCCGCAGCTCGCGCGTGAACTCGATGCGATCTTCGACCCGCTGCTCGACAGGATCGCCGACATGAGGAACTCGCCGATGGAGGGGTTCTCCGATCTGGCCGCGAGCCTCCGACGCAAGGCCTCCGGTCGCATCGCGAAAGCGAACCGTGCCCATCGCGAAGTGAAGGCGCAGGGTGACGACAAGTCCTGGCAGGAGTTGGCTACCCTCGCAGCCCTCGACCCGAGACCGTTTCCTGCTGGCGACGCCAAGCGTTGGAAGCGCACCGGATGGGGGAGCGCCCGGCTGAGTGCGGTTGCTCTGGGAGAGGGCAATCCAGAAGTCAAGGAACGCATGACGAAGAGAGCGCAGACGCGATGAACGAGATGAACGACCTCGGCGTGGAATTCCGCTTCGGCATCCCCGCCTTCCGTCTCGTGCTGCCCCCGGGGTGGACGACACACCTCCCGACGAACGCGGGGCAGCAGGAGGACGTGCGCAAGGCGAGTGCGATCTTCATGCAGGCCGGGCGCCCCGATCTGGACGCCGAGTTCCGCACGATGATGGCGCAAGCCAACCAGGGCATGCGGCGCACCAAGGTGTTCGCGATCTATCGGCAGGAGGACGTGCCGATGGAGGAGCTGCTGCCGTTGTCGATCACGGCCTCTGCCCTCGATGCGCCCGACGGCGAGAACCTCGACGCCTGGGTGACCGAGGCATTCCGCGCGCGTGGCGCGGTGTTCCTCGACGAGAACCTCAAGCACATCGTCCGCTGGTCCACCGAGGCCAAGCGCCCCGCGGGTGCGCCCGCGATCGACGGGGTCGGCGGCCGAACGGTGACGTACATCATTCCGGTACCGGGGACGCTGCGTCGCAAGGCGCTCGTGTTCACGTCGACCATCGTGATCCCTGACGGAGACGTGATCCCCGCCGAGGTGCTCGACGGCATCGAGCTGCTGAGCGACGCCATGATCTCGACCTTCGCGTGGGAGCAGCTGGCCGAGGAGCCCGCGGTCCCGGACATGGCAGGGCAGACGCCCACTCCCGGCAGTTGAGGCGGTCGATGGGGACTTGTCCCCATCGACGGTGTTTGCGGCTGCCCCGTAGGGTGGTCTTATTCGGGCCGGAGGGGTCCGGTTCTTTCGATTTGCGGAGGTGTGGACGATGGCCGATTTCGGTGCGTCTTATGCAGAGATGGAGCAGGTGGCGTCGTCGCTGTCGCAGGCTCGTGATGACATTCAGGGTCAGTTGGACACGTTGAAGGGTCAGGTGGACACTCTTCTGGGTGAGGACTTCAAGACGCAGCATGCGTCGGGGAAGTTCGGTGAGGGGTACACGGAGCTGACGACGGGTCTGAAGACCGCGGTCGACGGTATCAATGACATGTCGGAGTCGCTGCTGGGCATGATGCGGGCGATCCAGGACCTGGATCAGCAGCTCGCCGGCAGCTGACACCGCGGCGCCAGCTGACACAACAGTCTCGAGGAGGGGTCGACGGTTCGCCGTCGGCCCCTTCTTCGTGCCCTCGAGCTCCGGATCACCACCGATGGGCAGTTCTCCCCATCGGTGCCGTACGAGCGTCCAACTATGGTGGATCACGGCAGAACCGGGGGGAAGCCATGTCAGACGTCGAGATCGACAAGCGCGCACTCGAAGGCGCCGTCCTGCAGATCAGCTTCTCGGTCGGTGACTACGTCATGTACGCGAACGACATCGCCGCGCGCGACACGGGCGTCGGCAATCCCGCGGGGCGCACGGGCCTGCGGGTCATGCTCGAGAACGCGCTCGGACAGGCGATGCTCGAGGCGCGGGCGCAGCATCTCGCGGGGATCGGCATCACCGATCGGCTGACGAGCATCAACGAGTCATTCGAAGACCTCGACGTCTCACTGGGTAGCGGATGGGATGTCGACTATGTCGCTGACCTCTCCTAACCGCGGGTGGACGCTCGAGGAGATCGAGTATGACAGTGGGCAGCTCGAAGGGATCCATGCCGATCTCGGAAAGCTCACAGACGCCGGAGGGAACGCGCAGATCGTGCTGCGCAACATCGACGGTGGCCTCGAGGGGCGGGGCCAGAGCATCACTCTCGTGCAGCGCGAATCGGGGCTGCTCGCCACTCGGATGAACCCGACCATCGCCACACTCGGGCGCATCGCCGACGTCGTGCGGGCCTACGGTGAGGCTGTCGCGACGCATGCCAGAACCGCGAACGACCTGATCGACGACATCGAGACCGCGCATGCGGCGAACGAGGCGGCGGTCGCCGATCTCGAGAATGCACGATCCCAGCAGCAGATGTGCACCCCCGACGACGACGCGAGCACGCGTTCGACCGCGGAACAGGACGTCACCGACGCGCAGAGCTCGCTCGCCACGACACGCAGCGCCCTCGAAGGCCTCTGGGAGAGCTGGGAAGCTGCATACGCGCTTTGGGACGAGGCGTATGGTGCAGCGATCGCCGGACTCGTCCGTTCGGACGGCTCGACCCTCAGCGACTCGACCCTCTCGGCGATCGACGCGCTGGCGAACGCCGATACCCCTGCCGAGGTCACGGAGATCTGGGACAGTCTCACCGATGCGCAGCGCGATGCGCTCCGTCTCACGTACCCGGGCTTCATCGGGAACCTCGAAGGTGTGCCCTACCTCGATCGCATGCTCGCCAACAGGGCGGCATATGAACGAGTGATCGACGCCGGACCCTACGGCGAGCCGCTGGACACGCAGTTCGAGAACCTCGGGATCGAGATCAACCGGTTCCAGGGGCAGTTGCTGATGTTCAACCCCTTCGAGCAGCCGCAAGCCACCGCCGCTGTCATGTACGGCGTGACCATTCAGGATGAGAACGGTGACCCCGTCGACCCGCTCAAAGGCGTCACCAACGTGAACGTGCTCGTCGGCGGGATGTTCTCGGGCCTTGGAGACCTCGAGGCATGGGGGCAGAGCGCACGCGACCTGAACTTCTTCGCCGACGGGTACAACGACGGGACCAGGTCGGCAACGATCGCCTGGTACGGATACGACTCGCCCAACCTCCTTACCGAGCACACGATGGGCAGCGCTACTGAGGGGGCCGCCACTCTCAGCGCCACGCTGCGAGGGCTCGACAACGAGGTGTCGTCGAGCGTCACGACCTCCGTCATCGGGCACTCGTACGGCAGCACGACCGCTTTCCTGGCGGTGGGTGGATCCCCCGACAACCTCGGTGTCGACAATCTGATCGCGGTCGGCTCGGCGGGGGTGCCGGACGGCTACCACCAGACGTGGACCGGAAATGATCCGATGGACTATTCCGGCACGCAGGTCTACGCGTCGCGGGCTCCCGGCGATCTGGTCGCCCGCTATGGTGAGCACAGCTCCTTCGGACACGGCACCAACCCCGAAGAGCTGCCGGGAGCGATCAGCTTCGAAAGTGACGGCGGCTCCGTGCCGAAGGTGGGCGGCGGCACCGAGGACGGCCTCGGAACCCCGGGCCACGCGGCGCACGACGGCGGCAACAGTATCTGGGGCTGGTGGGAAGAAGGCAACGGATACCTCGCTCGCGATTCGGAATCCTTCCGTAACATTGCCTACATCGTGGCCAACGGCCAGGCGTGGAACTGAGTCGTGGTGGCAACGGCAGCAAGGGGCGGGCGGATGGCGAAGCGCTGGCGGATCACCGCGGCGATGGCGGTGCTCGCGTTGGGCCTTACCGGGTGCACGAATGAAGGAGACGGCATGGCGACCCCGACCGGCGACGAGCTCGTCGCCCAGGCGAAGCAGCACTACCTTGACTATCGCGAAGTCACGAACGGCGTCCAGGCGCTGATCTTCGACGGCCCGTGGGAGGCTCCGGGCGGCTCATTCGGCATGGAGCCTTCGGGGGCGGGGTGCCCGGACGGTTCTTACAAATTCTCTCTCGCCAGGTCGACGAAAGTGGGCCCGGAGCAGCATGCCGAGCGAAGCGCCGCTGTGCAGAAGTACCTCATGGATGCGGGCTATGAGCTCGACGGCATGGACTTGGGGTCGGGCGAGATTCAGTCGAGTGATGTGATCGTGCGCGAGCAGGGCGACTTCTCGTTGTTGACGGTGACGTTCATCACGAACGGCAACGTGCTCGTGACGGCGACGACCAAGTGCTGGTCCGGTGACCGCTACGAGCTCGGTGACCTGATTTTCGGTGATGCGAACCTTTCGGACGGGTACCTGCCGCGTGAGGAGTCGCCGAGCGATCCGCTCTTCTTCGGTGTGACACCAGGCGAGCCGGCGTTCGGCCCGACGCCCACACCGACGCCGTAGCGTCGGAGGAGTCGCCCCGGTCAGTGAGCGGCGGCCGCGTCGGCCAGATGCCGCGCGTCGTGGCTGAGCACCTTCACGATGATGCCGTGCCGACGGAGCTCCGACGCGGTGCGGGCGCCCTCGTCGGCGTCGAGGCCGAGTGCCTTGATGTTCGCGACCACGACCACATCACCCGTGCGCAGGGTCGAGATGAGACGCGCGAGGCGGTCGTTCCAGCTCTCCAGGATGTCGGGCGCAGGGTGGCGGAATCCCTCGATCGGGACACCGAAACGGGTGAGGTCTTCGCGCTGCTCGACGACCGACGGCATCCCCTCGCGGGCGACGACGAGGCCGACCAGACGCGATCCGTCGGGACGCGCCGTCCAGAAGTTGCGGTTCTGCTGCAGCTCGGTGAAGCACTTCGGGCACGTCGCAGCATCGTGCGGCAGGTGCAGGGGGCTCGTCAGAGCCTCGTCGACCGATGCCGTGGTCTTCGTGGGATCAATCGTCTCGCTCATCGCGCACCTCCGGCATCCATTCTGCCCTGTCGTCGGACGCCGCGGCGACCGGATTCACAAGAGACCGAGCGCCTGAACCGTCTCTCGCTCCTGGAGCAGTTCCGCCACGGAGGCGTCGATCCTGGTGCGCGCCCAGTCGCTCACCTCGAGCCCGTCGACGATCTGCCACTCGCCGTCGACGGAGCGCACCGGGAACGACGAGATCAGGCCCTCAGGGACCCCGTACTCGCCGTGCGAGACGACGCCGGCCGAGGTCCAGTCGTCGGTGCCCTGCACCCAGTCGCGTACGTGGTCGATGGTGGCACTCGCGGCCGATGCCACGGACGACGAGCCGCGGACCTCGATGATCTCGGCGCCGCGCTTGGCGACCCGCGGGATGAACGTCTGGTCGAGCCAGGCGGGAACGTCGCCCACGATCTGCTCGAGCGCTTCTGCGACCGGTCGCCCGCCGACGGTCGCGTGCGAGATGTCGGGGAACTGCGTCGCCGAGTGATTGCCCCAGATGGGCACGCGGCGAACGGTGTGCACCGGAGCGCCGAGTGTGTGTGCGAGCTGGGCCCGCGCGCGGTTCTCGTCCAGCCGCGTCAGCGCGGTGAAGCGCTCCGCAGGCACACCGTCGGCCGCAGCCGCCGCGATCAGGGCGTTCGTGTTGGCGGGGTTGCCGACCACCGTGACGCGTACGCCTGCTGCGGCATTGGCGGCGATGGCAGCCCCCTGCGGGCCGAAGATGCCGCCGTTGGCTGCGAGCAGGTCGGCGCGCTCCATGCCAGGGCCGCGCGGTCGTGCGCCGACCAACAGGGCGAGGTCGCAACCGTCGAAGCCCACCGCGGCGTCATCGGTCACCTCGACGTGCTCGAGCAGACCGAACGCGCCGTCCTGCAGCTCGAGCGCGGCACCCTCCGCGGCGCCGAGCCCCTGCGGGATCTCCAGCAGTCGCAGACGCACCTTCTCATCCGGGCCGAGCAGGTCGCCCGCCGCGATGCGGAACAGCAGTGCGTAGCCGATCTGTCCGCCGGCGCCGGTGATGGTGATCGTGGTCGTCATGCCCCGAGCCTACGTCCGTTGGAGGGGCCTCCGCTCGGAGTACCCTCGACGCATGACCTTCAATCCCGACGCCGACATCTCGGGCAACACCACACGTCGACGCGGACGCACGGCAGCCATCGCGGGCGGCGCCGGTGTCGGCGTGCTCGGCATCATCGCCCTCATCGCCGGGCCTCTGCTCGGCATCGACCTGACCGGGCTGCTCGGCGGGGGAGCCACGGGCGGCGGGAGCGAGCCCGCCGGCGGGTCGGCCATCGAGAACTGCGACACGGGTGCCGACGCGAACGCCGACGTCGACTGCCGCATGGCCGGGGCACAGGTCGCGCTCGATGCCTTCTGGAGCGACAACGTCGAGGGCTACCGCGCGCCGGAGATGATCGTCGTCGACGGCGCGACATCGACGCAGTGCGGCACCGCCTCCAATGCCGTCGGTCCGTTCTACTGCCCGCCCGAGGAGAACGTGTACGTGGACCCCACGTTCTTCCAGCTCATGCAGCAGCAGTTCGGAGCATCGGCCGGCGATCTCGCGCAGCTCTACATCGTCGGTCACGAGTGGGGCCACCACATCCAGAACATCACCGGCTACATGGATCGGTACCCGAACAACGGGACCGGTCCCGGCAGCAACGGCGTGCGGATCGAGCTGCAGGCCGACTGCTACGCCGGTGCATGGCTCGGACGGATGACGGAGCAGACGGATGCCGACGGCGACCCCTACCTGATCGCGCCGACGGAACAGCAGATCGAAGACGCCCTGAACGCGGCTTCGGCGGTCGGTGACGACAGCATCCAAGCGCAGTCGGGGTTCTCGAACCCGGAGAGCTGGACGCACGGCTCCAGCGAGCAGCGGCAGCGCTGGTTCGCCGAGGGCTACCAGAACGGGCTCGGGGTCTGCGAGCAGACGCTGACCCTTCCCGCTGACCAGCTGGCGCCGTGATCCCGACGCACGAATGAACGTCCGCTACCGTTGACGAAGCAGTCAGCACGACCGGCTGGGGGGCCGATGATGAAGAAGACGGATGCACTGTATCCACCCATCGAACCGTACGAGACGGGGGAGCTGCTCGTCGGCGACGGCCACCGCGTCTATTGGGAGGTCAGCGGCAACCCCGAGGGCAAGCCCGTGGTGTTCCTGCATGGCGGTCCGGGGAGTGGAACCTCGCCGTGGCAGCGGCAGTTCTTCGACCCGAAGCGCTACCGCATCGTGCTGCTCGATCAGCGCGGCTGCGGCAAGAGCACACCGCACGCGAGCGCCCCGGATGCCGACTTCCGTCACATCACGACGGCTCATCTGATCGCCGACATCGAACTCCTTCGCAAGAATCTCGGCATCGCGAGATGGCAGGTGTTCGGCGGATCGTGGGGCAGCGCCCTGGCCCTCGCCTACGCACAGGCGCACCCGGATGCCGTGACGGAGCTGGTGCTCCGCGGGATCTTCACGCTGCGCAGGGTCGAGCTCGAGTGGTTCTACGAGGGCGGTGCCGCCGCCCTGTTCCCTGATCTCTGGGAGAGCTTCATCGCGCCGATCCCGGTGCTGGAGCGGTCGCACATGATCGAGGCGTATCACCGCCGACTGTTCGATCCCGACCCCGCCGTGCACGTGCCGGCGGCGGTCGCCTGGGCGACCTGGGAGGCGTCGACCGTCACGCTGACGCCGAACGCTGCGCAGATCGAGGCGATGTCCGACCCGGTGAAGGCCACCGCTTTCGCTCGCATGGAGAACCACTTCTTCGTCCATCGAGGCTGGTGGGAAGAGGGACAGCTGATCGCCGGCGTAGACGTCATCCGTCACATCCCGACCGTCATCGTGCAGGGGCGGCATGATGTCGTGACGCCGATGATGACGGCCTGGGATCTGCACCGGGCGTGGCCGGAGGCGGAGCTCGTCGTGGTCGACGATGCCGGTCACGCGGCCACCGAGCCCGGCACGACGAAGGCGCTCCGCGCGGCGACCGACAGATTCGCCCGCGCGGCGCGCTGACCCTCAGGCCCGCAGCGCCTTCGTCAGCGTCTTGACGAGACCCGCGATGCGCCCGTCCACCCGATAGCGAGTCAGCCCCTCGCTCACGGTCGCGCCGGTGCGGGAGGAGACGAACCACGGCGGCTTCGGCAGGATCGTGAATCGCCCGCCGCCGTTCGCGATCGGCAGAGATCGAGGGAACGGGCGGAACGGGCCGC
Source organism: Microbacterium sp. DWRC1-3 (assembly GCF_049896645.1). Taxonomy (NCBI): domain Bacteria; kingdom Bacillati; phylum Actinomycetota; class Actinomycetes; order Micrococcales; family Microbacteriaceae; genus Microbacterium; species Microbacterium sp. DWRC1-3. Next base: position 342,483 of record NZ_JAFCUS010000002.1, read on the forward strand.
GGAGCACCGAGCGTTCGACCCGGTCGAGCAGCAGCGCGTTGTGCACGATGCCGATGCCGCTGCCCACGTCGCCGATCGTCCCGCCCGGGAACGCGCCCCACGTGAGAGTGGGAGTGATGAATGCGAACGCCGTCCAGCTGTTGATCGCGATCGAGCCGTAGCGGAGTGCCGCGATCGCCCTCTCGAAGCCGGCCCCGAGCGACTTCTCGGTCGCGGGGTCGATCAGCAGGTTCGCGCCGAGGGTGCCCTGGAGCTTGTCGTTGGCGTGAGTCACGGCGGCGTCCAGGAACTGCTGGCCCGTGCCGGGCAGCGCCACGACCCCCAGCACCGGCGCGAAGTACTCGGTGGTCTCCAGCGCCTTCGGGTCGTCGTCCGCGTCGATCTCGACGAGCAGCCGGTCACCCAGCACGAGCGCGTCGGGGTAGGCGTCGGTCGCGAGCTCCATCCGCGACGAGGACCCCGGGTACCAGATCGGGCGCTCCGGCGCATTGGCGTATGCCCGTCGGAGGGCAGCGCGGAAGGCGTCGGCCTGGTCCCAGTCGGACGACATGATCACGACCTGACCGGCGATGCAGTTGTGGCCGCAGTTCTGCAGACGCATTGTGGCGATGTGCTCGGCCTGGTAGGTGAGGTCGGCGTCGGTCCATGCGCCGGGGACGACGATGATCGGTGAGACGCCGCCGAGCTCTGCGGTGATCGGCTTCTTCAGCTGCGGGCGGTTCTCGCGCCGACGACGCGTGGTCGCCGCCGCTCCCGTGCCCTTCGACGGGCCCCACACGATCGTGTCGAACGTCGCCGCGGAGCCGGTGATGTGCACGTGCACGAGACCGGGGTGTGCGGTGAGGTGGGCGCCGACTTCGGGGCCGCCGCGGACGATGCGCAGGAAGCCGGGCTCGATGAGCGGTGCGAGCGCGCGCTTGTAGACCGGCACCAGGGCATCCTGCGTGGGATTCACCTTGAGCAGCGCGGTGCGGTTGTGGGCCAGCAGTTCGTAGAGCACGTCCAGCACCGGGATCGAGGTCACGTTGCCCGCGCCGAGCACCAGGCCGACGCCGCCCGATTCGGTGGGCGTGCGCTGCGCGAGACCGGCCGACGCGCGAGCGGCGCCCGGTGTGACGCCCGGTTCCAGCCAGACCTCGCCCGTGAAACCCGAAAGGAGGAAGGAATCGATTCCGGTCAGCGGGAAGGCATGCACGCGTGTGCGCCCTCCCGGGGCGCGATCGAGCGTGATCCCGTCGAGGGGGTTCGCGCCCTTCGCCAGACGAGACAGGGTCTCGATGTAGGCGTCGAGCGCGCCCAGCACGCTGTACGGCCCGCTGAGCCACTCCTCGCCGCGCAGCGGATGGCGGGCATCGAGGCCCTTCGAGGCCGCGGCCGTGGTCGCCCAGTCTTCCGCGGTCGCGGCGACACTCGTGCGCACCGCGCGCAGCAGCGTGACCCGCTGGGCGACCGTGAGGGCCGACCAGGTGCGGGCTCCGGTCTGGAGGGCGTCGACAGCGGAGTCGAGGCGCTCTCGTTCGGCTTCGCCCAGCGTCGGGGCCCCGCTCTTCGGCGCACGCTTCGAGGGCGTGGCGGAGGTGGCGGTTGTGCTCGCAGAAGTCATCGACGTCTCCTTCGGACGGGATCCCAGCTTAGGCGTCGGAATCGGCGACGGCATCGATGTCCGCGCGACGCAGGCGGTACCGGCGCAGCGTCAGCAGGCTGGCGCCCATCAGCACGGCGGGCAGGACGCTGAAGCTGAGGACGATACCCGTGATCGCCGCCTCCGGCTGCTCGACGGTGGTGCCGGCGACGGTCGAGATGTACCCGGTCGCCGCGAGCGTCAGCGACACCGCGGTCGCTCCGAGTGCGAAGCCGACCGTCTCGCCCGCGGTCCAGATGCCGGTGAAGGTGCCGGCCTGGCCGGGCCCGCTCGTGCGCTCGTCGTGGGAGATCACGTCGGGGAGCATCGCCATCGGCAACGACTGCAGGCCTGCATAGGCGAGGCCGGCCACGGCGACGGATGCGTAGATCCACGCACCTGGCGACCACACCGCGAAGACGAGTGATGCCGCTGCCGCCGTGAACAGGAGGCTGGCCATCGCGAAGGCCCGCTCCTTGCCGACCCGTCGCGCGATGACCGTCCACCCCGGGGTGGCCAGCAGCGCTGGTCCCACCAGCGCGACGAAGACGAAGGTCACCGCATCCTCCGACCGCAGCACCCAGGTCGCGACGTACTGCGCGCCGGCGAGCATGGTTCCCGTCGCGAGCGCCTGCAGCACGAATGTGCCCAGCAGCGCGCGGAAGGGCTGACTGCGACCGAGGGTGCGGAAGCCCGACATGTACTGGTCTCGCCAGGTCGAGGCGGTCACGGCCGTCGCGGGAGAGACCGCGGTCCGCTGGGCGGCGTCATCCGCGGTTCGAGCGGCCACGAGCATCCCGACGCCGATCACGACGCCCGAGGCGATGCCCATCAAGAGGTATCCCCTGACCGGGTCGTCGCCTGCATTGCGCAGCGCGGGCCCGCCGGCGCCGAACAGCAGGATCGCTGCGGTGAGCACGACGACGCGCCACCCGAGCAGACGCGTGCGCTCGTCGTAGCTGCCGGTCAGTTCCGCGGGAAGGGCGACGTACGGCACCTGGAACAAGCTGAAAGCCGTCGCGGTCGCCAGGAAGGCCAGCAGCACGCTGATCGCTCCGGCGACGGGACCCCAGGTGGGCGGTACGGCGAACGTGAGGGCGAAGAAGAGGGGGAGTGCGAGCGCGCCGGTCACCATGAACCCGCGGCGAGAGCCGGTGCGCGCGAGCTGGCGATCGGACGCGGCCCCGATCAACGGGTCGATCAGCACGTCCCAGATCTTCGCCGCCGTGACGATCAGCCCTGCCGCGAGTGCGGCGACGCCGAGGTTGTCGGTGAGGAAGTACGTCAGCACCAGCCCGGGCAGTGTGGCGTAGCCTCCGGTCCCGAGCGAGCCGATCGCGTACAGCGCGATCGTTCGCGGAGAAAGACGGACGGGCGCTCGTTCGGACCGAGCCTCGGTGCTCATCGCGCCAGTGTAGTGGCGCGATGTCGCGGGATCAGATCAGCGAGAGCTCGCGCAGCTTCGACTCGACATCGGCGTTCGACGGCTCGACGTGATGCGAGGCATCGGGGTACACGACGACGGGGATGTTGGTGCGACCCGAGATCTCCTTCGCCACGTCTGCGGCGGCGGGCTCGGCGACCAGGTCGACGTACGTGTACTCGACCCCGAGTGCATCCAGCTGCTTCTTGGTGCGGATGCAGTCGCGGCACCAGTCGGCGCCGAACATCGTGATGGTGTCGGAGGCAGGAGAAGTCATGCACCCAGCCTACGACCGCTCGGGTGAGGTGGCGCTGAGTGTCGATCGGCCCATGGTCGGACTCGTGCGAAGGGGGGCCCCGTCGGCGCGGATCCGCGCGCATCTCTTGTAAGTAAGGGTGCCCTTACTTACACTGGGGGCATGAGCGGCGCATGCGAGCACCTGGAGGATCCCGACTGGGACGACATCGAAGGTGCCGTGCTCATCGCCGGCGATGCGGCTGACGCCGGCTTCATCGCGAGCATCGCCGCGCGGCTGCCGTGGGACGCCCAGGGCGTCGTCATCCTCGAGGCTGCGGCTCGCATCCAGTTCCGACACATCGACGTTCCGGATGGGGTGTCGGTGCGCTGGCTGGTGCGGGGAGACGGCACCAGGGCGCATACGCGCGGCGAACGGCTCGCGAACGCCGTGCACGCCTGGTGCGTCGAGTGGGCGTGCAGCGAGCCGCCGTCGCAGTGGACGGTGTGGCTCGGACCGCACACGCCTCCGCACGTGGCGCGCATGGCGCGCAGCCTGCTCGGCGTCGCGAACTGACTGCCTGGCGGCGTGCTGCTCAGCGTGAGGCGGCGACCGCGGGAGCGTTGGCACCCGCGGTGATCGCATCGAGCGCACGCCGCAGCGACGAACTCGACGTGTGCGCCGTGTACGGGAAGTACACGACCTCGACCCCGACCTCGGCGAACTCGCGCTCCAGGCGCAGGCCCTTGTCGGTGCCGCGCCAGTCGTCGCCCTTGAAGAAGTGCGTGAACTGCACGTCGCGCCACGAGTCCATCTTCGACGGCGTCGTCTCGACGTAGACGTCGTCGACGAACGAGATGTGTTTCACGATCTCCGCACGCTCCGCGGTCGGGATGACGGGCTCGATGCCCTTCACCTGACGCAGCATCTCGTCGCTGACGACGCCTGCGATCAGAATGTCGCAGTGCTGCTTGGCGTGACGAAGTAGATTCAGATGCCCGACGTGAAACAGGTCGAAAGCACCAACGGCATAGCCGATACGCGTCCCCATGATCTCCCCAGATCAGTAATTCCCCAGTAAGCGGATCCCCATCCGCTTCGCGACTCCCACAGCCGCGGTTCGAGAGTCTAGCAGGTTCGGGTTTCTCTCTGCACAGGATCCCGTGGAACGATGGAGGCCGCACGCGATGCGCGTGGGGGACAGGGGGCGGACGTGGGGACACCGGTCACGATCATCGTGCCGACGTTCAACGAGCGCGACAACGTCGCCGAGCTCGTCGCGCGGACCGCCGTGGCGCTCGAGGGGTGGGACGCCGAGATCCTGTTCGTCGACGACAGCGCCGATGACACGGCCGCTGAGGTCGAGCGCGTCGCGGCCGATGCTCCGATCCCCGTGCGCGTGATCCATCGCTCCGAGAACACCGGAGGGCTGGGCGGCGCCGTCGTCATCGGCCTCGAGGCGGCGGCCTCCGATGTCTGCATCGTGATGGACGGTGATCTGCAGCATCCGCCCGAGCTCCTTCCCGTCCTGCTCGCTCGATTCGCGCAGGGGGACGCCGACGTCGTCGCCGCCTCCCGCTACGTCGGCGGAGGAGACACGAGCGGGCTCGGCACAGCGGTGCGCTTCGGCGTCTCCCGCGTCGCGACCTGGCTGACCAGGGCGATGTTCCCGATTCGCCTCGCTCGCAGCACCGACCCGATGACGGGGTTCTTCCTGGTCGACCGCGGTCGCCTCGACGTCTCGACGCTCCAGCCTCGGGGTTTCAAGATCCTCCTCGAGATCCTCGCGCGCAACGACCTGCGCATCGCCGAGGTGCCGATGGAGTTCGCCGAGCGACGACACGGCACGTCGAAGGCGAGCTTTCGCCAGGGCGCGATGTTCCTCGAGCACCTCGCGCGACTGCGCTTCGGCAAGATGTCGCTGTTCGCGCTGATCGGCGTGATCGGCGCCGCCGCGAACCTCGGGATCATGTGGGCGCTCACTGCTGCGGGGGTGCCGTACATCTGGGCGGCGATCATCGGCGCCGAGGTCACCATCATCGGCAACTTCGTGCTGCAAGAGCGCTTCGTGTTCGCCGACATGCGCACCGATGCCCGCGCTCTCGGCATCCGCTTCGCCAGTTCCTTCGCGTTCAACAACGTCGAGGCCGCGCTGCGGATCCCGGTGATGGCGCTGATGGTCGAGTCGTGGCACATCTCGAGCGTCGTCGCGACGGGGCTCTCGCTCATCGTGGCCTTCTTCGCCCGGTTCCTGTTCCACTCCCTCGTCGTGTACGCGCCTCGACGGCGGCGCAAGGGGGCGGCCGTCGGCGCCGAGCCGCCGACGGATACCGCGGCTCAGCGCGTGATCCGCGCCATCGACGTCGAGGTCATGAAGCCGGGCGAGCTCTAAGACTCCTGCGGCATCGACTCCTGCGGCATCGCCGTCAGGGCTGTCGGCGGTGACGCCTCTTGCCAGGACGCCTGGGGAGGTCCATAGTTGGCTCGTGGAATCCGAGGGCGGTCCCTCGCTGTCTCTCACCTGGGTGCATCGTGCCGAACAGTCGGTGCGCACCTGGGAGCAGAGCCACGCCAGGGGAGAGGTGCCCAGCATCTGGCCCTACGGCCTCGACGCGCTGCGCGACCATGCCGACGTCGAGCTGATCGATCTCGCCCCACCCGGCCGGATCGCTCGAGCCCGTGCTCGATTCGCGGTCGGGCCGCGGCCCGTCGACGGGCTCGCGCTCACCTGGGACGAGAACACGGCCTATCGGATGCAGACGACCCATCCGCGCACCCGATTCGCCACCGGCGTGATCTGGCTCACGGACATGGCAGAGACCGGCGATGCGCCGACGCGGATGGTCTCGATGCTGGGGCGGGCCGAGGCTGCGTGGGTGCTCAGCGAAGCTCAGGTGGAGCCCGTGCGGAGGATGCTGGGGTCTGGCGCGACTCGGGTGTTCGCCGTGCCCTTCGGAATCGACAGCGCGTTCTTCGTTCCGAGGCCGTATCCGGCCCGTCCGCGCATCGTGAGCGTGGGCAACGACAGGGATCGCGATCCCGCCACCCTCTTCGCGGCGCTCACTCGCATCCTCGCGATCCGTCCCGAGACCGAAGCGGTGGTGCAGACGCGGTCGGACCTCGCCCCGCCTGAGGGGGTGCAGGTCGTCCGGCACCTGCCGCACGCGGAACTCCGCGACCTCTACGCGACCGCGAGCGTCGTCGTCATACCGACCAGACCGAACCTGCACGCCTCCGGGATGACCGTGGCGCTCGAAGCACTCGCGACGGCCCGTCCTGTCGTCGTCACCGACACGCCGGGGATGCACCAGTACGTCAGCGAGGGCCGCACCGGACACCTCGTCCCCCCGGAGGATCCGGCGGAGCTCGCCCTCGCCGTGCTCCGCCTGCTCGATGATCCGGCGCACGCCGCAGAGCTCGGGCAGAACGGCCGCATCGAGGTGGAACAGCACTTCACGACGCAGATCATGGTCGCATCCCTGGCGCGAGGACTGCTGCCCGCGATCTGACCTCGAGCCGACGACGGTCGGGGCGCTCTAGTGCTTCGCGCCGCGTCTTTTCACCCGCACGGCCGCGCGGAACGCATCGGCGTGCGCTCGACCGGCGTCGGCCCAGTCGCGCCGGGAGAGATCGGGTGAGCCCGTGAGCGTCGTCGCGGCACGCCAGGCCTCGACGACCGTAGGAGCGTCGAGGTCGCCGTCGTACATCAGAACCCACTCCTGGCCGACCTCGCGTCCGAGAGCCTCGTTCGCCTCGTTGCGGGGGACGAGCACCGGGCGGTCCATCGACAGGGCGGCGAGGACGCTGCCGGAATTGTGCATGAAGCGGTAGGCCAGCACGATGAGGTCGGATGATGTGGCGAGCTGGACGAGTTCGGCGTCGCTGAGGAAGTCGAGGTGCAGCGACACTCCGGGCAGGTCTGCGGTGCGTGCGCGGAGGTCGTCTCCGAGCTCGGGGGTGGACGGGCGTCCGCCGATGCGCAGGCTCAGTGCCGGTTCGACGGCGACCGCCTCGCCGTACGCGTCGATGAAGCCCTCCAGCCCCTTGTAGCGACGGATTCCACCGAACGACCCGAGCTGACCCGGCACCCGCTCCGCCGCGGGGAACTTCGCGTACCAGCCGCGGTAGTCGCCGTGCAGGATCAGGCTGTGGGGGGTGCCGGGCGCGAGCGGAGTCGTCTCGTTGATGACGATCCGGTAGTCGGTGTGGCGATCGATGAAGCGCAGCAGCCACAGCCGCGGCGCATTGTCGTCCGGAAGCTCGATGTTGTGAACCGTGCGCACCACAGCGATGCGGCGCGAGAGGCGGTGGCGGAACACGAGTGCTGCGGTGAGCAGGAACTTGCCCGTGGACTTCCACCACGTGGACCCGTGCAGCTTCGCCTCCGGCCAATGCCAGTGGAAGGCGTCGTAGCGCCCGAAGAGGGCCGTGCCCCAGGAGAAGCGCAGACGGGTGAGGCCCTCTGTGGAGCCGAGTGCCTCATCGAGCATCTTGTTGTACGGGTTCGTCGTCGGACGCGGAGCGCCCAGCGACTGCATCACGCGGATGGTCGATCCGGTATCGGTCATGGTCGTGTCATCCTCCGATGGGCGACGGTACTCGTCGTAGCGGCGGCCGAGGGCGGCGGCGATCGTACCGCGGCCGCGGTGCACCAGGCGGGTCCCCCTGGCGTGGTGGGTGATGTTCGAGGTGAGGGCTCCGAAGGTCCTCCGCAGACCGCCGACGACGATCCGCGCGACACCGCCGATCAGAGCCCGCAATCGCAGGACGCCGCGCCGGGCCTTCCCCTCGGTCAACTGCAGCTGGATGCGAGTGCCGGCGTTCGCCGAGCTGAACGCGCGCTGCGCCGCCCAGGATCGGCTCAGCCGCGAGGCGACCACGAGGTCTTCGGTCTCGGACTCGTTGCACCACACGATCAACCCACCGCGCTGGGCGAGCTGGCGGGAGAAGAGAGTGTCCTCGCCACCACCCAGGCCGAGGGACGTGTCGAAGCGCAGCCCGAGCCGGCGGATGGACCGCAGGTCGAGGAGCAGGTTGCCGGCGGCGGCCACCTGCAGCACGGTGCCCGTCTGCCTGGGCGGTCGTCGGAACGTTCCGGATGCGAGCAGCCACGGATCGACGTCCTCGTCGAAGACCGAGATCACGCGACCCATCACCGCGTCGGCCCCGTGCTCGCGCCAGACCTCGATGAGCGAGGAGAGCCATCCCTCCCGGGGGATCTCGTCGTCGTCGATGAAGGCGACCAGATCGCGATCCACGCACTCATCCAGGATCCGGTTGCGGGCTGCGGCGATGCCCGGTGCGGGCTCGACGACGTAGCGCACCGGAAGGTCCGCGCCTGCGGCCACCTCGCGGGCAGAGCCTGCAGGGTCGTTGTCGACGACCAGCACGTCCACCGCGATGCCGAGGTCGTCGCACTCCGCGATGCGCGACGGCAGCGTGCGCAGCAGTGCCTCCAGAAGCTCCGGCCTCCGATACGTAGGTACGCCGATCGTCACCGCGATCATGTCGTTCGATTCCGGTCCCCTGGTCATCCGCCCCATCCCCATGGCAGTAGCGCGCCTCGACTCCGACGCCGGCTCATCGTATCGTGAACCCCTGAGACCGGTCTGCGGAGCGGGCTCGCGTATAGTCTTTGTCCTGGGAGTCGACGTCGGTCGCGACTCTGGGGAATTCGACCGGCGCCCGAGGCGATCCGCGAGCCGGATCCGGGGGGAGGATCGCGTGTCAATCGTGCACGGACGGCTTGCCGTGGTCGTGGTCAACTACGCCTCGGCCGCGCTTCTGCAGCGCAACCTGGTGACGGTCGAGCGGGAAGCACGAGCGATCGCGCAGGACGCTCTCGTCATCGTCGTCGACAACTGGTCGAACGCGGACGAGCGTCGCGCCGCGCAGGACATCGCGCGCGAGCACGACTGGATGCTGATGGAGCCGGAGGCGAACTGTGGCTTCGGTGGCGGCGTCAACCTCGGAGTGACGCGTGCGCTCGCCGAAGGGGCGACCGATGTGCTCGTGATCAACCCGGATGCGCACATCGACCGCGACTCGCTGCATCGACTCGCCTCTGCCACCGCAGCCTCGCGCACGACGCTCGCGTCGCCGATGATCACGGACTCGGAGGGAAGAACGTGGTTCGCCGGGATCGACCTTCTGCTCCACGACGGCACCATGCGCGCTCGTCGCAAGCGCGTCGAGGGCGACACCCAGCCGTTCGAGCCCTGGCTGAGCGGGGCCTGCCTGTGGATCACGCGCGAGGTGTGGGAGCTCTCCGGCGGCTTCGATGACGACTACTTCCTGTATTGGGAAGACGTCGACTTCTCGCGTCGGGTGGTCTCAGCCGGCGGTTCCCTCATGCTCGTCGAAGACGCCAGGGCGGTGCACGACGAGGGAGGGACGCAGCGCGCGGAGCCCGAGACCTCACGGGCGAAATCCGAGGGCTATTACTACTACAACATCCGCAACCGGATGCTGTACGCCGTGCGCCATCTCGATGACGCGGCCGTGCAGCGCTGGCGCCGTTCGATTCCCCGAACGGCCAGGGAGGTCATCCTCCGCGGCGGACGTCGACAGCTGATCCAGTCGGCCGCGCCGATCCGGGCCTACCTCCGCGGTGTGCGCGAGGCTCGCCGGATCGCACGGACGCACACATCGGTCCAGAAGGGCAGGAAATGGTCGTAGACGCCTACCATCGTCTCGCGCGTGCGCAGAAGGGGCATGCCCGCGGGGCGCCCGCGTATTCGGTGTACGTCAACCGCCGCATCGGGAGGGTGCTCGCCGCCGTCGCCTATCGGATCGGGCTCACCCCCAATCAGGTGTCGATCATCAGCGCGGTGCACTCGTTCGTCGCGATCGGTCTCATCGCTTTCGGGCCGGTGAACGTGCCGATGGGACTCCTGATCGCCCTCCTTCTGGTGCTCGGGTATGCCTGGGATTCCGCGGACGGCCAGGTCGCACGTCTGCGTGGGGGTGGAAGCCCCCAGGGCGAGTGGCTCGACCACTTCATCGACACGCTCAAGATCGCCTCGCTGCATCTGGCCGTGCTGATCGGGCTCTACCGTGTCGTTCCGGAGACGCCTCTGCTTCTGCTGATCCCCATCGTGTTCAGCATCGTCGCGACGACCACCTTCTCCGGCATGCTCCTCAACGACCTGCTCAAGGGCAAGCATGCGGTGGCGTCGACTCATGAGCGCGGCGGGGGAACCCTGGTGCGTTCCCTCATCCTGCTGCCGACCGACTTCGGCCTCGTGTGCCTCGTGTTCGTGCTGTGGGGGTGGACCCCGGGATTCCTGTTCGGCTACGGCGCGCTCTGCCTCGCCGCCGTCCTGTTCCTCGCGCTCGCCGCGGTGAAGTGGTTCCGCGAGATCGGAAGGCTCGGTGCGTCCGCATGACCGACGAGAGGATCCTGGTCGTCTGCGCCGCCAACGTCTGTCGATCGCCGTTGGCCGAACTCGCACTGCGGCGCGGACTCGGGGCGGATTCCCCCCTCTCCGTGAGCAGCGCCGGTGTCCGGGTCAACGACGGCGATCCGATCTGCTCCGCCGTGGCGTCGCTGCATGACGACGCGCAGTGGCAGGCCCAGGCCCAGGCGCACCAGGCGACGCCGGTCACGATCGAGCAGATCGAGCAGGCGAGCATCGTGCTCACGGCATCGCGCGACATCCGCGGCGAGTTGGTGCGACTCGCGCCGCGGTCCCGTGACTGGATGTTCACGATCAAGGAAGCCGCCCACCTCGGCGAGGGCTTCGCGTCGTCCGCGCCCGATCGGGTGGCGGAGTATGTCGCCCATCTCGACCGGGCCCGCTCGCGAGCCGTTCCCTTGACTCCGTCCGGAGGCGTCGGCGCCCGCCTGCGGCAGCTCTTCGGCGGCCGCACGACCGTCGATCCGACGAGCATCGCCGATCGCCACGGAAGCCGCGGACACCTGGAGACGGTCGCGGAGGTCGAGGCCTCCGTCGCGACCATCCTCGCTCAACTCGGAGGACATCGGCGCCATTCGTCCTGAGTGAACACTTGCGATATTCCGCTCCTCGCACTACGATTAGCCGACGCCGCGTTCTGCGCGGTTGAAGGGGACCCGAAGCCGAGGGGGCTTTGGGATGGGGAATCTGGGTTCTGGGGAGCTGCAGTGTTCAACGTTTCATCATGCCGTTCTGGGGACGGCACTTCGCGATCGCTACGCGCGATACTCGTCGCGCCGTTGGTGGCGCTCGCACTCGTGACGGCTGGCTGCACCGCAGCGCCAGACGCGTCGGAGACGCCGGCGCCTGAGGGCACCAGCACCACCGACTGGACGCCGCCCGCCGACGCGGAGGCCGAGGGCCCCACCGAGGGCCCGGCTCTCACGGAGGAGAACGGGGCGCTCGACGCCCCGATCACTCTCTCCACCGACGTGGTCGTCACGATCGACAAGATCTCGACCACCACGATCGAGCCCAAGACACCCGGCGAGTACGCCGGGTCTGCGGTCGTCGTCACACTGTCGGTCGCCAACGACTCGAAGCGCGCACAGAGCGTCGACTCCGCGGTGGTCAGCCTCGTCACAGACGACGGTGACATCGGGGTCGCCACCACTGCAGGCCCGAACAAGCCCCTGCAGGGTGAGCTCGCCGCCGGTGCGAAGACCACCGGCACCTATGTGTTCATGCTCGATCCGACGCAGGGGCGCTCGGTGAAGATCAGCGTCAACTACGCGGCGGGGGAGCCGGTGGCGACGTTCGCCGGCCAGCTTTCCTGACGCTCGCACACGCGCACCATCGCAACATTTCGGTATTTCGTTCTTGCACTAACTCACTTTCAAAGAAGAAAACTGGCGGCTGGGGAGTCACTATGGGGAACACATCGACCACGAGGCGGGCGCTGAGCGCGCTTGCGTCTGTCGTGACGGCGGCGTTGCTCGTCGCAGGCATGACGACATTGGGCGCGCAGGCGGCGTCGGCAGACGTCCCGTCGACGCCACCGCCCCTGCTGCAGCGCGACGACAACGTCGTCACGTCCGACCCGATTCCGACGGTGCAGATCGACAACGGCTATGTCTGGGCTCAGGCGATGATCGGGTCGACCGTGTACGCGGTGGGTAAGTTCGACAACGCCCGTGCACCCCTGGCCGCACCCGGCACCAGCCTGACGGCGCGTTCCAACGTTCTCGCCTATGACATCAACACGGGTCAGCTGCTCTCGTTCGCCCCGCAGGTGAACGGCGTGATCAAGGCCGTCGCCGCGTCGCCCGACGGCACCCGCATCTACATCGGCGGCTCGTTCAACTCGGTCAACGGCCAGGCACGCTGGAACTTCGCGGCCCTCGACGCCACGACCGGCCAGCTCGTCCCCGGCTTCTCGCCGTCGATCGGCGGCAGTGGCGTCTACGCCCTCGCGGCCTCCGGATCGAGTGTCTACGTGGGCGGTCTGTTCACCCAGGGCAACGGCACCGCCCGCAAGAACCTCGCCGCCTTCAGCGCCACCAACGGCGCCCTGCTGAACTGGGCTCCGCAGACCGACCTCCAGGTCGATGCGATGGTCATGGACCCCGCGGGTCAGAACGTCATCGCCGCCGGTCGCTTCTCGCAGGTGAACGGCGACCTGACCATGCGCGGCACGGTCGCGCTGGACAAGACGACCGGTGCCGTGGACTCGTCCTGGGCGCTGCCGCAGACCGTGAAGAACGGTTCGAACACGGGCAGCAACTCCGGCAAGGCCGGCATCTTCGGCCTCGCCGCCGACTCGACGGCCGTCTACGGCACCGGCTGGGTCTACGCCGACGCCGCCACCGGAAACCTCGAGGGAACTTTCGCGGCGGAAGCCGGCACCGGACAAGTCCGCTGGATCGCCGACTGCCTCGGCGACCACTACGGCGTCTACTCGACGGGCAAGGTCGTCTACACGACGAGCCACACCCACGCCTGCGGCACGATGAGCCTGCACCCCGAGCAGAGCCCGCGCACGCACCGCTACTCGGAGGCGTACACGGCCGATGCTCGCGGAACGCTCGGCAACCAGCCGGCAGCCGGTGGCACCTACAAGAACTGGGCGGGAACCCCCGGTCCGTCGCCGTACGCCTGGACGCCCGACTGGGCTGTCGGTGTGACGACGGGCATGGGACAGGCCGGACTCTCCATCACCGGTACCGGCAACATGATCTCGATCGGCGGAGAGTTCCGTTCCGTGAACAACGGTCGCTTCGAGGGGCTCGTGCGCTTCTCGACGAACCCTCCTGGCGGAGCCAAGGACGGCCCTCGTCTCTCGGCGGCCAACTGGACCGGCACGGCACAGTCCTTCATCCCTGGACGAGTCCGGGTCTCGATCCCGGCCAACTGGGACCGCGATGACCTGACGCTCACCTACGAGCTTCGGCGCACCGGCACGGCCACGCCCGTCGCCACGACCACGGCCGATGGAACCTGGTGGAAGCGACCGGCCGTCACTCTCGAAGACAAGACCGCTACGCCGGGCTCGCAGCAGGAGTACACCGTCGTCGCGAAGGATGCCAGTGGCAACACGGTGAGCAGCCAGGCCATGTCGGTGACCGTCGCGTCGGGAGCTGTCTCGAGCTACACCAACACGGTGATCGATGACAACCCTCAGCTGTACTACCCGCTGGGCACCGCGCCGCAGGACTGGGCGGGATCGAACACCCCGGTGTTCGGCTCGGGTGTGACCTCCTCGTCGTCCGGTGTGGAGAACACGGCAACAGGAGCATCGACCTTCACCGGCACCTCCACGGGCCGCGTCGCATCGACCAACAAGGTCGCCCCACCCGCGGAGTTCTCGACGGAGCTGTGGTTCAAGACCAACACCACGACCGGTGGGAAGCTGATCGGCTACGGGAACGCGGCCTCTGGTGACTCCACCAGCTACGACCGTCATCTCTACATGACCAACAACGGTCGCCTGATCTTCGGCACCTACCAGGGCAGCACGCAGACGATCCAGAACTCCACGGCGCTGAACAACAACGCGTGGCACCACGCGGTGGCGACGCAGAGCGCGGACGGCATGAAGCTGTATGTCGACGGCGCGCTCGTCGCGTCCGCGCCCGGTGCGACCAGCGCAGAGAACACCCTGGGGTACTGGCGCATCGGTGGTGACAACATCACCAGCTGGCCCTCCGCGCCGAGCTCCAAGTACTTCAAGGGAGCCCTCGACGAGGTGGCCGTATACCCCTACGCGCTGACCGCAGCACAGGTGCAGACGCACTACGGCATCGGCAACGGCTTCCAGCCGCCGACGGCCGCCTTCACGGCGACACCGACCGATCTCGCTGTGGCGTTCGACGCCAGCGCGTCCGCGCCGACCGGCTCGGCCACGATCACCGGCTACAGCTGGAACTTCGGCGACGACTCGGCGACGGCCTCGGGTGCGACGGCCTCGCACACCTACGCGGCTGCCGGCACCTACACCGTCAAGCTCACGGTCACGGACAGCAACGGTCTGGCCACCACGACCGAGAATCCCGTCGTGGTCGAGGCGGCGAACGTGCTGCCCACCGCCTCCTTCGAGGTGACGGGTGCCGGGCTCTCGGTCTCGGCGGACGCCTCCGCCTCTGTCGACTCCGACGGCACGATCGCGTCGTACGACTGGAACTGGGGAGACGGTTCGACCTCGACCGGCCAGGTCGCCAGTCACGTGTACGCCTCGGCGGGCACGCGCACGGTCACTCTGACGGTCACCGACAACCGCGGTGGCACGGCCACGACCACGCGAGAGGCCGTCACGACCCACGCGAATCCGGTCGCGACCTTCACCTCGACCGCGTCGGGGATGAACGTCGACGTCTCTGCCGCAGGGTCTAGTGCCTCCGACGGCGCGACGCTCTCCTACTCCTGGAACTGGGGCGATGGCAGCGCGACGGGCACCGGCGCGACCGCCGGTCACACCTACGCCCAGCCGGGCGCGCATGACATCACCCTGACGGTGACCGACAGCCTCGGCGGATCGGCGAGCGTCACGAAGTCCGTGACGGTCCAGGCGCAGGTGTTCGCCGCGTCCGACTCGTTCGGTCGTGTGGTCTCGAGCGGTTGGGGTGCGGCTGATGTCGGCGGCACCTGGGCGCCCATGAGCGGTTCGGCCGCCGTCACCTCCGTTGCAGACGGAGTCGGCAGGGTGAACCTCTCGCCGGGTGAGACCCGCGAGATGCTGCTGCAGGGCACGTCGCTCCTCGACACCTCGGCACGGATCACCTACACGCTGGCCTCCGGTCCGTCGACGGGCGTCGCCTACGAAGGTCTCGGTGCACGCCGCTCGGGTTCGAACGGCTACCGGGCGCTCGCGTGGCACCGAGCAGACGGGAGCACGTGGCTCGTGATCCACCGCAACGGTACGGCCATCGCCAGCACCGCTGTCGCCGGTCTCACCTGGACCGCAGGAAGCACGTTCAACCTCGCCATGGAGACGACCGGTTCCGGAACCACGACGATCCGCGCGAAGGTGTGGGCTGCCGGAGCCGCCGAGCCTGCCAACTGGCAGCTCTCCACGACAGACGCGACGCCGGCACTGCAGACGGCCGGAGCGCCGACCGTCTTCTCCTACCGTGCGGGCAGTGCGACCGGTACCAACCTCGCAAGCTTCGACGACTACACGCTGAAGAACCTCGGCGTGGTGGCACCGGAGCCCGAGCCGGAGCCCGAACCCCAGCCCACGAACGTCGCCCCGACGGCCGCGTTCACGGCGACGGCCACGGGCCTGACGGTCAACGTCAATGGTGGAGCATCGACGGATTCCGACGGCACCATCGCTTCCTACGCCTGGAACTTCGGCGATGGATCCACGGGCACCGGAGCGACGAGTTCCCGCGCTTACGCTGCGGCGGGCACCTACACGGTGACCCTCACGGTGACGGACGACAAGGGTGCGACCAACACCGCCACCCAGCAGGTCACGGTCACGGCACCGCCGGTCGACCCGCAGCCTGAACCCAACCCGGCCGCGCTGGTGAGCGATGAGTTCGACCGTACGGCTGGTCCCGGATGGGGCTCGGCGGTCACGGGCGGCGCCTGGAGCATCGCCGGGGGCTCGCAGGCGGCGGCGACCGTCGCCGACGGCCAGGGCAAGCTGAGCCTGGTCGCCGGAGACACCCGCCACGCGACGCTCAACACGACCTCGATCGGCGATGCGATCCTCGAGACGCAGTTCCGCGTCGACCAGGCTCCTGCCGCCGGTGGCGCCTACATCGGTGTCATCGCGCGACAGACCGCTGCCGGGAAGTACTTCGCCCGTGCGTGGCTGCGTCCTGACGGCACCGTGTGGCTCGTGGTCCACCGTGAAGGGACGGTGCTGCTGACGCAGGCCGTACCCGGACTCGTCTGGGCGGCGAACACGTCGTACAGCCTGAAGGTGTCTGTCACCGGGTCCGCATCGACCGCCATCTCGGCGAAGATCTGGGCGACCGGCACCACGGAGCCGGCGAACTGGCAGCTCAACGCCACGGACGCGACCGGGCTGGCGGCAGGTTCCGTCGGTCTCAGCGGCAACCGGTCGGGCAGCTCGACGGCGCCGCTGAACGTCTCGTTCGATTCGTTCCGCGTCACCGCGCCCCAGTAAGATCCTGACGCATGGCCACTGCTGTTCCGATCGCGCTCCTCGCCGTCGGAGGAATCGCAGCAGTGGCCATCGTCGTGTTCGTGCTCCGACTGCTTCCGCGCACCGCTTTCGTGGTGTGGGCCTGCGTGCTCTTCTTCGTGCCGCTCTGGGTCGGTGTGAACGTGGGCTTCTACTGGGCGGCGATCACTCTACTCACGGCTCTGATGATCATCGTCAACTGGTCGGTGGTACCGCTGCGTGCTGCGGATGCCTGGGTCGTGGCGTTCGTCATCGTCATCGTGGGGCTGTACGGCTTCGGCACGGTCGACCTCGCGTCGCTCGTCGCCGCACTGCTCGAATGGGTGATCCCGTACCTCTGGGGTCGCGTCGTGCTCGCACGGATCGGCGCGGAGTGGGTCACGTCGACGATCGCCGTGGTCGCGATCGTCGCGGCGGTCCTCGGCATCGTCGAGTTCTTCACCTCGTTCAACCCGTTCGTCCTGATCCCCGGATCAGGCGTGGTCTACGACACGTGGAGCCCGCTCCAAGAGCGTGGCGGTGTGCTGAGGGTCGAGGGCGCCTTCGGGCACTCGATCGCCCTCGGCGCGGCACTGGCGATGTCGTCGGCGTTCGTCGTGGCGACCAAGTGGCGGCTGATCCCGAAGATCGGCGGGGTGGTGATCCTCGCGGTGGCGACCGTGCTGACCTTCAGTCGCGCCGGTCAGCTCACCCTCGTGCTGACGCTCGTGCTCTCCACCTTCCTGATCGTCGGGGTGTCCAGGAAGTTCCGGATCTCCGTCGTCGTCGCCGGTGTCATCGGCACCGCCATCGCGATCCCGATCATCGACTCGGTCTTCGGGGCGGCGGGGGAGGAAGCCGGCGGCAGCGCGGACTATCGCACCGATCTGCTCGTCCTCCTCCAGCAGGTGCAGCTGTTCGGCAACCCGGGCGACTGGCACTCGCTCGTGTCGGGCGACTACTACCTCGGCTACTTCGCACGTTCGGTCGACAACGCGCTCGTCCTCACCCTGCTCCGGTACGGCTATGTGCCGACCCTTCTGATCATGGCGGCCCTCGTCTGCGCGGCGATCATGACCGTGCGGCGCTCCACCCGGAGTCCGGCGTCGATCGCCGTCGTCGGCCAGCTGCCGAGCCTGGTGGTCGTCGCGCTCATCACGCAGTACAGCATGTTCCTCTGGTTCTGCGTGGGGCTCGCGATCACGTGGGCCCGTGACGCCGACATGCTGCGCGGAGCGCGTGAAGTGCCTTCGGAGTTGCGGCAGGGATCAGCCGATCCGTTCGCGCCTGCAGCAGGGCGCAGAGCAGTGCCTGGGCAATCATGAAGTCGTCGAAGAGAACACTCCTCTAGAATCGAAGTCTCAGGGGGGAATGGGGAGTCATGGGCGAGAGCCGGGTGAGTCTGCGCGTCATCGCCAGCTCGTTGCGCAAGTTCTGGTGGATGGTCGTGCTCTTCGGGGTCGTCGGGGCCGCAGGTTCCTACGGTTACGCCTCTCTGCAGACTCCGCTCTTCCAGGCGACGACCTCGCTGTACTTCGCTCTCAACCAGGGCACCAGCGCATCCGACCTCAATCAGGGCTCGGTGTACACGCAGAGCCAGATGCTCTCCTTCGCGCAGCTCGCGACGAGTTCGCGGGTGCTCGATCCCGTCATCGAGGAGCTCGGTCTCGACACGACGCCGCGTGCTCTCGCGCGCGACATCGAGGTCACGATCCCGCAGAGCACCGTGACACTGCGCATCACGGGGATCACCGATGACGCGAAGGCGGCCGCCGAGCTGGCTGACGCCGTGGCTGAACAGCTCATCATCGTGGTCAAGGACGTGGCGCCCAAAGACCCGCAGGGCGAGTCCACGATCACCGCGCAGGTGATCGATGACGCCGTCGTGCCCGAGTTCCAGTTCACACCGAGCAAGCCTCGGGATGCCCTTCTCGGAGGCTTCCTCGGTGCCGTCCTCGGACTCGCCATCGCGGCGTTGATCGGTGTGCTCGACACCCGCATGCGCACCGAGGAGACGCTGACCGAGGCGGGTGGCGATCCTGTGCTGGGCGTCGTCTCGAAGTCTCCGCTGCTGGCCATGCGAGGCATCGCCGTGGCCCAGGAGCCACTGGGCCACACCTCGGAGGAGTTCCGTCGCATCCGCTCGGCGCTCGCCTACGCGAACGTCTCCTCGCGGGTGAAGGTGCTGCTGGTGACGTCGGGCATGCCCTCCGAGGGCAAGTCGACCGTCTCGGTGAATCTGGCCATGACCCTCGCCGGGCTGCGCAACTCCGTGCTGCTGATCGACGCCGACATGCGGCGGCCGCGGGCTCACGAACACGCCGGCATCGACGGCTCGATCGGGCTGACGAGCGTGCTGCTCGACGAGGTCGAGTTCGAGGTCGCCAAGCACAGCGTGGCCGACAGCACGCTCGACATCCTGCCCGCGGGCACCGTGCCTCCGAACCCCGCAGAGCTGCTCACTTCGGCGCGCATGGCGCAGCTGCTCGACTTCGCCGCGGCGGAGTACGACTACGTGGTGATCGACTCTCCTCCGATCCTCAGCGTGGCCGATGCGAACCTCTTCGCAACCCAGACAGACGGCGTGATCCTCGTCGTCGACGCGACGAAGACTCGTCGTGCCGCGCTCGCGAAGAGCATCAAGTCGCTCGAGTCGGGTGGCGCGCGCATCCTCGGCACGGTGCTCAACCGCGCCCGCCCGGATCGGCATCGCAGCGAGTACTACAGCGACTGAGGCGTCGTCGGGTCAGGCGCGGAAGACGCAGCAGCGCAGCATATCGGTGAGACGCTGTGTCCGTTTGTCTTTGCCCGGGTAGCCGGGTATTCTTCATGAGTTGCGAGGGGGACTCGCTCTTTGCTGCCGGGGTTTAAACTGCGGCGGAGATGCGGGGTGATCATGAATCTGCCCCAGAAGACGGTGACATCGTGTCCACTCCGTTCCTCGATCTCGCATCACGTGAGACCTCCACTCCGCCTCACCGACACCCTCGAAGGGTCCTCGCCGGCGCACTGAGCGCTGTCCTGGCGGTCACCGCCGCGCTGACGGCCGTTCCCGCGTCGGCGCTCGCAGACGACGCCGTGCCCCTCTCCCAGCGTGCGGCGTCCACCGACACCCCGGTCATCGACGACGACATGGATCGCACGGTCGGCTCGGGATGGGGTTCGTCTCCTGAGGGCGCATGGCGTGTGGTGGAAGGTACGGCGAGCGTGTCGGGCGAACAGGCCCAGCTCGCCAGCCGCAAGCCGGGAATCACCGCCAGAGCCACTCTCGACGGCGTCGCTGCGGGCGACGTGGACAGCCGCTTCTCGCTGACGGTGCCCGAGCTTCCCGTCGGAGGGCCGCTCTACCTCTCTCAAGCGGTTCGGGTCTCCGGCGCCGACTCCTATGGTGTGCGCGTGCGCGTTCATCCCGACGGCTCGGCATATGTCTCGATCGTGCGGCTCTCCGACCTCATGCGTGTGCAGCACCTCAGCGAGCGCAAGCTGCCCCTCACGGTGACGAGCGGCACGACCATGACGGTCGCGCTCAGCGTCACCGGTGCGAGTCCTGTGGAACTGGGCGCCAAGGCCTGGGAGTCGAGCGCTGCCGAGCCGAGCGACTGGCAGGTGACGTACACCGACGATTCCGACGCCCGCATCCAGGCCGCAGGCGGCTACGCGTTCGCGCTCTACACGTCCTCAGGGGCCCGCACCGCTGTGCCGGTCGGCATCGACGACGTCACCGTCACCACGCCCGCGCTCACGACCGAGCCGTCGCCGGAGCCGTCGCCGGAGCCCACGACCGAGCCGTCGCCGGAGCCCACGACCGAGCCGTCGCCAGAGCCCACGACCGAGCCCACGACCGAGCCGTCGCCCGAGCCGACGACCGAGCCGACTCCGACGCCGACTCCGACTCCGACTCCGACTCCGACTCCGACTCCGACGCCGACGCCGACGCCGACGCCCACGCCGACGCCCACGCCCACGCCCACGCCGGTGCCCCCGGTGACGGAGCCGGTACCCCCGGTCACGCCGGAGGGCGTGCGTGGCGAACCCGGTGCCAAGGCGCCGGGGACGCTCTCCTATGACGCCCCTGCAACGGCCGTCTACGTCGCTCCCGCAGGATTCGATGGAGCGTCGGGGACCAAGAACTCACCCGTCAAGACGATCGCTGCCGCGCTGCGGGTCGTCCCGAACGGCGGCACGATCGTCCTTCGCGGCGGGACCTACCACGAGGAGATCGTGGTGCCTGCGCAGAAGCGGGTCACCATCCAACCCGCACCCAACGAGTCGGTGTGGCTCGACGGTGCGAAGCCGGTCACCGGCTGGAAGGCCTCGGGAAGCGCGTGGGTCGTCGATGGCTGGAACACGGCTCTCGACGCGAGCCCGACGTACACCAAGGGCGCTCCGGACAACACGGCGGCGGACTGGCGGTTCGTCGACCCGGCCCACCCGATGGCCGCGCACCCCGACCAGATCTGGGTCGCGGGCGTGCAGCTGCGCGAGGTGGCCTCCGCATCGCAGGTCGAAGAAGGCACCTTCTTCGTCGACGACTCCGCCAAGCGTCTGGTGATCGGCACGAACCCGACGGGCAAGTCGGTCGAGGCGAGCGTGCTCACGCAGGCTCTCTCGATCCGCTCGGCGGGCTCCGAGGTCAGGGGAATCGGAGTGCGCCGGTACGCCACCAGCGTTCCGCAGATGGGCACCGTGGTCGCAGCCGCCCCGAACGTCTCGCTCACCGACGTGACGATTCGCGACAACTCGACCACGGGCTTCTACTCCTGGGCGCCGGCGACCACGCTCACGCGCGTCTCGCTGATCGGCAACGGCCTGCTCGGCGGAGGTGCGTCGCAGGCGGACGGACTCACGGTGACGCAGATGCTCTCGGTCGGCAACAACGCCGAGCACTTCAACCATTCGCCGGTGTCAGGAGCCTTCAAGGTCACGCGCACCCGCGGGGTGACGGTGAAGGACAGCGCGTTCACCGGCAATGACGGGCGCGGCCCGTGGTTCGACGAGTCCGTGCTCGACGTCGCGTTCACCGGCAACGACGTGATCGGCAACACCGGCCACGGCGTCATGGTCGAACTCTCGGAGCGGGCCGTAATCGCCGACAACGTCATCGCCCGCAACGGCGAGTTCGGTCTGTTCGTGCTCAACTCCGGCAACGTGAAGATCTGGAACAACACGTTCGTCGGCAACGGCAACCGCAACATCAGCATCGGGATGGACTCCCGCCGTGCCTCCGACCCGAACACCCCGGGGCACGACCCGCGGACCCGGTACGCGCCACAGGCCTCGTGGATCGTGCGCAACGTGGTGATGTCGAACAACGTCATCGCCGAGAGCGCCGGCAACTGCCTGGTCTGCGTGCAGGACTTCTCGCTGCAGTACACCGGATCCCAGATGGTGTCGAGCGTCGAGGGCAACCTCTACCACCGCACGTCGCCGGGGACCCCCAGGTGGTTCTCCGCGTGGTCGAAGGGCTCGGTCTCGAGAGACCCTGCGGTGACCGACACGCTCGCCGCGTTCACGGCAGCGACGGGCCAGGATCGGCGCTCGCAGTTCGTCGAGGGCGCGCCGGTGGTCGACGGCGGCTATGCGCTGCTGCCCGCGTACGCGGCCGCACAGGGATCCGTGGCGGTTCCGGTGCCGTCTGATATCGCCTCAGTATCGCGACTCCCCGGCAACGGCGCGACGCTGGGGGCCCTGCCCCGGTGACGATGTAAGTATGGGCTCTCTTCTCGCTGTCGGCGCGCGTGCGCTGACGATGGTCATCGCGCTGGTCTGCGGCGTCCTCACGACCCGGATGATCATCGGCGGTGCCGGCGTCGACAGCTTCGCCCTGTACACGCTTCTGACGACCATCCCGTCGCTGCTGACCTTCACCGACCTCGGCAGCGGGGCGGTGCTGGTCAACGCCGTCGCGACGAGCGAGAACGTGCGCACGGATGAGAAGCTGCGTTACCAGCTCACGTCGGTCGGGCGCGTGCTGCTCATGTTCGCGGCCACGGCGATGGCGATCAACACCATCCTGGTGCTCACCGGGGCCTGGGAGCTGGTGTTCGGCGAGGCAGGAGGACGCCCCGGCGCCTCGCTGGCCGCGTTCTACTGCGTGACGATCTTCTGCCTGGGCATCCCTCTCGGCGTCTGGGCGCGGATCATGCTGGGACAGCGCCGCAATCACATCGTGATCCTCCTCCAAGGGCTGATCTCTCCGCTGACCATGACCGGTGTCTGGCTGATGCTCACGTTCGGCGGCGAGAACCTGCACTCCTTCGTGGCCATCGCGTCCTTCGCGGCATCCTTCCTCGTCTCGGTGCTCGGAATCCTCATCACGGCGCGCACCACGTCGCCCCTGATCCCCTCGGCCGCGCGGATGGTTCTGCGACCCCGGCGGTATCCGGGAGTCCGGGTGATGGATGTCGGCTGGCCTATGCTCGCGCAGATGGTCACCTATCCGATCGCGGTCGGCTCCCAGCGGTACGTGATCGCTCAGCTGGGCGGCCCCACCGACGTCGCCGAGTACGGTGTGGCCGGGCAGGTCTTCTTCGCCCTCAACGGACTGGTGATGGCGGGCGGACTCGCGCTCTGGCCCCATTTCGCGAAGAGCAGGCACGATGGCGACCTCCGGCGGGGGCCGTTCCTGCTGTCGGCGCTGTTCGCCGTCGCCATCGGGCTCGCCACGGTGATGGTGTGGCTCGTCGGTCCGTGGCTGTTCGGGTTCATCACGCAGGGCGAGCTGACCGTGCGTCCCAGTACGATCTTCGCTTTCGGCCTGATGATCATGATGACCGCGGCGGTGTATCCGCTGGGCATGTTCATCATGGACAAGCCGGGCATCCGCTTCCAGGTGATCCCCACCCTCAGCATGGCCGCCGTGGGGATCACGCTCTCCTTCGTGCTGACGCCCGTGCTGGGAATCGCGGGACCGCTGATCGGCGTCGCCTTCGCGCTCGTCGTCTGCCAGCTGATCCCGTTCTCGATCTACATCGTCCGGAACAAGAAGCGACTGACCGTCGGAGACCTCGAGCAGGTCTAGCCGCGCGGTGCGCGACCGTGGCAACCGTGCCGGATGGGTGGGGGAGTCAGTCCCGCATGCGGGGCGTCAGCCCAGCAGGTGCGTGGTGATGCTCGAGCGGTACACCTCGGGCGCGTGACGGCGGAGGGCCTCGCCACGGCTGTCTGCGACGGTCGACACCATCTCGTCCCAGCGGGTGTCGATGTCGGTCAGAGCGGACGCGATCGCAGCGGAGTCGCCGGCGGTGACGAGCTGCGCGGTGCCGTAGCCGCCTGCCGCTTCCCGGAGACCGCTGCTGTCGCTGGCGATCACCGGACGCAGCGCGAGGATTCCCTCGACGGCGGTGTTCCCGAAAGGCTCATCGATGCGGGAAGGCACGAGCAGCACATCCGTCTTCTCGAGGAACGGCCAGATGTCGGTGTGGAATCCGGCGAAGTCGACGGAGACCCCGGCTTCTGCGGCCTGCGCGCGCAGATCGCGCTCGAACCACTCATACCCCTCGAAGACTGCGCCCAGGAGGGTCACATCCACAGGGCGCCCGGCGGAGTGCAGCCGGGCTGCGGCCTCGATCACGAGGTCGGGTCCCTTGCGGGGGGAGAGTCGTCCGATATACAGCACACGGAGCGGTCCCTCGGTGCGAGGACGGGGAGAAATCGGCTGCGCAGGAGAGGCGACACCGTTGTAGACCACGTGCGACCGACGCGCGAGGGCAGGAAGCGCGGTTCGGATCGTATCCAGGCTGAAGCGACTGTTCACCAGCGTGCGGTGGGAGGCCAGGTGAGGGGAGTAGAGGATGCGGTTGACGATTCGGTTGCCCGATGCCTCGGCCTCGTGGACGTGGCTCACCGACCGGATACCCCGCAACCGCGCGATCAGCGGCCATTCGGGGATGATGATCGTCGACACGTAGACGACGTCGGGGCGCACTCGTCCGATCAGGCGCCACGCGGCACCCAGGCCGCGGAAAGTGTCGCGGAACAGCTTCGGCAGGCCCCGTGGCGTCAGCAGGACCTTGCGCAGCACGAGCATCGGCACGATGACGACCTCGGCGCCGGCGCTGCGGAGTTCGTTCACGAGCAGTCCGGTACTCGGGAGGGCCACGACCACGCGTGCGCCCGCCTCGACGAGGCCGATCGCGCTCTCGAGCAGCATGCGATCGGAGCCGAACAGCTCGGCGCCGGGATGCACGAGCAGAACGGTGTGCTTCTTCCTCTCGCCGCTCATCACGCCCCCGATCCGGCAGGCGCGGGGACCCAGTCGGTCGACCGGCGACGTGCCCGTCGAGCGGAGGGGTGGATCGTCGCGCGTTCGGCTATGCGATGGGCGAGTGCTTCGTATTCGTCGGCGACGTCGTCCCAGCGGAACCGGGTGCGCGCGATCTCCTGCACGGCCGTGGCGCGGGCCTCGGTCGATGCCGGGTCGGCCTCTGCCGACACCACGTGCTCGGCGACGTCGGCAGCATCGGAGAAGAACCAACCGTTGCCGTCGAGCACCTCCCGGTTGAAGGGGACGTCGAAGCCGATGACGGCGGTGCCGGCACCCATCGCGCGAAGGAGCGACGGGTTGGTTCCGCCGACGGAGTGGCCGTGCACGTACGTGAGTGCATTCGCATAGAGCGCGTCGAGCAGCTCCTGGTCGTACACGCCGCCGACGAGTCGGATCCGTTCGTCACCATCGGCCACGCGTTCGATCTCCTGGGTGTATCCCGCGCTGTACGGTGCGGAGCCGACCACCACGAGAGGCAACTTCGCGTCGCTGTCGCGGTAGCCCTCCACGATCTCGAGCACATGGTTCTCCGGCTCGAACCGGGCCACCACGAGGTGGTATCCGCCCGATTCCAGCCCCATCTCGGCGACTCCGCGCTCGGGCAGCTGATCGAGGATGGGGGCGCCGTAGCGGATGAGCTCGGTGGGCACATCGAACTGGTGCCGGTAGTAGTCGGCGATTCCCGGCGCATCGGCGATGAGAGCATCGGCGGTGCGCACCCCGAACTGCTCGGCCCAGCGGTAGTAGGCCTTGCCGCGCGGTCCCCACTTCGAGCGTCGCCATTCGAGCCCGTCCATGTGCAGGGCGACGGGTGCTCGGCGCATCCGGAGCAGGGGCAGGAACGGCGAGTTGGCGGCGTTGAAGACGAAGGTCGCGTCGGGCCGGCGTCGGAACATGAGATGCAGGGCCGACAGCCCCGTGTGGCTCAACGTCTCGATCTGCTTGACGGGGACCGCGGGAAGGTGGACGACCCGCATTCCGAGGTACTCCTTCTCACGCCGCTCGGAACCACGGGTGTACACGACGACGTCGTGACCGCGGTCCGCGAGCCGGCGTCCGACCTCTTCGATGGCGGTCTCGAAACCGCCGTATGCCGCGGGCACTCCTCGGGTCCCCACCATCGCGATGGTGAGGCGGTTCGAATTGCTCATCCGATCAGTATGCCCCGCTGGGCTGCACCATGACTTTGGCGGTACGCCACATGATCTGCAGGTCGTTCATCACGGACCAGTTCTCGACGTATCGCAGGTCGAGGCGCACGCTCTCGTCCCAGGAGAGGTCGCTTCGTCCGGAGACCTGCCACAGGCCGGTGATCCCGGGCTTGATGTACAGGCGACGGAAGACGGTGCCGTCGTAGGCGGTGACTTCGCTCGGCAGCGGCGGTCGAGGACCGACCACGCTCATGTCGCCGATGAGCACGTTCCAGAACTGCGGCAGCTCGTCGAGTGAGAGCTTGCGCAGCACCTTGCCGACACGGGTGACGCGCGGGTCGTCCTTCATCTTGAAGAGGAGACCTGCGCCCTCGTTCTGCTCCTTGAGCATGGCGAGCTGCTTCTCGGCGTCCGTCTTCATCGAACGGAACTTGACCATCTTGAAGCGGCGGCCGTCACGGCCGACGCGCTCCTGGAAGAAGAAGACGGGACCGGGCGAGTCCATCTTGATGAGCAGCGCGAGGACAGGCGCCAGCAGGCCGATCGGGATCAGCGCGAGCGTGGCGACGGCGACGTCCAGTGCCCGCTTCAGCAGGTGCTGTCCGCCTTCGTAGGTCGGGATCTGCACCTGGATCAGTGGCAGGCCCTCGACGGGCGCGAAGGAGATGCGCGGACCCGCGACGTCGGTGAGCCGGCTGGAGAGCACGAGCTCGGCAGCGGTTCCCTCGAGCTGCCAGCTCAGCTGCTTGACGAACTCCGGCTCGCCTTCGGGGCGGCTCGCCACGATGATCGTGTCGGCGCCGACCTCGGCCGCGACCGACGACACGGAGTTCACGTTCCCCAGAACCGGGAACCTCGTGTCGTCGATCACGATGTCGCGCGCATTGCCGTCGAGGAGCGTCGCGCCGACCACCTGGTACCCGGATGCGCCGATCGGGTGCAGCGTGCGGACCACATACTCCACGTCGTCCCTGTTGCCGACGACGAGGGTGCGGGAGGCGAACCTCCCCTGGGTGCGCTGCTTCTGCAGCCAGTGGCGCCACAGCCACCTGGTCACCAGAAGCGTCAGCACACCGACGGGCAGCCCCAGCAGCAGCGTCAGTTGCATCGACTTCCATGCGAGCAGGACCGCCACGATGGCGATGATCCCGAAGGCGAGTCCGGTGGCGTGCGCGACGCCGCGGTACTCGGTGGCGCTGGCGCGGAACAACGCGGCGTCCCGCGTGTGCAGCGCGCTGAGCATGAGGTACCACAGCGCGGCGAGCGGGATGCCGTTGCGCAGGACCTCGGGCACGGAGACGCCGGTGGCCAGCTCGACCGCTGCCGTCAGACCCATCGCGAACAGGATGACAGCCGCATCCGTCGTCCGCAGCCGCATCCGATAGCGACGCTCCCATTGACGGCGCCGTTCCAGAGTCGCCGAAGGGCGCGGTGTGACCACCGTGCGCGTCACCGACTTGGTGGCTCGCGGAGCTGCGACCGGCACGAAGCCGGTACGAGCGATGCTCAGGGCATCCTCGACCGAAGTCATGCCGAAGCCTCATGAGCCGTGAATGTACGCAAAAAAACCCAGTGCGACATGTGATTCCCCAGTTTCCCCAGACCATGAACCCCACGTTCACGGCTTTCGTCTGCGTCCCGACCCCTCGGGTCCTGCTGAAACTCCCCGTGATTCCCACATCACGGAGTGCGTTCTCATCGTCCCAAACGATGATCGCTGACAGCAGGCACTGCAGACCTTGACCACTGTAGCGGAACATCGCCGCCACGGGAAGGTAAATCTGATGAATGGATGAAAGAAGGTTGCGAGGAGCCCTTGAGCCGGGGCTATTCTGTCGCGGTGACCGTGAATACAGACACTGCGCGCTTCCAGCTTCGACCGATGCTGCCACGCGACCCTTCTCAGCCGCACCGCACCGCGAGCCCGCTCGAGCTCTTCTTCGATCTGGTCTTCGTCGTTGCCGTGAGCATCGCCTCCGCGCAGCTGCACCATGCGCTCAGCGAGGGGCACTTCCTGCACGGCATCACCTCCTACGCGATGCTGTTCTTCGCGATCTGGTGGGCCTGGATGAACTTCACCTGGTTCGCCACCTCGTTCGACACGGACGACTGGCTCTATCGGGTCACGACGTTCGTGCAGATGGGTGGGGTCCTCGTCTTGGCTGCGGGCATCCCCGGGGCCTTCAACGAGGGGGACTTCACCCTCCCCGTCCTCGGCTATGTCGTCATGCGCGTCGCGATGGTGACGCAGTGGTTGCGGGCGTCACGATCGGCAGGCCCCCTGCGGTCGGCCACGCGTCGGTACGCTCTCGGCATCGCCGCAGTCCAGGTGCTGTGGATCCTGTTCCTGCTGATCCCGGTGGGCCCGCTGCAGATCGTCGCGTTCGTGCTCTTCGTGCTGGCCGAGATCAGCGTCCCGGTGTTCGCCGAGTACCGCAGGCAGACTCCGTGGCATCCACACCACATCACCGAGCGCTACGGGCTGTTCACGCTCATCGTGCTCGGAGAGAGCCTGCTCGCCTCCGCCAACGCGATCATCGACGCCCTCGACAAGGTCGAGAGCCTCGGGCCGCTGATCGCCATCTCGGTGCTCACCCTCGTGGTCACGGCGTCGCTGTGGTGGATCTACTTCTGGCCGCCGCACCAGCGCGCCATCACGAGCTTCGGACGCTCGCTCCGCTACGGCTACACGCACTACTTCGTGTTCGGGGCGGCCGCCGCCTTCTCCGCCGGGATCGAGGTGGAGCTCGACGTCCTGACCGGGAAGAGCCACCTGTCGAGCATCGCGGCATCACTCACCGTCACGATCCCGATCGCGATCTTCCTCCTCGCCATCTGGTGGATCGCCATCCGTGAGAACGCCGACCGTGTCGTGAACACGGTGGTGCCCTCAGGTGCGGTGCTGGTGCTGCTCGATCCGGTCCTGCCGATCCCGGTCACGCTCACCGCCCTGGTGCTCGTCGGCATCGTGGTCGTGCTGGTGCTCCGCCCCCCGGTCGCGTCCTCGCGCATAGACAAGGCATAGATCGGGCAAAGTCTCCTGATCGGAAGCTCCGCGACGCTGAGGACACGCAACAGTCCGTCGAGGAGGAGACAGATCATGAGTATTCCGGAACCCACCCAGACCCCCGATGGTCCCGCGTACGAGGGGCGCCTGCTCGATCGACGCGATGAGGAGATCGTCGATCAGGGGGCCGCCTTCGATATCCGCACGCTGGTGACCAGGCGCGGTGTGCTCGGACTCGCGGGTGTGGGTCTGGGCGCCGTCGTGCTCGCGGCCTGCGCGCCGCCGGCGTCGGTCGGGTCGGCGAGCCCGACGCCCACGGCCACGTCGGGGGCCTCGGCGGGCGATGCCGTGAGCGTCGGCGAGATCCCCGACGAGACGGCAGGGCCCTACCCGGGAGACGGATCGAACGGTCCCGATGTGCTCGAGGACTCGGGGATCGTTCGACAGGACATCCGCTCGTCGATCGACGGCGGTGCGACCGCCGAAGGTGTTCCGCTCACGTTCGCGTTGCAGGTGATCGATCTCGCGAGTGGGGGAGTCCCCTTCGCCGGCGTCGCGGTGTACGCGTGGCACTGCACGGCGCAGGGCGAGTACTCGATGTACTCCTCCGGGCTGGAGGATGTCACCTACCTGCGCGGTGTGCAGGTCGCCGATGCCGATGGCAGAGTGTCGTTCACCTCGGTGTTCCCCGGGTGCTACTCGGGGCGCTGGCCGCACATCCACTTCGAGGTGTACCCGGATGTGGGCTCGATCACCGACTCGAGCGCGGCCATCGCGACGTCGCAACTGGCCCTTCCCGAGGCGGCGTGCGCGGCCGTCTACGCAGAGGCTGCGTATGACGGCTCCGCGAGGAATCTCTCGCAGATCACGCTCGCGAGCGACAACGTCTTCGGTGACGACTCCGGTGTCCTGCAGGTGGCCGCCGTCACCGGAAGCGTGCAGGGCGGGTACTCGGCCACGCTCGCGGTCGGCGTCGACACGGCGACCACCCCGGCTGCGGGCGGGGGCCAGGGCGGGTCGGGCGGCGGGGGTCGGCCGCCGTCGAGCTGAGCCGAAACCGTGGATGGGGGGCCGGGTGGGCCGGTCTGCTATGCTTATGGAGCAGCGTGTGTGCATCGCCCCTCTCGGCCGCCACGTCGCCACTGATCAGGGCCATTACGGACCGCGCACATCGATGCGTGCGGAATCCGCCCTCGGTCTCACATCTTGCGGAGCGCCACGCGTGTCCGCCACACAGCAATGAGCATGACCATGAGCACCACCACCTTTCCCCCGTCCGATCCGTTGACCTGGAAGCAGGCCGACACAGATGTGCACGTCGCGACGCGCGGCGGCGAATTCGCCGGCTTCGTCGAGTTCGACGGCAGCGCGCACCTGGTGCGCGACAACCACGGCGCCGAGCTCGGCGTCTTCGACTCGCTCGATGACGCCTTCCGTGCGCTCGAAGACGCGAACCAGCCTTCCCGACGTGGGCCCGTCTTTCCGTCGATGCTGCCTCGGGCCTGGCGTCGCCGCACCCGCCGCGCCCGCGCCTGAAATCAGCGATTCACGCACAACGAGCGTGGTCCGTCAAGGGGTGCGGATGTATTCCCGAAGGCGCATGTGGGCGGGGCTACTGTGAGGTAAGCGTTGGGCATCTGCCTTGGGCTTTCACAGCTCGAGGGCTCCGAACGTCAGGAGAAGATCATCTCCATCACACAGATCGAACCGACCGCGGCAACGCTGGGCCCGATTCGTCAGACTTACTCCGGCAATGCGGACTTCCCGCCCATGGCCCAGGCGTACAAGCAGGTGTCGCAGGTGGTCAAGGAGACCGGCCTGCTTCAGCGCACCCAGTGGTTCTACATCTTCGTGGCCGCAGGCATCGCGGTGGCCCTCGGCGGCCTCATCACCGGCTTCATCCTGCTCGGCGACAGCTGGTTCCAGCTGCTGATCGCTGCGGGGCTCGGCATCGTCCTGACGCAGATCGCGTTCCTCGGGCATGAGGCCGCGCACCGCCAGATCCTGAGCACGGGGCCTGCGAACTTCAAGCTCGCGCGCATCGTGATCGCCAGCATCGGCATGAGCTACTCGTGGTGGGACTCGAAGCACACCAAGCACCACGGAAACCCGAACCAGGTCGGGAAGGACCCCGACATCGAGGTCGACACGATCTCGTTCCTCGAGGAGGACGCCGCCAAGGCGAAGGGCCTGATCAAGCTGATCACCCGCAAGCAGGGTTGGCTCTTCTTCCCGCTCCTCACCCTCGAGGGGCTGAACCTCCACTTCCTCGGCCTGAAGTACCTCATGACGACGAAGAACGTCAAGGGACGCTGGACCGAGCTCAGCATCATCGCGCTCCGGTTCGCCCTCATCCTGGTGCCAGTGTTCATGATGCTCCCCCTCGGTATGGCTTTCGCCTTCATGGGGGTGCAGTTCGCGGTCTTCGGCGTCTACATGGGAGCCGCGTTCGCGCCGAACCACAAGGGGATGCCGATCATCGAGCCCGGCGCCCGTCTCGACTTCTTCACCAAGCAGGTGCGCACCTCCCGCAACATCAGCGGTGGATGGTGGACGACCTGGCTCATGGGCGGCCTCAACTACCAGGTGGAGCACCACCTCTTCCCGAGCATGCCGCGACCGCACCTCGCCAAGGCGCGGGAGATCGTACGCGACTACTGCGCGGCGAACGACGTGCCCTACACGGAGACCAGCCTCGGTCGGTCCTACATGATCGTCATCGAGTACCTGAACCGGGTCGGACTCTCCGCCGGAGCAGATCCCTTCGACTGCCCGGCAGTCGCGCAGTTCGGCCGGGGGTAGCTCCCAGACATCACCGGGCGTGATCAGTCCGGGAACGACAGAGGCGCGAGCAGGAATCCCTGCTCGCGCCTCTGTCGTTCGTGGGTCTACTTGGAGGACTTCTTCTTGGTCTCCACCACGTCGATCGTGATCTTCTCGAGCGGGCGGTCGTCGTCGAGCTCGTCCTCGAGCACCTCGTCGCCGAGGAAGGTCTCCTCCGGCACCTCGTCGGCGATGACCGGCGCGGGCGCGGACGTCGGCGCGGCGGGCGCGTCCGCTGCGGTCGCGTCCGCTCCGGTGATCTCCGTGGGCAGCGAGTCGTCGGAGAAGATCCCGTCGGGACGGATCAGCTCGCGCACCTCGGCCATGAAGCTCGTCAGCTGCTGCTGCTGCCACCGCAGCTGACGGGTGCGGTCCTCAGCGTCGTGCAGTACCGCAGTGGTGTGGCCGGTGACCGAGTCGACGATCTTCTGGGCCTTGGCGCGAGCGCGCTCGAGCGTCTCGCGAGCGCGGACCTGAGCTTCGGCCTCGATCGCCTGCGCCTGCGAGCGGGTCAGGCGCTCGTAGTCCTCGGCGCGTGCCGAGATGCGCTGGGCGTGCTCGAGCGATGCCGTGACCTGCTCGTTCGCGTCGTTGGTGATCCGCTCCGCGTGAGCGACGGCCTGGTTGTGCAGCACGAGGAACTCCTGCTGCGCGTCGTCCTGGCGGCGGGTGAGGGTCTCCTCGAACTCCAGCACACGGGCGTTCATGTCGCGCACATCGCGCTCGGCATCGGCACGCAGCTGGGTTGTCTCGCGGGTGACGAGCGAGCGCAGCGCGGCCGCGCCCTTCTCAGCTTCGGTACGGATCGCCGTGGCCTCCTGTGCGGCCTGGTTCACCTTCTCCGCGGCGTGCGCGGCTTCGCGCTCGATGCGTGCCTCGTGCGCCGTGTACTCGGTGTCCATCTTCAGGCGCACCTGATCGGCGTCACGCTGCGCCTGGGCGGTGATCCGCTCGGCGTCGGCCTCGGCCTCAGCGCGCTGCGCGGTCACTTCCTCACGGGCAGAGGTCATCAGACGGTCGGCCTGCACGGCCGCGTTCTGGATGAGCACGTTCGCCTGCTCCTCGGCGACCCGCAGGATCGCCTCGAACTGCTGGCGCGACGGAGCCTCTTCGCCGTCCGGCTGCGGAGCGTCGACGAGTTCGGAGGTGAGGGTGGCGACCTGCTGCTCGGCGTCGGACACCTTCGCGTTCGCGGCCGTCAGCTCGCTCTCGAGAGCTTCGCGAGCCTTGCGCTCTTCTTCCCGCACCGCCTCGACGGCTTCCTCTTCGCGGGCCTGGGCCTCGGCGACCTCTGCGGCGGCCTGCTTGAGCTGGTTGCGGAGAGTCGAGAGCGCCGCGTCGACCTCGGTCTTGTCGTAGCCGCGGAAGCCGACGGTGAACGCACCCTGCTGCTCGCGGGGCGCGGTCTCGATCAGCTGGTCGAAGAAGTCCGGCGAGCGCTCGCCGTCGCGGTCGGAGGTACCGGGAGATTCGCTCATGGGTTTCTTGCCTTTCTGGCGGGGCCACACCGGGAGCGGCGGCTCCATCCCGACAGTCGGGACGGTGTGGACCGGAGGAGGTCGTCAGGGCGCACGCCACCACCGTGACCCGGCGGAGGACCGGCGGGCAGGGCGCGCCCTACAGCCTAGTTGCGTCTGCTGAATGTTTCGCCTTCGTCTTCCTGCTCCGCCGGCGCTGCGGTCGAGGGCGCTCGATGCGCCGGGTGGTCAGGCCTCGTTCACCCAGCGCGCGTTCCTGTCGTCGAGAGGCTCGCCGCGCACGTATCGCACGGGTTCTCCTGGGGCGACCGCGACCTCGCGGACCTCCGCTGCGGCGGCGATGCGCGAACGCAGATCGGTCCACAGCTGCACGGTCTGCGGAAAACCGAAGTACTCGCGGAAGGTCTCGATCTGCATCCGGGTTCCGTCTGCGACGGGAACGAGCCGGGCGACCGTGTCATCGGGCTCGACGAACCGGATGCCGTAGGCGCCGTCGCTGCGGATGACGTACTCGCGCTCCTTCGTCGCCATCGCCGATGCCACGATCTCGCGAGCGCGGGGTTCCGCGGCCTGGATCACCACTGTGGTGCCGAGTTCGGTGAGTGCCGCGTCGAGCTGGTCCGAGGCGAACTTCTTGCCGGCTCGGGCGCCGGCCTCCGACGCTCTGCGGCCCAGGCGGCTCTTCAGGATCGGACCGCCGATGATCAACGCGAGGATCGGCAGGCCGAGGAGAAGGTACGCAGCAGCATCCACGGGCACAGCGTATCCGGACACCCGACGTGCCCTTCGCGCAGAGCGCGTCAGACGGAGGTCATCAGATGGTCGAGCACGAGCTCGCCCGACGCGTTGAGAGCCTGCATCATCTCCGCGATCAGTCGAGGATCGATCGGTGGCTGCTCGGCGGCGTCGTACCCGAACTGCAGGGGGATCGCCGGGTGGATCCAGACGGTGGCGCGCTTGTCCACGCCGTCGGTGACGGGGCGCCAGGTCATCATGAAACTCTCCTGGCGGCGGAGCTTCGTCGAGATGACGATCTTCAGATGCGCCAGCGTCGCGTCTTCGATGAGGATCGGATCCGAGGTCCCGTCGTAGCGCAGTCTGCCCATGAGAGAACGCTACACCGCGCGCGTTCTGCCTCTTCTGCGGCCCGTGCGCAACCCCCTCTGCGAAGGGCCGTCGGATCGATACCGTCGCAGCATGACGACAGTGGAATGACAACGAGGAGGGCGGGGTGCAGACGATGGCGCGTACGCGGATTGCGCTCAACGAATCAGAGTTCTTCCTGGCGCAGGGCCAGGACGTCGCGGAGCTGAGAGGCCGGATGGAAGGAGCGATGCGCGCGGGCGGTGGGTTCGTCGAATTCGTCGTGGTGGGCAATCGCGCGGTGAGCGTGCTGATCACTGCGGCGACGCAGGTCGTGATCTCCGTCGAGACGGTGGAGTACGACGCGCGCGACACCGGGGACAGTGCCGTGCCGTACGGCGGGGAGTACGACCTGCTGTGATCGCGGGCCGTGGGCTCCCGAGACGGATGTGCGGGAGCCTCGGCCGCGCTCTGCGGCGCAGCGCGGCGCACTGCTACGGTGACGACGGTGGGCATCGCGCCCCTGGGGCCGTCGAACAAGAGGAACTTCGAGATGAAGGGTCCGTCCCGTCTGCGTCTTGGTCGTATCGGGATCGCCACCGCGCTCGCGGTCGTGATCGGTGCGCTGGTGCCGTCATTGTCGGCGAGCATCTCGGCGACCGCGGCCACCGATGGGCAGATGGTGTATCCGGCCTCGGGCAACATCCAATCGAAGGTCGGCGACGGCTGCCGTGGCAACTATCGGGCGCATGAGGGTATCGACATCTCCGCCGCCGGTGGCACGCCGATCCTCGCCGCGTACAGCGGCGTGATCAAGTCGCGGACGGTGAACAGCGGCTACGGCAACTACACCGATGTCGAGCATCCGGGCGGTTACGTCACCCGGTACGCGCACATGGCTTCGCCGGGAACCTACGCTCCCGGCACCCGGGTGGAGCGTGGACAGCAGATCGGAATCGTGGGCAACACAGGGAACTCGCCGGCGTACCACCTGCACTTCGAGGTCCGGCGGAACGGCGCCGTCTACACCGGGATCAACGACGGCTTCGTGTGCCTGACGAACGTCGCGCGCGGAGGGACGATCCCCCTGACGTTCCCCGGACTGCGCACGGAGTCCGGCCCTCCGATCCCGCCCGCTGACTTCACCGGCGACGGCAGGTCCGACCTGCTGCTGGTGGCGGGCAACGGCGATCTGCGCCTGCGGGCAGGAACGGGTTCCGGAGGCTTTCAGGCTCCGACGACCCTGGTCAGTGGCTGGGCCGGCGACCGCCGGCACCTCACGCGCGCCGACCTCAACGGCGACGGACGAGGGGACGTCCTCGCAGCCAGGACGGATGGTGTGCTCGAGTTCTCTGCCGGCAACGGTGCCGGAGGGGTGGCGGCGCCGGTGGGCATCGGTGCAGGCTGGTACGACATGCTGCACGTCACCTCCGGTGCCGACTACACCGGCGACGGGAAGCAGGACGTGGTGGGTGTCTCGCCGGGCGGTGTCCTCGTCATCTACCCCGGGAACGGTGCCGGCGGCCTCGGGGGAACGCCCAAGACCGTCGGCGGCGGCTGGCACGGCTTCCACTTCCTCGTCGGCGGCGACTTCAACAATGACGGGTGGGGGGATCTCATGGCGATGAGCGACAACGGCACCCTCTACTTCTACCCGCGGGTCTCGGGCGGGGCCTCGCCGCCGGTCGTCGTCGGAAGTGGATGGTTGGAGTTCACCGCGGCGACGGGAGGGGCCGACTACGACGGCGATGGGCGAGCCGATCTGCTGGTGCGCACGGCGGCGGGCGAGCTCTTCTTCTATCCGGGCAACGGCGACGGCGGATTCGGCGCGCGGAGGCTCGTCAGCGCCGACTGGGCCGATCACCTCGCCATCGAGTAGTCGACGGCATGCCCGCCGCGTCCAAGAGCGCGGCGTAGGGTGGGCGCATGGCCGAGCCGACGTTCGAGGAGATCGCGGCGGGGTTGTACTCCGGGCCTCCGGAAGAGTTCGTATCCTCGCGAAAGGCGCGCGCGGAGGAGGCCGGGCAGGCTGCACTCGCGTCGCGGATCATGGCTCTGCGCAAGCCCTCGATCGCGGCGTGGGTGGTGAACGTGTTCGCCCAGGAGCGGGCCGGGCAGCTGGGCGAAGCCTTGGCGTTGGCTCGGGAACTTCGCGAGGCGCAGGACGACCTGGATGCCGCGGCACTGGCGAAACTCGGCCGTGAACGGCGTCTGCTGACGAGGAAGCTCGCTCAGGCCGCGGGAGAGCTGGCCGCGTCGCGGGGCGAGCGTGTCACACCGTCGACGCTCGAGGCGGTCGAGCAGAGCATCTCCGCCGCCTTCTTCGACCCGGTGGCGGCGTCTGCCGTCGCGTCAGGGCGGCTGGTGCGCGCCCTCGCGCCCTCGGCGACGGCGACCGATGTGCGCGACGCCGTCGCGGGCGAGCTGCCCGAGCTGGAGCCGCTCTCAGCGCCCGCGGTGGACGAACTGCGAGACCGAAGGGCCCGTCGCGATGCGGAGCGCGCGATCGTCATGGCCGAGAAGGAACAGGCGTCGGCCGAGCGCGAGCTCGCCGAACGTGATGCGGCGCTGAGGGAGCTGCGTACCCGGAAAGACGAGCTCACCGCGCGTGTTTCGGAACTCGAGGCCCAACTCTCCCGAGCTCGCGCCGATCTGACCAGGGCAGAGCGCGACCTTCCGGAGGCGGAGCAGAGCCGGCGGGACGCGGCGGTGCGGGCGGATGCTGCGGCCGATGCCCTCGACACGGCACGGAAGGCGAAAGACGCGCTCTGAACGGCGCCTGCGCTCCGTGGCGCTTGCGGCGCGGGAAGGTCAGAGCGGGCGGTGGATGAGGCGGCCGCGGAGAAACGGGAGCACCGGGGCTCTGTATTCCAGAGCTGACGTGTCCTCGGGATCGAGAACGAGCTCCGCCTGCCCGAAACGCCACATGCGGTTGTAGAGGTAGACGCCGATGGTCGTGTGCCGGTCGGCGGGAACCTGCCAGGTGCCATCGCCCCACTGCGTCGGCTGGCCCCGTCCGCCGATGACGAGCGTCGGCCTGATGCCCGCATAGAGCGCGAGGCGCGGCCTGTGCATCGTGAGCTCGATCCGGCGGGTGCTCATCTGTGCTCCTCGTCTTGGGGCTCCCGGTCGAACGGTGACACGGGGTGGGCTCGCCGGGGAAAAGCGAACTCTCTGCCATGCAGAAGCTGGCGAGGGTTCTTGAGTGATTGTAGCGATCACTCTTGTGGCTCCGACTGGCAGCGATCTGGTGGCCATTCGGCTTTCCGTTGGAGGTTGAAGTGGCTTCTGCTGAGCTACCGGCACAACACCGGCACGGTAGGCAGCTACCTTCTGAACGAGTTCTCGGCGGGTATCAGGATCGTGAGTTACGCACGTCCCTCAGCCGCGAGATCTTGATGATCAAGAGGCTGAGCGCCACCGTCAAGGTTGCGACCAGGACGGCGGCAGCGAACCAGGATCCGGTCAGGGTCATGGCCGGCGAGGTACCCACCTCCGAGGAGCCCTGAAACGAGGCGACCAACGGGATGGTGATCGTCAATCCGCCTGTGAACGCCGCAGCGGCACTGAGCATCCCCGCGATGAGGAGCAACCCGGTGGAGATCATGAACGCGTGAATCACGATCAGCACGACACCGGCTCTCGTCGCCACTGAACTGCCGCCCAGATTGCTCCCGGTGGTAGTCATCGCACGCACCGCGCGGTGAAGCCATTCTTCGTGGACAGCTGCGCGCTGACTGATTCCTCGAGAAGCCCATCACCCAGGTTGTGGAGTGCGCTGGAGACCTCTTGGGCTGTCACCGCCTCGCCATCCAGACATGAAGCGGCTTCGGCGAACGCTGGTATCGCGGTGAGCATAGGCTCCGACAGCGCCTCCGTGACAACGATCTTCAGGGACTGGTGTGCATTCATCAGCATCTTCAAAATGTCCCGGTGACTCGATGGTCGAATCCAGCGATTCGTCATGAGCGTAGATGGAGGCCACTGCGCCGTCTGTAGGCACTTCGGGGGACAAGGTGCATGTCCAGGGCGCTTCGCCTCGCTGAACTCGCTCAGTACCGTGGGTTCCGCGTGCTCGACAACCGGGCCGAAACAGCCGGGGGAGCGGGCGAGAGCCAGACGTGCCCAGGGCAAAGCAAAACCCCCGCCATGTAGAAGCTAGGCGAGGGTTTCTGGAGTGATTGTAACGATCACTCGTGTGGCTCCGACCGGCATCGATCCGGTGACCTTTCGATTTTCAGTCGAACGCTCTACCAACTGAGCTACAGAGCCGCGCGACCGGCGAACCTGTCGCGTCCTAGACGAAGAGCCCTCTCCGAAGAAAGAGCTCATCGCACGGAGCGACCCTGACGGGACTTGAACCCGCGACCTCCGCCGTGACAGGGCGGCACGCTAACCAACTGCGCTACAGGGCCATACTTGTTTTCAATTGTACCGGAAGGTGTGACCCCAACGGGATTCGAACCCGTGCTACCGCCGTGAAAGGGCGGCGTCCTAGGCCGCTAAACGATGGGGCCGAGTCAGTCCCGGGGGACTTCCTTGCCGACGCTCAAGCATAAGGGATGTTTTGAGTAAATCGCGAATCGAGGGCGTGGTGCTGCACCCCGGGCGTGTTCCGGGGGGACGATCGAGGTGTCGGGAGCGGGCGAGATCGCCGCGATGCCCCCTGGTGCGGATGTGAAAGTTGTTGTTAGTGTGGCAACTGTGAAACCGGCGGAAGGGGCCGTGTGAACGACAAGATCACGCTGGATGCTGCAGTTGCTGCGGCGTCCGAGGACTGCGGCTGCGCGCCCACTCCGACAGAACGCCGTGCTTTCGGCAAGACGGGCATCAGCCGTCGCGGTGCCCTCGGCATCGGCGCTCTCGGCGTCGTCGCCCTCAGCGCCTTCGGCATCACCAACGGTGTGTCGGCGGCCTATGCCGCCACGTACCCGAGCTGGGACGATGTGCAGCGCGCGAAGAACAACGAGGCGGCGAAGGCTGCCGAGGTCTCGCGCATCGAGGGACTGATCCAGTCGCTCACGCAGAAGGTCGCCGAGACTCAGGAAGCGGCGAAGGTCGCGTCGGCGGAGTTCTACGACGCTCAGCAGGCCTACTTCGCTGCGGCCACCGAAGCCGACTCCATGCAGGCGAAGGCCGACGAGCAGGCCGCGGTCGCCGACAGCTCTGCCCGCAAGGCAGGGCAGGTCGCCGCGCAGCTCTACCGCAACGGCGGCGACGACACGTCGATGGAACTGTTCTTCGCCGGCTCGGCGAACAACGCCGATGAGCTGCTCGCGCGCCTCGGCACGATGGACAAGCTCCTCGAATACAACCAGTCCGTCTACGACAAGGCCGTCGCGGCGCGCAACTCCGCGCAGTCCCTCAGCGACCAGGCGGTCGTCGCTCGCAACGAGCGCGACCGGCTGCAGAAGGTCGCCGAAGAGAAGATGGTCGCGGCGCAGCAGGCTGCGGATGCGGCGCAGGCAGCCCTGGACGAGCAGTCGGCGAACCTGGCCACGATGCAGGCGCAGCTCGCAGCCCTCAAGGATGCGACGACCCAGACGGTCGCCGGATACCAGGCCGGCGTCGAGGCAGAGGCGAAGGCCCGTCGCGAACGCGAGGCCGCCGAGCGTGCCGCGGCCGCGGCAGCAGCCGCTGCCGGTGGCGGCGGAGGCGGCGGAGGCGGAAGCCAGGGCTCGGGTGGCTGGTGCCGTCCGCACGGCGGAGGAAAGAGCTCCGGATACGGTCCTCGCTCCGTGCAGTGCGGTCCGAAGGGCTGCTCCTCCTCGTTCCACTACGGCACGGACTTCGCCAACGGCTGCGGCTCGGCGATCTACGCCGCAAACTCCGGCACCGTCGACTACGCCGGCCCGAACGACGGGTACGGCAACTACATCCGCATCCAGCACGGCGGTGGCGTCGGCACCGGTTACGCCCACATCCGCGACGGCGGCATCCTCGTCCGCTCGGGGC
This sequence comes from Microbacterium sp. DWRC1-3, assembly GCF_049896645.1. NCBI lineage: Bacteria > Bacillati > Actinomycetota > Actinomycetes > Micrococcales > Microbacteriaceae > Microbacterium > Microbacterium sp. DWRC1-3. The sequence goes on from NZ_JAFCUS010000002.1 coordinate 383,055, forward strand.
AGTGGGTCAACTCCGGTCAGCTCATCGCCTACGCGGGCAACACCGGTCGCTCGTTCGGCTGCCACCTGCACTTCGAGGTGTACGTCGGCGGCCGACCCGTGAACCCCGTGGCCTTCCTCGGCGATCGCGGAGTACCCGCCTGAGCGTCGACCACTCCTGACACGAAGAAAGACCCCCGGCCGCTGTGCGGTACCGGGGGTCTTCTTCATGCGTGCGGCGGGATCAGTGGCCCTGCTCGCCGAAACGGACGATCGCCTCGTCGAGGATGCGCTGCGCCTCGGCGGCGTCACCCCACTCGTCGACCTTGACCCACTTGTTGGGCTCGAGGTCCTTGTAGTGCTCGAAGAAGTGAGCGATCTCCTTCTTCGTGTACTCGGCGATGTCGTCGATGTCCTGGATGTGCGCCCAGCGCGGGTCCTTCGAGAGCACGGCGACGAGCTTGTCGTCCCCGCCGGCCTCGTCGCTCATCTTCAGCACGGCCACCGGACGCACCTCGACGACGACGCCGGGGTAGATCGCGTGGTCGAGCAGCACCAGTACGTCGAGCGGGTCGCCGTCCTCGCCGAGCGTGTTGTCGAAGTAGCCGTAGTCGGCCGGGTAGCCGAAGGTCGTGTAGAGCACGCGGTCGAGGTGCACTCGTCCGGTCTCGTGGTCGACCTCGTACTTCACGCGGCTGCCGCGCGGGATCTCGATGACGGCGTCGTGTGCGCCCATGCGTGTGCTCCTCAGGAAAAGTTCGGTTGGATGCCGCGGACTAGCCTACCTGCGGCACTCGCACGCTCGGAGGCCGTGATCGTTCAGGATCCTGCGTCGAGGGGTGGGGCACCGTCTTCGTGCGACCGACTCCGGAACAGGTGATTCAGCACGCGGCTCATCGGATCGCTCAGAAGCAGCAGGAGGAGTCCGTAGTACCCGTTCGGAGAGGCTGCGACCGCGATGATGAGGGCGGCGCCGAAGAGGACGATGGCGGCGAGGTCGCCGATAGCCCCCAGACGGATGGTCTGAGTCGACACGGTGCTGAGCTCGCGATGACGCGCCAGGTAGAGCCAGCCGGCGAGGGTGGTCACCTGCGTCATGATCAGCGTTCCGATGTAGACCACGGCCTGCAGAGCGTCGGTGTCCATCTGTCCGATCATCGCCGTGGGAACCGGCAGCCAGACGATCGTCGCCATCCAGGCGACGTTGATCCACAGCAGCGGTCCCGTGATCCACTCCACATCGCGGTACTGGCGGTGATGCCCCATCCAGAAGGTCGCGATGAGAAGGAAACTCAGCCCGAAGCTGAGCAGCTGACCCGAATGCTCGTTCAGGAACTCGGCCGTGCTCATGTGACCGGACGCGGCCTCGGAGACCGACTCCATCAGCGGGAGGATGAGCAGCGTCATCGCGATAGCGACGACGGCGTCGACGAACGCCTTGAATCTCTCGGTCCGGAAGGGGAGTGCACGCGTGTTGTCGGTCACGGCGTCAGGATAGCCCCGGACGCCGCTGCGCACGGCGGCGGGCACGCGGATCGGAGGATTGCCCTAGCGTGGAATCGTGCCGTCACTTCCTCCCGCCATCGCCGAGATCCGCCTGGCCGTGCGCACCGCGCTCGCCGCGCTCCCCGAGGGATCGACGGTCATCGTCGCTCTGTCCGGTGGAGCGGACTCACTCGCGCTCGCCGCTGCCACCGCCTTCGAGGCCTCGAGACTCGGGCTCCGCGCGGCGTCATTGACCGTCGATCATGGTCTGCAGGACGACTCCGCAGAGGTCGCCGCTCGCGCAGCGCGCACCGCCGCCGAGCTCGGCCTCGACCCCCTCATCGTGCGCGTCGACGTCGCGGGGGAGGGCGGCCCCGAGGCTGCCGCCCGCGATGCTCGCTACGGGGTGCTGCGCGATGCGGCCGCAGATGTGCGCGCCGCAGCGGTGCTGCTCGGCCACACCCTCGACGACCAGGCCGAGACGGTGCTCCTCGGACTCGCCCGCGGATCCGGCGCCGCGAGTCTGCAGGGGATGGCCCCGGTGCGGGAAGACGACGACGGCGTGCGGTGGGTGCGACCGCTGCTCGGTGTGCGGCGGGAGACGACGAGGGCATTCTGCGCGGCGTCCGCGCTCGACCCCTGGGACGACCCGCACAACCTCGACGACCGCTACGCGAGGGTCCGGGTGCGCGAGCGCGTGCTCCCTGTTCTCGAGGCCGAGCTCGGCCCTGGCATCGCCGAGGCCCTCGTGCGCACGGCCGAGCAGCTGCGGGAAGACGCCGAGGCGTTCGACGAGATGATCCAGGAGACGATCGAAGACATCGTCGAACACGCGGAGGCGGGAATCTCGGTGAGCGTGGCAGCGCTCGCCGCCAACCCTGCGGCGCTGCGCAACCGCATCATCCGTCTCGTCGTCGACAGCGAGTTCGGGGTCAGCCTCACGAGGACGCAGACCGTCGAGGTCGCGCGACTGGTGACCGACTGGAGCGGTCAGGGACCGATCGACCTGCCAGGGTGCTCGGCCGTTCGTCACGGCGGGCGCATCGTCTTCACCGCATCCGGCCGCTGAGCGCGTCTCGTCTCGAACGCTCTCCGCGTCCGTGCCCGACGGCCGGATGGGTGGGTTGAGGCCTTACTTCTTTCCGCCGAGGAGGCCGCCGAGGATCCCACCGAGGTCGATGCCGCTGCCGGAGCCACCGCTGTTGCCGCCACCGAGAAGCCCGCCGATCACGTCGCCGATGCCACCCGACGCGCCGCCCTTGTCGTTGCCGCCGAGCAGGCCGCCGATGAGGTCGCCGATGCCACCGGAGCTCTCGGCTCCGGCATCGGCCTTCGCCGTCTTGTCCTTGTTCGCGTTGGCGATGAGGCCCATCACGATGGGGGCCAGGATCGGAAGGAGCTTGCCGAAGTCGATGCCGGGGGTCGCCTTCGACTCCGTGAGCTCCTTCGTGACCTCCTTCTCCTTCGATCCGAGGATGTGCGCGACGATCTTGCCGCCGTCCGCCTGATCGATGTCGTCGACCTTCGAGGCACCGGAGCTGCCCTCGTGCTTCTTGAGCGCGTTCCGGATGGCGGCGGAGCCCTCATCCGTCTGCGCGTTCTGGGCGAGCCCGCCCAGCAGCACCGCGCCGCCCTGCTCGACCGCGACCTTGGCCTCGTCGCGCGAGACGCCCAGCTTCTCGGCGATGTCGTCGATCGGCACCTGCGTGAGGATGTCGTCAAGAGCCATGGTGAATCCTTCCGTCGGGGCGTCCGCCCACATCACCGCTCACAGTAGTGCGGATGCCGCGCGAGGGGGAGATGCCTCCCCGATCGACGAACCTGGGACCGAGCATCCGATCGCGTCGCCTAAAATCGATCCATGCGCGCCGCGGAGATCCAGGACGACCTTGCACAGATCCTCGTCACAGAGGAGGAGATCCTCGCCAAGCTCGACCAGCTCGCGGCGCAGGTCGCCGAGGATTACGAGGGCAAGGACCTCGTCCTCGTCGGGGTGCTCAAAGGCGCCGTGATGGTCATGGCCGACTTCGCGCGGGCGCTGCCGTTCCACGCACCGATGGACTGGATGGCGGTCTCGAGCTACGGAGCGAGCACCAAGTCGAGCGGCGTGGTGCAGATCCGCAAGGACCTCGACACCGACCTCAACGGCAAGCACGTCCTGATCGTCGAGGACATCATCGACTCCGGCCTGACCCTCAGCTGGCTGCTGGAGAACTTCGGATCCCGCGGAGCCGAGTCGATCGAGGTGCTGGCGCTCCTGCGCAAGCCCGAGGCCGCGAAGGTGGTCATCGACTGCAAGTACGTGGGCTTCGACATCCCCACCGATTTCGTCGTCGGATACGGCCTCGACTACGACGAGCGTTACCGCAACCTGCGCGATGTCGCGGTGCTCGCGCCGCACGTGTACAGCTGACGCCGGCGCCACGCTACGCCGTGGGTGAACGCACAGCGGCCCCCTAGGGCGCGCGCGATACGCTGATCCGATCATGGATGTGAAGAAGCTCACCCGGAATCCGCTGATCTACGTCGCGCTGATCGGCGTGCTCCTGTTCGGCGGTTTCCTGCTGATCTCGAATCTGGGCGCGCCCAAGCAGATCACGACGCAGGAGGGGCTCAAGCTCCTCTCCGGCACCACGGTCACCGAGGTCGTGAACACCGACGGCGATCAGCGCGTGGACATGACGCTCTCCAAGCCGTTCCAGGGCTCGGAGAACGTGCAGTTCTACTACGTCGACGCGCGCGCCGACGAGGTGGTCACCGCGATCAACGAGGCAGCTCCGAAGGACGGCTTCAACGACACCGTCCCGCGCGCGACCTGGTTCGACGGCTTCCTCTCGCTCCTCCTTCCCCTCGTGCTGCTGGGTCTGCTGTTCTGGTGGCTGCTGTCGTCGATGCAGGGCGGTGGCGGCAAGGTCATGCAGTTCGGCAAGTCCAAGGCCAAGCTCGTCAACAAGGAGACCCCCACCGTCACCTTCGCCGACGTGGCCGGTGCCGACGAGGCCATCGAAGAGCTCCATGAGATCAAGGAGTTCCTCCAGGACCCCGCGAAGTTCCAGGCCATCGGAGCCCGCATCCCGAAGGGCGTGCTGCTGTACGGCCCTCCCGGAACCGGCAAGACGCTCCTCGCCCGCGCCGTCGCCGGCGAGGCCGGAGCCCCCTTCTACTCGATCTCCGGTTCCGACTTCGTCGAGATGTTCGTCGGCGTCGGCGCCTCGCGCGTGCGCGACCTCTTCGGCCAGGCCAAGGAGAACGCGCCGGCCATCATCTTCATCGATGAGATCGACGCCGTCGGTCGTCACCGTGGCGCCGGCATGGGCGGCGGCAACGACGAGCGCGAGCAGACCCTCAACCAGATGCTGGTGGAGATGGACGGCTTCGACCCGAACGCGAACGTCATCGTGATCGCGGCGACCAACCGCCCGGACATCCTCGACCCCGCACTGCTGCGCCCCGGTCGCTTCGACCGTCAGATCGGCGTCGACGCGCCCGACCTCAAAGGCCGTCAGAAGATCCTCGAGGTGCACAGCAAGGGCAAGCCCCTGGCGAAGAGCGTCGACCTCGAAGTCGTCGCCCGCAAGACCCCTGGATTCACGGGTGCCGACCTCGCGAACGTGCTCAACGAAGCCGCTCTGCTCACCGCGCGCTCGAACGCGCAACTGGTCGACAACCGTGCCCTCGACGAGGCCATCGACCGTGTGATCGCCGGCCCGCAGCGCCGCACCCGCGTGATGCGGGACAAGGAGAAGCTGATCACCGCGTACCACGAGGGCGGTCACGCGCTCGCCGCCGCTGCGATGAACTACACCGATCCCGTGACCAAGATCACGATCCTGCCCCGCGGCAAGGCCCTCGGCTACACGATGGTGCTGCCGCTGGATGACAAGTATTCCGTCACCCGCAACGAGCTCCAGGACCAGTTGACCTATGCGATGGGTGGCCGCGTCGCGGAGGAGATCGTGTTCCACGATCCGACCACCGGTGCCTCGAACGACATCGAGAAGGCCACCTCGATCGCCCGCAAGATGGTCATCGAGTACGGCATGACCGCCGAACTCGGTCCGGTCAAGCTGGGGACGGAAGGCGGCGAGCCCTTCGCCGGCCGCGACATGGGTCGAGGCCGTGAGTACTCCGAGACGATCGCCGAGCGGGTCGACACCCAGGTCCGCGCGCTCATCGAACAGGCCCATAACGAGGCGTACGAGGTCATCAGCGCGAACCGCGACATCCTCGACAAGCTCGCCCTCGCGCTGCTCGAGGAGGAGACCCTCGACCACAACCAGATCGCGGAGATCTTCACCGAGATCAAGAAGCTCCCCGAGCGCCCGCTGTGGCTTTCGAGCGAAAGACGCCCGGTGTCCGAGCGCCCTCCGATCGAGGTGCCGAAGAAGGACGTCTCGCTCGCGGCATCCGTCGAGGCTCCGGCCAGCGCGCCGCGCACGCAGCCGGGTTCGGCGGGAGCCGGGAACCCGCGGCCCGCGACGGCGTGACGTGACGGTAGACAGGCAACGTGTCGAACGGCTCACGAGAGAGCTGCTCGAGGCGATCGGCGAGGACCCGGACCGACCGGGGCTGAAGCAGACCCCGTCGCGCATGGCAGAGCTGTATTCCGAGTTCTTCTCGGGCGTCGGTGAAGACCCGGCGGAGCCGCTCGCGCGCACCATCAGCGTCTCGCGCGGTCCCGCCCCCGACACCCTGCCCTCCGGTGCGGTGCTGCTGCGCGACATCCGTTTCCGTTCCGTCTGCGAGCATCACCTGCTGCCGTTCGCCGGGCATGCGCACATCGCCTACCTCCCCGGCGAGCAGGTCGTGGGGCTCGGAGCGCTCGTGCGTGTCGTCGAGATTCTCGCGGCTCGCCCCCAGGTGCAGGAGCGCCTCGGCGAGCAGATCGCCGACACCATCGCGGAGCACCTCGACACCCGGGGCGTGCTGGTCGTGCTCGATGCCTCGCACGGGTGCGTGACGATGCGCGGCGGCCGGCAGACCGAGGCATCGACCCTCACGATCGCGGCGCGCGGCGAGTACACGGACGCCGTCGCCAGGGCGGAGCTGATCACGCTGATCGGCGCGTCCGTCCCCCTCGGGGCGACGGCGCGCTGATGACCGGCATCTGGGGCATCGTCAACGTCACACCCGACTCCTTCAGCGACGGCGGGCGTTATCTCGACGTCGATCGCGCGGTCGCCCATGCACTGCGGCTGCGGGCCGAGGGCGCAGCAGTACTCGACGTCGGCGGAGAGTCGACCAGACCCGGTGCCGACCGCGTCGGCGACACGATCGAGCAGCAGCGCGTCATCCCCGTGATCGAGCAGCTCGCCGCCGCAGGAGTGCCCGTCAGCGTCGACACGCTCAGCGCCTCGACCGCGGCCGCGGCCGTGCGGGCCGGCGCCAGGATCGTGAACGACGTCTCCGGAGGGCTCGCCGACCCCGACATGCGTGCGGCCGTCGCGGAGTCCGGGGCCGACTTCGCGATCGGGCACTGGCGTGGCTTCTCGGCCGACATGTACGCGAAAGCCGAGTACCGGAGGGTCGCGCGTGAGGTCGCCGGCGAACTGCAGGAGCGCATCGGCGAGGCCGCGGCCTCCGGAATCGCCCCGTCGCGCCTCATCGTCGACCCCGGCATCGGGTTCGCGAAGGCGGGTGGGCAGAACTGGGATGTGCTGCGGGGACTCGACGAGATCGTCGCACTGGGGCCGCGAGTGCTCATCGGCACCTCGCGCAAGCGGTTCCTCGCCGAGGTGCTGCGTCACGAGACCGGCCCCGACGAAGAGGTGTCGGAGTCTCGGCGCGATCTCGCGACCGCCGTCACCAGCGCTCTCGCGGTCAGGGCAGGAGTCTGGGCCGTGCGTGTGCACGACGTCGCATCCACGCGTGATGCCCTCGCGATCGCGCACGCCTGGGAAGGCTGAGGCGTATCGGGGCGGCCCCGTACGCTAGAAGCATGCAGTCCCTCGACGAGATCGTCCTCACCGGTCTGACCGTATTCGGTCGTCACGGCGTCTTCGACCATGAGCGCCGGGACGGACAGGACTTCACGATCGACCTGCGTCTGCGGCTGTCGCTCGCGAAGGCCGCGGACTCGGACGAGGTGACGGACACGGTGCACTACGGAGAGCTGGCCGAGAAGGTCGCCGCCGTGGTGGCCGGTGAACCGGTGAATCTGATCGAGACGCTCGCCGAGCGCATCGCCGCCGTGGGCCTCGAGGACCGGCGAGTGCAGGAGGTCGTCGTGACCGTGCACAAGCCGCACGCGCCGATCCTGCTGAACTTCGCCGATGTGGCGGTCACCATCACCCGCCGCCGCACGACCGACGCGATGGAGGACACGACCGCATGAGCCGCAACCTCACGAACCCGCCCGACATGCCGGGGCCTCGCCCCGGACGCCCGGAGACCACCGCGGTCGTCGCGCTCGGCGCGAACCTCGGGGATCGTCACGGCACGATCAGGGCGGCCGCCGAGAGGATCGCCCGGCTGCCGCTGGTTAGTGGGGTGCGCCTCTCCCGGCTGTTCGAGACCGTGGCCCTCCGTCTCGACGGCCCCGACCCCGAAGCGCCCGGATACGTCAACGCCGTGGCGCTGGTCACCACGCGCCTCGCACCCGAGATCCTTCTCGGGATGCTGCACGCCATCGAGGACGAGAACGGTCGGGAGCGCCGTGAGCGCTGGGGCGACCGCACCCTCGATCTCGACCTCATCGCGTATGACGGCGTGCTCTCCGACGAACCGCGTCTGCAGCTGCCGCACCCTCGGGCCGCTGAGCGGCTCTTCGTGCTCGATCCCTGGTTGGACCTCGACCAGGACGCGGTGCTGCCCGGTCGGGGCAGAGTCGCCGACCTCGCAGCCGAGCTGCGCGCCCGGGGCGAGGGATGAGACGCACCTCTGCAGGCGTGCTCGTCGTCCTCGCCCTGCTCTCCGGTGCCGGCGGCTTCCTGCTCGATCACCTGCTGACCGCGTCGGGCCGCATCACCTTCACTCCGTCGCTGCTGCTCCCGGTGCTCCTGCTGTTGATCGCCGCGGCATCCCTCGGCGTCGCCTGGCCGGTGCGCCGGAGCGTGCGATCGGGTATCCGCATCGATCCGTTCCGTGCGCTCAGGGCAGCCACGCTCGCCCGGGCGTCGAGCCTGCTCGGCGCCATCATGGCGGGCTTCGGAGGCGGGTTGCTCGTCTTCCTCGTGTCGCGTCCCGTGGTTCCGCAGGTAGGGTCGACTGTGGCCATGCTGGCCCTGATCGGAAGTGCGATCGTCCTCGTGATCGCCGCGCTCGTCGCCGAACAGTTCTGCACCCTGCCGAAGGATCCTGATGACTCAGAACCCAGAGACCGCGCCCCTGAACTCGGCGGAGGGCACTGACCTCGACGCCCTCGACCGGGGGACGTACACGCAGCTGCGCACGGCACGCAACGAGGCCCGCCTCGAGCTCGACGGCACGTGGCACCAGATCTCGCCGCGCTACGTCGTCTCGCAGATCCTGCAGAACGTGATCTTCATCGTGCTCGTCGTCGTCGCCGCCGTCGTGCTGAACATCGTGCTGCACCAGCAGTGGGTGTGGATCCCCGCCGGGATCATGCTGCTCATCACCGTGTTCGCGCTCATCATCCTTCCGCGGCAGGCGAAGGCGATCGGCTACATGCTCCGTGCTGATGACATCGTCTTCCGCAAGGGGATCCTCTGGCAGCGCATGATCGCCGTGCCTTACGGCCGCATGCAGTTGGTCGACATCACTCAGGGGCCGCTCGATCGCGCGTTCGGCATCGCCCAGCTCAAGATGGTCACGGCCGCGGCCACGACCGGTGTGCAGATCCCGGGCCTCACCCAAGAGGCGGCCGAGGCGCTGCGCGACACGCTCATCCACGTCGCCGAGACTCGCCGGACAGGCCTGTGAGCGAGCAGCAGCCCCCTCTCGCGCCGAGCGCTCAGGCACCCGTCGGCGGGGAGGCCTCCGAGACGCTCGCGAACGGCGAGTGGCACCGGATGCACCCGCTCACCCCGCTCTTCAAGGGCGGGCTGGCGCTGATCATCATCGCGGGTATCGTCATCGCGAACATGCGGGACCGGCTCATCGCCTGGGCCGTGGCGCTGTTCACGCCCGAAGAGGCTCACTACGGCGACTACGGCGGCGCCGACCCCGTCGACTGGGTGCTCTCGAACAACCTGATCCTCGTCGCGCTGCTCGGCGTGCTGGGGCTCGTGGTCGTGCTGGTGCTGATCTTCTGGTTCGTCTGGCGCTTCCAGCAGTTCCGGATCACCGGAGACCATGTCGAGGTCCGCAAGGGCATCATCTTCCGTTCGCACCGCCGCGCGCCCCTCGACCGCGTGCAGGGCGTCAACCTGACCCGTCCGTTCCCCGCTCGTATCATCGGACTCGCCAAGCTCGAGGTCGTCGGCGCCGGCAACGACGCGAACGTCGAGCTCGAGTACCTTGCGACGCCGCGGGCCGAGGCCGTGCGCGCCGACATCCTGCGCCTGGCTTCCGGGGCACGCGCGGCGCGCGATGCCGCACGGAACCCGGGCGCGGCAGCTGCCGCATCGGCGTCCGCTCGGGCGCAGCTGGTCGGATCGATGAACGCGGGGGTGAACGATCTCATCTCCGGTGTCGATCTCGCCGACGTGGTCCCGGAGAGCGTCGTCAAGATCCCGACCGGCCGGCTCGTGGGATCGCAACTGATCTCGGGCCTGCTCTGGTTCGTGTTCTTCGGAGCGATCTTCGCTGTCGCGATGGGCAGTGCGCTGATCGGCATGCTGGCCGACGGCGTCACCGACGGCGGCATCGTTATCCTCGGGATGGGCCTCGGCATGGGTGTGCCCATGGTCATCGCCGTGGTCGGTATCACCTGGGCACAGATCTCGAAGTCCCTCCGCTACTCGATCGCGCCGACCCCGGACGGTGTGCGGATCACCTACGGTCTTCTCACGACCGTGACCGAGACTCTTCCGCCCGGACGCATCTTCGCGGTGGAGGTCTCGCAGTCGCTGCTGTGGCGCCCGTTCGGCTGGTGGACGATCAAGATCAACCGGATGAGCGGCAAGAGCGCCGCTCAGCAGTCGTCCGGGAGCGGGCAGCAGTTCAACGTGGTGCTGCCGGTCGGCAAGCGCGCCGACGTCGAGCGAGTGCTCGCTCTGGTGCTGCCCGACGTGCCGGCGGAGAGCATCCCGTTCCTCTGGGAACAGGGCATCGTCGGCCCCGCAGACGGCGACACCTATCGCACGATGGCGCGGCGCGCGCGGTGGCGGCGTCCGTTCTCCTGGAAGCGTCATGGCTACCTGGTCGCCGACTTCGGTCTGCTGCTGCGCCGCGGGAACGTGTGGCGCAAGCTCGCGGTGTTCCCGCTGGCACGCCTGCAGGGCGTCTCCCTCAGCCAGGGACCGATCGATCGGGCACAGAGGGTCTCCGGCGCGCAGGTGCACACCGTGCCCGGACCCATCACCGGATACCTCTCGGGGTTCGAGCGGTCGGACGCGCTGGCGCTGATCGACGAGGTCAGCCTCGCTGCCGCCGAGGCGGCCTCGCGCGACACCACTCACCGGTGGAGCGCGCACACCGATGCGGCAACGGTGGCCGCTCCTGCGGCCCCGCCCGCCTACACCGGCCCGCCGCCGGTCTTCCCCGTCCCCGTGCAGACGGCTCCGCCTGCACCGTCGGTTCTTCCGCCTGCTCCGCCGGTTCTTCCGCCTGCTCCGCCGGTCGGGCCGTCCGCGGGTGCTCCCATGACGCCTCCTGCGCCCCCGGTAGCTCCTCCTGCGCCCCCGGTCATGCCTCCGGTGACTCCGCCGCCTGCACCTCCCGCGAGTGCTCCTGCGGCGCCCCCGGCCGCGCCGGAGGTGACGCCTCCGCCGGCACCTCCGGTCGCACCCCCGGCTGCGTCGGACACCCCTCCCGCACCCCCGCTGCGGCGGAGGAGGAGGAGCGACGATGACGCGTGACGGTCGCCTCGGCGTCGGCATCATCGGCGCAGGGCGCGTCGGCCCGGTCGTCGGTGCGGCGCTCGGAGGCGCGGGGCATGCCGTGATCGGGATCACCAGTGGATCCGACGACGAACGCGCCTCCGCCGTGCTCCCTAATGTGCCGGTGCTCGAGGCCCTGGAGGTGGTCCGTCGAGCAGAACTCGTGGTCATCGCCGTCCCCTCCGAGCAGCTGCCCTCGTTGGTGGCGGGCATCGCCGAGGTGGGAGGCTGGCAGGTCGGTCAGCTCGTGCTCCACACCGATCCTGCGTACGGCATCGATGTGCTCCGCCCGGCGGCCGAGCGCGGAGCGATCCCCCTCGCCGTGCATCCTGCGATCACCTTCACCGGGACCTCGATCGACCTTCGACAGCTCCAGGCCGGGTTCGCCGCGGTGACCGCTCCAGCCGCCGTGCTGCCGATCGCTCAGGCACTCGCGGTGGAGATGGGGTGCGAGCCCGTCGTGATCGCCGAGACCGATCGCGCGGCATATGCGGATGCCATCGCGACGGCGACCGAGTTCTCACGCTCGATCATCGGACAGTCGACCGCACGGCTGCGGGAGATCGGCGTCGAGAACCCGGGCGGCTATCTCTCGGCACTGGTGCAGTCGACCGTCGAGCGGGCGCTGCGCGAAGCCTCCGACGCGCCGCCGCTGATCTGAGAGCTCCTCCTCTCGACCCGCGTCGCACGTCCGGTCGCGGAGGACGGGCTCAGCGTCCGCCGGAGAACCCTCCGCCGCCGCCACCTCCGGAGAAGCCGCCGCCGAACGATCCGCCGGCGCTCGACGACGTGCCCGAAGAGGCGGCCGAATACGTCGCGGCCGAGTGGGACGAGGCCACGAACGTGGCGAGCTGCGCCCGAAGCGCGAACGATGCGGGATCGCCGATCCAGGATGCTCCGCGCTGGGCCGTCGTATAGGCCTTCTCGAGCACATCGCCCCATTCGTCCTCCATGCCGAACAGGATGGCGTAGGGGAGGAGCCTCTCGTACACGTGGATGACGTCGGCGGTGCCGTCGGCTCTTCGCTCAGCCCCGCTGTACGACTGCAGCATGCGCAGGCGGTCGGCGTCCGCGACGCGGATGAACTCCTTCACCCCCTGCAGATATTCGTACGTGCGGGCGCCCTCGGCGGTGAGCACGGTGTGCTTCGAGAAGGCGTAGAGGCTGGAGAGGAGCACGAGGAACGTGCCGAACGCGATCACGACGAGGGCGGGAATCGCCGACAGTCGTCCGCTGGCCGCGCTCCAGATCCCGAACCCCAAGCCGAAGACCGCGATGCCGATCGCGCACCACTGCAGGATCATCGCACCTCGGCTGCGCACCTTCTCGGTGAGTCCGCGGTTCCGGGCCGCGGTCGTTCCGCTGTGCTGGAGCGCGGTCATGCGAGCGGCGAAGGCTTCGTCGGCGGCGGGGAGATCGACCACATCGTCGGTGCCCGCATCGGCGAAGAGCGCTTCGAGGGCGTCGACGTCCAACTGGTCGGGGATGCGCGCTCCGGGCAGACGGCGCAGCCGCGGGTCTTCGTCTTCGCCTCCCTCCTCGATGCGCAGCACGCCGCGCACGGCGAGGTGCACGATCTCGGCCGGGATCACGTCCTTGGCGCCGGGAACCACAGCGGCGGCGAGCAGCGGCGGCAGCGCATCCGGCACGTCGTACTGGGCGACCACGATCCCCGTGGCGACGCGCCGTCTGCGCGTGAACGCCGACACGGCCGCCCAGCTGCCGACGGAGAGCCCGAGAGCGCCCACCGCCGCCACTATCGGAGTGATGTCGGCGACCGGGTCCGGAGTGCGGGCGAGGGGTTGGGCGACGGCATCGGGGTCGAGGCCGATGGCGACGGTCACGCCGTCGCCGGCCGGGCGCGCGCCCGACTCGACGCGGAATGTCGCGACACCGCCGTCGGTGGTCGGGCCTTCCAACTCGCACTCGTCCGTCGAGCCGGAAGGCCCGGTGTAGCACCGCGTGGCTCCGTTGAGCTCCGCGCTCAATGCGGGATCGAACACGACTTCGGCGCGGAAGCGGTCGATGGGCTGCGTGCTGTCGAGGGGGAGCAGATCCCAGTAGAACTCGTCGGCCGGGGGAGCGGATGATCCCGCCGATGGAGCGGTCGCGAGGATCACATCGCGCATCTCGTACTCGATCACGTAGGTCGTGAGCCCTCGCACGAAGTCATCGTCGTTGCCCGTGAGCACGTAGAGGAGGCCGTCTTCCTCGTCGGTCTCGTACGGCACGTCTGCGCCGTTCTCATCGGTCACCGACAGGACCGAGGTCTCGGTGCTCGCCCCCTCGTACGACGTCACGAGTCCGCGGACGATGCCGTGGTTCTGGTCGAAGTCCGGGAAGTCGGCGACCAAGGTCTCGGTCACCCGCATGCGAGCACGGCCCTCGTCGTCGAGACCGATCTCGTAGACGGCATCCCACGAGCTGTAGGAGAAGTCGTCGACATCTGCCGCAGCGGCCGGATGCGGCGCGGCGGCGACCGACGATGCGGACCCGCCGGGCGCTGCCAGAGCTGCTGCCGGGGCGAGGACCGCCGCCATCGAGAGCGAGAGGGCGGCGAACGCGCGGAGGATGCGGGTGTGGGCCATTCTTCGAGGCTACCCAGCGCGTGCCGAGGAGCGGCACGCCGCCTCGGTAAACTGGGAGGGACTTCCAAGGAGCCCCGCACATGACTGACGCGTCCGCCGCGCCCGAATCGGCCTCGACCGACTCTTCCCTCGAAGAGGACGTCCACGAACAGAAGGCCGTGCGTCTCGCCAAGCGCGAGCGCCTGATCGAGAAGCGGGCGGACGCGGGCGGCGGGGCGTTCCCGGTCGGCGTGCCCGTGACGCACACGATTCCCGCGCTGCGCGCCGAGTACGGCGAGCTCGAGGCGGGCGCCGAGACCGGCGTCATCGTCGGGGTCGCGGGTCGGGTGGTGTTCAGCCGCAACACCGGCAAGCTCTGCTTCGCCACGCTGCAGGCGGGTGACGGATCGCGCATCCAGGCGATGATCTCCCTCGCGAACGTCGGCGAGGAATCGCTGGCGGACTGGAAGGAGTACGTCGACCTGGGCGACCACGTGTTCGTGCACGGCGAGGTCATCTCCAGCCGCCGCGGCGAGCTGTCGATCATGGCCGACGACTGGACGATCGCCGCGAAGGCGATCCTGCCGCTGCCCAACGCCTACTCCGAGCTCAGCGAGGAAGGACGCGTGCGCAGCCGCTACCTCGACCTGATCGTGCGGGAGCAGGCGCGCAACACGGTGCGCGCCCGTGCCGCCGTGAACGCGAGCCTGCGTTCGACCTTCACGAGCCACGACTACCTCGAGGTGGAGACCCCCATGCTGCAGGTGCAGCACGGCGGGGCTTCCGCTCGCCCGTTCATCACCCACTCGAACGCGTTCGACACCGAGCTCTACCTGCGCATCGCGCCGGAGCTCTACCTCAAGCGCGCGGTGGTCGGCGGCATCGAGCGCGTCTACGAGATCAACCGCAACTTCCGCAACGAGGGCGCCGACTCCACGCACAGCCCCGAGTTCGCGATGCTGGAGGCCTACCAGGCTTACGGCGACTACAACCAGATGGCTGCGCTCACGCAGGAGCTCGTGCAGAACGCGGCGATCGCGGTCGCCGGGTCCACGACCGTGACCTGGGCCGACGGCACCGAGTACGAGCTGGGTGGCGAGTGGGACCGCATCTCGATGTACGAGTCGCTCTCCGCCGCCTCGGGTCGCACCGTCACCCCTCAGGACTCGGTAGAAGACCTGATCGCGTTCGCCCAGGAGCACGACGTCGACCTGCCGCCGCAAGCCACCCATGGCAAGCTCGTCGAGGAGCTGTGGGAGCACTTCGTGAAGGGCGATCTCGTTCGCCCGACGTTCGTGATGGACTTCCCCGTCGACACGTCGCCCCTGGTCCGTGAGCACCGCTCGATCGCGGGTGTCGTGGAGAAGTGGGACCTGTACATCCGCGGTTTCGAACTGGCGACCGGGTACTCCGAGCTCGTGGACCCCGTGATCCAGCGCGAGCGCTTCGTCGAGCAGGCCAAGCTCGCAGCCCGCGGTGATGTCGAGGCGATGCCGGTCGACGAGGAGTTCCTGCGGGCTCTCGAGCACGGTATGCCGCCGTCCGGAGGAATGGGCATGGGAATCGATCGCCTGCTGATGGCCATCACCGGCCTGGGCATTCGCGAGACCATTCTCTTCCCCCTGGTCAAGTAGCCCGATCCGTTCCGCCTTCACCCCGCCTCGCCTTCACTCCGCCGAGCGAGACCGGAACGCCCACTCCGGGAGCATCGCACCGCCGATCATCGTCTCGAGGAGGGCGGCGAGGGGGTAGCGGGGGTCGATCTCGCGCACCATATCGAGGTATCGGCCCGCGTGGCTCGCGCGCCCCAGGGCCCAGGACAGCCACGCGGCGACGGTGAGCGGGGCAGGTCGCGCGGGTCGCGGTGCCCTCGCGGCCGCTTCGCGCATCGCAGACAGCGCGCATCGCAGGCGGTCGGTGTCAGGGGTGGGACCGCGTCCGAGGAACACCTGGCCCACCTCGTCGGGGACCATCACCCCGGACGCGGCGAAAGCAGTCTGTGCATCGAGCGTGCGGATGCCGCCCGCGAGGTCGGTCGCCCATTGAGCGATCGCGACGTCGCGCAGCAGAGGTCGTTCCAAGCACCACAGCAGCGTGGCCGTGGCGAGAGGCGGGAGACCGTCGGGCGCCGCCAGCACGGACTCGAAGAAGGCCGGAACGTCTTCGAGCAGGACGAGCGCGGCGACGAGCTGCGGATTCTCCCGCGCCGTCAGCCGACCTCGTCCTTTCCCGTCGAGGAGCGCGGCGAGCTCGACCGAGGCTCTTCCCACACGCTCCTTCTCCGCGAGATCGATCGTGGGGAGTTCCGCGCCGACGCTCTGGTCTCCGGAGACATCGCCCGTCGGCAGCAGATCGGACGAACGACTGATCTGCGTCAGCGATCCGAGCTCCGGCTCGTCGTCGATGTAGCTCGACCACCCGGAAGGGGTCACACAGAGGGCGTCGACCACGCGGAGCCCTGCATCCTCGGCGCATCCCAAGAGCTCGTCGAGCATCACCGCATGAGGGAGGACGAGGCCGTCTCGTGTGGGGTGCGCCTCCTCGTCGGTGTAGACGACGACGGCGACCGCATCCGTCCCGGATACGCGAGCCACGAGGCCGACCGCGGCGTCGGCGTAGGCCTCGAGGTCGGTGCCGTCGCGGGGGAGGTCGAGACGCATGGCCCCGTCGGTGCGGGTGCCCCGGAAGGGGAGGAGCACGGTGCTCCGACGAGGCGTGAAGCCCGCGAGAGTGGGGACGATGCCGAGGAAGGCGGCGGAATCTGCGGCGCGGAGAACTGTGGTCATCCCCAGAGTGTGGTCGAGCGCGCGCACCGGTGGGCGCCGAACGGGGGCCTGTGGACACAGATCCTGTGAGCCCGGAACTGTGCACGAACAGTGGCTCGCGTACCATGGAGTGATGGACAACTTCTGGCTCGCCGCGGCATGGTCGCTTCTGCCGACCGTCGGGGTGAGCATCGTGTTCTTCTTCGTGGTCCGCGGCATCCTCCGCTTCGACCGCACCGAGCGCAAGGTGCACGCGCAGATCGAGGCCGAGGAGCGCGCCGCGCGGGGTCTTCCGCCGCGCGCCTGAGTCCGACCCATCGGCTACTGTGAAGCCAGCGCACCCACTCTGGTGCGCAACTGCTGTGATGGTCACTGCGGTGGCAAGGGGGCGCGATGACTGCGGAGACCTGGGGATGGTGGATCGCCGCCTTCCTGCTGGTGCTCGATGTCATC
Organism: Microbacterium sp. DWRC1-3; assembly: GCF_049896645.1. Lineage (NCBI taxonomy): Bacteria > Bacillati > Actinomycetota > Actinomycetes > Micrococcales > Microbacteriaceae > Microbacterium > Microbacterium sp. DWRC1-3. The sequence goes on from NZ_JAFCUS010000002.1 coordinate 400,244, forward strand.
ATCCGTGTCACGGCGATCATCGTCATCCCTCGCAACCGCCGCCCGACGGCGGCGATGGCGTGGCTGCTGGCGGTCTTCTTCATCCCGTTCGTCGGTGTCTTCCTGTTCCTCGTGATCGGCAATCCGCGTCTCCCGCGGGCACGCCGGCGCAAGCAGGACCAGATCAACGAGTACATCGCCGAGACCAGTGAGCACCTGCATTTCGGCACGCTCCGACCGAACGCCCCCGCGTGGTTCGGGCCGATCGTGCAGATGAACCAGAAGCTCGGCGCCCTCCCGCTCTCGGGCGACAACGGCGCTCATCTCATCTCCGACTACCAGGAGTCGCTCGACGAGATGGCCGAGGCGATCCGCACGGCGCAGGAGTATGTGCACGTCGAGTTCTACATCCTGCAGTCGGATGCCGCGACCGACAACTTCTTCCGTGCTCTCGAAGAGGTCCGCGCGCGCGGCGTCGAGGTGCGCGTGCTGCTCGACCACTGGGCCAACCGCGGCAAACCCCGCTACAAGCAGACCATCGCGCGGCTCAACGCGATGGGCGCGGACTGGCACCTGATGCTTCCGGTGCAGCCGCTCAAGGGAAAGATGCAGCGTCCCGATCTGCGCAATCACCGCAAGCTCCTCGTCGTCGACGGCAACATCGCCTTTCTCGGATCGCAGAACGTCACCGACTCGACCTACAACCTGAAGAAGAACATCAGGCGCGGTCTGCACTGGGTCGATCTGATGGTCCGTCTCGACGGCCCCGTGGTGCTGAGCGTGAACGCGATCTTCGTCGCCGACTGGTACAGCGAGACCGACACGGTGCTCGAGGGCATCGACATCGCCCACGCGAACATCGGCTCCGGCGACCTCGACTGCCAGGTGGTGCCGTCAGGACCGGGGTTCGAAGTCGAGAACAACCTTCGTCTCTTCCTCGCTCTGCTGTATGCGGCGAAGAAGAAGATCATGATCGTCAGCCCCTACTTCGTCCCCGATGAGGCGCTGCTGCTCGCAGTCACGGCAGCCGTCGATCGCGGGGTGCACGTCGAGCTGTTCGTCTCGGAAGAGGGCGACCAGGCGATGGTCTATCACGCCCAGCGCAGCTACTACGAGGTGCTGCTCAAGGCGGGCGTTCGCATCTGGATGTACCGCAAGCCCTACATCCTGCACACCAAGACGCTGACGATCGACGACGAGGTCGCGGTCATCGGCTCCAGCAACATGGACATGCGCTCCTTCGGCTTGAACCTCGAGGTCTCGATGCTGGTGCGCGGCGAGGAGTTCGTCGCCGAGATGCGCGAGGTCGAAGACAAGTACCGCTCCCTCAGCCGAGAGCTGACCCTGGAGGAGTGGATGCAGCAGCCGTTGCGCTCGACCGTGCTCGACAACCTCGCCCGGCTCACCTCCGCTCTCCAGTAGGCGATGCGGGCTATCCGCGCGAACTTCTCCGGGACTACCCTGTGAGCATGACCCTCGCGCTTCGTCCTCTCGCCTCCGTCATCGGTCTCGTCGCCGCTGCGCTCCTCGTCGCGGGGTGCACCTCGGGACCGGGTGCGCAGACGCCGACAAGCTCGCCTGCCCCCAGCGCAGGCGGCGTCGACGACCAGAACGATGTCGAGGGCACGCTGCTCGATGACGGACGCATGTTCGCCGTCGTCACCTGGGGCTCGTCGACGTGTGTGCCGCAGGTCGACACGGTCGAGGCCCAGGGTCAGACCGTCACGGTCACGCTCGTGGATCCGGACGGCGATGGCGCCGAGAAGGCCTGCACGGCCGACCTCGCGCCGCGCGCGAGCATCGGCGCGCTTCCCGAGGGAGTGGATCCGACCGCCGACATCACCCTCAACGTCTCCTACGGCGACATCACCGACGACGTGGACCTCGACGCCGACCCGGCCGCGACGGGGACGCCGGGCACCTCGACCGAGTACCTGCCTTCCGCCGGCTGGTTCGACGACGGCGGTCTCGTGCTGCTCACCTGGGGCTCCTCGTCCTGCCCGCCGGTCGTCGATTCGCTCGAGGGATCGGGAAACGCGGGGACGGCGACGTTCGCGACCGACGCCGACCAGGCCTGCACGATGGACATGGCGCCGCGTGCGACTATCCTCTCCTTCGGTGAGGACACGGTCGACGACGATGCTCCCTTCACGCTGACCCTCGTCGGCGGAGCTCTCGACGGAACGGTCGAGGTCCGCTGATCCCGAGGCGCCCTTCGGCTCTCAGAGGGTGTGCACCGGGTGACCGGAGGGCAGTGCCAGCAGCAGAGCTCCGGGATCAGCCCAGCAGGTGATGCGCACGGCTTCGCCGAACTCGTCGCCGTCGAGCTCGATAGGGACGGGGTCGGTTGACGCGGCTTCTGCTGCTGATCCGTGGAAGTAGTGCACCGAGGCGTTCTTGCCGCGATGCTCGAGCACGCGGCGTCCCGCGCGGAAGCGATGCAGCACGGAGTTGTCCCACCAGATCTTCCGCCACACCCCGAACCAGCCGAAGATGCCGGTCGGCTGGATGACGGCGACGTCGAGGGCGGCATCCGTGATCGACGCGTCGGGGATCAGGGAGATGCCGGCCGGAAGGGTGCCGCAGTTCGCGAAGAGCAGGCTGTAAGCACGGTGCGAGTGCAGGCGCCCCTCATCGACCTGGTAGACGGCGCGGAAGGGCTTCGCGCGCGGCAGGGAACGGGCGGCGCCATCGACGTACGCGATCCACCCCACCGATCTCTTCAGATCGGAGCGGGTGTTCGCGATCATGTCGGCATCGAGGCCCATGCCGGCCAGCACCACGAAGGCGTGCCGGGCTTCCTCGCCGTCCTGTCGCGTGAGGCGGGCCCAGCCGATGTCGATCGGATGCCGGAAGTCGCCGAGCGCTGCGCGGATCATCTCCGTCGGGTCGCCCAGGGGGAGTCCGAGATTTCGGGCGAGCAGGTTCCCGGTGCCGCTGGGCAGGATCGCCAGCGGCACACCGCTGTTCGCGATCGCTTCCGACACGGCGCGCACCGTGCCGTCGCCTCCCGCGACCAGCACGACGTCCACACCGCGCTCGAGAGCCTGCGCCGTGGCATGCTGACCCGCATCCTCCACGGTCGTCGGGTAGAAGGCCGGATGCTCCCATCCCGCCTCGCGCGAGAGGTCGCGGACACGGGCTCGAAGGTGCTTTCCGTCGACCTTGATCGGGTTGTAGACGAGCGCCGCCTGTCGCGGGACGGGGGCGCTGGTGGTCATGGCGCTACTCTAAACCGGGAAGTGCTCGGGTCTCCTCATCCGCGAGGGCGACCCTGCTCGACCGCGACGAGGGGAGCGAACGAATGCGCGATGTCTCCCATGGCGACTCGCAGGCCGTGCTCTCCGCGCTGATCGAGACCGAGCCCGACCGGCTTCGGCGGCGCAGCATCTCGCTGGGGGTCCCTGTCTCCGACGCGGAGGACGCGGCCCAGACTGCGCTCCTGCGGGCATGGCGCTCGGTCTCGCACCTGGAGACCCCGCAACCCGGGCGCATGTGCGCCTGGCTCGATGTCATCGCCAGGAACGTCGCCATCGATCTCGCGCGGCAACGTGCGCGGCGGCCGGAGGCCGTCCTGGAGGATGACGTGGCGGGCGAGGGGGCGAGCGTGGAGTCCGCCGTGGAGGTCCGGGTGTTCCTCGACGGCGCGCTCGCCGCCCTCCACTCGCTCCCGGAGACGCTCCGGGAGCCCTTGCTGCTCACCGTGGTCGACGGCCTCTCCACCGAGGAGGTGGCGATCCGGCTCGGAATCGAACCCGCGGCCGCACGGCAGCGCATCTCGCGTGCACGGAGAGCGTTGCGGGTGTGCCGACGCACCGGGATGGACGAGGGCTGACGGAGGCCGGGCGCAGGGCCGGGCCTCCGAGCCGCCTCAGGCCGTGCCGAAGGGGTTGTCGATCACGTAGCGCCAGCCGTGCTGGTCGTCGTGCACCGCGACGTCGGCCGTCGTGCCGGCGAGGTCGATCGCGGATCCGTCGGGACCGGTGCCGGTGATCGTCCAGTCGGCGATCGCGAGTCCGGTGCCTTCGCTCTCGAAGACGTGACGGACCGTCATCGAGATCGGCAGGTTCAGACCGAGGAACTGCTCGAGAGCCCCTCTGACGGCGTCGGTGCCCGTCACGGCCGCCCCCGGTGCGGGCACGAAGACGACGTCCGGGGTGTTCAGCGCCATCAGACCGTCGAGGTCGCGGGCGTTGAAGCGATCGGCGAAGGCGAGGTTCAGCTGGTCGAGGGAGGTGACGCGGATGCTCATGGGATTCCTTTCCACAGGTCGACGGGGTGCCGACCACTGCAGAGGAAGACGCCACCGGTCCGAGAGTGTGACATCCGGCGCCTCGGAGCGTTCACCGTAGACTTGGTGGATGATCGACCTCGCACTCCTCCGCGACAATCCGGAGATCGTCCGCCGCTCGCAGGCTGCTCGTGGAAACGACCAGAGCACCGTCGACGTCGCTCTCGAGGCCGACCGATCGCGCAGGGCCGCGCTCTCCGCGTTCGAGGAGCTGCGTGCCGAGCAGAACGCCTTCGGCAAGCTCGTCGCGAAGGCTCCGAAAGAGGAGAAGGCTGCGCTGGTCGCGCAGGCGAAAGACCTCGCCGAGCGCGTCAAGCAGGCCCAGCACGCGGCGAACGAGGCCGCCGAAGCCGCGGCTGCCGCTCTGGCTCGGATCGAGAACGTGGTGATCGACGGCGTGCCGGCCGGCGGCGAAGCCGATTTCGTCGAACTGCGCCGCGTCGGTGACGTCCCGGCGTTCGACTTCGAGCCGAAGGACCACCTCGAGCTCGGCGAGCTCCTCGGAGCGATCGACATGGAACGCGGTGCCAAGGTCTCCGGCGCGCGCTTCTACTTCCTGCGCGGCATCGGCGCACGTCTCGAGATCGCGCTGATGAACCTCGCGCTCGACAAGGCGCTCCAGAACGGATTCGTGCCCCTGATCACCCCGACGCTCGTGCGCCCGGAGATCATGCAGGGCACCGGCTTCCTCGGCGAGCACGCCGATGAGGTCTACCACCTCGACAAGGACGACGATCTGTACCTGGTCGGCACCAGCGAGGTCGCGCTCGCCGGGTATCACAAGGACGAGATCGTCGACCTGGCAGACGGTGCCCTCCGCTACGCCGGCTGGTCGACCTGCTATCGCCGCGAGGCCGGCTCGCACGGCAAGGACACCCGCGGCATCATCCGGGTGCACCAGTTCAACAAGCTGGAGATGTTCGTCTACACGACTGCGGAGGAGGCCGAAGCCGAGCACCTGCGCCTCGTGGCCCTGCAGGAGGAGATGCTGACCTCGCTCGGTCTCGCCTACCGCGTGATCGATGTGGCAGCGGGAGACCTCGGCTCCAGCGCCGCTCGCAAGTACGACATCGAGGCGTGGGTGCCGACGCAGGGCGCCTTCCGCGAGCTCACCTCGACGTCGAACTGCACGACCTTCCAGGCGCGCCGCCTGGACGTGCGTCATCGCCCTCTCGTCGATGCGGCGGATGGAGCGACGCAGGGAGCAGCGAAGACGCAGCACGTCGCCACGCTGAACGGCACGCTCGCCACGACACGCTGGATCGTCGCCCTGCTCGAGACGCACCAGCAGGCCGATGGATCCGTGCGCGTGCCCGAGGTCCTGCGCCCCTACCTCGGCGGCCTCGAAGTGATCCAGCCCCTCGTCGATGGGCGGGTCGCTCGATGACGGGGCCCTGGCTGGTCGGCCTCGACGTCGACGGGACCATCCTGCTGCAGGACGAGACGATGAGCCCCGGTGTTCCGGAAGCGATCGCCCGGCTTCGCGACGGCGGGCACGTGGTCACCATCGCGACCGGTCGCAGCTGGATGGCGACCCGACGATACGTCGAGGAACTCGGACTGACCGCGGACTACGTGGTGTGCTCCAACGGCGCGGTGACGATGCGCCGCTCGGGCGACGACTGGGAGCGCTGGAACGTGGAGACGTTCGATCCCACACCGGTCCTGGGCCTGCTGCGAGAGCGTCTTCCCGAGGCCAGGTACATGGTCGAACTCGCCTCCGGGCAGCGGTTGTTCACCGAGCAACTCGATGACTGGACGCTCGACGGCGGGCGTCAGGTCGACTTCGACGAGCTCGGGGAACTCCCCGTCTCACGCATCGTCGTCGTCTCGCCCGGCCATGACGAAGACGACTTCCATCGCCTGGTGGCGGACGCCGGTCTCAACGAGGTGTCGTACGCGATCGGCTGGACGGCATGGCTGGACATCGCGCCGCAGGGCGTGGACAAGGGAACCGCTCTGGAGCAGGTGCGCACCGAGCTGGGCCTCGACGAGGGACGCATCCTCGTCGCCGGCGACGGACGCAACGACATCGGGATGTTCGGCTGGGCTCGCGCGCTCGGTGGTCGCGCCGTCGCGATGGGTCAGGCGCCCGACGTGGTGAAGGAGGCCGCCGGGGAAGTCACCGCAGACGTGGCCGACGGTGGCCTGGCGCGAGCGCTCGACACGCTTCCAGCCCCCGCCCAGGTCAGCGCAGGAGAATAGTTCTCGGCTAGACTCACGCCTGGTCGACAGAAGCGTCTGTCGGGAGGGTTGTCCGAGCGGCCGATGGAGCTGGTCTTGAAAACCAGTGGGCAGAGATGTCTCGTGGGTTCGAATCCCACACCCTCCGCATTTGAGCACGGTGCCCCCGCACCGGCGCTTAATCCGAAAGGACCCGAGTGAGCCAGAACACCCGACGCCGTCACACGATCGCGCGCCATGGTCAGCTGGGCACTCCTGGCACCGTCGGTCAGCTCTTGAAGTTCATCGCGATCGGCCTCGCCGTGGTTCTGGTGAGCGGGCTCGGCGTCGGCGCCTACGTCTTCTACGACCTCTCGAGCACCGTCTCGGCGAACGCGGTCGAGATCGAGGGCCAGGACCCGATCCCGCCGGACATCGGCGAGTACGAGGGCGGCTTCAACATGGTGCTCACCGGGGTCGACACCTGTGAAGAGAAGTACAAGGACCTCTTCGGCGAGCGATGCTCCGGAGCGGACTCCGAGGGCACGCTCAACGATGTGAACCTGCTGGTTCATGTCTCGCAGGAGCCGCGCCGGATCACGGTGGTCAGCTTCCCGCGCGACCTGATGGTCCCGATCCCGGCCTGCACCGACAAGGACGGCAACGCCACCTCCGCGATGAGCAAGCAGCCGCTCAACACCGCATACACCGACGGCGGCCTGAACTGCGTCGTGAAGACGATCTCCGAGCTCACCGACCAGGAGATCCAGTTCGCGGCCGGCGTCACCTTCGGTGGTGTGATCGAGATCACCAACGCGATCGGCGGCGTCGACGTCTGTCTCGCCAACCCGATCAAGGACCGCTACACGGGCCTCGACATGGCCGCAGGAACCCACACGATCGAGGGGCTGCAGGCCCTGCAGTTCCTGCGCACGCGTCACGGAGTCGGCGACGGGAGCGACCTGGGCCGCATCGGGAACCAGCAGCAGTACATGTCGAGCCTCGCCCGCAAGATGATCAGCGGTGACGTGCTCGGCAACGTCCCCGTCATGCTGAAGCTCGCGAACACCGCGATCCAGAACCTGGAGCCGAGCGAGTCCCTCACGAACCCGATGACGCTGGTCCAGATCGCTCTCGCGGTCAAGTCGGTCCCGTTCGAGGACATCGTCTTCGTGCAGTACCCGAACGGCACGGACTCGGCCAACCCGAACAAGGTCGTCCCCAACTACACCGCCGCCTCGGCGCTCTGGGAGGCGCTCGCGGCGAACGCGCAGCTGCAGATCACGCATGAGAACAACAAGAACGACGGCGTGGTCGTGCAGGAGCCGACGGCACCCGTCGAGGAGCCGGCGACCGACCCCGCGGCGACTCCGGATCCGGCAGCGACCCCCGACAATGTCGTGGCTCTGCCCGATTCGATCAAGGGCAACTCCGCCGCGCAGCAGACCTGCTCCAACGGCAACGTCCGCTGAGTCCGGGCCGCGACATGCGGCGACCGTCTAGTCGGCGGTGGGCGGCGCGGGCGGATGGAGTGCGTCGATGAGGGCGCTCATGATGCCGGGCATGTCGACGCTCGGGTCGATCATCCACTGCAGCTGAAGACCGTCGGATGCTGCCTGGATCACGCGAGCGAGTGTGTCGGGATCGAGGGCGGAGCGCCGCTCTTCGGCGCCGAAGCTGTCGGCGATCGATTCGCGCAGGCGGGCGCTGCGGTCGAGGAAGTACTCGTGGGCCGGGTGATCGGGGTCGGCGGCGTCGACCGAGAGGCGTGAGAACAGGGCGACCAGCCCCGGGACCTCGGTGTTGTGGCGGATCACCTCGATGAACCCGGTCCGCGCCTCGGCGTCGCTGAGGCCTGAGGGATCGAGGCCGTCGTGCTCGTCGCGCTTTCGAAGGACTTCGGTGAAGAGCTCTTCCTTCGAACCGAAGTAGTGCAGCAGAGCGGCGGGGGTCACTCCGACGACCTCGGCGATCTCCTTGAGCGAGGCGTTCTGATACCCCTTGCGCCCGATCACGTCGAGGGCGCTCTCGAGGATCTCCTCGCGTCGCGCCACGCCCTTCGCGTACGAACCTCGTCGTGCCATACCCCGACCCTAATCCTGGATGTCGTTTGATATCTAATACTGAAGGGCATATGGTTTTCGCAAGGACATCGACGTCGTGCGCGAAAGGGACACAATGACCGAGAACTCGGCTTCCGACCTCACCCTCGAGGAGAAGGCTTCGCTCACCAGCGGCGCAGACTTCTGGACCACGAAGGCCATCGACCGCGTGGGCATCCCGTCGGTGATGATGACCGACGGTCCGCACGGCCTGCGCAAGCAGTCCGGCAGCACCGATCACCTCGGTCTCGCCAGCAGCGTCCCCGCCACCTGCTTCCCGCCCGCCGTCGGCATCGGCTCGTCCTTCGATCCGGAGATCATCGAACGGGTGGGTGCCGCGATCGGGGTGGAGGCCGCGATCGAGAACGTGGCCGTCGTGCTCGGCCCCGGCATCAACATCAAGCGCTCACCGCTGTGCGGACGCAACTTCGAGTACTTCTCGGAGGACCCGATCGTGTCCGGCATCCTCGGCGCCGCATCGGTCCGTGGTATCCAGTCGAAGGGCGTCGGCACCTCGCTCAAGCACTTCGCGGCCAACAACCAGGAGTTCGACCGCATGCGCGCGAGCTCGGATGTGGACCCGCGCCCGCTGCGCGAGATCTACCTGCGCGGATTCGAGCGGGTCGTGAAGGACGCGGCGCCCTGGACCGTCATGTGCTCGTACAACAAGCTCAACGGGGTCTGGACCTCGGAGGACCCGTGGCTGCTCACCAGCGTGCTGCGCGACGACTGGGGCTTCGACGGTCTCGTGGTCTCGGACTGGGGAGCCGTGAACGATCGCGTCGTCGGCGTCGCGGCAGGGCTCGACCTGGAGATGCCGGCCTCGGGTGGACGGACCGATGCGCAGCTCGTCGCGGCCGTGCGCGCGGGAACCCTTCCCGAAAGCGTGCTCGACACCGCTGCCGCCCGTGCCATCGACCTCGTGCGCAAAGCGGGGGAGCGTCCGGCCGTCGCAGGTCCGCTCGACGTCGACGCGCACCACGCGCTCGCACGGGAAGCCGCCGGTCGCTCGATCGTGCTGCTGAAGAACGACGGCGCGCTGCTGCCACTCGCCGCAGACCAGAAGGTCGCCGTGATCGGTGCCTTCGCGACCGAACCGCGTTTCCAGGGCGCCGGCTCGTCGCTGATCAACCCCACCCGCGTGGACAAGGCGCTCGACGAGCTGCGTGTCGTGGGCGGCGAGAACGTCAGCTATGCCGCGGGCTTCGCGGTCGAAGGCGGAGCCGTCGAGGCATCCGGTCGCACCGCGGAGGAGCTGCGGGCCGAGGCCGTCGGCGTCGCCCGGACGGCGGACGTGGCGGTGCTGTTCCTCGGTCTGCCGGCTGCGGAGGAGTCGGAGGGCTTCGACCGCGACCACATCGACCTGCCTGCCGAGCAGCTGGCCGTGCTCGATGCCGTGCTCGAGGTCAACCCCCGCGTCGTGGTCGTCCTGTCCAACGGCGGGGTCGTGGCACTGCCCTTCGCCGACCGCGTGCCCGCGATCATCGAGAGCTGGCTGCTGGGCCAGGCTGGTGGCGGCGCCGTCGCCGATGTGCTCTACGGTGCGGTGAACCCCTCGGGCAAGCTCACCGAGACGGTGCCCGTGCGGCTCGAGGACAACCCGTCCTTCGGCAACTTCCCCGGCGAGTTCGGACACGTACGCTATGGCGAGGGCCTGCTGGTCGGCTACCGCTGGTACGACGCGAAGGGTCTCGACGTGACCTTCCCGTTCGGCCATGGACTCTCGTACACGACGTTCGAGTACACCGGTGCGACGGCCGAGGTCGGAGCGGACGGCGGTATCGTCGTGCGCCTCGACGTCACCAACTCCGGCGACCGCGATGGCCGCGAGGTCGTGCAGGTCTACGTCGCACCGACGACCTCGATCGTGCAGCGCGCGCCCCGCGAGCTCAAGGCATTCTCCTCGGTCGCCCTGGCCGCGGGGGAGACCCGCTCCGTCGAGCTCGTCGTGCGGCGTGAGGACCTCGCCTACTGGGACATCCGCGTCGACCGCTGGGTCGTCGAGGGTGGCGAGTACACCGTCGAGGTGGCCGCCTCCAGCCGCGACATCCGCTCCCGTGTCTCGGTCGAGATCTCGGGTGACGCGGTGCACCAGGAGCTGACCATGAACTCCTCCGTCGGGGACCTGATGACACACCCGATCGCCGGACCCATCGTGCAGCAGGCGCTCGGCGGCCTGATGGGCGGGCTCGGCGGAGATGCGGCCGCGGCATCGATGATGCCGAACGACGAGGCGATGCAGAAGATGATGGCGTCCTTCCCGATCGGACGCCTCGCCGGATTCCCCGGGCTTCCCGTCGACTTCGCGCAGATCGAGCAGCTGATCGCGGCGGCGAACGCGGGCGGTCCCACGGCCGCTTGAGCCGAGACCGCCGTCACGCACTCAGGGGCACGGCGCGCGTGTGCGCGCCGTGCCCGAGCTCCTCACGGGCCGCGCCTGGCAGATCGAGCTCGGCGGTGGCACCGACCGGCACCACGACCTCGACCCGCAGCTCATCCTGCTCGACATGCCAGGAGATCGAGGTCTCGCCGTAGGGTGTGCGCTGCGTCGCCGACGCGTGCGTCAGACCGCCGCCCGGCCGCGGGGCGAAGCGGATGCGACGATAGCCGGGCTCCGCCGGGGCGAGTCCGGCCACGCTGCGGTGCAGCCAGTCGGCGACCGCTCCCAGCGCGTAGTGGTTGAACGACGTCATGGTTCCAGGGTTCACGGTGCCATCCGGCAGCATCGCGTCCCATCGCTCCCAGACCGTCGTCGCGCCCTGCACGACCTGATAGAGCCACGACGGGCACTCCTGCTCGAGAAGCAGATCGTAGGCGGCATCGGTGTGGCCGGTCATGGTGAGCGCGTCGCAGACGAGCGGCGTGCCCACGAATCCGGTCGCGATGCGGTTGCCGGCGGTGTGCACGAGATCGGCGAGGCGGGCGCCTGCCACAGCACGCCGCCTGTCGTCGGCGAGTAGGTCGAACACGATGGCCAGGGCGTAAGCGGTCTGTGCGTCGGAGGTCATCGTGCCGTCGGCGCGCACATACGCATCCCGGAACGCGGCGGCCACGTCGACCGCGAGACTCTCGTAGTGTGTCGCATCGGCCGTGCGCCCCAGCACGCGAGCCATATCCGCGACGGCTCGCGCCGACCGCGCGAAGTAGGCCGTCGCCACGAGATATCGATCGGTGCGCGCATCGGCGGGATCCTGTGGGGGAGCGGCGGGGTCGAGCCAGTCGCCGAGCTGGAAGCCCTCGTTCCACAGGCGGTCGGGCCCGGCCAGGGAGTCGACCTTGTCGACCCAGCGGCGTGCGCTCTCGAACTGCGTCGCCAGCACGCCGTCATCACCGAAGCGCTGGTAGAGGGTCCAGGGCAGCAGCGTGGCGACATCACCCCAGGCGGCTCCCGCCCTGATCGGGGACCACACCTTGTGCGAGGGGATCACCGGCACGAACCAGGGCACCGTGCCGTCGGGCAGCTGGTCGGCCTCGACGTCGCGGAGCCATCCCGACAGCATCCCGGAGACGTCGAACAGTGTCGAGGCGGTGGGCCCGAACACCTGCACGTCGCCGGTCCAGCCCACGCGCTCATCGCGCTGCGGACAGTCGGTGGGGATGTCGACGAAGTTCCCGCGCATGCCCCAGACGACGTTGCGGTGCAGCTGCTCGACCAGAGGGTCGGAGCACGAGAACCATCCGGTGCGCTCCAGGTCGGTGTGCAGTACGCGCGCGATGAGGGCGCCGGCCGCGGCATCCGCATCGAGGTCTCCCGGCCACCCCGAGACCTCGACGTACCGGAAGCCGTGGAACGTGAAGCGCGGTTCCCACTCCTCGCCCGCGGGACGTCCGTCGAGTGTGTAGGAGTCGCTGGAGCGTGCGCTGCGCAGAGGGCGCGTGTAGATCTCGCCCTCCTGCAGCACCTCCGCGGTGCGCAGTGTGACGGTCGCGCCACGGGGCCCGGCGACGCGGATGCGCACCCGTCCGACGAGGTTCTGCCCGAAGTCGAGGATGCGCGCGCCACCGGGCGAGGTGAGCACGGCGATCGGCGCGACCTCCTGCGTCACCCGGACGGGCGGGGCGGTCGGGGCGACGAGGGTGCGCGGGTCGCGCGTGCGCACCGCGACCGGCAGCCACCCGCCGTCGTCGAACGACGCCGTCGTCCACCCGGGGATCTCCTGGCGCGCGTCGTAGTCCTCACCGTCGTAGATCCCGGACCGCAGGATGGGGGAGAGCGCCGCCTTCCACGAACCGTCGGTCGCGACCGTCTCGCGTCGCCCGTCGGCGTAGACGATCTCCAACTGCCCGAGGAAGGAGAGGTCGCCGCCGAACACGTTGCGGTGGCCGCCGCGCCAGCCGAGACGTCCGCGATACCAGCCGTCTCCGAGCCAGGCGCCGAGCGCGTTCTCGCCGTCGACGAGCAGGTCGGTCACGTCGTAGGTGTAGTACCGCAGACGCTCGCGGTAGACCGTCCAGCCCGGTGAGAGCGTGTCGGAGCCGACGCGGATGCCGTTGATCTCGGCCTCGTACAGGCCGTGCGCGGTGGCGTAGAGCCGGGCGCGGGCGATCGTGCCGTCGATGCGGAAGCTCCGCCGGACCAGGGTGGCGCGGCGGGCGTCGCTCTCCGGGTCCTCGTCGAGATCGAGTCCGACCGGCTGCGCCGACCAGTCGTCGGCATGCAGCAGCCCCGTCTCCAGCCAGGTCTCGGGACTCCGGTCCGACCAGCTGCCGTCGACGCCCTGCACCGCGACGTGCACACGGACGCGCTCTCGCGAACCGAGCGCCCGGCCCGGCCAGGGGACCAGGACCTGGGCGGCGGACGTCACCTCGACGCGCTCCTCGCCGTCCTCGCGCACCACGGTGACCGCATACCGCTCCTGGCGCCAGCCGTCGGGTGCGCCGGAGAGCCTCCAGCTCAGACGGGGGCGGCTCTCGCCGATGCCGATCGGATCCCTGTGGTGCTCGATGCGCGGTGCGGAGACGATCGTCATGCTCCTCATCCTCGCCGATCCCGAGGACAACGGCGATGGAGTCGGACGATCTCGTGCCCCACGACTCCCGTGCCGCCCCGGGGTCACCCGGTCGTCGGGGTGCGTCGCAGGTGGGCGTCGTTCGTGCGGGGTATCCCCTTCGAGAAGAACAGCGACAGGAGGCTGATGAGGATCAGCGCGAAGAACGCGATACGCAGTGAAGACAGCTGCGAGTCGCGGTAGATCGTGGCGAGGGAGTCGGCGTCCGCGTCGCTCAGACCGGCCTTCTCCGCGATGGCGGCCACGTCCGCTGCCGGCACGATCGCGACGCCCTGCTGCGTGGCGCTCGCCACCGTCGTCTTCGTGGCGTCGGGGAGAGCGCTCGACGCGACTCCCGATGCGAACGAGGTCGACAGGGCGCCGATGAGGATCGAGCCGATCAGCGCCGTTCCCAGCGACGAGCCGAGGTTCTGGAACACGCCCTGGAGCCCGCCCACCTCGCTCGTCTCCTTCTCCGTCACGCTCGACATGTTGACATTCCCCAGCTGCGAGGCGAGCAGTCCGAGGGCTGCTCCGGCGAGGAACATTCCGGTCGCGAAGAACACGCTGCGCAGGTCGCTCGTCGCGGAGCCGAGCAGGATGACGGCGCTCACGACGAGGGACACCTGCCCGATGCGCACGATCATGCGTGGCGAGAGCACGCGCGAGAGCCGGGTGCCGACGATGGAGAACAGCACGAGGGCGATCGAGAGCGGGAAGATCCGGACGCCGGTCTCCAGCGCATCGAGGCCGAGAGTCATCTGCAGATAGACCGGCACCATGAAGAACAGCCCCGCCGTCACCGTGTACTGCGCTCCGAGCACGAAGAGCCCGCTGCGCAGCGACGTGATCGAGAACATGCCCACGTGGATGAGCGGAGAGCGGCCCAGGTTCTCGAGAAGACGCTGGCGGGAGAAGAAGAGTGCGAGGAGCACGATGCCGAGCACGATGAACCAGGCGGCGGGGGAGATGCCGAGCGGTGCGATGGCGACGTCGCCGATGGTGGGCGGATTCAGCGGAAGCACCCATCCCCAGGTCTTGCTCTGCAGCATCCCGAACACCACCGCGACCAGTCCGATCGAGGACAGGGCGACGCTGAGGAGATCGATGCGCACGCTCTGCCGTGGCGTCGGATCCGTGACGATGCGGGCGCACAGCACCACACCGATCATGATGAGCACCTCGGCGGCGAACACGTAGCGCCAGTCGAAGTACGTCGTGACGAATCCTCCGATCAGGGGTCCCGCTGCGACAGCCGCTCCGGACACGGCGCCGATGATCGCGAAGGCCGTGATGCGCTCGCTTCCCCGGTAGTTGTCGGCGACGAGCGCGGCGATGGCCGGGATGACGAGCACAGCACCCAGCCCCTCGACGATCGACCAGCCGAGGAAGAGGAACTGCACGTTCGGGCTCAACGCAGTGATCAGCGAGCCCGCCGCGTACACGCACGACCCGATCACGAACGCCCTGCGACGACCCCACACGTCGCCCAGCCTCGCGCCCAGCAGCATGAACGCGGCCATCGTGAGGGTGTAGAAGGTGATGGCGCCCTGCATTGCGGTGACGGTGGTGTCGAGGTCGGACACCACCGTCGAGATCGACACGTTCATCACGGTGCCGTCGAGCACCATCACGAACTGCGCGGATCCGAGGACGGCGATGACACCCCAGCGCTTCATGGCGACTCCTTCGAGGGTGCGGATCCCCTCGTGGGGAGCCTCCCCGCGGAGAGCGCGTCGCGGAAGCTCGTGAAGTCGCGCTCGTTCTGATCGGCGTAGGTGTCGGCGAAGACGCAGACGGCCTCCTCGAAAGCCCGCCCGCGACCGAGATACCCGGCGACCTCGACGCGGTCCCCGCTCCTGGCGTGCCCTCGGGCGAGGGTCTCGCCGCAGATGCGCGCGTACAGCGCCGCCCCGCGCGGAGTCATCGTCTCCGGATCGATCCCGCCTTTCCAGTCGTGCAGCTGGCGCACGTAGAAGTCGCGGGTCGTGCCGTCGGCGCCGGCCACCCGCTGCCATCCGAGGAAGATGTCGCTGGCCGCCTGCATGAGTCGCTGCCCGCGCGCCACCCGTTCTCCCTCGTTCCCGTGCGTTCCCGGACCGAGGTAGCGCTCGAGGACGGAAGGCTGCGCGGTCTTCGCCTGCAGAAGCAGAGGATCGTGATCGTCTCTGCCGCTGAGGAGCACGACCCAGGCCCTCGTGCCGACGCTGCCGATCCCTCCCACCATCCGGGCCATGTGGCGGTAGCGGTACTCGGAGATCGGGTGGTGCTCACCCGGCAATGTGTGCTGGTACTCGGAGAGGAGACTCCGCATCAGGGCGGCCTCGTCGAAGTCGGCGCCGGCCCCCGGCAGGAAGTCCTCGACGGGCGTCACCAGCGGCGGGTTCGAGATGATCCGGAGCTGTCCGTCGACGACGTGCACGAGCTTCGCGAACGATCGCATCCGGTCCCGCTTGCGCGCCTTCTTCACCACCGCATCCAATCGAGCGACCGTCACGTCGTCCGCACGTCGCCGATCTCGTTCCGCGCGGATCCGTCGGCGCGCGCTCTCCGCGTCGAAACGGTCGTACCAGGCGTCCAGGACAGGGGAGTCGGCCGCGCGCCGCATCGCCTTCCGGTAGCCCACGACCGACGCGCGCACGCACGCACGCACCTCGTCCGCGGAGAAACCACGATGGCGGCCGGCCACGGCGAAGCTCGTCGCCAGGCGCTTCACGTCCCATTCGAACGGGCCGGGGAACGTCTCGTCGAAGTCGTTCATGTCGAAGATGAGCCGGCGCTCCGGAGTGCCGAACAGGCCGAAGTTCGACAGGTGCGCGTCACCGCACAGCTGCACGGTGATGCCGGTGTGCGGCGCGGTGGCGAGGTCGGCGGCCATCAGCAGAGCCGCCCCCCGGTAGAACGCGAACGGCGAGGCCGACATCCGCTCGTACCGCAACGGAACGATGTCGAGATCCCGCGTGGTGGCCTGCCCCTCGAGCAGCGCGACCGGGTCGGGGCGGTCCGCTCCCGGACGCCACGGGCCCTGGTGTGAGCGAGGGGCACGAGCACGGGCGTCGCGACCGCGGCTCCACCTGGCGACGAACTCCGGCGCGACCGCATCCGGTGGCGCGAACTCGTCGCGCTCCTCGGCGCTTCCGATGTCCCCCATGCCGTACCTCCCACCCGTCTGTCGACGGCGCGGGAGCCGGAGGGCCGGAGGAGGATCCCGGGCCGGATGCGGGCGGCGTCGCACTGCTCATCGTCGCAGTCCGCGGGGGGATCACGGGAGGGGCATCACCCCTTTCGGGCGAGGCCGGGGAGATGTCGGCGACGCTCCTCGACCGCGGCCGCAGGGTCAGGCGTCGGATGACGCGGCGCGCTTCGCGCTGGCACCCCGCATGATCCGCGCGACCGCGGTGATCAGGAACAGCTGCCCGGTGATGGCCTCGGCGATGGCGATCCCCTGTCCGGTGGTGCCGACCGGCACCAGGTTGCCGTATCCGGTCGTGGTCAGCGTCGTGAAGGAGAAGAACAGCTGGTTGCCGAGCGAGTCGAGATTCTCGTCGCCGAACATGGGGGTGGGTGAGAACTGAGAGATCAAGTTGTAGACGAAGGCGAAGAACATCCCGACCAGGATGTACGCGGTGATCGCCGCCAGAAGGGCCTCCAGGTCGAGGCCGCGTCGGTTGACCTGGTGCGCGATGATCGCCCAGGGGGCGACCAGCAGCGCGATCATCGACGCCGTCGACAGCGGGATCGCGAGCAGAGGACCCTCGACACCGAAGAGGACGGCGGCGACGGCGGAGGCCCCGGCCACCGAGAGCACCACCCACGACACGCGTTGGACGAGGTTCCGGGCCCTGGTCACGTAGAACACCATCGCGATCGTCGCCAGCATCGCGAGGAAGGCCCAGGGGCTCGGATCCGTGCTCGGCTGCGCGGCGCACAGGCCGTAGGAGACGACGAGCAGTACGAGGATGATGGCGTATCCGCGGGCCTGGCCGTCTCGCCGGCGACGAGGGGGCGTGTCGGAGTGCTCCGGCTTCACGGTGTCTGTCCGGGGCATGATCGGTCCTCTTCCGCGCGGTGGACGCGGGGCGCCCACGATGTGCGGCCAGTATCCCAGCGCGAGTGCGCCTCCCCGCTCAGGCCGGTTGCGCGTCGGCCAGAAGGAGAGTCCCGGGGGGCTGGTTCGTCACCGCTCGTCTGACCCGTTATGATGGCTAGGTGCATCCGTGCTTTCGGGTCGGATGCCTGGAGACGTCGCATAGTCCGGCCGAGTGCACCACCCTGCTAAGGTGGAGTCCCCTCACGGGGACCAGGGGTTCAAATCCCCTCGTCTCCGCACAAGAACCCCCGCTCAGGCGGG
This sequence comes from Microbacterium sp. DWRC1-3, assembly GCF_049896645.1. NCBI lineage: Bacteria > Bacillati > Actinomycetota > Actinomycetes > Micrococcales > Microbacteriaceae > Microbacterium > Microbacterium sp. DWRC1-3. Next base: position 418,118 of record NZ_JAFCUS010000002.1, read on the forward strand.
GGTTTTCTCGTTGGTTCCTGCACGGGGGAATCCGGTGCCGAGTGCGAAGCGGGCCTGCCCTCGGGTAGTCTCGCCCGCATGGCAACCGCAACGACGCAGACCCACAAACGCGAGGCGTTCAGCTCGCGGAACGTGTTCATCCTCTCGGCGATCGGCTCCGCGGTCGGCCTCGGCAACATCTGGCGGTTCCCCTACGTCGCCTACGAGGGCGGCGGCGGTGCGTTCCTGATCCCGTACCTGTGCGCCCTGCTCACGGCCGGCATCCCGCTGCTATTCTTCGACTACGCGATCGGCCACCGTTTCCGCGGATCGGCACCGTTGGCGTTCCGCCGCATGCACCGCGCTGCCGAGCCCCTCGGCTGGTGGCAGGTGCTCATCTGCGTCGTCATCGCCGTCTACTACGCGGTGATCATCGCCTGGGCGGCCATGTACACCTGGTTCTCGGCCCAGCTCACCTGGGGTGCGGGCAACGAGAACGACTTCTTCTTCATCGACTTCCTGCGCTCGGCCGACGTCGCCGAGGTGGGCGTGTCCACCGAGTTCGTGCCGCAGGTCGGCATCCCGCTCGTCGTGGTCTGGCTGATCGTGATCGTCATCATGGCGCTGGGCGTGAAGCGTGGCATCGGCCGGGCGAACATGATCCTGATGCCGTTGCTCACCATCATGTTCGCGATCCTCGTGGTGCAGTCCCTGTTCCTCCCGGGTGCGATGGACGGCCTGAACGCGTTCTTCACCCCGAACTGGGAGGCTCTGGCCGATCCCGGGGTCTGGGCATCCGCCTACGGCCACATCTTCTTCTCGCTGTCCGTCGCCTTCGGCATCATGGTGACCTATTCCTCCTACCTGAAGCGCAAGACCGATCTCACCGGCTCCGGACTCGTCGTCGCGTTCGCGAACTCGGGCTTCGAGATCCTCGCCGGGATCGGTGTCTTCGCGGCTCTCGGCTTCATGGCGCAGGCGCAGGGCACGGAGGTCGCCGGCGTCGCATCCTCCGGCATCGGACTCGCCTTCATCGCCTTCCCGACGATCGTGTCGCAGGCGACGGGCGGGTCGATCATCGGGGTGCTGTTCTTCGGGGCACTGGTGTTCGCCGGTGTCACCTCTCTGATCTCGATCCTCGAGGTGATCGTGGCTGCGCTGCAGGACAAGCTCGGCTGGGCTCGGGTGCGCACCACGCTCACGGTCGCGATCCCGCTGGCGATCATCTCGATGGCACTCTTCTCCACGACCACGGCCTTGTCGGTGCTCGATACGGCGGACGCCTTCGTCAACTCCTTCGGCATCATGGCGGTCGCGCTGGTGGCCGTGATCATCGTGGCCTGGCTGCTGCACAAGCTGCCGGTGCTGGTGGAGCACCTGAACCGGCGCTCGAGCTTCCGTGTGGGGACGATCTGGAAGGTGCTCGTCGGCGTTCTCGCGCCGGTGGTGCTCGGATACCTCTTCATCAGCGAACTGATCGCCAAGACCTCCGAGCCGTACAGCGGCTACCCCGGCTGGTTCCTCGCGATCTTCGGCTGGGGGATGGTCATCGCGCTGGTCGTGCTGGCTCTGATCCTGTCGGCACTGCCGTGGAGCGGGCGCTCGCACGCGAAGGACGATCCCGAGTACGACGAGTTCCTCTCGAAGGAAGAATACGAACCGGATGCGGAGACCTCGGCGATCCCGCTGATCGACACGACCACGAAGGGAGCCGGCGCATGACCACGACAGCGATCGTCATGATGATCATCGCGATGGTCACGGTCTGGGGCGGCCTGGTCGCCGGGATCGTGAACCTCGCGCGCCATCCCGAGGAGTCGGAGACCGAGCCCGCGCCGCCCGTCGAACTCTGACGGTGATCGAACTCTGACGCCGATCGAGTGCGTGCGCTGATCGCATCGGACCGCAGAAGTCGGGTCGCGATGGGTACGCGACGGTGACGATGGTGAGGAAAGGAGGACCTCATGATCGGCACGCTGAACGCACTGATCGACCTGGTCGACGCGGGAGACCCGGGCCAGGAGATCGACGTGGCCTCGTTCTCGCATGAGCACGGGACCACTGAGTATCACCTGCGCCGGATGTTCTCGGCACTCGCGGGCATGCCGTTCTCGGAATACGTGCGTCGTCGTCGGATGACCCTCGCCGGGGCGGAGCTCGCTGCGGGCGCCGCGAGTCTGCTCGACGTGGCCGTGCGCCACGGGTACGGGTCGGTCGAGGCATTCGGACGCGCGTTCCGGGCGGTGCACGGAATCAGTCCAGCCGATGCGCGCCGTGACGGGGGTCCTCTCCGCACTCAACCAACGCTCCGGTTCCGCCTGAGCGTCGAAGGGAGAATCCCCATGGACGTCACCATCACCCACCAGCCCGCGCTCGTCCTCGTCGGCCACGCCGCCGAGGTCCCGTTGATCCACCAAGGCGTCAACCCGCACATCCAGGCGCACATCGCTGCGATCCCGTCCCAGGAGCATGCGCGGCTTAAGGATCTCGGCGACGCCGAGCCGTCGGGGATCCTGGCCGTCACCGCTGACATCGAACCGGACGCGCCGGAGGGCACGCTGCTCACCTATCTGCATGGCGTCGCCCTGCAGAGCACCACTCCCGTTCCGGACGACCTCGACTCCCTCCATCTCGAAGCCGGCTCCTGGGCGGTCTTCGCCGCCCGCGGCCCGTTCCCCGAGACGCTGCAGGATCTGTGGGCCGCCACAGCGACCGAGTGGTTCCCGTCGAACCCCTGGCGGCTGCGTCCCGGCCCCTCGATCGTGCGCTACCTCGAGTTCTCAGGGGACTCCGCGTCGTGTGAGCTCTGGCTTCCGGTCGAGCACGGCTGACGCTCGGCCGGGGGCGGGTGGGCATCCGCGCACCACCCGCCCCCGCCTCGCCGCCCCATGTCCGCCCCCCGTGCGACACTGGGCGCACGGACCAGGGAGGCACATCATGGTGGCCATCGACCCCAAGAAGACACTCGACGCGTATCGGGCGAAGCGGGGGGAGTTCCGCATCGTCGAGGTGCCGCCCCTGCAGTACCTGATGATCGACGGCGCGGGGGATCCGAACACCTCGCCCGCCTACCGGGACGCTGTCTCTGCCCTGTTCCCCGTGGCGTACGCGTTGAAGTTCGCGAGTCGGAGCGAGCTCGGCATCGACACCGTGGTGATGCCCCTCGAAGGGCTCTGGCATGCACCCGACATGGAGTCGTTCACCTCCCGGCGCGACAAGTCGGCATGGATGTGGACATCGATGATCATGGTCGGCGACCACATCACCGCGTCGATGTTCGCGCACGCCGTGGAATCCGTGGCGCAGAAGGCGGCGAAGAAGAAGGAGCCGATCCCGGCGCTGGATGCGGTGCGGCTCGAGACGCTCGAGGAGGGGGCCTGTGTGCAGACGCTGCATGTGGGTCCGTTCGACGACGAGGGGCCGGTGCTCGACGACCTCCACTACCGGTTCATTCCCGAGAACGGGCTGCAGATGCGCGGACGCCACCACGAGATCTACCTGAGCGATCTGCGTCGCACCGACCCTGCGAAGCTGCGCACGATCCTCCGGCAGCCGGTGACGCGGGGCGTCTGAGCGGTGGGAGCCGGGAACGCAAGCCCCTCCGCGGCCTCCCGCACGACGGATACGCTTCAACGATGAGCACGGTCAAACACGTGGCGCGCGTCGCCAAAGGGTCCTCCGCATTCCGGCGGATCGCCCGTGCCGGATTCGTCGTCCTCGGCCTGATCCACGTCATCATCGGGTCGATCGCGATCTCCATCGCCGCCGGCGCCTCGGGCGACGCCGACCAGGACGGTGCGATGGAGCAGATCCGCCAGAACCCGGTCGGAGGACTGCTGCTCGTCTTCGTCGCGGCCGGTCTGATCGCGCTGGCCGTATGGCAGATCGCGAGCGCGTTCCTCGCCGCCGATCCGGCCGAGACCAAGAAGTGGGGTCAGCGCGTCAAGCTCTTCGGCATCGCCCTCGCCTACCTCGTGGTCGCCGGCATGGCGCTCATCTACGCCGTGGGCGGCAACGCCGATTCGGAGACGGCCTCGAAGACCCTGAGTGCGATCCTCCTCTCGGCACCGGGAGGGGTCGCACTGCTCGTCGTGGTCGGTCTCTCCGTGGTCGGAGTCGGGGTCGGATTCGTCGTGGGCGGCTTCACCCGCGGCTTCGAGAAGCTGCTCGATCTGCCGTCGGGGGCCGCGCGCGGCGGCATCGTGACGCTGGGCGTGATCGGCTACTTCGGCAAGGGCGTCGCGGTGGCCGTGACCGGGGTGCTGTTCGTCGTGGCCGCCGTCACCCAGGACCCGGAGAAGGGCGCAGGGCTCGATGCTGCACTGCACAGCCTGCTCGAGCTGCCCCTCGGCGGACTCGTCCTCGGAGCGGTGGGAGCGGGTTTCGCGGTGTACGGCGTGTTCTGCATCGCTCGGGCCCGCTTCGCGCGCATGTGACCGCGACCTCCGAGAGCGCTCAGGCAGTCGCGGGCTTCTCGCTCCACACCAGCAGGAAGGCTCCGAGCGCGATCATGAGTCCTCCGCCCGACGCGCCCATCGCCTCGATGCGTCCAGGCGAGCGGCCGAACCAGTCGCGGGCGGCGCTTGCGAGGAGCACCCACACCGCATCGCAGGTCACACCGATCGTCACGACGATCGCCCCGAGCAGGAAGAGCTGCGCGGGAACGGACCCGGCATCCAGGTGGACGAACTGCGGCAGGATCGCGAGGAAGAACGCGATGGACTTCGGGTTGGTCACCCCGACGACGAAGCCTTCGGCGAACAGCCGCCAGCCCGAGCGTCGCGTGGGTGCCGATGCCATCGCTCTCGCCGCGTCCTTGCGGTGACGGATGGCCTGGATGCCGAGGAAGATCAGGTACCCGGCGCCGAGCACCTTGACGATCGTGAACAGCACGACCGACTGCGCGATCACCGTCCCGACGCCGAGCGCCACGGCCACGACGAGGAGGATGGACCCGACCGCCGTGCCCAGGATGCTGAGGAAGCCGCCCATCCGCCCGAGCGCCATCGCCCGCCCGATGGTGAACAGCACGGTGGGCCCGGGGATCACGACCATGACGAAGGCTGCGACGACGAAGGCGAGCAGCGTGTCCTGGGCGATCATGGGATGAGCCTAGACGCGGAGGCACCGGACGGTCGAGCTCCCGATCGTCCGGTGCCCGCGACCAGCGGCCGCTCGATCAGGCCGTGCCCCAGAAGCGGTCCTCGGCCTCCTGGTCCTCGCTCATCAGCCAGACCTCGGCGATTCGGCCGTCGGCGACCCGGAAGACGTCGACCCCGTGCTGGTCGAGATCCTCGTGCCCCTCGCGCTGGGCGCGGAAGCGCACCGTGGCCGAGACGAGGCTGCCGCTCTCGGTCGCCGATTCGGTCTCGAGTGCGAACGTGCCGCCGCTCAGCTGCATGAAGCGACCCAGGTGCGCGAGGATCGCGTCCGGTCCGACATGGTTCCCGGACACCTGGTTCGCCCCCGGCTGGTGCCAGACGGCATCCGGATGGAAGGTCGCGGCCAGCGCTTCCATGTCTCCGGCGGCCATGGCCGCACCGTACTGTCCTACGACGTCGATAGCCGACATGATGCTCCTTCTCGATGGGTCGGTACTGTGGAGCATCCAGCGTCTCGACAGCGGCGCGGTTACTTCAACGTCACCCGGAAGGAGCGGCGAATGTCGAGCACGTGGACGGTGTTCTCCGCCAGCTGCCCCTCGCGCGCCTCGCTCGCGCGCATCGCGAACAAATGGACGGCGATGATCGTCGTGCTCCTGCACGAGCAGCCGCTGCGCTTCGGCGAACTGCACACCCGGATGGACGGGATCGCGAAGAAGGTGCTCGTCGACACGCTCCGTGCTCTCGAACGCGACGGGATGCTGGACCGCGCGGTCGGCGAAGACGGCCATTCGCGCTACCTGCTCACCCCGCTCGGACGCACCCTGTACGAGCCGCTCCAGGCTCTGCAGGTCTGGGCCGAGTCGCATGTGGAGGATGTGCGCGAAGCGCAGGACCGCTACGACGAGGTCGCCGACGCGAAGATGCTCGACGGGCACTGACCGCCTGCGCCCACCCGTCGCCCACAGGTGGGAAACTGGAACGATGAGCGTTTCTCCCGGTGTCGACGTGATCGCCCCCTTGAACGAGGCCGAGGTGCGGCGCATCCGCGGGGACTTCCCCATCCTGGGTGCGCGGGTGCAGGGGCATCCGCTCGTGTACCTGGATTCGGGAGCGACGTCGCAGCGACCGACCGCGGTCCTCGACGCCGAGCGTGACTTCGCCACCTCCTTGAACTCCGCGGTGCACCGCGGTGCGCACACGCTCGCGGCCGAGGCCACAGAGCTGTTCGAAGACGCGCGCGCCGCCGTCGCCCGGTTCGTGGGAGCCGCCGACGACGAGATCGTCTGGACCTCGAATGCGACCGAGGCGATCAACCTCGTCGCGTACTCGATGTCGAACGCGTCGCTCGGGCGCGGGGGAGCCGCCGCCGAGCGATTCCGGCTCCGCGAGGGCGATGAGATCGTGACCACCGAGATGGAGCACCACGCGAATCTCATCCCGTGGCAGGAGCTCGCGGCGCGCACTGGTGCGACGCTGAAGGTCATCCCCCTCGACGACGACGGCGCTCTGCGGCTCGACGCCGCGGCCGAGCTGATCACCCCGCGCGCGAAGCTCGTCGCATTCACGCATGTCTCGAACGTGCTCGGAGTGATCAACCCCGCCGATCAGCTGGTGGCCCTCGCGCGGGAGGTCGGTGCCCTGACCCTGCTCGACGCGTGCCAGTCCGCGCCGCATCTGCCCCTCGACGTCCGCGCCCTCGATGTCGACTTCGCCGTGCTGTCGGGCCACAAGATGCTCGGCCCCACCGGCATCGGCGCCCTCTACGGTCGCCGCGAGGTGCTGGCAGCCCTGCCGCCGTTCCTGACGGGCGGGTCGATGATCACGACGGTCACCACGACCGAGGCCGAGTACCTTCCGCCGCCGCAGCGCTTCGAAGCCGGCACACAGCGCGTCTCGCAGGCGATCGCCCTCGCCGCGGCTGTCGGCTACCTGACCGAGGTGGGGATGCCGCGCATCGCCGCGCACGAGGCGGCCTTCGGGCGCCGACTCGTCGACGGGCTGAGCGCGATCGACGGGGTGCGCGTGCTCGGCGCCGGAATCGATCTTCCCCGTGTGGGCCTGGCGAGCTTCGACGTCGAGGGCATCCACTCGCACGATGTGGGGCAGTTCCTCGACGACCTCGGCATCGCCGTGCGCGTCGGCCACCACTGCGCGCAGCCGTTGCACCGACGTCTGGGCGTGACCTCGTCCACCAGGGCGAGCACCTACCTGTACACGACCGATGCCGAGGTGGACGCCGTGATCGAGGGCGTCGCCGGAGCGATCGACTTCTTCCGGAGGGGCGCATGAGCGACCTGCAGAACCTGTACCAGGAGCTGATCCTGGACCACTCGCGCACGCCGCACGGCTACGGACTCCGCGAGGAGATCCCGGCGCAGTCCCACCAGCTGAACCCGACCTGCGGTGACGAGATTACCCTCCAGGTGCATCGCGACGCCGACGGCAGCGTCGAGGCGATCGCCTGGGAGGGCCACGGGTGCGCGATCTCCCAGGCCTCGGCCTCCCTGCTGGCGGAACTCGCCGAAGGACTCAGCATCGAAGACCTCGAGGTGCGCATCGCGGCATTCCGTGAGGCGATGCGATCCCGCGGCAAGATCGAACCCGACGAGGAGCTGCTCGGCGACGCCGCGGCCCTCGGCGGAGTGTCGAAGTACGTCGCCAGGGTCAAGTGCGCCATGCTCGCCTGGGTCGCCGCAGAGGACGCGCTGACCCGCAGCTGAGGTGCAGGATGGAGGCATGCCCCTGCACCTGACGCCTCTGCCCGCCGCGCGCTTCGACGAGTGGAGGGCGGCGTCGCGGCAGCGCCTCATCGACGGCAACAGGCGCTCGGGACGACGCCTCGGCGCAGACGCGGTCAGCCACGTCGAGCACACCTTCGACGAGCTGTTCCCCGAAGGCGTCGCGACATCGACGGCGTGGGTCGCGAGCATCGTGGACGATGCGGATGGCGAGCTCGGAACGCTCCTGCTGGTCCTGAACGGTCAGAAGCTGCTCCTCCTCGACCTCGTCTTCGAGACGACGTCGACCGATGCCCGGCCCGGCGATCTTCTCCACGGCATCCTGCAGATCGCCCGCGACAGGGGCGCGACGCAGATCGCCATGCCGCTCGTCCCGCAGGACGCGGCCGCACGGGCATTCGTCGAGGGACGCGGGTTCGAGGTCGCCTCGATCCAGATGGTGCTGGAGCCGCTTCCGGTGCGCGAGGTCGCCGGGCACGTCGATGTGCGGCCGATGACCGCGGAGCGCTTCCCCCGTTTCGTCGCCGCGTCTGAGGAGGGTTTCGCGCACGACCTCGTCGAGTCCGGCCGGTACACGCCGGAGGAGGCCGCCGCCGAGTCGCATCGTCAGATGCGGGCGGAGCTTCCGGACGGACTTGATACCGAGGGGCAGGAGCTCTTCACCGCCACCGTCGCCGGCACCGAGGTCGGCATCCTCTGGTTCGGCATGCGTCGGCGCGACGGCCGTCCGCAGGCGTTCATCCTCGACATCGAGGTGGCGGCGGATCAGCGCCGCAAGGGGTACGGGCGCGAGCTGATGCACGCCGCCGAGCGCGAGGCCCGCCGGCTCGGCGCGGAGTCGATCGGGCTGCACGTCTTCGGCTTCAACGAGGGAGCGGTCGAGCTCTACGAACAGCTCGGCTACCGGCGCACCGAGGAGAGCCTGCTGCGCGACCTCTGATCCGCGGTCACGAGACGACTCGACGGGAATAGCCGCGCGCGCCTGACGTTGGTCCCCACATGACAACTCTCGGAATCATCGGTGCAGGACACATCGGCAGCCAGGTCGCGCGCGTGGCGATCGCGAACGGCTACGACGTGGTGATCGCCAACTCCCGCGGGCCGGAGACGCTCGCCGATCTGGTCGCCGAACTCGGCCCCAAGGCTCGGGCGGCCACCGCGCAGGAGGCCGCTGCCGCTGCCGACGTCGCGGTCGTCACGGTGCCGCTGCGCGCCATCGACGACCTCCCCGCCGAGCAGCTCGCCGGCAAGATCGTCCTCGACACGAACAACTACTACTTCGAGCGGGACGGCCGCATCGAGGCCCTCGACAAGGGCGAGACGACGACGTCGGAGCTGGTGCAGCGCGCCCTCCCCGACTCGAAGATCGCGAAGGCGTTCAACCACATCTTCGCTTCGGAGATCACGTCCGACGGCACACCTGCCGGCACCCCCGATCGTCGCGCACTGGCCACGGCCGGTGATGATGCGGAGGCCGTCGCCTTCGTGACCCGCTTCTACGACGAGGCCGGATTCGACACGGTCAATGTGGGGCCGCTGAGCGAGTCCTGGCGAGTCGAGCGAGACCGTCCCGCCTACGTGGTCCGGCAGAACGCCGAGGAGCTCACCGCGAACCTCGCGATCGCGAACCGCCTGCCCTGAGCACCGGTGCGGCGGGGGAGGCGGAGAGCTCCCTCGCCGCAGGGCCCGCACCCACGCGACCCTTGGGATACCAAAAGTTGAGGAACACCGCCCGGAGTGCGAGAATGCCCAGATGGCGGGGGCTATGGCAGCAGGCGGCGAACTCGAGTCGGTGAGAGTCACGCGCGTCCTTCGCGACGACATCATCCTCGGGCGGCGCAGACCGGGAGCACGGCTCGTCGAGCGCGATATCGCGGCGGAGCTGAACGTCTCCCGGCTCCCGGTTCGCGAAGCCATCCGCACGCTCGTGGCCGAGGGGATCGTCGTCGCACGCCCCCGTACCTGGGCGGTCGTGCGGGAGTTCACCCACCGCGACATCCAGGACTTCGCCGAGGTGCGCGAGGCCATCGAGACGCTGATCTTCGTCTTCGCGGCCGAGCGGCACGATGAGGCCGGGATCGCCCGCATCCGTGGAGCCTACGAACGCGAACTCGAGGCCGCTCGCGCCGAGGACTCCGAGGCGGCCAGGGTCGCCGCGGCGGAGTTCCACGAGATCGCCGTCGAGCTCGCGGCGAACGAGATGCTCGGCGAGCTCATCGCCGTCTTCCTCACGCGTCTGCGTTGGTTGTTCGGACAGCACGACGACCTGCTCGCGATGGCGGACGAGCACCGCATCATCCTCGAGGCGATGACGGCGCGCGACACCGAAGCGCTGCGTCGGATCGTGCCGGCGCACTTGGCCAGCGGACAGTCCGCAGCCGAGCGACGTCTCGCCGAGCGCGGCGATCTGAGCGCCTGACCCGTCGGGCCCACCGTCTCTCGCGGTCGGGGGGCTGCAGAGACGGCTCCGGTTGTATATTGGGGCGATCGGAGTCGGTCCGGAACTGTTGCGCTGTCCTGGGGAGCGAGATGCGGAATCTTGCTGTCGCTGTCGGATGCCTCCTGCTGGTCGGTGGGATCTCGCTCGTCGTGATCGCCGACCAGGAGCGTCTGGAGTCGATCGCCGCGGTCAAAGCGGAGATCGTGAGGATCGAGCGCGCGCTGGATGAATCTCGCGGCGAGAACCTGGAGCTCGCAGAGAAGCTCACAGCCCTTCGCTCGCAGCTCGCCGATCAGGACGCGGACATCGCCGACACGACGGGATTCCTGCCGTGATCCGGCGCGTGCTGGCTGTCACGGTCGCGGCCTCCGTGCTGCTCGTCGGGGGGATGGTCGGCAGAGCCGACGCTCTCGAGAACGAGAGATCGGCAGCCATCGCGCAGCTCGAGGCCCTGAACGACCGATATCACGACGCCAGTCAGCGCACTGACTACCTCGACGCCGCCGTCGGCCGCGCGGAGCAGGACACCGCAGAACGTGCCGCGGTCCTCGCCCTGCGCCCCGCCTTCCTCGCCGAACTGCAGGCGCTGACCACCGCGCTCCAGGGGGCGGAGGGACGGGTGGACACGGCCACGCATCGCGCCGCCGCACTCTCGGCGCAGCAGACCGTGGTCGCAGAGAAGGAGAACCCCGAAACGGTCGCCGCGGCCACGGCCACCGTCCACGCGCTCGCCGAGAAGGTGGGCACCGAGGTCGCCTCGTGGCAAGCGGCTCAGACCTCGGGCCCCGGCGGGCCGGCATGGTCGTCGAGCGGCCCGGACGGGTATGCGCGGGTGCGGGCAGCCCTCGACCTCGTCGGGGGCGGAGGTGTCGGGCTCTACGAGTCCTCGTCGTGCGCGGGCGGCAACGCCCCGGCGTGCGCCAACAGCAACGGATACATCAAGTACCGCGCCGACATCGTGAACTGGAGCGACGGTCGGCTGAACTGGGCCATGGCGCACGAGCTCGCGCACATCTACCAGTTCCGCGTGTGGGGCTCGCTCACGTCGTCCGGAGCCTACGGGGCGCTGTTCGGCAGCGACCCCGAGTTCCTCGCCAACTGCATGGCCGTGGTGCGGGGGTACCCCGGATCGGTCAGCTGCGACGGCGAGCAGCAGGCCTGGGCCTCGGGCATCTGGGTGGGCGCCGTCCGCTGAGCGGAGTCGCTCACAGGCCCGGATCAGTCCGCCGGTGTCGTCGTGTCGATGGCGGCACGCAGCGGCCGCCGCATCACCCGCCAGTACGACGATGGCGCGACGCGGGTGAGCACATCGATCAGGCGGGCCTCGCGTCCGACCATGGTGCGCGCGGAGCGTCGTTCGGTCGCCCGGACGATGCGCGCCGCCGCGTCCGCGGGCTCGGTGTGGTACATCCGGGCCTGCGCGGCGGCGGCGCGGGCGGCCACGGCCGGATCGATCGCGGCGGCGTACCGCCCGTGCAGGATGATGCCGGTGCGCACGCCCGCGGGGTAGACGGCGCCGACGCTGACCGAGGTGCCCTCCAGCTCATGCCGCAGTGCCTCGGAGAAGGCGCGCACGGCGAACTTGCTCACGGCGTAGGGGATGCGTCCGGCGGGGGCGGCGAGTGCGTAGACGCTGGCCAGGTGCGTGATATGCGCGGCCGGAGCTGCGCGGAGCGCGGGGAGGAGTGCCTTGGTGATCGAGACCGTGCCCCACAGGTTCACATCGGTGAGCCAGCGCATCTCCTCCATCGTGAGCTGGTCGATGTCGCCGAGCATCGATGATCCGGCGCACGTGATCAGGGCGTTGATGCGTGGGTGCCCCTCGGCGATGCTTGCGGCGGCGGCGAACACGGCGTCGTCATCGCGCAGGTCGACGACGTGCGTCGTCACGTGGGCGTCGGTGAGTTCCGCGGCGATGGTCGCGAGCGCCGCGGCGTCGTGATCGATGAGCGCGAGGTGCGTTCCTCGACCGGCGAGCAGACGCGCGATGTCGGCGCCCATCCCGTTGGCGGCTCCGGTGATCACGGTGGTGCTGCCGGTGAGGTCGAGGTGCTTCATGTGGCTCCTGCGGCGCGCGATCCGGGTGCGAACCCGCGGATGTCGGATGGGTGGGGCAAGCTGATTCCGAACCATTCTGGCCGACACCGGGCCGCAGTGATACCGGTACGCTCAAGGAGAGGAGGTACCGGTGGGACGGACAGCGGATGCCATCGCCGAAGGCGTTGCGATCGCGACCGCTGCTGCGCGCCTCGCGGTGAAGAACCACATCCTCATCGGCACCATCGCCGAAGACGGTGTCTTCGACATGGACAAGTACATCGACGATGCGCGTGAGGCGCTTCGCGCCATGGCCGAGGAATCGGAAGAAGCTGCGGCCACCGTCACCGCCCTCCGCAAACGCGCGAGAGGTCGGCACTCCGATCCGGTGGGAACGCACGACTATCGCGACCGCGATGTGCGCAACCTCCGCCGTCGGGCCAAGCAGTCCACCGGTGTGGCCGTGCGTCTGCGCGAGATCATGCAGGACCGCGAGCGCCTCGCCGAGATCGTCGAGGAGGCGAGAGACGCCGCCTGGGCCGACGTGCGCCACAACCTCGACCGTCGCCTGCGTGTCGAAGGCATGCGTCCCGATCAGGATCCCGACTACAACCGCATGCGCGAAGCGCGTATGCAGGCGCTTCGGCTCGTCGATCTGCAGGCGCTCTCGTCGGAGCAGAGAGCCAAGGCCAAGCGGCGGAAGAAGCAGCAGAAGGCGGCCTCGGCCGACGAGTGAGGCCTCGTTTCGCTTTCCCGTCGCGACTGTTGTAGGCTGTTCTACGGCCCGCTGAGCGGGCTGGGCGCCCGTAGCTCAATGGATAGAGCATCTGACTACGGATCAGAAGGTTAGGGGTTCGAGTCCCTTCGGGCGCACACTGTGTTGAGACAGTAAAGGAACGGCTTCCACTTCGGTGGGGGCCGTTTCTGCGTTCAGAGCAGGCTCGTGATGGCCGGGTCGCGGTGCGCGACCTCAGCGGCCGTGGCGACGATGACCTCGCGGATCGCGGCGACGGCGACGGCAGGGGTGACATCCGCACGGTGGGCGAGGCTCACGGTGCGGGTCATCATCGGATGCGTCAGTCGAACCGACCGCAGGGCGGGCCGATCGAGCAGCACCATCGCCGGGACCACCGCGACACCGACACCGCGCTCGACGAACCGCAGCACCGCATCCATCTCGGCGCCCTCGAGCACGTGGGTGGGCCGGAGCCCCTCCGAGCGGAAAGCGGCATCGGTCGTCGCGCGGAGCTCGTAGGTCTCGTCGAGAGCGATCAGCGGGAGCGTGGCGAGGTGGGCGAGGCTCATCGCGGGCATGGTCGAGACCGGCGGCTCGGCGGCGGCGGAGATCACGACGAGCTCTTCGGCGAGCAGCGGGGTGCGCGTGAGGCTGAAGCCCGAGGGCGGTGGGCCGTCGGATTCGGTGATGAGGGCGATGTCGACGGCGCCGACGGCGAGCTGTTCGACGAGCCGGCGGGAACCGCTCTCGGTCAGATGCAGATCGACGCCCGGATGACTCGCGTGGAAGGAGCGGATCGCCTCGGCGACCAGGCTGATGCAGAGCGTGGGCGGCGCACCCAGGCGTACGCGTCCGCGGCGGAGTCCTGCCAGCTCGCCCATCTCGTCGCGGATGGCATCGGCCTCGGCGAGCATGCGCTGTGCGCGGGGGAGCAGCGTCTCGCCCGCAGCCGTGAGGGCGATGTGGCCGCGTGCGCGGTGGAACAGCTCGGCGCCGAGCTCGCGTTCGAGCGTCGAGATCTGCCGGCTCAGCGACGGCTGTGCCAGGTGCAGGTGCTCGGAGGCGCGGGTGAAGTGTCCGAGACGCGCGACCTCGACGAACCCGCGGAGCTGTTCGAGGTTCATGGCCATAGCCTACCCGCATCGTTTCCAGTCGAACTATGCATTGGAGTTATTAGGATCGCCTAACTAGCGTGGATCGCATGGCTACGCGCGAACGACAGATATCCACCACGGTCCTCGTCATCGGCACCGGCGGCTCCGGGCTGCGGGCGGCGATCGAGATCGCCGAACACGGTGTCGACGTGCTCGCCGTCGGCAAACGCCCGAGGCAGGATGCGCACACCTCGCTCGCCGCCGGCGGCATCAACGCGGCGCTCGGCACCATGGACGCGGACGACAGCTGGCAGCAGCACGCGGCCGACACCATCAAGGAGAGCTACCTGCTCGCCAACCCGCACACGGTCGAGATCGTCACTCAGGGCGCCGAACGCGGCATCCGCGACCTCGAGCGCTGGGGCATGGACTTCGCCCGCGAAGACGACGGTCGCATCTCCCAGCGCTTCTTCGGTGCCCACACCTTCCGCCGCACGGCCTTCGCCGGCGATTACACGGGCCTGGAGATCCAGCGCACTCTGGTGCGCAAGGCCGAGCAGCTCGAGGTCCCGATCCTCGATCACGTCTACATCACGCGCCTGCTCGTGCGCGACAACGTGGTGTTCGGGGCCTACGGCTTCGACCAGGCCGACGGCACCCGCTACCTCATCCACGCCGACGCCGTCATCCTCGCCGCCGGCGGACACAATCGCATCTGGCGGCGCACCTCCTCCCGCCGCGACGAGAACACGGGCGACTCCTTCCGTCTCGCCGTCGATGCGGGCGCCAGGCTCCGCGACCCCGAGCTCGTGCAGTTCCACCCGTCCGGCATCATCGAGCCGGAGAGTGCAGCGGGCACCCTGATCTCCGAGGCGGCTCGCGGGGAAGGCGGCATCTTGCGCAACGCTCTCGGCGAGCGGTTCATGGCGAAGTACGACCCCGAGCGGATGGAGCTGTCGACCAGGGACCGCGTCGCGCTCGCCGCGTACACCGAGATCCAGGAAGGACGCGGCACCGAGAACGGCGGCGTCTGGCTCGACGTGTCGCACCTGCCCCGAGAGACGATCATGACCCGTCTGCCCCGCGTCTACCAGACGATGATGGAGCTGCAGATGCTCGACATCACGACAGATCCGATCGAGATCGCCCCGACCGCGCACTATTCGATGGGCGGCGTCTGGGTGCGATCGGAGGACCACCAGACCGACGTCGACGGGCTCTACGCAATCGGCGAGGCCTCCAGTGGATTGCACGGCGCGAACCGCCTGGGCGGGAACTCGCTCATCGAGCTTCTCGTCTACGGGCGCATCGTCGGGCAGGCGGCCATGGAGCATGCGGCGGGTCTCGACGCCCAGCGTCGCTCGGCGTCCGCGGTCGCCGAGGCCCGCGCCGAGATCGATGACCTGCTCGCCGCGGAAGGACGCGAGAACGTGCGTGCCCTGCAGCGTGCGATCCGCAACCTCATGACCCGGTACGCCGGTGTGGTGCGCTCGGAGGATGGGCTGCTGGCAGGCCTCGCCGACCTCGACATGATCGAGGGACGCATGGAGGACATCGGCATCCACCCCGACATCGCGGGCTTCCAGGACCTCGCGCACGCGTTCGACCTCAAGGCCTCAGCGCTCGCCGCTCGCGCCACGCTCGAGGCCGCACTGGAGCGTCGCGAGACGCGCGGATGCCACAACCGCAGCGACTTCCCCGACAGCGATCCCACGCTGCAGGTGAACCTGGTGTGGTCGCCGAAGGACGGCGTGACCCGGGAGGCGATCCCCGAGATCTCGCCCGAGATCGCCGAGCTCATGCGCGAGGTCGACACCACGGGCAAGCTCGTCGAGTAGTCGCGGACCCGACTCGCTCCGGGTCGCACTTTCTGCCGTCCGCTCTCCGATCAGGCGGCAGAAAGTGCGACCGGAACCGGCTCGCCGGGGCGACGCTCAGTCGGCCTGCGGCTCCTCGGTGTCGATCACGCCGATGCCGACGGCCTCATGATCGGGCTCGGCCTCGTCGCGCTGGGGTGCTTTGGGTTCCTCGCCCGGAGCCTTCTCGGTGCTCGGCTCCTGCAACTGCTCGGTGCTCGGCACCTCATCGGGGTCTGCCTGCTCAGCGGACTCGGCCTGTGCGGGGGAGGCATCCGGCGCGGGCGACTCCGCCGTCACTTCTCCCGCATCGGCGCCCGATGAGGGGGTGGGTGTGGGAGCCTGCGTCTCGGGAGACGGTTCCTGCTCGGGTGTGCTGTTCGTCATGATCGTCCCTTTCGCGATGTCGTCGCCATCAGGATGCCGTCGCAACCGCACCGGATGAAGGGGCTTGACGCGGCCTCAGAAGTGCATCTGCTTCAGCGTGCCGTACTTGATCAGCAACTCCTCGAGAGCGTCGCCGTCTTTGTACTCCACGCGCACGGTCTTGCCGGTGCCGCCCGCGAGCACGATGTCGGGTCCGTTCGAGAACAGCAGCGTCGACCAGGGCGAGGTGAACACGGTCGCCCCTGCGGCATCCCTGGCTGAGACGCCGTCGGCATCCAGCGCGATCTCGACGATCTTGTCGGACCCCTTCACCGGGAAGACGGCGGGGAACTCGCTTCCCTCCCATTCGCGGAAGTAGGCGCTCAGGCCGATCTTCGCCTGCGGGAAACCGGCACGCAGGCTGCGTCCGATCCGCGAGACGTGCACCTCATGCTCGGCGCGTTCTCCCTGATCATCGGTGATCGCGACCGTGACGGTCCCGCCGATCGGGTAGGTCTGCCGGAACAGCTCCTCCTGGCGCTTGTCATCCGGTGCCAGGTCGCTGCTCTCCAGGAACGGCTGCTCGCCGATCCACCCGGTGCGGACGCTCCAGGTGCGGGTCGTCGCCTTGCTCTTCTTGCGCGAGCTGAGAACGCCGAACACGACGATCAGCACGAGCACGAGCGCGCCCGCCGCGAGGAACAGCAGGATCCCGGTGTCATCACTCATGCGATCAGGTTAATGGGGGTGAACTGAAGAGGGGAAGGCGGCGTACCCTGGACGAGTGACTGCGTACGTCTCGGCCTTCGACCTGTTCTCCATCGGAGTGGGGCCCTCGAGCTCCCATACGGTGGGCCCGATGCGCGCGGCCCTGGACTTCGTCCACCGGCTCGGCGCGAGCCAGACGCTCAGCGCGGTGTCGCGGATCGAGTGCACGCTGTTCGGTTCGCTGGGAGCGACCGGTATCGGACACGGAACGCCGGATGCCGTCGTGGCGGGGCTGCGGGGATTGTCGCCGGAGAGCTGCGACCCTGCGGAGGTGCGTTCGGCCTGGACCGAGTACCCGGCGGGTGAGCCGCTCACTCTCGATGGCCAGCAGCAGATCCCGTTCGCGAAGACCGACATCGTCTTCGCGCCACGCACCAGGCTGCCCGGTCATCCGAACGCCATGACGATCACCGCGTGGGACGCCGCCGGCGCGACGATCGCCGAGGAGACCTACTACTCGATCGGCGGAGGCTTCATCCGGCGTGAGGGGGAAGAAACGTCGATCACCTCTGCCGGCTTCCCCTATTCCTACGCGGATGCCGCGTCGCTGCTCGCCCTCTGTGACGAGAACGGACTGTCGATCGCCGAGGTCGCGCGACTGAACGAGACTGCGGTGCGCAGCGAGGAAGAGGTCGCTGCCGGGCTGGACGCGATCTGGAATGCCATGTCGGCGTGCGTCGATGCCGGCCTGCACTCCGACGGTGTGCTGCCCGGCATGCTCAAGGTGAAGCGGCGGGCGAGCACGATCCGTGCGCAGCTCGATGAGGTCGAGGCCGACGGGCACCGTGAACTCCCCGGCGAATGGCTCGGGGCTTTCGCGCTCGCGGTCAACGAGGAGAACGCGGCGGGCGGGCGCGTCGTCACTGCACCCACGAACGGTGCGGCCGGCATTCTGCCCGCCGTAGCGATGTACTGGTGGCGGTTCCTTGCCGACTCCGGGCTCGGTGCCGGCAATGCCGTGACGCCCTACGGCGAGCTGGTCGGAAGTGCGCTGCTGGGCTTCGGCCCTGACGGTCGCAGCCTCGCCGCGCAGGTGGATGCCGACCTCGACCCGGAGCAGACGGCCGAGGCCAACCGCCGCCGTGGCATCCGACGTTTCCTGCTGACGGCGACCGCTCTCGGCTCGCTGTTCAAAGCGAACGCCTCGATCTCGGGGGCGGAGGGCGGATGTCAGGCCGAGGTCGGATCCGCCTGCGCGATGGCCGCGGGTGGCCTCACCGCGGTGATGGGAGGCACGAACCGTCAGATCGAGAACGCGGCTGAGATCGCGATGGAGCACCACCTCGGTCTTACCTGCGACCCGATCGGCGGGCTCGTGCAGATCCCTTGCATCGAGCGCAACGCGATCGCCGCTTCGACCGCCGTGACCGCCGCGCGTCTCGCGCTGCGCGGAGACGGCAGCCACTACGTGTCGCTGGATGCCGTGGTCGAGACGATGCGCCAGACCGGCGCCGACATGTCGACCAAGTACAAGGAGACCAGCGAGGGCGGACTCGCGGTCAACGTCATCGAGTGCTGAGCGCCACTGGCGCGCCGTGTCGGTAGTCGCGGATAGCCTCCTCGGAGACCGACCGAGGAGAGTGTGATGGATCCGTTCTGGGACCCGCGCAGCAAGCGCCGGCG
Organism: Microbacterium sp. DWRC1-3; assembly: GCF_049896645.1. Taxonomy (NCBI): domain Bacteria; kingdom Bacillati; phylum Actinomycetota; class Actinomycetes; order Micrococcales; family Microbacteriaceae; genus Microbacterium; species Microbacterium sp. DWRC1-3. The sequence goes on from NZ_JAFCUS010000002.1 coordinate 436,860, forward strand.
CCAGCAGCCGGTCGTCGCCGTGCATCCGACCGATGACGCGCCCACGCCCGGCGCGCAGTGGCCCACGAGCATCCCGGCCGTCGCCCAGGTGCTGCGGGAGGGTATCGATCTCGACCCCGGAGTGACATTCCTCGTCGGCGAGAACGGCAGCGGCAAGTCGACCATCGTCGAAGGGGTCGCGATCGCCTACGGATTGTCGCCCGAGGGCGGGTCGCGCCAGGCGAAGCACAGCACGCGCCCGACGGAGTCGCCGTTGTCGGAGTGGTTGCGGCTCCAGCGTGGCGTGGGTGCGAACCGGTGGGGTTTCTTCCTGCGCGCCGAGACGATGCACTCGTTCTACACGTACCTGGAAGAGAATCCCTCGCCCCGCGGTGACATCGCCTTTCACGAGATGAGCCATGGCGAGTCGTTCCTCGCGCTGCTGGAGAGCCGGTTCGATGAGCCGGGGTTCTACTGCCTCGATGAGCCCGAGGCCGCACTGTCGTTCTCCTCGACGCTCGCGCTCATCGCCGTACTGCAGCGCATCGTCGACGAGGGCGGCCAGGTGCTATGTGCCACGCACTCTCCCGTGCTCGCCGCGTTGCCCGGGGCGCGCATCCTCGAGGTCGGTGACTGGGGCATCCGCTCCGCCGAGTGGAACGACCTCGAACTCGTGAATCACTGGCGGTCCTTCCTCGACTCGCCTCCGCGCTACCTGCGTCATCTGCTCGACTGACCTCGGCTCGATCCGCGGCGCACGTCGCAGGCTGGCGAGTCGGTTCACGCCAGCTGCGGCACCGCGCGGCAGCACTCACGCTGCGGCCGCGCACGCATTGAGACGCCGGCCGAGGCCCCTCTCAGTGAGTGGAGCGTCAGCGGGCGGAGCGGTTCTTGGTGTGCCTGGTCGGTGCGGTGGCCCAGGGATCCTCGGGCCACGGGTGCTTCGGATACCGGCCGCGCATCTCGGCGCGCACCTGGGCATACGGGCCCGACCAGAACGAGTTCAGGTCATCGGTGACCGCGAGCGGGTGTCCGGCGGGGGACAGCAGATGGAAGAGCACCGGCACACGCCCGTCGACCAGCCGGGGAGTCTCGGCCCACCCGAAGCACTCCTGCAGCTTCACCGCGACCACGGGCCGGGCGTCGGGGTCGTCGGGCGCCGGGTAGGCGATGCGGATGCGGGAGCCGGTGGGAACTTCCAGACGCTCGGGCACGAGCTCGTCGAAACGCGCGGCCTCGGGCCACGGCAGCAGTCGGCGCAGCGCCGACGTCAGCTCCAGTCGCGCGGCAGGAGTGCCGGATGCCAGTGCGTCGAGCTCCGGCGCGAGCCAGGCGTCGAGGGCGGCGAGCAGCCCGGCGTCCGAGACATCCGGCCACGGCGACCCCAGTTCACGATGCAGCAGCGCCAGACGACGCCGCAGCTCGGCGGCCGGGGTGGACCACGTGAACATGCCCAGCCCCTCGCGCTGCAGCGTGCGGCGTACGGCGTCGCGGCCCTCTTCGGCCGATGCGCGCACCGGTGCCGAGGAACGCAGGATTGCTCCCACGCGCCGCTCGCGTCGTGCCTGCAGGCGACCTGCGACGAACTCTGCCTCGACGCGGTCGGTGAGCAGGTGGCTCGCCGCGTGCTCCATCTGCTCCTCGGTGAGCATCGCCGCCGACCGGACGATCGCCCCGGATCCGGCGGACCCGCGCCCGGACGCGCGCGCGACGTCGGCGATGGCCAGCCACTCGACCGCCGCGAGCGGGCCGGTCACTCCCGCGCGGGTGCCGGATGCCAGCAGGAAAGTCGCCCCGTCGGCCGAGCGGTCCACGCGACGCGCGACGCGCTCGGGGAAGGCCAGCGCGATCACGAGGCCGACGCCGTCGAGGTCGGAGCGCAACCCCGGTGTCGCCGTGCTCAGACGCTCGAGACGATCCGCGTCGGTGCGCCAGCGGCGGGCATCCGCCGTGCGTCCGCCTCGCAGGGCGATGAGTGCCTGCGCGACATCGGAGTCCGCGGAGCGCAGGTCGCCGCCCACCAGCGCGACGACCTCGGCGGCGAGTCGAGCGCCCACCGCTGGACCGCCATCACGCAGCGCGCGTGCGAGCCGCGGATCGGTGGGGATGCGGGCCAGGGCGCGGCCCTCGTCGGTGGCGCGGCCCTCATCGTCGATCGCGCCGAGTCCGTGCAGCACCGTGATGGCGTCGGCCAGGCTGTCAGCGGGCAGGGGGTCGATCAGCCGCAGACCGGCACCGCCCGGCGCACCCCAGCACGCGAGTAGCAGGGCCGCATCAGCCAGGTCGCTCGACGCGATCTCCGGTGTCGGTCGGGCGGGGGCGGCGGCGTAGGTGCGTTCGTCGATGCAGCGGACGACGGTCCCCGGTCCCTGGCGAGTGCCGCGGCCGGCGCGCTGCACGCTCGACGAACGGGAAGCCGCGGCGGTCACGAGCCCCGTCATCCCGCGCGCCGCGTCGCGCTGAGGCGTGCGCGCCAGGCAGGTGTCGACCACCAGCCGCACACCGGGCACGGTGAGCGAGGACTCTGCGAGCGAGGTCGTGACGATGATGCGGGTCTGCTCGTCCTGGCGGCGCCCGCGGATCACGGCATCCTGCTCGGACGCGGGCATGCGACCATGCAGCTCCCGCACGTCGAAGGCGTCGGTCGTGTCGCGGACGCGGCGGGCGATCTCCGACACCTCGCGGGCGCCCGGCGCGAAGACCAGCACATCGGCCGCGGGGTCGTCGCGGCGCAGCTCCCGAGCGGCGGATGCGGTGGTCCGCGAGACGTGATCCAGGAACGCCCAGGTGACACCGCGCTCGTCGAGGCGCGGTGCAGGGCTCGGAGCCCAGCGCTCGGTGAGGGGGAAGGCGGGAACATCGTGGTCGACGATCGGGGCTGGTTGCTCGTCGACGCCGAGGACGGAGGCGATGCGCGCGGCGTCGAGGGTGGCCGACATGGCGATGAGGACGAGGTCGTCTCGCAGCTCGCGTACCTCCGAGAGCAGGCCGATCAGGAGGTCAGTCTCGAGCGCGCGCTCGTGCACCTCGTCGATGATCACCGCATCGACGCCCTGGAGGCCGGGGTCGTTCAGCAGCCGCCGCAGCAGGACGCCGGCCGTGACGAATTCGACCCGCGTCTCCTTTGCGACCGCGCGCTCGCCTCGGACCGTGAACCCCACACGAGTGCCGAGCGGGGAACCGTCGAGCTGTGCGAGCCGGCGCGCGGCGGCCCTGGCGGCGACGCGACGCGGCTGGGTGACGATGACGCGGCCGGTCGAACGAGAGGCGAGCAGCGGTGGCACGAGCGTCGTCTTGCCGGTGCCTGGTGGCGCGCTCACCACCGCTGACGTGCTCGTGTCGAGCGTCTGGGCGAGCTCGTCGAGGGCAGCCGCGAACGAGAGTCCTGCGCCGATGGTGGCGAGGTCGAAGGCAGCTGACGTCATCGTCCCAGTCTGCCCGGTCGGCGTCGTCCGGCGTCGTCCACAACTCAGGACGGTTGCGTCCGATGCGGTCAGATCCGGCATTCTGGCCGGCCGCCGGCGACGAATCTCCTGAGTTATGGACGGGGGATCGGGGTGCCCGCACGAAGACAGCGGATGCCGCGACCGGAATCGGCCGCGGCATCCGCTGTCTCTGTGGTGACGGGGGCTACTCCACGTCAGCAGCCGGCGCTGCGGGCGGCGGCGGAGTGGTCGGGTTCGGAACCCGCGTCTGCGCAGGCGCAGGAGCGGCGGCCGCAGCCACACCCTCGCCGATGCCGCGACCGACGGCCTGCCCCTGGATGATCCCGGCGAGGTCGAGCCCCGTGGCCGAGTGGACGCTGTCGAACACCGACCTCATCGCGATTGCGCTGTCGGCTCCGACGACGTTCGAGGCGCCGTCTTCGCCCGAGCCTCCGATGATCGACACGTTGCCGATCGCGGCGTAGCCCTTCGAGAACTCCGCCATGATCGACGGCAGCACTTCGAGCACCCGCTGCGAGAGGAACGCGTCCTGGTTCGACGCGATGGCCTTCGCCTCCGCCTCGAGGGCGGCCGCTCGCGCGTCACCCTCGGCACGGATCGCGTCGGCCTCGGCGCTGGCGCGCAGGCGGCGGGCTTCGGACTCGGCCTCTGCCTGGGACCGCAGCGCGTCTGCCTCACCCTGCGCCTTCGCGACAGCCGCAGCTGCTTCACCGTCGGCGCGTGCCCTGTCAGCTTGGGCCTGCTGCTCGGCGATGCGAGTGCGGGCCTCGGCCTGCTTGACCTGCTCGATCGCGGCAGCCTCGGCCGCGCGCTCGCGGGTGTACAGCTCGGCCTGTGCGCGGGTCTCCGCCTCATACCGCTGCGCGTCGGCGACGCGCTTGACGTCGGCGTCGAGCTGAGCCTGCTTGTTCTCGGCCTGCTGCTGCAGAACGGCCTGCTGCGCCTGCTCGCGGGCGAGGTTCTCAGCCTGCTCGGCCTCGGCGCGAGCCCGACCGATGCCGGCGTTGGAGTTCGCAGTGTTGGTGTCGAGCGCGGTCTGCTCGATCAGGTTGGCTTCCTGGTTCGCGATGTTCTTCTGGTTGATCGCGCGGTCGGCGTTGGTCTGCGAGATCTCCGCGGACTGGCGCTTCGCCTGGATCTCAGGAGCACCGAGCGACTGGATGTAGCCGACCTTGTCGGTGATGCCCTTGATCTGGAACGAGTCGAGGATCAGGCCCTGCTCGGCGAGCTCCTGAGAGACATCGGCGGCGATCTGGTCGGAGAACTTCTTGCGCTCGCGCATCAGCTCGACGACCGAGAGGGTGGCCACGATGCCGCGGAGGGCACCTTCGAGCTGCTCGGTGGTGAACTGCTCGATCGCCTTGTCCTGCGAGGCGAAGCGCTCGGCGGCACGGCGCACCAGGATCGGGTCGGAGCCGATCTTCACGATCGCGACGCCGTCGACGTTCAGGGTCACGCTGTCGAGCGACTGGGCCTCGGCGTTGAGGGAGACCTGGCGTGAGCGCAGCGAGATGATCTCGTGGCGCTGCGTGATCGGGTTGACGAGCGACTTGCCGTTCACGATGACCGTGACCGGCGACTCCGACATCTCGGACCTGCTCGAGCCGTCTGCCGAGAGGACTGCGGTCTGCACCTTCTGCTTGCGACCGGAGATCACGAGTGCCTCGTCGGCGCGAGCGACCTTGATCCAGCTGCGTGCGAACAGCAGCAGGATGAGCAGTAGGACGACGACGACGACGACGGCGATTCCGACGATGACGAGGATGCCGACGATTCCGGCGATCTCCATGGATGACCTCCCTGGTTCCCCCCGAGGGGGCGGTCTCGAGCGCGCCGTGGTGCGCGCCTTCGTCCCCCACCCTGCCAGATAGTGCCCGCCCGCGTTGAGGAGACGACGGTTGTGAGCGGGAACAGGAGGACCTCGCACGGCGCTCTGCGCTGTGCAGGGGAGGTCAGCGGGCGCGGAGCTTCTCCGCGAGGTCGCGCAGCGCGCGCAGTTCGTCGTCGTCCAGGCGCGACATGCGGTCGGCGATCGAGCGTCCGTGCACGGTGGCGAGCGCGCGGAAGGCCTTCGCACCCTCGTCGGTGGCGCGGATCAGGGCACCGCGTCCGTCGTCGGGGTCCGCGCATTTCGCCACGAGTCCTCGCGTGACCATGCGGTCGACCAGACGCGAGACGCTGGGCTGACTGATCAGCATGTTCGAGGTGATGTCGCGCAGCCGCGCGGTCATGTCGGGGGAGCGGGTCACCGTGAGCAGCACATCGTATTCGGCCTGTGTGATATCGCTGTGCTCGAAGTCGCTCAACATCTCGGTGAACAACTGGTGCTGCGCGCGGAACAGGCTCTCCCAGGCCTCCAGGGCGAGCTTGCGATCGGTCATCATCACAGGATAGTGCGAACAGTAAAGGGCCGGTCGGAGAGGCTCCCGACCGGCCCTTGTCCCTTGCACCAAGAGTGTCCTGCAATCACATGCGGTGAGTGCCACAGCAAACATTCACCGTGTGATCACTGTATAACGGCGAGATAACGAATGCAACGGTTTGGTCACGGAAAGTTCGGGTGGGTGTCTGTATGTCCGATCTCACGAAAAGTGTCGGAGTCTCACGAAAGCTGTCGGAGCGTCTCACGAAGGTGTCGGAATCTCATGAGAGGTCTCGGTCGCACTCCGTGTCGACGAGACCCGTTGGGTGCTGGACGTACTCTGCCCGTGAGCCGATCCCCAGTCGGGCGATCCTTGTCAGGGCTCAGGACATAGGCCAGAACCGCTCCCCAGGAGAGAGGCTGACTGCCGAATAGGACGTATCCGTCTATGTCGATTGGATCCCTATGGACCTGGCGCAGCAGTGGCTCGCCTCCCCCGCTCCCGGCTCGGCTGTGAAGCGAACGCGCGTCGAGTATCGACTCGACGGTGTTCAACTGGAAGTCGACGCAGTCGATTGCAACGACGTCGCCTTCGAAAGAGGTGCTCCGGTCCATAGTTTCCCCAGTTGGCGCTTGAAGCGGCACTACGACGGATATCACTGGATGGGTGCGCTCGGCGTCTCAATCGGCTTTGAGTCGCTGACAGAGAGGGACTGCCTCATCGAGTTGGACCGCACGCCCGGCGTCGTCGGCGTCGCGAGCCAGCCGATGTGGATTCGGTGGACCGCGGCTGGGGGTATACGTGAGCACTATCCGGACTACTTCGTTCGTCTCGACGGCCGGCAGGCCGTGCTGATGGACGTCAAGCCTGCGCATCAGAGCGATGACGACGTCAGAGCGCAGTTCGACATGACTGCCCTGTTCGCTGCTGAGCGCGGATGGCGGTACGTCGTCTATGACGCCGAATCGCCGATCCGGGGGGGGGCGAACCTGCGATTCCTCGCGCCGTTTCGAGATAGCGCGATCAGCGAGGACTCTCCGAAATTGCCCGAGGGTGGCTTGCCGCCAGGCGAGGTCGCCAGCCTGTTCGACGTCGGATCCAAGGGGTACGCGCACTGTTACGCGCTCCTTTGGTTGGGTGCGCTCGAGGCAGATCTTGAGCAACCGCTCAGCAGTATGACAATCGTGTGGGAAAGGAGCGCGTAATGCGCGTTGCGGTCGGCGGGGCCCTCATGTGGCGTCGACGCAAGTACGTGGTTCTGTTCATCGAGAAGGATTCTGCAACACTCCGAGACGACGATGGCTCCGAAATCGAGGTTGCCGTGGACGAACTTGGACGCGAGGCAGCGCCCATGCCTTCGGACACGTCCGGGCTCCTCCATCTGTCTCTGCAGGCGGAGGATATCGAGCCGAGGACGGATCCCTGGCTACAGGCGCGCATCCGCATTGAGGCCTCCCGCAGCGACGTCGGGGTTGGAAAGGCCATTGGGTGTCAGTCCTCTCACAGCATCTGAGCATCCTGCGCCTATCGCCACTGCGGTGATCGTCGTTTTGGCCTCGCCGGCCCGGTCGCGAATGAGCTCGTTGCGTCGCCGTCGATCATAGGCAATCAGACGGCGACGAATGAGGCGATGAGATCCCGCGGTAGACATCCTTTGGCGTCGACGAACCCCGCGTCAGTCGTTAGATTCATGAGCAGAGGAGGCAGGGGATGCTCAACGTTTGGAGTCGGTCTGGGGCGGTAGCGGGGCGAGGTTTTCACTATCAGGACGCGGTTGGTGCGTGGCTCAGCGGTCGGCTGATCGCGGGCGAACTGGATGCGCAACGCATCGTCCCGGAGGGATTCGAAGATCTACATATCGACGGGCCCGAGCTGACGTTCGTGCAGGTGAAGAGCCGACAGGAGAAGCGAGGCGCATTCTCAGTCGGCGAGACTCTCGGATTTCTTGAGGAGATGTGGGCCAAGCACCTGGCCCGCGAAGCAGAAGGCATTGCTTCAGGTCGCTTGATGCTCATCCAAGAGCGAAGCGTCTCCGGGGAGGTCTTCGACGGGCATGCCGCAGTCCTGGCAGACCTGCCTCTGACTCACCCGCTCGTGGAAGGTGTGACGGAGAGACTGGGCTTGGATCATGCCCGAACCCTCCTACAGCTGACGACCTTGATCACTTTGGATTGGCAGGATGCGCAATCCGCCGCGGTGGATGCGATTACATCCGCCTCCGGGGCGGTACGCGGTGCGGCAGAACTTATTGAGCGCCTGCTGCGGATCGACATAGCAACCGCGGCGGATCAAAACGCGGCAGCTCCTGATCCGGACAACGCGGCGTTCGTGAACGTGAGCTCGATCTCGAAGCGAATCGAAGAAGTGCTAATTCTCCTTGACCGGGATGCCCTGGAGCGGGCACTCCTGGATGGCATCTGTGTTCCCGTTCAGTTCTCGAGCGACGCGGCGGCGAACGACTACTACTTGGGCACCGCAGCCCGGCCTTCACACATCGCATCTGGGTTGCCAGCGCCGATGCCGGATATCGCCGCGCAGGCAATCGAAAGCCTGAACTCGGGCGTTTCCGTCCTATTGACCGGTCCTTCCGGAGTCGGAAAATCAACCGCCCTCTGGTCGACGGTCTACACGCGCCGCGACGTCACCTGGTATCGAGTGACTCGCCTCTCGGCCGATGCCATCCAGGCAATCAGAGATCTCCTCACCGCGCGTATACCGAGCCGCCGAAACCAGATCGGTTTGGTCGTGGACGGCGTGGGGACGGGGGAGCTTGTCGGTTGGGACGCAATCAACCAGGCTGCCAGTGATTTCGAAGGCGTCATGCTCCTCGGGACGGTTCGCAACGAGGACCTCGTCAGCGTACAAGATCGGGCCGCGTGCACGATCGTGGAAGTTGCCCTCACGGAGGAAGTCGCCGAATCGCTGCACGAGAATCTTCGGCGACGCGGGTTGACCTCATACGCGCATTGGCGTGAAGCGTACGTCGAAGCGGACGGGCTGACGATGGAGTTCACTTACATGCTCACGCGTGGCCGTCGGCTCCGAGACGTCCTGCGAGACCAAGTGCTCTCTCGCGTGCGGGCACAGCAAGAGACCGAGCTCCAGATCCTCGCCCTGATCGCAACCGCAGGTAGATGGGCGATCTCAGTGCCTATCTCGGAACTGTCGGAGTTTGAGAACGGATCAGGAAGCCTGCGAAGCGCCCTGACGCGGCTGAACGAGGAACACCTCGTCCAAGTCATGAGTGAGTCGGTGCAAGGACTACATCCGGTGAGATCACGATTCCTCTCTGAGGTTCTCCATGAGCTGCCGCCACCGACCGCCAGCATGACGACAGTGAAGCTCGTATCCATGCTTCCCGCTCCTGCCTTACCGGCGCTGTTGGCAGGAATCTCGCAAGATCTCCCGGGTGCCTTACCGGCGGCCGTAGAGGCGCTTATCGTCAGGATGCAGTCAGGCGATAACGCAGATGTTCTTGAAGGGCTTCGCGCCGTGAAGTTCGTCGATCTGAGCGCCCGATCCGGGCTGTGGGTCGAAGTGCTCGATCGACACGATGTGCAACCGCCGTCAAAACTCTTCGCGATCCAATTAGCGCTGATCGATTCGGACCTAGCGAGTTTGCCGTTCCCGGAAAACGTCTCAGCGGCGATTGCAGAGTTGCGCGCCGCAGTGCGCGAGCCGTTCGAGTTTTTGGACAAGGCTGTGCAACGAGTGGGTGTGCGACGACTCGGCGAAGTGATACTCGACTTGCCAGATTCGGCCAGCGTGAACCAGGCCCTCGAACACTCTCGAAGCCTCGCGCCGGCGATCGCCAGCGACCTGGTGCAAACACTGGGGCGGATGCGCGAAGAAGGCCGTCCCGTCAGATCACTCGAAGTTGAGCCAGATCTGGACGAGTTGGCTGAGCTCTTGCTAGCAGCGGCCACGTTCGCTCCGGAAGTCGCGGAACTACTGCTCGAGGCCGCGGGGGGTGCTGACGGCGCGCAACAGCGCATCCTCGAGCGATTCCCCTGGGCGACGACGGTGGGAATCGTTGACGGTCCTGAGGGTGCAGTTTTCCGTGGCCAGATCCTTCACATTTCCGATCGAGTGCAGGGCGACGCTGACAGAAACGCCAAGGAACTTGCTCGGTTAGGGATCGCACTCAACCCGAGCGTCGTGCATGCAGACATCACCACCATTTGGGCGGACGGATCGCCGTATGAGGTCGCAGGTCATTCGATGGGTGTGTCGACGCTTCGTCGGCAGTATCTTCACTCGCGGTCGTCTGTGAGTGGCCATCGCCAGACCGCTGGGTTTGCCGCGGCTCGCTTGCACGACCTAACAGCGACTGATCGTGCGGAGATCGCGCTAACAGGAATCGCCATCGCCGCGTCGCTCCTCCCAAGGACTATCCGTGTGTGGCTCCGTGGTGAGAATCGTCCTTCTGTCATGTCTGCCATTCACACCTCTCGCGTTGAACTTGACGCGCTTGCGCGTCGCCTGGTCCCGGTGTTTCGCGAGCCGATTGCCGCTGAAAGCTCCGTTACAGCGGATAGCCTCCAGACTCTGCTTTCCGCGATCGCGGTGGACATCCCAGCTCGGCTGGCCGACGCTTCAGGGTATGTAGTGCTCGCGGCGCATATCAGTGACACCCTCGTGGATGCAGTGGGCAAGGCACGGCAAGAGCGGTGGGAGATGGTGGGTGCTGATCCCGACGGGCTGCTTGACGTCGTCGAGCAAGAGCTCCAGCAGCTTGCGACCGTGCTCCAGGAGGTTGGGTCAGGGGGGACGACACCGCAGGACATTCGGCGAGCCGCACGGTCTGGCGACTCGCAGCAGGCCTTGTCTCGCGCGAAAGACCTGTCAACTCGGAACGCGTTGCGGCGTGCCGAGCGCGGTCAGCAGGAGAGACTCGCGGTTCTCCGGGAATTCGGCCGGCAGGCTGATTCTTACTCACGGATCGTCCGGGGCGTTCGTGACGGCTGGCCGCCACGGCAGTACGCGATCGCGGTCAAGGCGGAGAACGTTGTCGACTGGCTCCTCGTGCTGGAGAGAACGCTCGCGGCTCTCACTCCCGCGGAGATGAGAGAGGCCTACCGTCCCGCATTGGTAGTCTTCCCGGAGATAGCAGGACGTCGAATCGACTCGTACGGCTGGCAGATCATAGGGTCTGCGTTCCCGATCGTCGAACCACTCACCGGTTGGGGCGGAGAGTTTCCGGAGGCGTGGGAGACGCCGAGGGCCGAGGCGTTCGGTGTGGGACAGCATGCGCTCGCTGTGTTGTCTGGGCTCGTCCTCCTAGAGCGCTCTCGGCCGACCGCTCTGCTTGCCGAAACGCGTTTGTCTGCGGAACGGGAGTTGCACGCTGCTCGCGCGGCCCTCGGCGCTTACCGCGATCGGATCACTCAGGACATTGCTGCCTTTCTCGACTCCTTGGCCGTACAGGTAGCCAGCGAAGCAGAAGGGGACGTAGACGAGATGTTCTCGGCTCAATTTGTAGCGCTCCTTCGGGGTCAGCAAACCCCGATCGCGAGACAGCTCAGCATGTACGCGAGTCTGGCGGTACAGGCCGACATAGATCTGGAGGTGGCCGAGGCGCTCGCTGAATGACGCTTCTTGATGCTGCGCTGACGCCCGACGACCGCGAGCGCAGGCACATTGGAGCACGGGGCGACCGTCAGTGACAGGTTTCGTGAGACGAGGTGATTGTCACCTAGGAACTGTCAGTCCCGGAATATCGCACCGATTTCGTCTCATTCTCTGTCAACTTTCATGAGATCGGACAACTATCGTGTCGTTTCTCACGAAACCTGGCGCATTCTCACGAAACCTGGCGCTGTTCTCATGAAAGGTGGCGGATTCTCGCGGATGTTGTCACACGGTCCTCCGGGATCGACACCTGCGTCAGCAACGCCGACGTCGCCTACGCATCAACTACCTCTGGAGAAGCGTCGGAAGCGGCAAGCGAGTTCAACAATGCGGTGGCCTGGTTCGGCGGACGCATAGGGGATCTGCGTACAGTGCGAATGTGCCTCGAGACCCACGCTTTCGTACCGTTCGTGGTGCGGTCGGAGTCATGCTCGCTGCCGTGTTCGCCATCGGTCTGAGCGGGTGTGCGCCGGATCCGGTCAGCGATTCCTTCCTCAAGGGTGAGAACACCGGGTATGTGGCCGCTGACGGCTCGATCGTCGAGATCCCGGTGGCCGAGCGGAGCGAACCGGTCGCCTTCAGCGGCATCACGGAAACTGGTGATGATTTCGACAGTGCCGACAACGCCGGCAAGGTGACGGTGGTCAATTTCTGGTACGCCGGGTGCGCGCCATGCCGCATCGAGGCGAAGGATCTCGAGAGTGTCTGGCAGGAATACGGCGGCGAGGATGTAGCTTTCATTGGCATCAACACCCGCGACCAGGCGGACACTGCCCAGGCTTTTGCTGACGAGTTCGGCATCACCTATCCGAGCCTGATCGACGTGAACACGGCCGAGGCGAAACTCGCTTTCTCCGAGGCCGTGCCGATCCAGGCGACGCCGACGACTCTCGTGCTCGACAGACAGGGCCGTGTCGCCGCTCGCATCATCGGGCCTATCGATGGCACCTCGATCCTCTCGACCCTCGTCAAGGACGCCCTAGCGGAGACACCGTGAACGCCGACACAATCATCGGGTCCGGTGCGCTCTGGCTCGCAGTCCCCATTGCGATGCTTGCCGGCCTCGTGTCGTTCCTGTCGCCCTGCGTGCTCCCGCTGGTCCCCGGCTACCTCGGCTTCCTCGGCGGAGCGGTCGCGCCGCGGTCGAGGGGCGACGCGACGCATGCAGCTGCGCCTGAGCGGCGTCAGCTCGTGGTCGGCGTGCTGCTGTTCATCCTCGGCTTCAGTGTCGTCTTCGTTCTCATCACCGCGCTGAGCGGGACGGCCGGCGTGTTCTTCCTACGCTGGGGGGACGTGATCACACGGATCCTCGGCATCGTCGTTATCCTGATGGGTCTCGTCTTCCTCGGCCTGCTCCGTTTCGCCCAGCGGGAGGTCCGCTTTCACGTCGGCTCCCGGGCCGGTGTCGTCGGGGCGCCGCTACTTGGAGTGGCACTCGGCATCGGCTGGGCGCCGTGCATGGGGCCGACACTTGCCGCGATCATCGCGCTTTCGTTCAACGCTGGCGACCCTGTCCGGGCCGGCTTCCTTGGCCTCATGTATTCGCTTGGCCTCGGCATCCCGTTCCTTTTGGTCGCGCTCGGTTTCGGTTGGGCGGCGAAGACGGTCGAGTTTCTCCGACGTCACATCCGGGTGGTGAACGTCTGCGGCGGCATCATGCTGATCGTCCTCGGGATCCTGATGGTGACCGGGCTGTGGACCGACATCATGTCGCGGCTGACAGCGGTGATGGGCAGCGTCATCCTCCCTCTCTGAGATCCCTAGCAAGGATGTCGCGAGTGACGACTGGAGCAGCCCTCTCTATCCGACTGCTCATGTCGACGGCGCCACTTCGTGATTCCGTGTCGGAGCCTTAGATATAGACGCCGCGGTCTTCCATGAATCGGACGGGGTTGGTGTAACCACCATTGATGTAGACCTCGAAATGCAGATGGCAACCGAAGGAGCGTCCAGTGTCACCCGCGTAAGCGATGACCTGTCCGGAATTGACCCACTGCCCCCGGCCGACGGCGATGCCACCGGGTTTGATGTGCGCGTAACCGGTGCTGACGCCCCCGCCGTGTTGGATTCGGACGTAGTTGCCATAGTTGCCGTTGGCGCCGGCGTAGTCCACGGTTCCGGAGTTGGCGGCGTAGATCGCCGCCCCGCAGCCGTTGGCCATGTCCGCGCCGTAGTGGTAGCTCGAGGAGCAGCCCTGCGAACCGCAGATTGGGGTCCGAGGACCGTAGCTTGAACTTCGGCCGCCTCCGTGTGGCCGAACCCACCCGCCGCTTCCGGCGGAGCCTCCCCCGCCACCGTTTCCGCCTCCGTTGGCTGCTGCTTCGGCGGCTTCGCGTTCGCGACGGGCTCTCTCTTCGGCCTCGCGCGCGGCCACACCCGCCTGATAGCCAGCGACCGTCTGCGTGGTGGTGTCTTTCAGGGCGGCGAGCTGCGCCTGCATCGTCTCGAGGTTCGCGGCCTGCTCGTCGAGGGCGGCTTGTGCGGCGTCGGCCGCTTCTTGTGCGGCAATCATCTTCTGCTCTGCGACCTGCTGCAGTCGGTCCCGTTCGTCGCGGGCGACCTTCGCCTGATCGGTGAGCGATTGGGCGGTATCGCGCGCGGAGATTGCGTCATCGTAGACCGATCGGTTGTACTCGAGCAGCTTGTCCATGGTGCCCAGGCGGGACAAGAGCTCATCGGCGTTGGCCGCGGAACCGGAGAAGAACAGTTGAAGTGCTGAGTCGTCTCCACCGTTGCGGTACAGCTGTGTCGCAACTTGACCGGCCCTGCGCGCAGAGGCTTCGGCAATCGCTGATTGTTCGTCCGCTTGCGCCTGCAGGCTCTCGGCTTCCGTGATCGCAGCGAAGTATTCCTGCTGAGCTGCATAGAATTCGTCGGAGGCTGTATCGGCGGCAGCCTGAGTCTCGGCGACTTTCTGCGTCAAGGACTGGATCAGCCCTTCGATCCGGGTGATCTCGGCAGCCTTGGCAGCTTCGCTGTTCTTGGCGCGTTGCACATCGTCCCAACTCGGGTACGACGCAGCGTACGCAGCTGAAACGCCGGAGCCGATACCGAACGCAGCGAATGCAGCGACGCCGAGGGCTCCGAGCCCGAAAGCGCCACGTCGAGTAACACTCAGCTTCCAGAACGAGTCGCGTTCGGCGGGCGTGGGTGCACACCCGCATTCTTCAGCCGCCTCCGTAGCCGCAGAGATGCTTCGTCCGTTCACTGTGCCCTCTCCTCGAGCTCGGCTTCGTGGATTCTGCCGCCATGGGCGCACAGATTGGCCATGCCCGCATTGCCCGCCGTCTGGTCTATCGTCCGTTCGTGGGGAAAGAAGTAGAGCCGACTCGCCCATGATCTCTGATCTGTGGCCCATATCTGACGCAGCGAACTTGAGTTCGACTGCCCTGACACGAAGCTCACTCTTTCGTGTCCGTGTGGACGTCGGCGCTCAACCTGTTGTGTTTCTTCTTCCTCACTTGCCGTACGACAGCGGTGGCGGTGATCACCGCGGCACCTAGGACAGTGACGGCGATGATGAGCGGGATCGCGATCGAAGCCACCTCGTTCTCGCCTGCGGATGCCGCCGGGGGAGGAGTGTCGGCCGCTGGAGGTTCGGTGGTTGGCGCGGTGGAGGGCAACGCCTTTGCCGGTTGGATCCGTGATTGTTCGTTCCCGCATGCTGGTTTGTCCCATCCCAGCCCTGGCTCGCTGCCGGTGGGAGCGTACGTGAACGTGAAGCTCTCGGAGATGGGGTGACCGTCGCTGGAGACGGCGTTCCACAGCACGGTGTAGACGCCCGGCTCTCCCAGTGAGACCGGGGTGGTGAGGATATTGCGGTCGATGGTGGAGCAGCTGGACTCGTAGAAGAGGCCGTCGGGTCCTTGCACTTGGGCGAAGCTGGCCTGGCTGAAGTCGATGAGTTCCCCGCTGAACGTGAGAGCGACGTCCTCAAGTTGGGCGACGGTTTCGTCTGCCCCGGGCACGGTGTCCAGGAGGTTGTCGTGCGCGAGAGCTGCGGGGGCCGGTGCGGCCACGATTCCCAGTGTGATGAGGGCAAGAAGGGTGCTGGCGAGCCAGCGGGTGCGGTGGGTGGAGGTCACAGGTTCGGGTCCTTTCGTACGGCGGGCACCGGGGTGCTGTCGGTAGGTCGGTTGTTGCGTTTCGTGTGGAGGACGGAGATGCCGGTGAGGATTGCGAGCGTTCCCGCGATCATCAAGGTGGCGCCTCCGGCGAGGGCCTGGTCCTGGAGGGGGGTGGGTCCCCACGTCCGCCCCATGGCGCCAAACCACTCCGCGACGATGAGGTCGGAGCGGGTGATCGTGGCGATGCCGAAGAAGGTGGCCACGCCTGTGAGCGCAGTGAGTGAAGCCAAACGCCACCGCCCCTCGGGGGTCGTGGACGCGTTTAGGGCGAGCGATCGTGCGAAGAGGCACCCGGTGACGAGGAGCTGGCTGATCATCCATTCCGCGCCGAGTTGGTCGTAGAGCGACCATCGGAACAGGTCGGAGTAGTGGATCAACCCCAGCGATGTGGCGAAAAGAGCCGCGGCGACGACGGGGCGTTGAGCGAACCGTGCCAGCGGGCTGCGGGCGGCCCAGAGAAGCCATTCCCGCGGCCCTCGGCTTCCATCGTCCCGTGGATGGATGACCAAGGTTGCGAGGGTGAGGGGCGCCGCGAAGACAAGGAGCAAGGGGATCGCGAGACTGAGGAGAGCGAAGGAGAGGAATCGCATACTGATGAGCGAGTCGTCGTAGGCGGCGAGCGGGCCGCTGGTCGTCCACAGAAGCACTCCCATCCCCGCAATCCAGCTGATCGTCCGCCTGGCTGGCCACGGATACCCGCGGCGCTGAGCGCGTCGGACGCCGAGGAGGTAGAAGACGATTCCGAAACCCGCGACGAGCACCCAGAGGAGGTCGGGGCTCCACGCCGTGAACCATCTCTGCAGGGTGAGTTCGATCGGGACGGGTGCGTCGGTGAGGATCTCCGCGGCGGTGGTCTGCGGGAGTGTGACCGTATCGGCGGGGGCGGCGGTGCGGGCGAGAGCTGCGGCGGCCCCGCTCGCGATACCCATGAAACCAAGTTCGACACACACGATCATCCAGAAGGCGCCACGGCCCTCGCTGGCTTTCGCGATGAGTCGACGGCGGTAGGCGGCACCCAGGATGCCCATGATCAGAAGCGCGCCGATCTTTGTGCAGAGGATGAGGCCGTACGGTGAGGCCAGGTCCTCCCACCGTCCGAGGGCAGTGAGCGTCCGCGCGTATCCCGAGATGGCGACGCCGAGGAACGCGATGAGCGCCACCGTAGAGTACCGGCGGAGCACACTTTCGAGTTCGTGCGGAGAGCTAATCGGTCGCACGACGACGAGCAGGATGAGACCCCCGAGCCATATTGCCGCTGAAATGACATGCAGGACGAGGGACATGACCGCGGGATCGTGGTTGGCGAGCTCACCCGAATGGCCCTGGGTGGCCATGGGTATCAGGCTGATGACCGCAAGCACGGTCGTGAACAGCACCGCCCCATAGCTGCGCACAGCGAATGCGAGGACTGTCACGACTGAGGCGAGGATCGCGGTGATAAGCCATGATCGTCCCAGCTCCGTGTCGAGGAGAAAGCGGCCGAGCTGCGCACCGAACTCGGCGCCCAAGCTCACTTGCGGATTGAATGACGACAGGAAGGTGAGAAAAGCCACCACCCCGCTGGTGATGGTGAGGGTCGCGGCGCCGGCAGAGGCAATATTTAGCGCGACGATGAAGGGTTTCCCCCCTGAGGGGAGAGCGAACACCGCCAGCACCAGGGGCCCGAGCATCGCCGCACCGGAAAGATTGACGAACAGCTTCGCGGCTGGGAGTCCCCATCGCACGAGCGCTCCAGGGTCACTGGTGAGTCTCGGTGCAGCTCCTCCACCGATTGCGAGCCCGACCACCACAGCGATGAGTGCGGCGACAACGAGAATCGTTGGTCCA
Source organism: Microbacterium sp. DWRC1-3 (assembly GCF_049896645.1). Lineage (NCBI taxonomy): Bacteria > Bacillati > Actinomycetota > Actinomycetes > Micrococcales > Microbacteriaceae > Microbacterium > Microbacterium sp. DWRC1-3. The sequence continues at coordinate 454,233 of NZ_JAFCUS010000002.1, forward strand.
ACGATCCGGAGAACGACGGGATTCATGGAGTGGTATCTCCCGTCCCAGTGCCAGGAGCGTCCGGGTCTTCCGTCACAGGTGCCGTGCATTCACCGGTCTTGGGGAGCTGCTGGATCGCCCCGGCGAGAGATTCAAGAACCGCGTCCGCCGACAGGGTGGTCGTGTCTACGTACACCTGGGCAGCCGGCTCCCGGCCGTAGGTTGTGAGCCGCAGATTCGGGGTCTCCTCCTCGTCGACGATCCAGTCGACGCCCCCCAAGCTGACACATTGCAGCGTGGTGGGGGCCGGGGGTTCCAACCCGCAGGTGAGGAGCACGCTACTGGGGGTGCCCCATGCTGCGGTGGCCTGAGCGTCCGTCCACACGCGAGCCTGGTCGCCAATCGAGTCCGGTAGTCGCACGGTGACCTCTGCGCACAGCGGGTCATTCGCGTTTGCTGCGGGCTCGAGGTGGACGGTGGGTGCGCAGCTGCTGAGTAGAAGCAGTGCGCACAGTGCCGCGACAGAGGTCAGAATCTTGAGCTTCACAACTTCATCCATCCGTCTTCTTGGGCGTCAGCATGCGACCGCCGCTGTCGGATCGACATGATGAGCAGCGCTAGTACGGTTCCGATACTGAGTGTCCAGTCGAGCCACGGCATCAGCACGACGGCGAGGGTCGTGCCGGTGCGGAGAGGGACCTCGGTGATCTTCGCCGCGGTCGTGTCCACCGCAACCTGAGCCAACACCTGTCCATCGCGGCCGATGACTTGACTGGTCCCGGTGGTGGAGACGTTCACGGCAGTTCTCCCTGTTTCGATCGCGCGCATGCGGGCGATGGCCAGCTGTTGGAGGTTCTCGTCGGTGCCTCTGAAGTCCGCGTTGTTGGTTTGAAACACGAACATCTGCGCGCCAGAGGCCGCGCTTTGGTGGATGACGTCGTCGTAGATGACGTCGAAACAGATCGCCAGACCGATGGGCACATCGCCAACGTTCACGAGGGGTGTGTTGGAGCCGGGCGTGTACTCGCGTTGTATCAATCCGATGAGGTCGGGGGCGATCGCTTCGTAAAACCAACGGTCCGGAACGTATTCGCCGAAAGGGACGGGGTTGGCCTTGTCGTGGAGCTGCTGCGGCCCGGCGCTGGTCCACAGCATCGAGGTGTTGAACGTATCGGCTCCACGAGTGGTCGCCGCATTCACCAGTGCCGGAGCACCAGCACCCTGCACGAGTCGATCAAGGCGGCCTGCGACGGCGACATCGCGCAGGGGATCTGCGTCAACGGCCCCTTCTGGCCAGACGAGAAGGTCCATCTCACGGTCCAGAAGAGGAGCGGTCGCTTCTTCCTGCGCGCGCATGATGTCACCTGTTGTCCTGGTGTCGAAGTAGCCGCTAGGGCCGTTGCCCTGCACCCATCCGACGCGCATCATTCCCGCTTGCTCGGTGGGGAACAGAGGGACGACTGTCGCGGCAACGACGATGACCGCCGCTGCTGCTGCTGGCTCCCATCGGCGGAGGATGAGGGCCTCCACGACGCTCGCGCAGACGAGAACCGTCAGGAAGGACAGCCCGGTGGTCCCCACCCATGAAGCGGCCTCCGCGAGCGGGCTCTCGGCGAGGCTGAAACCGACGCGCGCCCACGGGAAACCGGTGTACGGCGTACTCCCCATCAGCGTTTCTCGCAGCACCCACACCCCGGCGACGAGCACGGGAGTGATCGCGCGATACCCGTGTCGCGCCCGGGTGGTGGCGACACGATAGGCGAGTGCGATCAGCGCGCCGCCGGCACCGAACAGCAGGGATTCCAAGCCAGCCAGCGCGACCCACGGGATGGGGCCCAGAAACCGTGACACCCATACCAAGTGGGTGAAGTAGAAGGCCGCGCCGTAGACGAGGGAGATCAGGAACGCCCTGGGGAGAGAACGTCCGCGGAGCGTCCACAGCCCGATGGTTACGCTCACGAACGTTGCAGGCCACCACCCGTATGCGGGGTAGCCGAGATCCAGCATTCCTCCTGCGATGGCGGACGCGACAATCGCTACGGGGAAGGGCACCGCAGCTGACAGGCGCGCATCGTGCTCTCTGGGGTTACCGCGCCTTGTTCGGCCGGAGAGGGCGTTTCTCACTAACGGGTCAGCGGTCACGGTCATGAGAGCTCAGTTTTTTGAGGTAGGCGTTGTACGTGTCGAGGTCGGTGTTCCCGTGCACGTCGGCGTACCGGTCGTCCGCGGCAGCACGAGCGGTGTCGCTGCGGAACCAACGATGCATCACGTAGATCAGCATCAGCACGGTCGGGGCTTCACCGTAGGACCATGCCAGAGCGCCGGCTAGCTGCTGGTCGGCGAGGGGATCGATGCCCAGCGCCTCTGTGGGGGCGACGAATGAGCCGACCAGGATCGTACTGGCCATCATGAGGAACACCCCGAAGAACGCGTGCAGCGCGGCTTCAGCAAACACGTCCAGTGCACGCGCACCATGACCCAACCTGACCGGCAGAGGATCGGAGGACAGGATGGGGATGGTGAACAGCATGCCGGCGAGAAGGAATCCGACCTCGAGCGCGACGTGACCTCCGGGCGCGGTGAGGATGACATCGGCAGCACCCGCAAGGTAGATGCCGTAGAACGCGAACAGGTAGAGCGGGACAGTGGCCCACGGACTGAGCACCCACTTCGCGGCGGGGTTTCGAAGAGCGCCGTGCGCTGTTTTCAGGACTACCCGTCCCGCTCCGTGATGCGGTGTTGCTCGCAGAAGAAGGGTTCCGGGTGAGCCGAGGACCAGCAGCGGCGGCACCATCATCATCAGAGTGAGCTGCTGGAACATGAAAACGGACACCAGCGCCTGGCCATACGTTTCAACGCCCAGACCGGTGACCGCCGCGAGGAGAATGCACCCGAGCAGAAAGCTGACCGTCCGCCACACAGGCCAACGACGCCCGTGCGTCCACAATCGGATCGCTCCGACGAGATACAGCGCAGCGAGAATCCCCGCGACGATGGGTAGCACCGGAAGCGGGATGTCGGCTGGTGCGAGGAACGTCTGCAGAGACGGGGGACTGCTGGGGATCTCGCCGCTCACACGCATGGTCGTGACACGAAGCTCATGCCGCTCACTTCCGGATCACCTTGATCGTCGCACCCGCTGCCAGGAACACCACGGCCGCGATGGGCTGTGCTGTAGTCCACACGACACCGGAGAAGGGGAATGGCATTACCGGATTCCAGAGCACGGCGATCGCGAGGAAGACCGGGATCCACCACCAGTGGCGTGCCTGCAGCGCAAACCACGCGACGATCAGCCCGAAAATTGAGGCGATGAAGAGGACGAGGGGTGCCCAGTTCGCCTGGAAGAGCACCGGAGCCAGGAACAGGATCGCGGCGGCGACGAGGCTGGGGGCCAGGGCGTTCCGCTGGTAAGTGGAGGGGACGCGTTCTTTTGGACTCATGGGTGAACCGTTTCTTCGGTGGGTGCAGGGCCGACGGGATCGGGGTCTGGCCGTCGACGGCTTGTGCGCAGACCCGCGACGATGAGGAATACGGCACCGATGCCGAGAGCGACGTCGGCGAGGTTGCCGATGAACAGGTTTCCGTAGGCGAGGAAGTCGGTGACGTGCCCGATCCCGAACGCGGGCGGCGAGAACAAGCGGTCGATGAGGTTTCCGATCGCACCGCCCACGATGAAACCGAAACCAACCGCCGACCACACGTTCCGGGCTCGGGTGGCGGCACCGATGAGGAGCGCAGTGACAGCGACCCCGATGACGGTGATGACCCATGTGGAGCCTTCCCCGAGCGAGAAGATCGCCCCGGGGTTGAAGGCCAGTTGAAGACCGAGCCAGTCACCGATCAGCGGTATACGCGCATCTTGCCGCAACGTGTTCAGAGCAAGAGTCTTGGTGCCTTGATCGATCAGGATGACGATGGCGGTGACGATGAGCATCACGGCCGACCGGCGGACTCGATCACGCATCGGCGTCTTTCTCCGTAGCTGCGGCATCCTTGGCGGCCTGTGCGCGGTCGCGCTGGTGACGCTGGCGCCCGGCCATAACCACTCCCACGACGCCGATCCCCAGAATCAGTGCCAGACCCGAGAGGAAGAACAGGGGCAGCAGTTCGAAAGCACCGCCGCCGGATGCCGTGCCACCGTATGTTTGCGCGGGTCGGGCCGGTTCCGGCTCCTCGGTTGGGGAGGTTTCAGGGGTGGGGCTTGTGGTCGCAGTGCTGGGTTCCGTGTCCATCGCGGACGTGACCGTGTACACATACTCCCCGTTGATCGGGTGTCCGTCGGCGGAGACGGTCTTCCAGCGGACGGTGAAGATGCCGGTTGCGGCGTCGGGGGAGAGGTGTTGGGTGATCGAGTCACCGCTCACCGTTGGCGGGTCGACGGCGACGTTTGCTCCGCTTTCATCGATAACCTCGACGACCGTTGCGTCGTCATCACCGGTGAGGGTCCCGGTGAACATCAGAGAGATCTCATCGGGGGAGCCGTTGATGGTCGAGTCGGCGGTGGGGTACGACGAAACGAAGTCATCATGAGCGGCGGCCGGAGATGCAGTCCCAAGTACGACGGATGCCGACAACAACAGGGTGGTGAGGACGGCAGTGGTGCGTGCCGAGAGGCGTTTATGCATGGGTGTCGTGCTCTCCGGGGTGGGATTCGGGTTCGATCTGAAAGGTGGAGTGTTCGATGCTCACGGCGAAATGTTCGCTGACGCATTGCTGAAGTGATGTCAGCAGTGCGGCGGAAGCTTCCATCGTGACGGTGTCATCGACCACGACGTGGGCGGTGAGCGTGGGGAGGTCGGTCGAGACCTGGGTCGCGTGGAGGTCGTGCACAGCGACCACGTGCGGAAGGGCAAGGATGTGGCGGCGGACGTCCTCGAGGTCGAGGCCGGCAGGTGTGGACTCCATCAACACCCGGCCGGATGCTCGCAACAGGATGAGGGTGCGGGGAATGATGAGCAGCGCGATCAAGACCCCCGCGACGGCGTCCGCCTGATACCAACCGAAAACGGCGATGAGGATGGCGCTGGCGATGACGCCGACGGAACCGAGGGCATCGTTGACGACCTCGAGGAACGCGGCGCGCATGTTGAGATTGCGTCCGCGGCCGCTGAACAATACGAGCATGGAGGCGATGTTGGCGACGAGACCGACGATGCCGAAGAACAGCAGACTCCCCGAAGCGATCTCAGGGGGCTCGAACAGCCGCCGTACGCCTTCCACGAGCGCGAAGATGCCCACTCCGAGCAGCAGAGCTGCTTGAGCGAGCGCACCGAGCACCTCCGTGCGTTGAAGACCGAAGGTGTATTTGGGAGTCGGGGGACGGTTCATCAGATGCGCAGCGGTGACGGCCATCGCCAACCCGATGACATCGGTGAGCATGTGCGCCGCATCAACGAGCAGTGCGAGGCTGCCTGTGATGATCGCGCCGATCACTTCGACGATGAAGACCGAGGAGGTGATCGCGAACGCGATGACCAGGCGATTGCGGGGAGTGGGGTCACCAATACCGTGACTGTGCCCTGTTTCTGTCATGGTGCTCCTTTACGGCCGTCCAACGATGAGCCGGGCGACGGTCGCCGCATCGCGACTCGTCCCAGCGAGGGTGTCAGCGTCCGCGCGGGAGTATCGCGGCATGCCAACAGTGAACAGTCCGGGGATGCGTGCACTGACGTGCAATGGCTGCCCGGGCGGCTCCGAATCGGGCAGCCACCCGTCTGCCGCCCTGTATCCGGTCGCGAGGATCACGGAATGCGGCTTCATGGACGCCCCATCGGCGAACATCACGGTGTCTCCGTGAATCTCCGTCACGGCGGCGGCATGAGTGACGTCTGTCGAAGCTACGCGGTGGTGTGCCTCGGACATCGGACCCTTACGCCGCAGCCTTGACCAGACGGACCGCTCTGATACTCGTGAGGGTTCCGCTCGAGTGGAGAGGGTGACGTCGTGGGAGGACGCGAGTTCCTCAGCAATCTCCACTCCGCTGTATCCGCCGCCAACAACCAACACGGGGCCGGGGGGTACCTGCGCGGGGTAGAGGTACTGGCTGGAATGCAGCACAAAACCGGGTACTGCTAGTTCCTGGCGCCACCCCGGTATGCGCGGCACGGCGGCAGCTCCCGTTGCGCAGACCACATTTCGGGTTTGCACTTCCCCGGCGGAGGTCGACAGATGCAGCGTGGATCCGTCGCCCAACCGGTTGACTCCAAGAGCTCGTGTGCTCCACACGGTTTTCACACCGATGGCTTTCTCCACCGAAGACAGGTAGTCGGACATCTCATCCGCACTCGGATGACGGTCTTCATCGCCCGGGAAAGGGAACCCGCGGACGACACTGTGGCGTGCCGCACTGCGTAGTTTCATCGACTGCCGCCGTGTGACCCAGCTTCGTTGACCGGGGGGTGCAGAATCGATGATCACGAAGTCTTTCTGTGGCTCAAGCCCGGAGGACCTGAGCGCGGCGGCTGTCGCCAATCCGGAGTGCCCGGCGCCAACGATGATGACGCGACGGTGCGATAGCGAATGCGCCATCATTCAGCACCGTTCACCGCGGCTTCAATGCTGTCCTCCAGATCGGTCCACGTCTCCAGTACGACAGGCTCCCCATCGATGAAGAACGAGGGGGTACTGCTGACACCGAGCTGCTCACCCTCGTCTAGATCGAATTGAACCCGTTCTGCTGTCGCAGGATCAGCGACAGCCTCATCGAACGCGGCCATGTCCAATCCGAGTTCCTCCGCAAACCCCCGGAACAGGTCCGCCCGCGACTCTTGAGCCTCACCCCATTGAGGCTGCGTCTCGAACAGGCGGTGATACATGTCTTCGAGGCGGCCCTGCTGCGCTGCGGCTTCGGCAGCGATCGCGGCGTTCTTCGAGTTGAGGTGACCCGGCAGCGGGAAGTAGCGGATCACGTAAGTGATCTCGCCATCGAACTTGCCGCGGAGATCCTCGACGAGGGGATAGAAAGCACCGCAGGCCTCGCACTCGAAATCGAGGAACTCGACAACCGTCACCGCCCCTTCCCCTCCGTCATCGAGGACATGCGAGTTCTCACGGACGACCTGTGGACCATCAGCGGGCCCCGTCTCGGGTGCGGCAGCTTGATTCTGATTGATGAGGACGAAGACCAGCGCGACGACCAGCAACACCACGGCAAAAGCCACGGTGACAAGTACCGCTTTCACGGAAGATTTCATAGACACTCCAAACACACACAACGAACGAGGACGACCAGTGGAGCGCCATCGAAAAGATGGCGCCGCCAGGGTCAGGTCCGCGACAGAGAAAGCTGTGTGAGAGAAGGAGGCAATGCGAACAGGCGCCCCGTCATGGCCGCCAGTGATGGTGCGCGCGGCAAACGTTCGCGAATGCGAGAAGAGGGGACGTGACGGAGGAAGGTCCGCGTGACGATGAGCACCAAGAAGCAGCAGATGATACCCAAGAGGCACCCGGCAACACCGATCATGATGTCGTTTGCTGTGTCCCCGGTCACGAATTGTTCGGCGGTCGCGCCGGCAACGCTTTCACCCGAACCCGCCGAGACATGGCCGGCGGAAGGCGTTCCTAGTGACGACGAGGATGTCGTGCTCAGATACGGAGTCGCGTCCGTCGCGTCACGGTGGCCGCCCGGCCATGCTCCGACAACGAGAAGAAGCGCCAGCCCGAGGGCTGTAATGATCTTCGTTATCAGGAAATCGTCGGCGCGGCTGGCGCAGTTGCGAGTGCGACCGTAGACGACCATGACCTCAGGATGCTACCAGCCCCACCAATCAAGATTCCTTGCGAACTCGTGAGCCACGCGCTGGTTCTACCGGCGAAACGAGGATGTCTTGGGACGTCCGCTGAGCCAGCCCATCGCCCATTCAACTGGGCCAGTTCCGGCGAAGCGCCACCACAGCCAACCCACCACGATCATGCCCGGAACGATCACCAGCCAGCCCAAGTAGAAGTTCTCTGCAGAGCGGCCATACGCGTTACTCCAGAGCGCGATGAGGCCGCCATGCAGCAAGTACAGGGACAACGCCACCCGACCGCACGCGCACAGGGGAACAAAAGGGGTCTGCTGCTCGGCGCGCAGCTCGTCGGCACCCGCGGTGCGGAGATCTCCAAGCGCGTCGACACCTACGCCACGGCTCTGCACCACGGCATGACCGTCGCAACGATGAGTGACCTCGACCTCTCCTGCACGCCCCCGCTCGGCTCCCCATGGGACGCCGTGCAGCTCGCAACGCAGGCATGGGAGCGCCAAACTCGGACGAGCACTTTGGTGTAAGTAACCCCTGGGATCGGCTACCTCAGCCCAAGTCGTTGCTGCGATCCGAACCCGGGAAAGATTGTGACCGTTCGGGGCGGCCTAGCGGGGCAGCGCAGTGAGTCCGCTCTGATCGAAGACCAAGATGTCGCCGCCGTTCGTGATGGTGATCGCTTGTGCGGAGCCGTGGGTTGTGCCGGCGGGAACCCACTCCGCGCCTGATGCGGGTCTGACCCAGATCTGTCCGCCGTTGCCGACACCGACGAGGCGCTTGCTATCGGGTGAAGCGGCGAGGAGGTAGAGCAGCGGTGCATCGTTCACGGTGGTGAACGTGGCGCCCTCATCCGCGCTGACTTGCAGCCCGTCGGGTGTGGCGGCGAACAGTTGCCCTGCGGCGTCGATGGCGAGGTTGACCGCGACGACTTCCCCGGCGGGCGACCATGTCTGTCCGGTGTCGTCGCTGCGGAGCAGTTCGATGGAGTCTGACGCAAGCCCGTACAGGCTCTCGTCCGGGCCGGCGGCGAGAGCGTGGAAGTCCTTCTCTCCGGTGAGCGAGACCGGTGACCAGGATCGGGCGCTGTCGTCGCTTCGGATGATTCCGAGGTTGGGGGAACCGAGTTCGGGGGCAGTCGTTCGCCCGGGGTGTCCAGACGCGATGAGGGTATCCCCGATGGCGGTGAGGCCCATCGCGTCAAAGTCGGTGTTCTGGACGCGGTCGCCAATTTCGCCGTCAAGCGTGGCCGTGTAGATCCCGTCGTGGGCGCCCAGTAGGTAGCCGTCTCCTGAGGGGTCAGGCACGATCGCGTGGACGTGTTCGATGGTGGTGGCGTGGTCGTGTCCGGTGGTCGGCTCGGCAGGTGCTGTGCACCCGGCGAGCACGATGCTGGCCGCGATTGTCGTAGCGATCGTGAGTGCTCCGCGACGTCGCAGGCGGGAAGTAGGCAGGGTGAAGTTCTTGAGGGTTCGCATGATGGTGTCCGCAAACAGATCTATGGGTGGGGTGCGGGAGTCCCGCACCCCACCCGTGGATCACGGAGTTGCGAGGATCTCCTTCATGGTGGCGATCTCTTCCGTTTGCGTGTCGATGATGGTCTCGGCCAGTGCGACGGCGTCGCTGTTCTGACCGTTGTCGACTTCGTCTTGCGCCATGTCGACGGCACCCTCGTGGTGCTGGATCATCTGCTCGAGGAACAGACGCCCCGCATCGGGACCGGCGGCATCTTCGAGGGCCTGCATGTCCTCTTCGGACATCATGCCGCTGCCGTGATCCATGCCCTCCATGCTGTCCATCTCCGCGCCCCAGTCTTCGAGCCACTGGTCCATCTGCTGGATCTCGGGCTCCTGAGCGGCTTTGATTTCTTCGGCGAGAGAGACGACGCGCTCGTCAACGCCGTCCTTGCTGAGGAGGACGTCGGACATCTCGATGGCCTGTGCGTGGTGTTCCTTCATCATGCTGGCGAACATGATGTCGGCGTCATTCGCATCTGCTGTCTCTGCGGGCGCGGACGAGCTGCCGCCGTGGTCCATGCCTTCCATGCCGTTGTCGGATCCGGTGGTTCCCGCGCAGCCGGCGAGGGCGAGCAGTGCGGTGAGGGTGAGTGCGGCGATCGCCGCGGGTCGAATCTTCATGAGGGTTCTCCAAGGGTCAGTGATGGGGCCCGGCGGCTGCCGGTGCCCGAGGGTGCGTTGCCCGCCAGAGCGGGCTAGCGCGTGATCACGTGCGACTGATGCAGAGAACCGTGAGAGATGGAGGCGGGGGAAGGGCGTGAGCGCGGGCGGGCCCGCGTGTTGTCGCGGGCGCGCGGGTCGCAACCAAGAGGGTGTGCCGCCAGCCGAGCCCGATCCGCCTGAGAAGGATGGTGGCCACCAGGAGCGCGAGGACGCACGCCATCCACGTCATCGAATCTCCGGCCCCACACGTCGCGCATCCCGCCTCCTGTGTCGGCGCGGCTGGCACGAGGGCGGTCGCGGAGGCGTCGGGGTGATGGGCGGATACTTCGGCCTGAGTGCTGACGGTGACGGTGTCATGGTGACCGGCGGCCGTCGCATGCGAGTTGAAGGAGTGCATCGCCAGTAGGCCGGCGATAATGCCCACGGCGATCGCGAGGACGGCCAGGGCGGTGTGGGTGAGCGTGCGCGGTCCGCGCACCTGTTGTGAGACCTTGATCAGCGACATACTCACCTCCCGTTCGCCCCAGCCTACGTCCGTCGACCTAACTGTTTCTCGCTACTTACCGGCCACGGCGTCCGGGCGCAGATCCAGTCGGCGCAGCAGCTGCGCGTTGAGCGCGACGACGATGGTTGACAGGGACATCAGCAGCGCGCCCACGGACATCGGGAGCACGAACCCGATCGGGGCGAGCACTCCGGCGGCGAGGGGGACGGAGAGCAGGTTGTAGCCGGCGGCCCACCAGAGGTTCTGCTTCATCTTCCGGTAGCTGGCCCGCGACAGTTCGATCACCGAGAGCACCGACCGGGGGTCGTCGCTGGCGAGGATGACGCCCGCGGACGCGATCGCAACATCCGTCCCGGCGCCGATGGCGATGCCGACGTCGGCCTGCGCGAGCGCGGGGGCGTCGTTGACACCGTCTCCGACCATCGCGACCTTGCGCCCTTCGCCTTGCAGCTCTTTCACCTTCGAGGCCTTGTCTTCGGGTCGGACCCCGGCGAAGTACCGGTCGATGCCGAGCTCGCCCGCGACGGAGGCTGCGACCGCGTCGGCGTCACCGGTGATCATGACCACCTGCACGCCACGCTCGTGGAGGGCCTCGACGGCGTGACGCGACTCCGAGCGGATCTCATCCGCCAAGCGCAGGGCACCCGCGACCTGTCCGTCGACGAGCACGTGGAGGATGATCGCACCCTCACGGCGCCACTCGTCGGCGACCGGTAGCTCGGAGGCGTGTTCCTGCTCGAGCATGTACGGGCCACCGACCTGCACCCCGCGCCCATCGACACGTGCACGGACCCCGACCGCCGGGGACGATTCGAAATCGGCTGACGAGGGGACCGTGAGGGTCTTCTCTTTCGCCGCGTTGACGATCGCGCGGGCGAGGGGGTGTTCGGAGTCTGCTTCCGCGGCCGCGGCCCAGGCCAGCAGCTGGTCAGGGTCGGTCCCGGAGACGGGGTCGATCGCGGTCACGGCGGGGGTGCCCTTGGTGAGCGTGCCGGTCTTGTCGAACAGGACGGTGTCGACGGTGCGCATGCTCTCCAGCGCGAGACGGTCCTTGATCAGCACGCCTCCGCGAGCGGCACGCTCGGTGGCGATCGACACGACGAGCGGGATCGCCAGACCGAGCGCGTGCGGGCAGGCGATCACCAGCACGGTGATCGTGCGGATCACGGCGGCGTCGGGCATGCCGACGATCGTCCAGACGATGGCGGTGATCGCGGCGGCGCCGAGCGCGAACCAGAACAGCCACCCGGCGGCCTTGTCTGCGAGCCGCTGCGCGCGCGAGGATGAATTCTGCGCTTCGGTCACCAGCTTTTGGATCCCCGCGAGAGCGGTGTCGTCGCCGATCGCGGTGATCTCGACCCGCACCCCGGAATCGGTGGCGACGGTGCCGGCGATGACCTGGTCGCCGTCGCTGCGGCGCACGGGCCGGGACTCGCCGGTGATCATCGACTCGTCCATGCTGGCCGAGCCCTGCACGATCCGCCCGTCAGCGGGCACCCGCCCGCCTGGGCGCACCACCACCACGTCACCCACCAGCAGATCGGACGGGGCGACCGTCACGGTCGTGTCGCCTTCGATCTTTTCCGCCTCGTCGGGCAGCAGTGCAGCGAGGGAATCCAGTGCTGAGGTGGTCTGTGCGAGGGAGCGCATCTCGATCCAGTGGCCGAGCAGCATGATCACGATCAGCAGCGCCAGCTCCCACCAGAAGTCCAGCTCATGATGGAGGAGGCCGAGGCTCGCGCCCCAGGATGCGAGGAACGCGACCGTGATCGCGAGGGCGATCAGGAGCATCATTCCGGGCTTGCGGGCACGAAGTTCACTCACCGCGCCGGTGAGGAACGGGGCCCCACCCCAGATGTACATGACCGTCCCGAGAACCGGGGACACCCACCCAACCCAGGCGGCTTCCGGCAACGGGTACCCGAGCAGCATCGAGAACATCCCCGAGAACCCGACAACCGGGACCGCAAGGACCAGCATGATCCAGAACAACCGCCGGAACTGGCCCACGTGATCGCCGTGGCCCGCGTGACCGCCGTGGCCCGCGTGACCTTGAGGAGCGCCGTGGTCGTGGCTCATCGCCGCGTGGTCATGCTGCGCCGTCGGCGCGGTGCCGGGATTCTCGTGTGCGATGTGATGGGTGTGCTCGTCGTGCTGGCTCATCAGAACTCCTTGTTCGATGCGCCCGGGGTCGAGCCGGGTGCGGACGGATAAGTGAATCAGGCCTGGCTGGTCGCGAGGCTGTAACCGGCCTCTTCGACCGCAGCCCTCACGGCAGCGGGATCGACAGGGGCTGCGCTGTGGATCGTCACGCGGGACGAGCCGCCGGCGTTCAGGTCGACAGCGACGAACGCGACACCGTCAAGCGCGCTCAGTTCCTCACTGACGCTCGACACACAGTGCGAGCACGTCATTCCCGTGACCAGTACCTCTTCCGAGACCGGGGCCGCCACAGGAGCGGATGCCTCGATGTTCGATGGGGCTGCGCAGCATGCGCAACCAGCGTTTGCGTCCTTCAGTCCGAGTTCGATGCGGTCAGTCATAGTGAGTTTCTCCAGATCGTTAGACGTGTGGTTATGAACGGACCAGGCGAGCGATGGCGTCGTTAGCTTCGCGGACCTTCTCCGCCGCAACCTCGCCACCCTCAGCGCTTGCCTGAGCGACGCAATGGCTCAGATGGTCACCCAGGAGCGACAAGGCCACCGTTTCGAGCGCCTTCGTGGCCGCAGCGACCTGCGTCAGGATGTCGATGCAGTACTTGTCCTCATCGACCATCCGCGAGATACCTCGCACCTGACCCTCAACCCGACTCAATCGCTTGCGCAGATCCGCCTTGTTGTCGGTGTAACCGTTCATACCCACAACATACCCCCTGGGGGTATGTAACTCAACAGGCACCGGCCTATTCCCGAACGACAGCCTCCGGCTGCAGTTTCGCGGGACGATCGCTATCGAGCGCCCGGCGGCATGCGGCGTCGTCCACCACAGCAGGATCGCGCACCTCACGACTGGTTGACGCGGCGACGAACAGAACGCCATAACATTCGATCGAATTGATAACCAGTCAGCGGTCACTGTATAGTTCAGTGCATGCTGACCATTGCTTCCCGTCTTGATGTGATGAACCGACTCGGCCGGGCCATGGCTGATCCGACCCGTTCCCGGATCTTAATGACGTTGCTCGACGGACCGAGCTATCCCGCTGTGCTCTCGCGCGAACTGGAGCTGACGCGCTCGAACGTGTCGAACCACCTCACCTGCCTGCGCGATTGCGGCATCGTCGTTGCCGAGCCGGAGGGCCGTCAGACCCGATACGAAATCGCCGACCCGCACCTAGCTGCTGCCCTCGTCGCACTGGTGGACGTGACGCTGGCTGTCGACGTGCACGCCCCGTGCGTGGACTCGGCGTGCACGGTGGCGGGCTGCTGCGGAGCGGGGGCTGGCGCGTGAGCGAGGCGTGTGGTTGCGAGCATGAGCCTGCCGCCACGGCGGGAGAGGAACACGAAGAGGCTGAGCGGCCCTGGTGGAAAGACCGCGGGATCATGGTGCCGATCTTCTCGGGTGTCGCGTTCCTGGGGGGTCTGATCCTCGAGTGGTCCGGCTTAGAGATCCCGGCGTTGGTGCTGTTCTGGGTCGGACTACTGCTGGGCGCGTCGACGTTCACGCCGGGCGCGATCCGGAAACTATTCAAGGGCAAGCTCGGCATCGGGTTGCTGATGACGATCAGCGCGATCGGCGCAGTCATCCTCGGGTACGTGGAGGAGGCTGCAGCTCTGGCGTTCTTGTACTCGATCGCTGAGGCGCTCGAGGACAAGGCGATGGACCGCGCCCGCGGCGGGCTAAGGGCACTGCTGAAGCTCGTGCCGGAGACAGCGACGGTGCTGCAGGGCGGTGTCTCCGCGCAGGTACCGGCGAGAGAGTTGACGGTTGGCCAGGTCATGGTGGTCCGCCCGGGTGAGCGGATCGCGACCGATGGGATCGTCCGATCCGGGCGCTCCAGCCTGGACACATCGGCGATCACCGGGGAGTCGATCCCGGTCGAGGTCGAGCCTGGCGATGTTGTGTCGGCCGGTGCGATCAACAGTGCCGGCGCGCTGGAGGTTGAGGCGACGGCTGCGGGCACCGATAACTCGCTCACGACGATCGTGGAGCTGGTCGAGAAAGCGCAGACCGACAAGGGCGAGCGTGCCCGTCTGGCGGACAGGATCGCCCGCCCACTGGTGCCCGGCGTTCTGATCCTCGCGGCGCTCGTCGCGATCATCGGTTCGCTGCTGGGTGACCCGGAGGTGTGGATCACCCGCGCGCTCGTCGTGCTGGTCGCGGCGTCTCCGTGTGCGCTGGCGATCTCGGTCCCGCTGACGGTCGTCGCTGCGATCGGCGCCGCGAGCAAGTTCGGTGTGATCATCAAGTCCGGCGCCGTTTTCGAGCGCTTCGGTACGGTCCGGCACGTCGCCGTCGACAAGACCGGAACCCTTACCCGCAACGAACCCGTGGTCACCGCCGTACTCACCGCGAACGGTGTAACCGAGGTCCAGGCGTTGGCGTGGGCGGCTGCGCTGGAGCAGCACAGCACACATCCTCTTGCCTCAGCGATCACCGCCGCAGCTCCGGGGACACCGGCAGCTGCAGATGTGACCGAGCAGGCCGGCCATGGTATTGACGGCACCGTCGACGGATCGAGAATCACCGTCGGCAGTCCCCGCTGGCTGGACGCCGGCGACCTCGTTGAGCGGGTCGCAACGCTGGAAGAGCAGGGCATGACCGTCGTCATCGTGCACCGAGACGGGTCACCGGTCGCCGCGATCGGCGTCCGCGACGAGCTGCGCCCTGAAGTCCCCCAGGTAGTCCGGACACTCACCGGCCAGGGCGTCGGGGTGACGATGCTCACCGGCGACAACGCCCGGACCGCTCGTGCCCTGGCTGCGCAGGCCGGGATCAGCGATGTGCGCGCGGAGCTGCGCCCGGAGGACAAGGCGACCGCGATCGGGGAACTGTCGAAGGCGGGACCGGTCGCGATGATCGGCGATGGCATCAACGATGCCCCCGCCCTCGCGGGCGCAGACGTCGGCATCGCGATGGGCGCGACCGGCTCCGACGCAGCGATCGAATCCGCGGACGTGGCCTTCACCGGCCATGATCTACGCCTCATCCCGCGGGCGTTCGATCACGCCCGGCGCGGTCGACGGATCATCAACCAGAACATCATCCTGTCGCTGCTGATCATCACCGCCCTGCTCCCGCTCGCGCTCTTCGGCGTCCTGGGGCTCGCGGCTGTCGTCCTGGTCCACGAGGTCGCCGAGGTCATCGTGATCCTCAACGGCCTGCGGGCCGCCCGCACCCGCACGCCACGACTGGGACGCTGATGCTCGCCACCATTGGATCAGCGATCGGCCTGTTCGCGGCAACCAACATCGACGACATCGTCGTGCTCACCGTGCTTTTCCTCGCCTCCAGCCGAGGGAAACCCCGGCCGTGGCAGATCGTCGCAGGCCAGTACCTCGGGTTCATCACCCTCGTCGTCATCAGCGTGATCGCCGCGCTCGGCCTCACCATCGTCCCGGACGAATGGGTCGGCTTCCTTGGCCTGATCCCGCTCGGCATCGGCATCTGGACGCTCATTCGCGGCCTGCGCCGCAACGGCGATGACGATGACGACGACTCCAAGATCACCGCGGTCGGACTGTGGGGCGTCGCTGGTATCACGATCGCCAACGGGGCGGACAACATCTCCCTCTACACGCCGATCTTCCGCACCAGCACGCCCGGCGACGTCGCGATCATGATCGTCGTGTTCCTCATCCTCGTTGCCGTCTGGTGCGCGGCCGGCCGGCTCATCGGCACTAACAAGGCAGTCACCGAGGGGTTGGAGCGCGTCGAGCACTGGCTTGTACCGGCAGTTTTCATCGGTCTGGGCCTGTTCATCCTGATCGAATCCGGGGTCATCGTCCGTCTGATCGAGGTCCTCGCATGATCCCTTCCGAAACAGAAGCTCACCCGCCCGCTGTGCGCGAGCGGTCGTCGGCGCGGCGGTGGCAGCTCACTGGTGGAGCGCTCCTGATCGCCGTGATTGTCGTGTTGATTGATCAGGGAACGAAGGTGTGGGCTGAAGCGACCCTCACTGAGCGTGAGCGCATCCCGCTGATCGGTGACCTGTTGGGTTTGCAGCTCGCCTACAACCCCGGAGCGGCATTCTCCTTCGGGGAAAGCTTCACCTGGGTGTTCGCACTGCTAGCCGTCGCCGCCACCGTCACAGCAATCGTGTTCGCGTTCCGAGTACAACGCCTGGGGTGGGCAATTGTCATCGGCGCGCTCGGAGGAGCTGCCGCCTCACACGCAGGCGACCGCCTTTTCCGCGATCCGGGATTCGCCCGCGGACACGTCGTGGACTTTCTCGCCTACGGAAACTGGTTCATCGGGAACGTCGCCGACATCGTGATCTTCGCCGCAGCGATCACCGGAGCGCTCCTCATGATCCGCGCCGGCGATGAGACCACAAAGTAAACCCCTTGAGAAGCGGGGGACAACCCATCAACTTGCCCTCTACATCGGCGCTATTGCTCGAGGTGAAACGCGCATTCCGTGACATCTACGCTTATGGGCACGACGTGAGGAGGAGACATGGCGGCTGTGCGCCTGATCTACAAGCGGCCCGACGGTAAGTGGGCATGGAAGCTCATATCCCAGGGCCACGTCATCGCCACCGACGGGGGGCGAGGCTATAGAAACGAAGCGGATTGCCGACGCATCGCCGACGCCGTCACCGGGGGAGCCTTTGCCGACGCTAAGACGAGAGTTCTCAACTAGCTCACATCAGGCAGACATCCTCGGTGGCACTCAACGTGGGGCGTGCGCGAACTGCAGCATGTCCGATGAACTCGCCGCAAACGATCGTTTATGGCGGGTGCACCGAGTCGTCGGCCGACTACACGACACGACGGTCGCACACCTGCCAAAACCCCCTGCCGGAACCAGTTGCGCCGAAAAAGGTCCGCCCGACGTTTTAGGCAGGGTGGGAGCGAAACGCGATTACCGACAAGTTTCGTGAGACAACCGGCAGTTCCGGCAGCGCACTACCTACCCGTCTTTCCGGGGTGATCTGTCTCACTAACCGACAACCTTCGTGAGATCGGACAGCACGGCACCATCCCGGAGTTCCGCTTCGCAGGCGCTCCGAGACGACGCGGCGGCTTACGAAGCCGTCACGTGAGTCGCTCGCGGTCGACGAGGTGGGTGGCGAGCCGCTCGATGGCGCTCGCGAGCTCGGCCGGCTCGATGACAGATACCGGAGCGGTGAGCGCTATCTCGGCGATCGTCATCGCGAGCCTTCCGAGATCTTCGCTGCGGATTCCGATGACGCAGTGCTCTGCGTGATCCTCCCGCAGAGTGTGGTCGGCCCACCGGAGGACGCCCTCGATCTCGGCGTACGGCATGTGGATGACGAGGGTCGCAGCGTGATCGCGGGCGGTGCGGCCGATCGATCTCGCGACGAACTCGGCGGCGTCTCCTCCGGGAACCGTTCGGAGCGGGAAACGAGTGCCGACGGGTCGCGGCGCCTGGATGCGGTCGAGTCGGAACGTTCTCCAGTCGCCACGATCTCGGTCCCACGCGACGAGATACCAGCGACGCCCGGCTGTGACGAGCTGATGCGGCTCGACGTGCCGTCTGCTGCGCTCTTCCCGGGTTCGCCGATAGTCGAACCGCACATGCTCGTGGTCGCGACATGCTGCGGCGAATACGCTCAGCGACTCCGGATGGATGACGTCGTCGTCTGCCGCCCGCCTCAGGGAGGCGACGCTCGAGTGCAGCGCCGACACCCGTCGACGAAGCCGGTGAGGCAGAAGCGCTTCGATCTTCGCCAGAGCGCGCAGTGATGTCTCCTCGATCCCATTGATGGCGGCTTCCGCGGCATAGCGCAAGCCGATCGCCACCGCGACGGCCTCCTCGTCGTCGAGGATCAGCGGCGGCACATGCGCTCCCGTCGCGAGCCGGTAGCCGCCGTACCTCCCCGAGGTGGAATCGACCGGGTAGCCGAGCTCGCGAAGGCGGTCGAGGTCTCGCCGCACCGTTCGTTCGGTCACCCCGAGCCGAGCCGCCAGTTCCGCACAGGGCCAGAAGCGGTTGGTCTGCAGAAGCGACAACAACTGCAGGGCTCTGCCCGTGGGATTGGTTCTCATGATCTCAGCCTGCAGAGGATGTAGGACATCAGGTGTCCAGAATGCTCCGTACGGTCCGAGTAGCCGCCGATCCAGACCCGTGATCGGTGCCGAACTCAGAGGAGCATCCATGAAGCTGTCCGACTTCCCCGACCCCACCCTTATCCCGGTCAACGGCGTTGAGCTCGAAGTCTTCGAGGCCGGGCGAGAGAATGCCGGGAACCCTGTCGTGCTGTGCCACGGATGGCCCGGGCATGCCTCCGTCTGGCGGCATCAGGTGCCAGCGCTCGTCGCTGCGGGGTACCACGTCATCGTCCCGAACCAGCGCGGCTACGGCAACTCCTCGCGGCCGGCTGACGTGACGGCCTACGACATCGGACACCTCTCGGGCGACCTCGTCGCACTTCTCGATCACTTCGGATACGACAGGGCGGTCTTCGTCGGTCACGACTGGGGCGCAAGCGTCGTCTGGGGGCTGGCGCTGCTGCATCCCGACCGTGTGGACAAGGTGATCCCATCCCAGAGACCACCCGTATAGCCCCCCGCTGACTGCCACGATCAGAAGGGCACGGGCTGATGCCCTGGGATCCGACGGCGCAACGGCGGCATCGCGGGCGTTGCCGATGACCGTCGGATCGGCGTCATCTGAGCCATGTGTGCGGGTCATCCGCGCATTTTAGTCATCAGATCTGAACCAAGAGGTTCTTGCTCCACCTGGGCGGCGCAGCGCTTGATGTCCTCGGCAAGAGTCAGTCTGAGGGAGAGCACCGGGCTTGTCCCCGTCAGGTCACGATCCAGCGTCGTGACAAAACAGTTCATTGAGATTTCCCAGGTTTCACGACACGATGCGTTGAGACGCAGTCTTTACTGGGTCGACCACGGGGAGTGCGTGGGAAACAAGGGGAGAGGGATCACCGATGTTTGGTGCAGGGTTGTTTCGAGGGATTTCGAAGCGTCGGGATCGACGAACACGCGATGCTGACGCGCGCCAGGAGCGGCGTTTGCTCGCACCGGCGCGATCGATCGCGGTGGCTCTCACTGCTGCTCTGGTCGGAGGGGTGCTCTCTATCGGCGCGGGAGCCCTCAATCCGGCGCCGGCCCAGGCCGCACTGCTCGACCCGCTTACCTGCGGAGCGGTGTACGGGCTGGACCAGAGTCCCGCCGGTGCTGGTGCCAACCAGCACAACATCTACTCGCTGAACACGGCCAGCGGTGCCCTGACGGTGAACAACGTGGTCACGACCACGAATCTCCTCAACGCTTTGGCTGCCGACGGGGAGAAGGGGTTCTTCTGGATGGCCCAGCAGGCCACCAACCAGACGACGACCTCGATCACTCGGGTGAACGCGAGCACGGGAGCGACGACCACATCTTCCGTCTTCACTCTGACCGGGCTTCCCGCAACCAACGGCGGCATCGTGATGGGTGCCTACAGCCCCACCGCAGACATCTACTACTACGGCGTCGTCTCGTCGTCCGTGCTCTACATCTACGGGTGGAACACCATCACCAACGCGGCGATCCCGGGGATCATCGCGCGAGTCTCGCTCGGCGCAGGTAACAACGGCGACTTCGCCTTCGACACCAGCGGGCGCCTCTACATCGTGAGCGCCGGTCTTCTGCTGTCGGTGGACACTCCGATTCCCACTACCGGGACGGCGACGGGTCCGCTTCTCCCCACGACGTCGATCGCAAGTCCTCCCGGCGGATCGCTCGGTTCGGTGGCCTTCGGCAGCGACGGCCTGCTCTACCTGGCAGGGGTCCCCGCCGGCGGCACCGAACGGGTTCGCTACGCGGTGAACCCGTCATCGGGCCAGGTGGTCTCGACCGTCACCATGACACCGACCACGAACACCGTCGGTGACTTCGCTTCGTGCGCCTCCCCGAACGTGATCCGCGTGATCAAGGACCTTCCTTCAGGGCGGGTTCAGCCGGGAGACCAGTTCACCGTGTCGGTGACCGGAGGCGAGATCTCTCAGGGAAACGTGGGCACGACGGCGGGGACCGACACCGGCCTGCAAGACACTCCTGCAGAGATCGCCGGTCCGGTCATCGGAACGGCGGGCGTGACCTACAACATCTCCGAGGTCGGGGCGAACGGAACGGTGCTGAGCACCTATGACACCGTCTGGACATGTTTCGATTCCGTGAGCCAGACCACCCTGGCGTCTGGGATGACGTCGTCGGGATCGTTCACGATGCCGGACAACGGGTTCGCGGGATCCGATGTCCTGTGCACATTCAGCAACGAGGCAGCACCGCCCGCGCTGGAAGTGACGAAGACCTCGGACGCGACCGCGGATACGCGTGCGGGAGACACGGTCACCTACACGGTGTCGGCGACCAACACGGGCCAGAGTGACTACACGAACGAACTCCCTGCCGTCGTGTTCGACGACCTGTCCGGCATCCTCGACGACGCCACCTACAACGACGATGCCGCATCCTCTCTCGGGTCCGTCCCCTCGTACTCCTCGCCGTTGCTGAGTTGGACCGGGCCCCTCGCCGTGGGAGCAACGGTCGAGATCACCTACACGGTGACACTGAACAACTCCGGTAACGGGGTCGTGCGCAACGTCGCGTGGCAGCCGAATGACCCGGGCAACCCCGTGACGCCCGCATGCGATCCTCCTGTGAACGGGCAGGATCCAGTGACGGGTGAGCCGTGCGCAGTGGTCGAGTACGAGCTTCCGCGTCTGACGATCTCCAAGTCTGCGGATCAGACGGATCTCCCTGCGGTCGGAGGGGACGTGACCTACACGGTCACCGTGACCAACCCCGGTCCCGGCGACTACACTGCCGCAGCTCCTGCAACCGCCACCGATGACCTCTCCGGGGTTCTGGATGCGGCGACCTTCGATGACGCGTCGCTGAGCGCCGACGTGGGAACGGCGACCCGCAACGGGAACACGCTGTCGTGGTCTGGCGCGCTGGCCGCGGGGCAGACGGCGACCATCACCTACACAGTCACCTACACGGGTGGGGGCGACAACCGACTCACGAACAACGCCTGCGTCCCCTCGGACCAGGTTGCTCCCGGGGCTCTCGCGTGCGATTCGGTCACCATTCCCGGTGCTGCGCTGCAGCAGTGGAAGGCCGCGACGCCGTCGTCTAACCCGGTCGTCGCCGGATCGACGATCACCTACACGCTGTACTTCGACAACGACGGACAGACCGCTGCGACGGTCGACGCCGTCGACGACCTGACCTTCGTGCTCGACGACGCCACGGTGACGACCGAGCCGACCTCTGCGAACGGCCTCACCGTCGCACGCAACGGTGCGCAGATCTCGATCACCGGTTCGGTGCCCGTCGGCCAGGTGTACACAGTGACCTACACGGTGACCGTCCTTCCTGACGACGAGCGCGGGGACAGCGTCGCCACCAACTTCCTCCTCGCTCCGGGCGACATTCCGCCGACGGATGGGGAATGTGTTCCGACCGATCCGAACGCCCCCGACTGCACGTCGACGCCGATCACCGGCGTCACGTACGCGAAGTCCGTCGTGGCCTCGGAGACCCCGGTTCGTGAGGGCACCGAGCTCACCTACTCCGTCACGATCACGAACACCGGTGCGACTTCGGTCGATATTCTCCGTGACGACAACCTCAGCGACGTTCTCGACGACGCCACGCTCACCGGCGCCCCGGAATCGGACACCGGGTCGGTGACGGTTGCGGGTCCGATCGGTGACGTGCTGGAGCTGCGGGGGACTCTTGCGGCCGGTGCCACGGCTGTCGTGACCTATACGGTGACGGTCAATGCGTCGGATGCTCGAGGCAACAGCCTGGCGAACAACTTCCTCGTTCCCCCGGGGACCACTCCGCCGGAGGCCTGCGACCCCGCGACCGAGCAGTGCACCAGCACGCCGATCCAGGGCTACACGGTCACCAAGACGGCCGACGTCACCTCCGCCATTCCGGGAGCTGTCGTGACGTACACGGTCACGCTGGTGAACACAGGTGCCGTGGCGTTCACCGACGGATCTCCGGCGACGTTCACGGATGACCTCTCCGAAGTCCTCGATGACGCCACCTACAACAGCGATGTGTCTCCTGGCGGGACCGTCGCAGGATCCGATCTCTCCTGGGCTGGTCCGCTCGCGGTAGGGGCGACGGTGACCGTGACGTACTCGGTCACTGTGAATGATCCGCGAACCGGTGACGGCACGATGACGAACGCCGTCGTGCCCACCGCTCCCGGCGGGGACTGCGACCCCGCGGGCGCCTGCGTCACAGAGACGCCGATCTCGTCGTTCATGGTCTCCAAGACCGCGGACGTCGCGACGGCGATCCCTGGAGATGTCGTCTCCTACACCGTCACCGTCACGAACACCGGCGAAGTCGACTACACGGACGCCACGCCGGCATCGTTCTCGGACGACCTGTCGGGGGTGTTGGATGACGCCACGTACAACGGCGACGTCTCCGCTGGCGGTGCGATCACCGGCTCCACTCTGACCTGGGCTGGAGCACTTGCAGTGGGTGCCAGCGTCGAGGTGACGTACTCGGTGACGGTCAACGACCCGATCACCGGTGATCGGAGCCTCCTGAACGTGGTCACGCCCACCGCTCCTGGCGGCGAGTGCGACCCCGACGAGGAGTGCACCACGACGACCCCGGTGGCGTCGTACACGGTGAACAAGACCTCCGACCAGGCGAGGGCACTGCCCGGCGGCGTCGTCACCTACACGGTGACGGTCACGAACAACAGCGACGTGGATTACACCGCCACCGCACCGGCAACGTTCACGGACAACCTGGCGGGGGTGCTCGATGACGCCGTCTACAACGACGACGCCTCGTCCGGGGCAACGGTCACAGGCAACGTCTTGACCTGGTCCGGAGCCCTCACGGCAGGGCAGAGCATCGAGGTCACTTACTCCGTCACCGTGGATGACCCCGTGACTGGAGACTTCGTTCTCCGGAACGCCGTCACCCCGACGGGCCCGGGCGGGACCTGCATCGAGGCCTGCGTGGTGGAGACGCCGATCGGGTCGTTCCGGGTCGTGAAGTCGACGGATACGACCGACGTCGTCCCCGGTGACGTGATCGAATACTCGATCACGGTGACCAACACAGGGCAGGTCGCGTACACCGACGTGTCGCCGGCTTCCTTCACGGACGACCTTTCGGCCGTGCTCGACGACGCGACATACAACGGGGACGGTGCGAGCAGCACGGGAAGCGGTGTCACGTACACGGCCCCGACCCTCGCTTGGTCGGGTGCACTGGGCGTCGGTGAGACGGTCACGGTCACCTACTCGGTGACGGTGAACGACCCCGCCACGGGAGACAGGCAGCTCGACAACGCCGTCGTCACCCCACCTGGCACTGGCGGCAACTGCGCACCCGGGTCCACGGACCCGGCCTGCGTCGAGAACGTTCCTGCGGGGACCTTCAGCCTCGAGAAGTCGGTGAGCCCGGCAACGGCGCTTCCGGGTGATGTCGTCACCTACACGGTGACGGTGACCAACACGGGGCAGATCGCGTTCACAGATGACGAGCCTGCTTCGTTCTCGGATGACCTGTCGCGCGTGCTCGACGACTCGTCGTACAACGATGACGTGTCTCCTGGCGGTGCTGTCGCGGGGACGACTCTGACATGGTCGGGTTCGCTGGCGGTCGGCGAGGTCGTGGAGGTCACCTACTCGGTCACCGTCGATGACCCTGTGACGGGCGACTTCTCGCTTCGGAACGTCGTCACCCCGACCTCTCCCGGCGGGGAGTGCGTCGAAGACGGGTGCGTCACGGTCACCCCGGTGGCTGGGTACACGGTCCGGAAGACCTCCGATGCCGAGAGCATTGTCCTCGGTGGGGTCGTCACGTACTCGGTGACCGTCACGAACGTGGGCAATGTCGCATACACCGACGCGCTCCCCGCGACCTTCGCGGACGACATGTCCGGCGTACTCGACGACGCCACTTACAACGACGATGCGACGGCGGGCGCGACGCTCTCCGGAACCGAGTTGACGTGGGCGGGCCCTCTCGAGATCGGCGCCACATCGACAGTCACCTACTCCGTGACCGTGAACCAGCCGGCAACCGGTGACAAGTTGCTGCGCAACGCGGTCGTCGCAGACGGACCCGGCGGCGGTTGTGAGACCGAGAACGGCTGCGAAACGGTGACACCGGTCGCGACGTACAAGGTTGCGAAGACCGTCTCGAGCTCCACCGCGACGGTCGGCGATCGACTGACCTACACGATCACTGTGACGAACACGGGCCAGGTGCCGTACACCGAAGATGCGCCTGCGTCCTTCACCGACGACCTCACGTCGGCTTTGCGCATCGCCACCTACAACGGTGATGCGAGCAGCGGGGCGGTCTATGACGCTCCCGTCCTCTCTTGGCAGGGAGCGGTGGATGTCGGCGCGAGCGTCACGGTGACGTATTCGGTCACCGTGCGGGAGGTCGGACAGATCCGGAACGTCGTGGTCACCCCGGATGGTTCCGGTGCGAACTGCCCGACGGCGTCGGAAGACCCCGCCTGTCAGACGCTCACCACTGTAGTGCCGCCCCTCGCCATCACCGGCGGCGCCCTTTGGGTCGGTGGTACCGTCGGAGCCGCTGTGCTGCTCACCCTCGGCCTCTGGCTCGTCGCCCGTCGGCGACGTGAGTACGCGGAGACAACCACCCAGGCGTGAGTCGTGTGCTCGGGTAGTGGCCCACCACTACCCGAGCACACGTCCCGTCACGCAGGCTGCGTCGATCCGGCATGCCGACCGGCATGGTCCCGCACCCGTCGTCATCCCGCATGGATGGCGACGGCGGCCGTATGGGTTCCGTCTGCACCGGTGCTTCCCGCGCGCGGCCGGAGCAACGTGGGAGGCATGTCCGTCATCTCCCGTCCTCCCTTCCCCTCAGGCTCAACGGCATCGAGGGCAGCGCGCCCTCCGCGGTGGGGATACCTGTCGAGATCTGTGAGCCATTACGGCACCGTCGCGTGCGTGCTGGCGGTCTATCCGCCGGATTCCACGGACGAAGAGCTCCGCCTCGCGGAGGCCCACCGCTGGTACACGCCGTTGTCGCTCGGCGGCGGGGTCGTGGCGTGGGTGGTGCTGTGCCCGGTGGGGATCTCTCCGTTGTTCGCGGCCGCGCTCCTGCTGGCCGCGCTGCTTCCGATCGGCATCGTGCTCTCCCGGCGATCGCGCGACATCCGCCTCCGCACGGTCACCGTCTCTGCGTGCAGGGCGGGCCTCGGCGAAGACACCGAGGGAGAGCGCGCCCAGCAGCTTCGCCTCGACAGCCTTGCCGAGGCGCTGGGCGATGCCGCACTCGCGTGCCGCCAGGGCGTGATCGACCGCGACCGCTTCGACCGCATCTGGGCGGCGGCATATGCGCAGGCCGAGGCCATCGCCGCCACCTCCGCGCGGTGACGCTCACCGGGCAGAGGACGAGCCCGCCGGCGGCCGATCAGTCGACGCCCGCGTCGCTCTGATACTTGCGGCACGCCCTGCCCGTCGCCTCGGTCTCCTCGGCGTCGTCTCTCTCTGCGCCAGGGTTCTCGCGGGGGACGACCTGGCTGAGCGAGAGAGTGCCCGTGCAGGTGAAGACGACGAGGTCGCCGGGCGCACAGGCCTGCGGAAGTCGTGCCTTCAGCCGGGTGCCGTCACTCGCCGTCTGCAGAGTCGTCGGCGCGAGATCTCGGGCACGTGGGGAGTGCAGAAGGTCGATGTGGGTGACCAGAGGCGCGAGCGCATGCAGGGCGCAGTCGACCGTCACCACGACCTCGCGGTGCCAGCCGTGGGGCTCTTCGCGAGCGATGATCCGTGCCACCACCAGCGTCACGTGCGCATCGGCCTCGGGGTGAACGGCGGACGGGCCCGTCGGTGCGATCAGCACGCAGGGGGTGCGCCGCTCTCGTGCGAGATCGGTCAGTGAACGTCCGGCGACCACGATGTCGTGTGCACGGACTTCCGTATCGGTCGGCCACAGCTTCCGCACGTCGCGTCGCGGGTCGTTCCACACGAAGGCCGTCGAGTGCAGGACGGTGTGCAGCACGGTCATCGCGACGCCTCCACCCGGAGCGCCGCCGCGCCCACAGCGCGCGGCCGCACGTTTCGCAGCGTGACGGCACCGATGCAGGGGACGACCAGGAGATCGCCCTCTCGAAGGTCGGACGGAAGGACGGCGACCGGGTGCGGCCATGCCACGCCGCCCTCCTCTCCGGGGATCAGCTCGATACTCGTCGTCTTCGCCGAAGAAGCCCTGCCGATGAGGCGGCATTCCTCCCACGCCGCATCGACGCCGTCGAACGAGCAGTCCGTGAGGGCGATGCGCTTGTCCTCCTGAGTGTCGACACGCAGGGTGATACGGAACAGCAGCACGGTCACGTCGGTGCCCGTGCCGGGTATCGGCAGGTCTCCGGTGAGCACGGCGGGTGAGCCGCTGATCTCGAACAGACGCATCAGCGAGATGCCGCCCACCACGACATCGGTGGTCGTGGGCTCCGAATGGGTCGGCCACCTCCAGCGGTCGAGGGGAGTGGGGATGCTCCGTCGCAGCGTGGGAAGGATCTCGGTGAGGGTCATGTCTCCGTCCTACGCTTCCGTGATCGTGCCGATGAAGGAGCCTGACGGAACGCATGCGCCTCCGCCCCGTTCGCTCACGAAGTCCGCACCCCTCGGGCGTCATGCCGGATGCGATACATTGCAGTGCAGGTAAGATTTCAGGCTTTACTGCGTCGACGTGCTCGAGTGGAGGACTAAGCGGTGGCACTCTCAGGTGGACCCCTCGAACGCAGGTCGATGAGCGATGAAGCGTACAACCGGTTGCAGGAAGCGATCATCAGCGGCGAGCTGCGTCCGGGAGAGCGGCTGCGCGACTACGAGCTCGCGGAACGCCTCGGCACCTCGAAGACCCCGATCCGCCATGCCCTCGACCGCCTGGCCGACCACGGCCTCGTCGAGATGCAGCGCAACCGCTACACCCGGGTCGCGCCGATCGATCTGGATCAGGTCCGCAATGCCGTCGACCTCTTCGGCGACATCTGGATCGGCGCGGTGCGTCATGTGATGCCTCGGATCCAGGACGACGACACCGCGTACCTCGCCGAGCTCGCCGGGGAGATGTCGACAGCGGTGAAGGACCGCGACGTCGTCGGCTTCGGGATCGCACTTCGTGCGACCGCGACGGGTTTCGCGCGCATCGAGGGCAACGCCTCGCGCGCCGTCGTCATCGACCGCCTCGGGCCGCAGATCCGTCGGTTCAGCCAGCATGCGAAGGACGCGTTCGACTGGGATGTCGTCGGTGCCTTCGTCGTCTCCCTCCGAGAGGCGATCCTCGAGCGCGATGCGAGCAAGACCCGCGCCGTCCTGGTCGCCTTCTTCGATGACGCGCTCCCCGCCATCATCGATCGCGCCGAGGAGCAGGACCTCACCCCCTCCGACGCCCCGGAGTAGCGGACCGCCTGCATGGCACTTTCGGCAGATCCACAGGAATCGCAGAGGGACTTCTCCTAATCTGGGAGATCCCAAGGGGAGTACTCCGACACGGTGGGGTCGTCATTACGGATGCATGTCGCATCCCGGGCCACCGGTTCCATGTCTCATGGAATGGAGAAGACTTTGGCGGTACTGTCGTACCCCGAGTCTGGAGCCCTCATTTGGATATCACGCCGCTGATCTGGGTCATCACGATCGCGATCACGATCGCCTTCTTCGTCTACGAGTTCTTCGCCCACGTGCGCACCCCGCACGAGCCGACGATCGCGGAGTCGGCGCGCTGGTCGATCTTCTACATCAGCCTCGCGCTGTTGTTCGGCGTCGGCATCGGCGTCTTCTCCGGATGGACGTTCGGTGGGGAGTACTTCGCCGGGTATCTGACCGAGAAGGCGCTGTCGATCGACAACCTCTTCGTGTTCCTCATCGTCATGACCGGCTTCGCCGTGCCGAAGAAGTACCAGCAGAAGGTGCTGATGATCGGCATCGTCATCGCGCTGATCCTCCGCGGAATCTTCATCGCCGTCGGCGCGACGCTCATCGAGAACTTCTCGTGGATCTTCTACCTGTTCGGTGCACTGCTGCTCGTGCTCGCCTACCGTCAGGCATTCAGCAACCACGAGAGCAACCCGGCCAACGGACGATTCATGACGTTCGTGCGCCGTCACCTCCCCGTCAGCGACGAGTACAACGGCGACCGCCTCACCGTGGTGAAGAACGGCAAGCGCTTCGTCACGCCGATGCTCCTCACGATCATCGCGATCGGGTTCATCGACCTGGTGTTCGCCGTCGACTCGATCCCTGCGATCTACGGTCTCACCGACCAGGCCTACATCGTCTTCACGGCGAACGCCTTCGCGCTGATGGGTCTGCGCCAGCTGTACTTCCTCATCGGCGGACTGCTCGAGCGCCTCGTCTACCTGGCTCAGGGGCTCGCTGTCATCCTCGCCTTCATCGGCGTCAAGCTCGTGCTGCACGCGATGCACGTCAACGAGCTTCCGTTCATCAACGGCGGCGAGCCGATGCTGTGGGCTCCCGAGATCCCGATCTGGTTCTCGCTGCTGTTCATCGCCGCCACCATCACGGTCGCGACCGTGGCCAGCCTTCTCAAGACGCGTCGGGCACCGGATTCCGTTCCGGCCGGCGCCGACACCACCACCACTGACAAGGAGCACTCTTGAGCGCGCAGCGCTGTTCTGACTCTTCGGACTCTGACAGTACGAGCGCCCGGTTCATCCCGGGCGCTCACCCCACCACAGACGAGGCGGCCCTCTGATGGGCGACCTGCTCTGGAACATCGCCCTCGTCTTCGCGTTCGTGCTGATCGGCGGTGTCTTCGCTGCGACGGAGATGGCGCTGGTCACGCTGCGCGAGAGTCAGATCAACGCCATCGGTCAGCGCGGGCGCCGCGGGGCGAAGGTCGCCGCCCTCGCCCGCAATCCCAACACCTTCCTGTCGGCGGTGCAGATCGGTGTGACCGTCGCCGGGTTCGCCTCGGCGGCGTACGGTGCGACATCGATCGCGCCGTCGCTGGCACCGGTGCTGGAGTCTTGGGGCCTCGCCCCTGCTCTCGCGCTCACGGTCGCCACGCTCGTGCTCACCCTCGTGATCGCCTATCTGTCGCTGGTGCTCGGCGAGCTCGTGCCCAAGCGCCTCGCGATCCAGCGCAATGCGCAGTTCGCCTACGCGGTCGCTCCCGCACTCAACGGGTTCGCGACGGTCATGCGCCCGGTGATCTGGTTGCTGTCGGTGTCCACGAACGCCCTCGTCCGGCTGCTCGGCGGCGATCCGCACAAGACCAGCGACGAGATGACGGATGAGGAGGTGCGCGACATCGTGGCCAGCCATCAGGGGCTGCCCGATGACGAACGGCGCATCCTCGACGACGTGCTGTCCCTCCGCGGTCGCCAGGTCAGCGAGGTCATGCGACCGCGGCCCGAGGTCGTCGCCCTCGACGAGGCTGCGAGCGTCGGCGAGGTGATGGCGCAGGTGCGCGACCTTCCGTTCTCGCGCTACCCCGTCTCGGAGACCTCGATCGACGACATCACCGGGTTCGTGCACGTGCGCGATCTCTTCGAGGCCGCGTCCGACGATCCGACGCGTCCGCTGAGCGCGCTCATGCGCGACATCCCCTACATCCCCTCGACCGCACGTGTGCTGCCGACTCTGACCCGCATGCGCGCAGAGGGGCACCACATCGCGGTGGTCGTCGACGAGTACGGCGGGACCGACGGACTGGTCACTCTGGAAGACCTCGTGGAGGAGGTCGTCGGTGAGATCTTCGACGAGTACGACGCCGAGGTCTTCATCTCGGCTGACGACGGCATCGACGGACGACTCAACCTGCAGGACTTCGAGGAGCTCACCGGGTTGTCGATGCCGCGCGGTTCGTCCGACACGATCGCCGGATTCGTGACGGAGCAGCTGGGGCGTCTCGCCGT
The DNA here is from genome assembly GCF_049896645.1 of Microbacterium sp. DWRC1-3. NCBI lineage: Bacteria > Bacillati > Actinomycetota > Actinomycetes > Micrococcales > Microbacteriaceae > Microbacterium > Microbacterium sp. DWRC1-3. The sequence continues at coordinate 484,679 of NZ_JAFCUS010000002.1, forward strand.
CGTCGGCGACGTCGTGGAGGTGCCGGGCGCCACGATCCAGGTCGCGGAGCTCGATCGACGACGCATCGCCCGGGTACGAGTCGTGACCGAACCGGTCGTCGAACCGGAGGCCTGAGCCCGAAAGTCGGCGGCGGCGACGCTCTCGGTCCCGACCGGGATCAGGTCGGGAAGCGCACCCCGGTGATGCTCTCCGCCGCCGACCACAGAGCCGACCCGATGTCCGCGGAGCGCACCTCGTCGGAGGCTGCCACCCGTGCCGGCGCCCCGCGGAACTCGAGCAGTCCGCCAGGACCCCAGTAGTCCCCGCCGGCCACATCGGCCGCCGTGGCCGCGTGCACGATCGGCAGCGCGCCGCCGTCCTTGCCCTGCACGAGCACGCGCGTCGGTGCGGCCAGGGCGCGGACGACGCCGGACACCGGGGCGAGACCCGCACGCGGCGGGGTGAGCGGATCGACCGCGTAACCGGGGTGCGCGCACACCGCAGAGCGCGAGGAACCGGACCAGCGTCGCGCCAGCTCGAACGCGAAGGCCATCAAGGACGCCTTCGATCGTCCGTACTGGCGGAGTGAGGGGCCGCTCCACGGGTCGTCGAGGGTGTCGGGATCGAGGTGCGCGAAGCGATGGGCGATCGAGCCGACGGCGACCACGCGCGCATCCGGTGAGAGGAGCGGCTCGAGCTGTGCGACGAGGGCGAAGTGGCCGAGGAAGTTGGTGCCCACCATGAGGTCGAATCCGTCGCTCGTGCGCGCCGACCGATCGGCAGCCTTCACCCCGGCGTTGCCGATGACCGCGTCGAGCTTCTCGTCCACCTCTGCGGCCGCCCTGGCCACGCTGTCGAGGGAGCCGAGGTCGAGTGACAGCACGCGCAGGTCGGCGCCGGGCACCTGACCCCGGATCGCGGTGACCGCGGTCCGGGCGCGCTCGGGGGAGCGGCACCCCAGCAGCACGCGCGCCCCTCGGGTGGCGAGCTGCTCCGCGCACCAGTAGCCGATGCCCGCGTTCGCGCCGGTGACCAGCACCGTGCGTCCGAGCAGGTCTCCGGGTGGTGGGGGAGTGGCATCCATCTCCCCAACCTAGGCGCAGGTCGTGCTGCTCGCCTCAGCGGTCGCTCTCGTGCTGGTCGTCGTCTTCGAGGAGCATGCCGACCGAGGTCGCGCAGGCGTCACCCTTCCACGCCTCGATGCCCTCGCGCACCGCGAACGCGGCGATCACGAGCCCGGCGACCGCATCGGCCCACCACCATCCGAGCAGGGAGTTGGCGACCAGGCCGACCAGCACCGCGGCGGAGAGATACGCGCAGAGGAGCGTCTGCTTCGAGTCGGCGACCGCCGTGGCCGAGCCGAGCTCGCGACCCGCGCGGCGCTCGGCGAACGACAGGAAGGGCATGACGACGACGCTCGCGGCAGTCAGGAGGATGCCGATCGTGCTGTGCTCCGGGCGTTCGGTGGTGACGAGAGCCGTCACGGACGTCGTCGTCACGTAGATCGCGAGGGCGAAGAATGCCACGGCGATCACACGCAGCGTCGGCTTCTCCCAGCGCTCGGGGTCGCGGCGGGTGAACTGCCAGGCGACGGCGGCCGCGGAGAGGACCTCGATCGTCGAGTCGAGGCCGAAGCCGATGAGGGCTGCCGATGACGCGACGGATCCCGCACCGATCGCGATGACCGCCTCGATCAGGTTGTAGCCGATGGTGACGCCGATGATCAGACGGATGCGGCGGTGCAGGATGTCGCGTCGCGATGCGGTGGACGTGGTCATCAGCAGGTGCAGCCGTCGCCCGCGCAGCAGTCCGGCTCGACGATGAGCATGACGCGCATGAGCATGTCGAGGGCCGGTGCGAGGTGGCGGTCCGCGAGCCGATAGCTGCTGCGTCGACCGTCGGGGACGCTCTCGACGAGTCCACATCCGCGCAGGCACGCGAGGTGGTTCGACATCGCCTGGCGTGAGACGCCGAGGGCGTCGGCGAGGTCGGCGGGATAGCGGGGCGCTTCGCGCAGTGCGAGCAGAACTCCGGCGCGGGTGGGATCCGAGAGCGCGTGCCCGAGTCGGGCGACGGCGGCAGTGTGGGTGAGCGAGGCGAGAGCGGTGGTCACGCACCCCACTGTACAGAAAAGGCTGAATTCAAGAGATCTTGAATTCAGCTCTTCCGTGACGGATCAGCGGATGGCGTACACCGCGCTTCCGACGATGACGGCGACGACGGTGGTCCATCCGGTGATCGCCACCGCCTGCCAGAACAGGATGCGCGCCCTGCCGATGCCGGACGCGGCGAGCATCGTCGCGGTGAACTGCGTCGGCAGCAGGAGGGGGCCGAGCAGGCTGACCCCCGGCACGCCGTAGCGTTCGAAAGCCCGCTGGAACTTCTCGCGTCGGGCGCTTCCACGGCCCGTGTCCGAGACCTCCGCGGCCGGCTCCTCGACCGTGCCCCCGCCGGCACCCGCGAGCGCTGCGGTCTTGGCGCGCGAACGGTTCACGACGGCCTGGCGCGCTCCCGAGCTCACCAGCACCACCACCAGGACGCAGAGGAAGTTGCCCACGATCGCGGCGATCGCGGCGATCACCGGGGAGATGCCGCCGAGGATGCCGATGCTCACCGCGCCCTCGCCCTCGATGAAGGGGACCGCGCCGGCGAGGGCGACGATGAGCGGCTGCACGAGCTCAGGGACCTGCGCCACCAGGTTCTGGAAGTTCTCGATGAGGTTCATGGGATGCTCCCGGTTGTCGGTGCGAACGGAGTCTCCGCCGCGATGACTCCAGTCCAGCCGAGCACGCCCTTCCGCGGCAGTGTCGGCCCGTCACCGCTTCCCGGGCGGATCGCACGACGAGACCGTGACAACTGTCACGGTCCTATCGTGGGAGCGTGACCCGCGTTCCCTCCGCCCTCGCCGCCGCACCCGCGCCAGGCTCCCGTCAGCTCGCGCGAGGCATCACCGCGACCTGGTGGTACACGGTGACGGCCGTGCTGTTCATCGAGCTGATGCTCGTCGGAGCCTGGACGGGCATCGCCGCCGCGGTCGATCTGAGCGGAGGCATCCTGCTGTTCATCGGTCTCGGTGGTCTGCTCTGGTGCGCGTCGACGCTGATGCTGCTCCTGGACTATCGCCACCGCCTCGATGCGGAACCCGGCGTCGCCTGGGGGCGGCTGGCCGTGCCGTTCGTCGTCGCGGTGGGCTACGGAGTGACGGCTGGTCTCCTCGTCGGCAGCTGGCAACTCGCCGCCATGCCGGTGGTGCAGTTCTTCGTCTTGCTGAGCTGGCCTCGCGGCGTGCGGGTGCGGGTCGTCGCCGCGGCGACCTTCCTCCTGATCGCGCTCGCCCTGGTCGATTCGGCGACGAGCGGGGTGGGCATCGGGCTTCCCTGGTGGATGCCGGTCATCTACGGGGCGATGCTCCCCGGAATGAGCGTGAGCTCGCTGTGGTGGTGGGATGTGCTGGTGACCCTCGACCGCGCCAGGACGTCCGAGGCCCGGCTCGCCGCGACCCAGGAGCGCCTGCGCGTGGCGACCGATGTGCACGACCTGCAAGGGCACCATCTCCAGGTCGTCGCGTTGCAGCTGGAACTCGCCGAGCGTCTGCTGCCGGACGACCCGGAGGCGGGGATGCAGCAGCTGCACGCGGCGCGGATCAGCGTCGACGAGGCGCGCCAGGGCACCAGAGACCTCGCGATGCGGTTCCGCTCTGTCCCGCTCGGAGACGAACTGGCCAACGCCCGTGATCTGCTGACCGCGGCCGGACTGCAGGTGGATGCCGCGATCGATGCGGATGCCGATGCGGCGCCGGCGTCGGCTCTCGGACCCGTCATCCGAGAGACGACCACGAACGTCCTGCGGCACGGCGGCGGGGTGCATGCGCGCCTCGTGCTGACCCGGACCGCCGATGCGTGGCGCTACGAGATCGCGAACGACGTGGCGGTCGGCGCCGAGATCGAACATGACGGCTCGGGTCTCGAGGGCGTGCGGCGGCGGATCGAGGAGGCGCACGGCTCCCTCGACGTGCGGCGCGATGCCGATGAGTTCGTCGTGGCCGTGACCGTGCCCTCGACCTCGGAGGAGGCGCGATGATCCGGGTGCTGCTCGCCGATGACGAAGGGATGATCCGCTCGGCCCTCGCGGCCCTGCTGCGGCTGGAGCCCGACATCGACGTCGTCGCAGAGTGCGCCGACGGCGAGCAGGCGGTCGCCGAGGCGCTGCGGCTGCGGCCCGACGTGTGTCTGCTCGACCTGGAGATGCCGGGCCTCGACGGCGTGCAGGTGGCCGAGAAGGTGAACAGGGCGATCGCGACGCGTTGCGTGGTCGTCACCCGTCATGCGCGTCCGGGGGTGCTGCGCCGTGCCCTGGCCTCCGGGGTGGCAGGCTTCCTGCCGAAGTCTCGCGGAGCGGACGAGGTCGCAGCGGTCATCCGCCGCGTCGCGGCCGGAGCCCGCTACGTCGATCCGGAGATCGCTGCGGACGCTCTGAGCGATGAGCGCTCGCCGCTGACGGATCGCGAGCTCGACGTGCTGCGGGCGGGCCGTCGTGGAGAGACGACCGGGCAGATCGCGCGGGCACTCTCGCTCGCTCCCGGGACCGTGCGCAACCACATCTCCGTCATCCTCGGGAAGCTCTCGGTCGGCACACGTCAGCAGGCCGTGCTCATCGCCGAGGAACGCGGCTGGATCTGACTGCCGATAGGCTGACGGGCATGGGAACAATATGCGCTGCGCCCATGATGGGGCGCACCTTCGTCGCACGCGACCGCCGCGCCTGACGGCGCGCTCGCTCTTCGCACGCATCTGCGCGCCGTCCACCGAGATGTCATCGCACCTCGGGACGGGCAGTCCTCACTGACGCTCTCCGCGTCCTCCCTCCTTCGGGGTGCTCCGATTCTTCTTCTGGAGCGCACTCATGCCTCGTTCAATACATGGCGGCCGTCACGAACTCGGCCAGAACTTCCTCACCCACCGTCCGACCCTCGCCCGCCTCTCCACCCTCGTCGGTCGCACCTCCGGCTCGATCCTGGAACTGGGCTGCGGTGACGGCGCGCTGACCCGCGCACTCGCGCAACTGGGCAGGCCGCTCACCGCGATCGACATCGACGAGCACCGCGTGCACCGACTGCGCAGGGCGCTGCCCGGAGTGCGCGTCGAGGTCGCCGATGCCACGCGACACCCGTTCGATGCCGAGGTCGTCGTCGGCAACATCCCCTTCCACCTGACGACGCCGATCCTCCGGCGGCTGCTGTCGAGCGGGCGTTGGAATGACGCGGTACTCCTGACGCAATGGGAGGTGGCGCGCAAGCGGGCAGGCGTCGGCGGAGGCACGATGATGACCGCGCAATCGGCGCCGTGGTTCGAGTTCTCCCTCGAGGGCCGGGTGCCGGCGTGGGGGTTCTCGCCGCAGCCGAGCGTGGACGGCGGTCTGCTCGCGATCACCCGTCGTGGTTCACCCCTCGTGCCGGACGCCGACCGACGGGCGTACGACGCGTTCGTCCGGGCCATGTTCACGGGGCGCGGAGGCGGTCTCCCCGCGATCGTGGCGACAGCCGCTCGCATCTCGATGCCGCGGGCGCGACGTGCGGTGGCGGCCTCCGGCGCGGGGGAGCGTCGCCTTCCTCGCGATCTGCGTCCGCAGGACTGGGCAGCGCTCTGGCATCAGGTCGCTCGAGGGTGACACAGCTGGCCGGGGGCGGGAGTCGGGAGTCGGAGGTAGCCTCGACGCATGTCGGCCTTCGGAACGCTCTCGACTCCCGTCGGTGTCATCGGCGTGGTCAGCGACGGTGCGGCGATCACCCGCGTCATGTGGCGGTCGACCCCGCCCGAGGGTGGAGTCGTCCCGCCGGACCCCGCCGCCGATCCCCTGCTCGTCGAAGCGCTGGCTCAGCTCGCCGCCTACTTCGACGGCACACTGCGACGCTTCGACGTTCCCATCGACCTCGGCGAGCAGACCGCGGCGACGAGGGCGGTGCTCACGGCCCTCCACGAGACGGTCGGGCAGGGGGAGACCATCACGTACGGCGGACTCGCGGCGCGCAGCGGCACGGCGGTGCCGGCCAGGGGCATCGGATCGATCATGGGCGCTAATCCCGTTCCGCTGATCGTGCCCTGCCATCGGGTCGTCGCGGGCGATGGACTCGGCGGCTACTCCGGCGGTGACGAGGGGCGGGGCCTCGAGACCAAGCGCTGGCTGCTGGAGCATGAGGGGGCTCTGCCGACTTCTCTGTTCTGAGCCGATGCCGGGCATCCGTCATCGCGTCATCTCGGAAGCGAACACCCTGCGAGAATGGACAGGCCGAGTCCCGAGCCGAGGAGCCAACGTGCAGTTCATCTCCACCCGCGGCGGCATGCAGCCGCAGTCGTTCAGCGAGACGCTGCTGGAGGGCCTTGCGCCCGACGGCGGCCTGGCTGTGCCCGAGGTCATGCCGACCGTCGACGGCGAGACGCTCGAGCGCTGGCGTGCGCTGACCTACCCGCAGCTCGCGACCGAGGTGCTCGGTCTGTTCGCGACCGACATCCCGCGCGCGGACCTGGCGCGGATGACGGATGCGGCCTACGCCGACTTCCCCGACGGCGTGGTGCCGCTGCGGGCGATCGATGACGACCTGACTCTGGTCGGGCTCTCCGAAGGCCCCACCCTGGCGTTCAAGGACATGGCCATGCAGTTCCTCGGCCAGGTGCTCGAATACACGCTGGAGCGCAACGACTCCGTGCTCAACATCCTCGGTGCCACCTCGGGAGACACCGGCTCGGCGGCCGAGCACGCCCTGCGCGGCAAGGAGCGCGTCGCCGTGTTCATGCTGTCGCCGCAGGGGCGCATGAGCGCATTCCAGCGTGCGCAGATGTTCTCGCTCGACGACGCGAACGTGCACAACATCGCGGTCGAGGGGGTCTTCGACGACTGCCAGAACCTGGTCAAGAAGCTCGCGGGAGATCTCGACTTCAAGCGGGCGCAGCACCTCGGCGCGGTGAACTCCATCAACCTGGCGCGCATCACGGCGCAGACCGTCTACTACTTCTGGGCCTGGCTGCGCGCCACGGATGCCGGCGGCTGGACCGAACTGTCGTTCACCGTGCCCTCCGGGAACTTCGGCAACATCCTCTCCGGGTTCTTCGCCAAGCAGATGGGGCTGCCGATCCGTCGCCTCGTGCTCGCCGCGAACGAGAACAACGTGCTGGACGAGTTCTTCCGCACCGGCGTCTACCGCCCGCGCAGCGCCGCCCAGACGCTCGCGACCTCCAGCCCGTCGATGGACATCTCCAAGGCATCGAACCTCGAGCGCTTCATCTTCGAGCTGGTCGACCGCGATCCTGCCCGCGTGGTCGGCGCCTGGGACGACCTCGAGGCACAGGGCCACTTCGACTTCTCCTCCGAGCAGGAGCGCTTCCTCGAGGAGTTCGGCATCGTCAGCGGCACGTCGACGCACGAGGACAGACTGGCGACCATCCGCTCGGTGTATGAGACGACCGGTGAGGTCATCGACCCGCACACGGCCGACGGCGTCAAGGTCGCGCGCGAGTACGTCGAGCCCGGCGTGCCGATGCTGGTGCTCGAGACCGCCAAGCCGGAGAAGTTCGCCGAGACCATCCACGAGGCCATCGGCGTCGAGCTCGGCTATGCGCCGGAGCTGCAGGAGATGCTCGATGCCCCGCAGCATGTGACCGAGATGGCCGACGACGAACACGCGCTCCGCGCCTTCATCCAGGCGAACGCGCTGCACTGATTCCGCGGTCGCCAGACCCACGCTTCGAATCGAGACCCACTCCCGCCGGCGTCGGCGCGAGTGGGTCTCGTCGTTGACGCGAGGTCTCGCCCGGTCGCGGAAGCGATGCGGATGTGCGATCAGCACATCCGATGGCGATCCTCGTGCGATATGCACATGTCGGCTGTGTGGGAAGCGTCGCTACTGTGGCGCACAACCCGTTCCCTCCTCCCGAAGGATCCTCATGGCACGCACGGCGCACGCAGACGACTTCGCGCTCTCCCGAGTGACTCCCGAGGCCCGAAAGCCCTGGTTCGGAATCGCCGTGCAGCGATTCGGACAGGTCTCGGCCCTCTCGCAGTTCCTCCTCGGCGCGACCCTCGGCTACAGCATGACTTTCGGCGAGGCCGTCCTCGCCTTCCTCTTCGGTTCGCTCATCCTCGAGGTGATCATGTGCGTGGTCGGGTTCATCGGGCAGCGGGAGGGGCTCAACACCGCGCTCTTGGCGCGCTGGACCGGCTTCGGTGAGATCGGAGCCTCGCTGGTCGGGCTCGCGATCGGCATCAGCCTGATCGGCTGGTTCGGAATCCAGTCGGCGATCTCCGCGCAGTCGCTGGACGCCCTCATGCCCGGTGCGCTGCCCGTGTGGGCCTGGAGCCTCATCTTCGGCCTCGCGGTCACGGCGATCGTGGCCTTCGGATTCGTCGGGATGCAGTGGCTCGCGAACATCACCGTGCCGCTGTTCCTGATCCTGGTCGGTTGGTCGGTCATCACCGAGCTGAGCCGGCACGACATCGGTGAGCTGCTCACGGGGCCCGCGCCCGGTCCGACCATGAGCGTGTGGGCTGGAACCGGCATCGTCGCCGGCGGCCTCATCGTCGGTGCGATCATCACGGGTGACATGACCCGCTTCAACCGCTCGCGCGCCGACGTCGTCAAGCAGACCGTGCTCGGTGTCTCGCTCGGCGAATTCGTGATCGGACTCGCCGGCGTACTGTTGGCCCACGCTGCCGCCACCGGAGACATCGTCGCGATCGTCACGTCGTCGGTCGGCTTCATCGGCTTGTTCATCGTGCTCACCGGCACGCTGAAGATCAACGACTGGAACCTGTACTCCTCGACCTTGGGCCTGGTGAACTTCATCTCCACCGCATTCGGCAAGAACCTGCACCGCGTCACCACGACGATCGTGCTGGGCGTCGTCGGATCCATCCTCGCCGCGGTCGGCATCCTCGGACAGTTCACCGAGTTCCTGATCGTGCTGAGTGTCGCGTTCCCGCCGATCGCCGGCATCATGGTCGCCGAGTACTACGTGGTACGCCGCTGGCGTCCTGATCTGGACGCCACCCGCGAGGCCGGCACTCTCCCGGCGACCGCGCCGCGCATCGTCCCCGCGACGATCGTCGTCTGGCTGGTCTCCGCGCTGGTCGGCTACTTCGTCACCTGGGGCATCCCATCGCTGCTCAGCCTCTTCCTGTCGATGGTGCTGTACATCGTGGCAGGAAAGCTCGGCTGGGTCCGCGGCGTCGGAGTGGCGACGACGCGGCAGGCGACCCCGGTCGAACAAGCAGCGACGGCCTGAGCCGCCCGAGACAGACATCCCTCCCAGGAAAGCGAGAATCATGCACATCGGTATCGACGTCGGCGGCACCAACACCGACGCAGTCCTCATGGACGGCACCCGCACTCTGGCGGGGGTGAAGCACTCGACCACCCCCGACGTCACCAGCGGCATCATCCAGGCGATCGAGGATCTGCGCACCGGACACTCCTTCGAGGGCGCAGACATCGATGCCGTCATGATCGGCACGACGCACTTCATCAACGCGCTCGTGCAGGCGCGCCGGCTCGCACCCGTCGCCGCACTGCGGCTCGGCTTGCCCGCAACGCGGGCTCTGCCTCCTCTGATCGACTGGCCCGAGGTGCTCGTCGAGGCCACACAGGCTCGCAGCTACCTCGCGCACGGCGGCTATGAGTTCGACGGCCGGCCGATCTCGCCCCTCGACCCCGAGGAGATCCGGGCGCACGCCGAGGACATGAAGGTGCATGGCATCCGCTCGGTCGCCATCTCCTCGGTCTTCAGCCCGGTCAACCACGACCTCGAGGTGCGGGCGGCGGAGATCGTCGCCGAGGTGCTGGGGGCGGATGCCGCCATCTCGCTGTCCCACGAGATCGGACGCATCGGGCTCCTCGAGCGCGAGAACGCGACGATCATCAACGCCGCGCTGCGTGAACTCGCGTCCGAGATCGTCGACGGGCTCACCTCGGCCGTGCGCGCCCAGGGCATCGAGGCGCCGATCTTCCTCAGCCAGAACGACGGCACGCTCATGGACGAGGAGTACGTACGCCGTTACCCGGTTGCGACCTTCGCCTCGGGGCCGACGAACTCGATGCGCGGTGCCGCCGCCACGAGCGGCCTCGACGATTGCGCCGTGATCGACGTGGGTGGCACCACGGCCGACATCGGCCTGCTGATCAACGGCTTCCCGCGTGAGACGGCGAACGAGGTGAAGGTCGCGGGCATCCGCACGAACTTCCGGATGCCTGATGTGCTCTCGCTCGGCATCGGCGGCGGCAGCATCGTCGATGAGGAGACGGCCGAGGTCGGGCCGGCATCCGTCGGCTACAAGCTGAACACGGAGGCTCTGGTCTTCGGCGGATCGACCCTGACCGCCACCGACATCGCGGTCGCGGCCGGACGCGCACAGGTGGGAGATGCGAGCAGGGTCGCACACCTCGACCCGGTGTTCGTCGAGCGCGTGCTCGCCCGCATCGCTGAGCGCGTGTCCGAAGCCGTCGACCGCATGCGGACCTCGCCCGAGCCCATCGCGGTGGTCGCGGTCGGCGGCGGCTCCATCCTGCTCCCGGATGAGCTGCCGTTGTTCGGGACCGTACACCGCCCTGAGAACTATGCGGTCGCGAATGCCATCGGCGCATCGATCGCGCAGGTCGGCGGAGAGATCGACAAGGTCTACGCGATCGAACCCGGCCGTCGCGAGGAGACGATCGCCGAGGTGCGGGCAGAAGCCGTCGACAAGGCGATCGCGGCCGGCGCCAAGCCCTCGACCGTGTCGATCATCGACTTCGACGAGGTGCCGATCCCCTACCTTCCCGGCAACGCGACGCGCATCCGCGTGAAGGCCGTCGGCGACCTCGACATGGGAGCGTGACATGAGCTGGACCATCACTCCCGCCCACATCGACGGACTCGCGCGCGGCGCGGCCGTCCTCGGCACCGGTGGGGGAGGAGACCCGTACATCGGTGCGCTCCTGGCCCGTCAGGCACTCGTCTCCGGCGACGTCACGGTCGTCGGCCTCGATGAGGTGCCCGATGACGCACTCGTGCTGTTCGTCGCGATGATGGGCGCACCGACCGTCATGGTCGAGAAGCTGCCGAGCCTCGCGGAGGTGGTCGAACCGGTCAAGGCCCTCGGCATCCACCTCGGGCGCCCCGTCACCCACATCGCGTGCGCAGAGGTGGGCGGTGTGAATTCGACCATACCGATCGCCGCTGCCGCAGCGCTGGGGCTGCCCCTGATCGATGCCGACGGCATGGGGCGCGCGTTCCCCGAGCTGCAGATGGTGCTCCCGACCCTGTACGGCGTGACCGCATCGCCCCTCGCGTTCAGCGACGAGAAGGGGAACACCGGAGTGCTGCAGACGGTCGACAACTCATGGACCGAGCGCATCGCCCGTGTCGCCTGCGTCGAGATGGGCTGCTCGGTCATGATCTCCGGATTCTCGATGTCGGGCGCCGCGGCGCGCGAGTCGATGGTCTCGGGGTCGCTCTCGCGCTGTATCGAGATCGGTCAGCGCATCGCTGCGGCCCGGGATGCGAAGACGGACCCGGTCGCGGGGGTGGTCGACCTCCTCGGCGGGCGCGAGCTGTTCGACGGAAAGGTCGTCGACGTGCACCGTGCCACCACGACCGGCTTCGCTCGCGGACGTGCGCGTATCGACGGCGACGACGGTGCGAGGCTGACTCTGCAGTTCCAGAACGAGCACCTGGTGGCGGAAGCCGACGGGGAGGTCCTCGCGACCACTCCCGACCTGATCATGGTGCTCGACGGCGAATCCGGCGAGCCGATCACGACCGAGGCCCTGCGCTACGGGCAGCGGGTGCGGGTGATCGCAGCCCCCGCCGACGAGCGCTGGCACTCGGAGGCGGCGCTGGCGATGGTCGGCCCCGGCTACTTCGGATACGACATGGCGGCCCATCGCTTCGACGGCAGCGTCTCCGCGGGGACCGTCCGGACGGGAGTCGCGGTATGAGCTGGCAGCTCAGGGCCGCCGACCTCCCCGACCTCGCTCGCGGTGCGACGCTGCTCGGCACGGGCGGCGGAGGCGATCCCTATATCGGCAAGATGCTGGTCGAGCGTGTGCTGGGGGAGGGGAGCATCACGATCCTCGACCCGGACGAGCTCCCCGACGACCTGTTCGTGATCCCGACGGCTCAGATGGGCGCCCCCACCGTGATGGTCGAGAAGATCCCCGCCGGAACGGAGCCCACCCTGGCTCTGCGCACACTCGAGGAGCACCTCGGGCGGACGGCGGATGCGACGATGCCGATCGAGTGCGGCGGGATCAACTCGATGATCCCGCTCATCGTCGCGGCCGAGACCGGGCTGCCGGTGGTGGATGCCGACGGCATGGGGCGCGCCTTCCCCGAACTGTCGATGGAGACCTTCGCCGTCTACGGCGTTCATGGCTCGCCTCTCGCGCTCGCCGGAGAACGGGGCGAGAAGGTCGTCATCGACACCGGCGACGACGACCGCCAGATGGAGTGGCTCGCCCGGGCTGTCACCATCCGCCTCGGCGGCGTCGGACACATCGCCGAGTACGCGATGACCGGAGTAGACGTGCGGCGCACGGCCGTGCCCCGCACGATCTCGATGGCACTCGCGCTCGGCCGCGCCATCCGTGTCGCCCGCGAGGAGCACCGCTCGCCGTTCGAGGCGATCGCCTCGACGCTGTCCATCACCCTCTACCCGCACCTGCGCGAGCTCTGCGTCGGCAAGGTCATCGATGTCGAGCGGCGTACGACCGAGGGGTTCGCGAAGGGGCGCGCTGTGATCGCGCCGCTCGGGGCCGACGACGGAGATACGTTCGAGATCTCCTTCCAGAACGAGAACCTCACTGCTCGCCGGGGGGACACCCTCGTGGCGATCGTTCCGGACCTGATCTGCGTCGTCGACCACGAGACGGCCGAGCCGATCACGACAGAGGGGCTCCGCTACGGACAGCGCGTGCGGGTGCTCGGCATCTCCACCCCCGCGATGATGCGCACGCCGGCCGCGCTCGCCGCGTTCGGCCCCTCTGCCTTCGGTCTCGCGGCGGAGTTCGTCCCGATCGAGACGCTGACCGTGGGCGAGGACGAATCTCCCTAGGCTGGACGCATGAAGCTGCAGCGCGACGACCTCACCGCGCTCGCCCGCGGCTACGCGCTGCTCGGGTCCGGTGGCGGCGGCTCGACCACCATGCTCGAGCTGATGCTCGCCGGGGACGGGGAATGGCCGATCGAGGTCTCGCCGATCTCGGCCCTGGATCCGGCCACACCCTGTCTCGGTGTCGCGTTCGTCGGTTCCACGATGCTGCTGGGCGAGCGGCTTCCGGGGGTGGACCCCTTCGCCAGGCTCCTCAGCGCGGTGCAACGATGGATCGGACATCCGGTCTCCGCCGTGTGCTCGCTCGAGGGCGGAGGGATGAACGGCCTCGCACCGCTGACCCTGGCTGGATCGCACGTGGTCGTCGACGCGGACTGCACCGGACGAGCGGTGCCTGGACTCGACCAGATGTCGCTCTTCGTCGACCGGGTGCCCGGGCTCGTGTTCGCGTGCGACACGGGTGCCGATGGTGTCGCGCTCGTCGAGGCGCATCGTGCCATCGACGCCGAGCGCGTCGTGCGCTCGGCGATCATCCAGGCAGGTGGGGTCGGCTGCGCCGTGCTCGGCGGGTTCACGGTCGGCGATCTGAGGGAGCACGCGATCGGCGGCCATCTCGCCCATGCCCTCGAGCTCGGCAGGGCGTATCTCGGCGCCATGATCGCCCCGCTTCCCCTGCTCGCCGATGCGCTGGGGGCGCAGCTGCTCGCCGAGGGGCGCATCGTCTCGATCTCGTCGTCGACGCAGGACCCGCATGTGAACGCGGTCGAGATCAGCGGGCTCGCGGGTGCCGTGCACCGGATCGTGACACGCTCGGAGACGCTCGCCGTGCTCACCGACGGGCAGCTGGTGGCGTCCGCCCCGACGATCATCGTGGTCATCGATGCGGTCTCACGGGAGATCCTCGAGGTCACCGAACTCCGCCTCGCTCGTAACGTCGCGGTCCTCGCCGTCCCCGCGCCGCAATGGTGGAACGACCGGCCTGAGCGGCGTGCGAAAGTCCTGCCGTCCGCCTACGGGCTCGACGATCTGGACGCCGCGTGAACGAGTGGCTGCAGCTGGGGGCGCTGCTCGCCCACGCCGAGAACGGCGGCCTTCGACGGGTGGCCGGGCCGGCGGATGCGGCGTGGGAAGCGGTGGCGGTGGGATCGGGTGAGGCCGAGCTCACCGAGAGCGGCGCCGACCGGCTCGCGATCCTCACGGCGGGGCGTCCGACCTCGACCTGGCAGCAGGACGCGTTGCTGCGCCGGTTGCGTGACCGTGGATACACCGGACTGGCCCTCGCCGGTGCCGGCTCCTTCGATGCGGGGGCGTTCCGCCTGGCGGACCGGATCGGCCTCTGCCTGCTCGACGTCGAGCGGCCGATTCAACTCGCGAAGGCCTGCTGGATGCTGATCGAGGCTCGTGACGCGCTCACGCTGAGCCAGGTACGCAAGGTCGCCCAGTCGTTCGAGTACGCCGCCGATGACCTGGCCGACCTGCTCGGCCACATCGCGGCGAACCTCGGCGTCGGCGCCGCACTGATCGACTCGTCGGGGGTGCTGCAGGAAGCGGGCGCCCCTCTCGATGAACGGCTTCATGCCGCGATCGGGTTCGACTCGTGGCTCGACCGGACGAGCATCGGCGACGCCGCGGCCGCATCGGTGCGCGTGGACAGCCCGGGTCGCAGCGGTCTGCGGCTCGTGCTCTTCGGCCGGGGCCTCAGCGAGGCGCAGGTGCAGTCGCTCTCGGTCGCCGCCGAAGTCGCGATGCCTGCAGTCGCGGCGCGCATCCTGATCGACGAGGTGGCGGCGGTGAACGACGTCGCGGTGTCTTCCGGACTCCTGCGCGACTTCGTCGATCTGCATGGCACGGCCGACGCCGATGTCGAACGGCGCATGATCGAGCGCGGCTGGCGCACCGCGGGTCATCACCTCGGCTTCCGGATGGTCGCGAGGGGACGGCTCGATTCCTTCTCGCTGCTGCGCACGGTCAGCGCGGGACTCAGCGCCATCGACGGTGAGGCGCACGCGACGACGGCCGGTCGAGGACTGAGCGGGTGGCTGACCTTTCCCGAGTCACCGGACCCGGACCGTGTGGAGAGGGCTGTCGCTGCTCTGCGCGAACTCCACCTGGGGGCGCTGCGCGACTTCGCGGTCGCGACCGGCGTCGGTTCTCTCCACGGCGGATCGGAAGGCCTCGCCACGACCTTGGACGAAGCGGGGGATGCCGCGCGCATCGCGGCCTCACGCTCCGCGACAGGATGGTTCGTGCGCGTCGACAGCCTCGGGCTGGAACAGCTCCTGCTTGCGTGGACGGGGAACGACACGTTCGTCCCCGCTGCGGAGTCCTTGCTCGCGCCGCTGCGGGAAGGAGGGGGCGAGCTGCTCACCACGCTCTCCGCGTATCTCGACCATGAGTCGGGCATCGCCGCGACCGCGACCGCGTTGGGCCTGCACCGCAACACCGTGATGGTGCGGATCCGGCGCGTTCAGGAGCTTCTCGGGATCGACATGACCGATCCGGAGGCGCGCCTCGCCTTGCATCTTGCGTGTCGCGCGGTGCAGCCTCGCTGAGCCGGGCGGACCTCGCCCGAGGTGGCGGGACGTCAGGCCGGGAGGGCTTTGACCGCGGCGGTGAGCACCTGCGGGACCGTCGGCACACCGGTCGCGCGGAACACCTCCGCACCGGCAGCGTCGCGGATGATCACGGTGGGCGTGAACGCGATGTCGAGCTCCTCTGCCGCATCCGGGCTCTGTGCCACGTCGATCTCGATGACGGTCGCTTCGGGGAGGAACCGCGCGGCCTCGGCGAGCACGGTCCGCGTGCGTGCGCAGGCGCCGCAGAACGACGACGACACCAGGGTCAGTTCCATGCACACCTCCTCGGACGCGGCTCGCACCACGCAGAGATGCAACCATCATCCTGCTCGCCCTGTTCCCCAGGGGCAGAGCCGAGCGGGGGATCGCTAGTCTGCAGCGAGCCACTCCGCGAAGCTCTGACGTCCGAGCTCGGCGTCGGGACCGGGGAGGCCGAGCCCTGCCCTCATGCCGGCCATCTGCGGCCCCGGCACGTTCAGCGTCGGCACCCAACCACGGTATCCCTCGCGCCGGGCGTACGCGCGGACCATGTCCGCCAGCTGCTCCTCGCGAGGCCCGGCGAGGTCCCGTGCACGGCCTTGGGGTGGCGCTGCTGCGAGGGCGGCGAGGCGTGAACCCACCTCGCGGGCGGCCACGGGCTGTGTCCGGGCCTTGAGAGCGATGTGGAGCGGGCCCAACTTCGCCCGTCTGAACATCTGCGCCGCGAACTCGTGGAACTGCGTCGCTCGCAGGGTCGTCCACGGAACGCGCGACGCCTCGACGACCTTCTCCTGGGCGATCTTGCCGGCGTAATAGTCGTAGGGCATGCGGTCGATCCCGACGATCGACAACAGCACGAAATGTCCGACCCCCGCGTCGGCGGCTGCCGCGGCCAGGTTCCCTGTCGCCGCGGTGAAGAACTCGATCGCTTCGCTGGCTTTGCGCGTCTCGATGCTCGTGACGTCGATCACCGCGTCCGCGCCGGCCAGGGCGTGGCCCAGGCCCTCTCCGGTCACCAGGTCGACTCCCCGTGACCGGCTCAGGACGACGGCGTCGTGCCCCGCGGCCCGCACCGCCTCGACGGTGTGCCGCCCGACGGTTCCGGTTCCTCCTGCGACGACGATCCTCATATGTGTTCTCCTTCGTCTCGGTACATCCTTCTCCTTGTTCGACGACGCAGGCGAACGAAACGTGAGGCGCCTGTCGAGAGCGGCATCGACATGGCGTCGGCAGGAGGCCGAGACAGACCAAGATGGAGGCGATGGATGATCTCGTTGTGGTCGAAGCCGAACGCCGTACCCTGCTCGCTCTCGCGTATCGCCTGCTCGGCACGGTCGCTGATGCCGAGGACGCGGTGCAGGAGACCTACGTGCGCTGGGTTCGGCTGACCGACGCGGAGCGCGCAGGGATCGTCAATCCGGGTGCGTGGCTGACGCGCGTCGCCGGACGCATCTGCCTGGATGCCCTGGGTTCGGCGCGAGCGCGGAGGGAGAGCTATGTCGGTCAGTGGCTTCCGGAGCCCGTGCCGCAGGACTCGCTGTTCGTCACCCCATTTCCGGACCCGCTCGACAGAGTGTCCCTCGACGAGTCGGTCGGGATGGCGCTGCTCGTGCTCCTGGAATCGCTCACTCCCCCCGAGCGTGTGGCCTTCGTGCTGCACGACGTGTTCGGCGTCCCGTTCGCGGAGATCGCCGAGACAGTCGGAAGGAGCACGGACGCCGTGAGACAGCTCGCGTCGCAGGGACGTCGACGGGTGCGAGAGCGGCGTGCGCGCCTGGCGACACGGGAGCAGCACGATGCCGTCGCCCGCGCATTCCTCGAAGCCGCAGCGACCGGACGGCTCGATCGCCTCATCACTGTGCTCGATCCCGATGTCGTGCTCATCTCCGACGCGGGCGGGAGGAAGTCGGCGGCGCTGCGACCGGTCGTCGGGGCCGATCGCGTGGCACGTTTCCTGCAGGGCATCGCTCGGCTCCACCCCGGCGCGGAGGTCGTCCTCGTCCCCACCGCGGACGGGCTGGCCGCGCTTGCCACGCTCGACGGCTGCCCCGATGCGGTGTTCTCCTTCGTCGTCGAGGGCGAGCGGATCACCGAGGTGCTCGCCGTGCGCAATCCCGACAAGCTCACGCAGTGGTCCTGAGAACCGCTGAGTACGATGGCGGGTGTGACCACACCGACCGTGCGCCCGGGCATCGCCGAGCGGCTTTCGCAGATGATCCGGATCCCGACGGTCTCGGCCGAGCTCGACGAGCGCGGCTCGGCTCCGTTCGAGGAGTTCGTCACGCTTATCGCGGAGCTCTACCCGCTGACGCACGAGAAACTGACGCTCGAACGGCACACCGACTTCGGGCTGCTGTTCCACTGGCAGGGGACCGGCGCGGCCCCGGATCGACCGGTCGTGCTGATGGCGCACTACGACGTCGTCCCGGTGGATGAGAGCGACGCGTGGACGCACCCGCCCTTCGCGGGGGTGATCGCCGACGGCTCGGTGTACGGACGCGGTGCCCTCGATGACAAGGGCCCGCTGATCGTGGTGCTCGAGGCGGTCGAGAATCTGCTCGCCGACGGGTTCGTGCCTCCTCAGGACGTGTACCTCTCCTTCGGCGGCAACGAGGAGACCTATGGGCGCGCGGCCGAGGAGATCGCCCGCGTGCTGCGCGGGCGTGGCATCGTCCCCTGGCTCGTGCTCGACGAGGGGGGTGCCGTCGTCGACGCGCCCCTGCCCTTCGTCCCCGGTCGCGCAGCGATGATCGGTGTCGGCGAGAAGGGCGTGATGACGCTCCGGCTGACCGCGCGGGGCGACGGCGGACACGCCTCCGCGCCGCCGCCGCTCACCGCGGTCCGGCGCGTCGCCAGGGCCGTGGACCGGCTCGGACCCACCACCTTCCGCCCTCGTGCCTCGAAGGCCATCCTGCGGATGCTGTCGCAGCTGGCCGCGCAGACTCCGGGCCCGGCCCGTCACCTGCTGCGACTGCTCGGCTCGGTGCCACTGCTGACGGCGCAGGTCTTCGCCGCGCTCGGTGGCGAGCCGGCGGCCCTCGTGCGCACCACCGTCGCCCCGACCATGCAGTCCGGTGGCACGGCGGCGAACGTGCTGCCGTCGCAAGCCTCTGCCACCGTCAATCTGCGCATCGCGCTTGGAGAGACGACGCAGCAGACCGTGTTCCGGGTGCGCAGGCGCATCCGCGATCCGCTGGTCGAGGTCGAGGTGATCGAGGCGAGCGAGCCCTCGCCGGAGTCGCCGACCGACAACGCCCCGTTCGCTCTGCTGGCCGAGGCCCTCGACACGGCGTTCCCCGGCGTCCCCGCCGTGCCGTACGTGATGATGGCGGCCACCGATTCGCGGCATTTCCATCGCTTCTCACCTGCCGTCTACCGCTTCGCGCCGCTGGACATGTCTAACGCGCAACGTGCGTCGATCCATGGCGTCGACGAGAGCGTGGAGATCGCCTCTCTCGAGCGCGGAGAGCGATTCCATCGGGCGCTGCTCGAACGGCTAAGGTGATCTCACCCTTCTCTCGGATCGTGCCGGGGGACCCGATGCAGAAGCAGGAGACGCGATGACGCGCACCCGCACCTTGGGCACTCTCGCCGTCGTGGTCGGCTTCCTCGCCTTCGTCGAGTTCACCAGTGGCGTGCTGCAGGGCTACTACACCCCGATGCTCACCGACATCGCCCGTCATCTGGGCATCCACGATGCCGACGTGAACTGGCTCGAGGGTGCGCAGCTCATGCTGTCGGCGCTCGTCGTGCCGGCTTTCGCGAAGCTCGGCGACATGGTCGGGCACAAACGGATGCTGCTGATCTCGACCGCGGTCACCGCGGCGGCGGCCCTGGTCCTGCCCTTCACCGATTCGTTCCCGGTCTTCCTCGCGGCGTGGGCGTTGATGGGCTTCTACGTCGTCTGGCTTCCTCTCGAGATCGCCCTGATCTGGTCGAGGTCGCGCCGGATGGAGGGGCGCTCCTCGATCACTGCCAAGGCGGCGGGCCTTCTCGTCGCCGCGCTCGAAGGCGGTGCGATCATCGGTGCGCTCGTCGGTGGCGCGCTCATCGACGTGCTGCCCCTCACCATCGTGCTGTTGATCCCGGCCGTGCTGATCGTGGTGTGCTTCTTCGTGATCCTGTTCGGGGTCAAGGAGTCCCCCGAGCCCACGGGCGGCATCTTCGACACGATCGGTCTCGTGCTCATCTCGCTCGCCCTCCTGTGCTTCACCGGCGGTCTCAGCCTGCTCCGCCTCGAGGGCGGCCTGACCAACCCCTGGTCCTGGGCAGTCGTGATCCTCGGTGTCCTGCTCGTGATCCCGTTCGTGCTGTGGGAGCTGCGCTGCGCCGACCCGCTCATCGACGTGCGCATGTTCCGCTCGCCTGCGCTCGGCCCCGTCTTCCTCACAGCCGGCCTCTTCGGGGTCAGTGTGCTGGGCGCGCAGGCTCCGCTGTCGACGTTCGCCCGCACCGATCCGACGGTCTACGGATACGGTCTGGGCACGAGCGGGTTCGCGACCTCGCTGATCATCGGCGTCTACCTGATCGCCATGATCACGGGCGCTCTCCTGTTCTCGACGGTCGCACGGTGGGCGACGCCTCGTCTGACCCTGATGGGGGCCTCGGTGCTGGTGGGCATCGGGTTCCTGTTGTTCCTGCCGTTCCACGACACCTACGCACAGGTGATCACGAACATGGTCGTCGTGGGACTGGGCTCCGGCGCGCTGGTCGCGGCGCTCCCTGCCGCTGCGGCATCCGCGGCTCCGGCCACGCAGACGGGGGTGGCGACGGGGCTGACCAACTCGGTCAAGACCGTGGGTGGTGCGATCGCCTCGTGCGTGTTCGGCATCGCGCTGTTGCACGGAGTCGCGAGCACCGCGGGGGCGAACGAGGGGACCGCCGGTTCGCTCGCCGGCTACTTCACGGTGTGGATCGTCTGCGGAGTGACTGCGCTCGTCGCCGCCGTGATCCTCGTCTTCGTCCCGAAGACCGCGTTCACCGATCGGACGGCGGAGGCAGAGGTCGCTCCGGCGTTCTGATCCTCAGGCCCGCAGGTCGAGGGCGTGCACGATCTGCGGCCACGCGAGCGCACCGAGTTCCGCGTCAGCGGAAGGAGACCCGCCGCGCTCCATCGTCACTCCGCCGACCGCGACCGTCTCGCCGGGCAAGACCATCCGGTGCCCCGCAGCAGGGTGAGCGACCACCGTCGTCTCCCGTCCGTGCGCACTCCGGCGCGCGGAGATCTCGGCGGCGAATCGGTCACTCGGCCAGACGCGGTCGTCCCCTCCCGCGATCAGCACGACGACACCGGTGATGTACTCCGTGCGGATCGCTGCGGCCGCGGCCGCGTCAGGAGCGCGATCGATGCTCGCCTCGTACAGGGATCGGTACTCGGGCGGCACCGTCGACGGCACCCAGGACGGATCGAACGACACGGCGGGCAGCGGTGTGCCCCGGCTGGTCCAGTGCGACGACCAGTCCCCGTCGGTGAGCCCGGCCCAGACGACGGATGACGGAGCGACGGCCACCGTCGCGTCGACCGGGTGAAGGGAGGCGGTCACCAGGGCCGCCTCCGCTCCGAACGACGTTCCGAAGATCGCGATGCGATCGGCGTCGCGGCGCAGGAGATCGAGCTGATCGATGAACAGCTCGATCGGCACCTCGTGCGGTGCGGGGCGCTGGCCCACGCCGCCGAACCAGCGGATGGCACGGACACGTGCACCGTGCCGTGCCAGCAGGTCGGCCCGCTGGGACTCGACCCGACCGCTGGACCCGGCGAGGAGCAGCACGGCTGTGCCGCAGGGAGCTTCCGGAAAGGCATCGTGCCGGTCGGCATGCGGTACCGAGGCGTGACGGCGAGGCGTCGTCATCACTCGCGGTCGAGGCCGAACGTGCGTTTGACCAGCGCCTGCACGTCGCGGTCGAGACCGTCGATGCGGGTGTTCACGGAATCGAAGCGGGTGTTCACGGAATCGAAGCGGGCGTTCATCTCGGTGCGCAGCCCGTCGATCTGGCCGTTCATCTCGGTGCGCAGGCCGCCGATCTCGCTGCGGAGGATCCGGACGAACAAGGTCGACACCACGGTGAGCGTGCTGAACATCAGCACGGTGAACGACCCGATCATGGTCCAGATCTGCGCGTCATTCATGAATCCCACTCCCTCATCGTCGCATCGATTCGGCACGCCTGCCAGAGCGCGGGAGGCGAAGATATCGGTCGTCTGAAAGACGCGCACAACGTGCTTTTGTGTTCTCTTGTGGAGGATAGGTCGCCCGGGCGTCAAGCCTTCTCGCGGGGAGGGTTGTACATGAACTCGACCCGGATGCCGTCGACGTCTTCGACGAACGAGGCGTAGTAGCGCTCCGAATAGCGCGGGTACTCCTTCGGCTCGCGGATCGCTGTCCACCCGGCCTCGAGCGCGACGGCATGAAGGTGCTCGACCTGCTCGCGCGTCGGCACCGCGAAGGCGATGTGCTGCCAGCCGATACGACCATGACGGTGCGGGGTGGAGTCGTCATCCCAGGTGTAGAGGATGATCTCGGTCTCGTCGCCGTTGTGCCACGAGATGGAGTGGTCGTCCGCACCCCCGCTCTGATATCCGAGAGCGGCGAGGACGGGGTGGAACTGCGCCCGGCCACGCTCGAGGTCGCCGACGGTGATGCCCAGGTGATCCAGAAGAGCCATGCGCCGAGTCTTCCAGGTGCCGCCGACGTCGCACTAGTGCGGCGCGTGGTACTCGGCTTCGTCGCGCTTCCAGTAGCCCTTCACGACGGCGTTCGCGGTGTCGACACCCCAGCGCTCGAGGAGCGCCCTGCCGGGTTTGACGATCGACTGCTCGGCGGCGATGAAGACGAAGGGGTCGGGTCCGACCACGTCTTCGGCGGTCAGCGTCTCGATGAGGGCGATGAGTGTGGAACCGGAGGGAGCTTCCCCGCGGTGCAGCCACTCGACGTC
The DNA here is from genome assembly GCF_049896645.1 of Microbacterium sp. DWRC1-3. Lineage (NCBI taxonomy): Bacteria > Bacillati > Actinomycetota > Actinomycetes > Micrococcales > Microbacteriaceae > Microbacterium > Microbacterium sp. DWRC1-3. Next base: position 507,227 of record NZ_JAFCUS010000002.1, read on the forward strand.
GACCGGTGCCTCGATGTCGATCTCGCGCCCCTGGTTCACGGTCTCCACCACGATGCGTGCCGGGGTGCCTGACGGAATGAGCGCGGCGAAGCGGCGGATGGCGGGGATGGCGGTCTCGTCGCCGACCAGCAGCCAGGAGCCGGGGTCGCCGGCCAGGACGGCCGATCCGCGCGGACCGCCGACGCCGATCGTGGATCCGATCGGTGCCGTCGCAGCCCAGGGGGCCGCGACGCCCTGGTCGCCGTGCACGGCGAACTCGACGTCGAGCCAGTCCTCGCCCCATGCGAGAGGGGTGTACTCGCGACTCGGGGATGCTCGCAGCTCTTCGACGGACCCGGTCGGGCCTGCGGGGAAGAACAGGCGCATGTGGTCGTCGGAGCCGGGGGAGTCGAAGCCCGCGAGGTCTGCACCGGTCAGCCGCACGCGCACGAAGTCCGGTGCCAGCCATTCGCGGGCACTCAGCGTGACGTTGCGGAAGCGCAGCTCCAGGCCGCGACGCTCGATCGAGAAACCGGATTTCGTATCGCTCATAAAGTAAGGCTAACCTAAATGTGACGGGCGAAGGTGATCCCTGCTCGTCACCCCGGCGCCCATCGTGTGCGCACCGATCCCGCAGAACAGGAGTCTCTCCATGTCCGTGCCCAGAACCCTCACCGCCACGAGCGTCGCTCTCGTCGGCCTCCTCGCCCTCGCCGGGTGCGCTTCCGGCGGCTCGGCGGAACCGGAGAAGACCGAACCCGCGGCAGCATCCGTCACGATCGAGGACAACACCGGCACGCACGAGATCCCGACGCCTCCCGCGTCTGTCGTGGCCCTCGACAACCGCACATTCCAGACGCTCTCCGACTGGGGCGTCGAACTCTCCGCCGCCGCCGTCGCGCTCATGCCGGAGACCGTGTCGTACGTGAAGGACGACGCGATCGTCGACATCGGACTCCACAGCGAGCCCGACCTCGAAGCGGTCGTCGCCGTCGAGCCCGACCTGATCATCAGCGGCCAGCGGTTCACGCAGCACAACACGGCGATCGCGGACCTCGTGCCCGACGCCACGATCATCGACCTCGAGCCGCGCGAGGGTGAGCCCTTCGACGAGGAGCTCAAGCGTCAGGTCACCGTGCTCGGTGAGATCTTCGGCAAGCAGGACGAGGCCGACAAGCTCGTCGACGACTTCGATGCTGCCGTCGAGCGCGCCAAGGCCGCCTACGACGACGCCGACACCGTCATGGCCGTGAACACCTCCGGCGGCGAGATCGGCTACCTCGCCCCGACCGTCGGACGCTCGCTCGGACCGATCTACGACATCCTCGGGCTGACCCCCGCACTCGAGGTCGACGACGCGACCGACGACCACCAGGGCGACGAGATCTCGGTCGAGGCGATCGCCACCTCGAACCCCGATTGGATCCTCGTGCTCGACCGCGACGCCGTGTTCGCCGCCGAGACCCCCGACTACGTGCAGGCGGCCGAGATCCTCGAGAGCTCGGAGGCGCTTGCCGGCGTCACCGCCGTCAAGGAGAAGCAGCTCGTCTACATGCCCACCGACACCTACCTGAACGAGGGCATCCAGACGTACACGGCATTCCTCAACGACCTCGCAGACGCCCTCGAGAAGAGCGCGAAGAACTGAGGTACTGCGGCGGCATCCGGGTGACCCGGATGCCGCCGCATCGTCATCATGGTCTCCACCGACATCGCTTCGCCGCCCCGCAACGCCGGGCGGCTCTTCGACGTGAAACTGCTCATCGGCGTGCTCGTCGTCGCCGTGCTCCTCGTGATCTCGCTCTTCACCGGGGTGTACGACGTCACCGGCGCGGAAGACGGCGCGCAGATGTTCCAGATCACGCGCGTTCCCCGCACGATCGCCCTGGTCCTGGCCGGAGCCTCGATGGCCATGGCGGGTCTGGTGATGCAGCTGCTCACTCAGAACCGCTTCGTCGAGCCGACGACGACCGGAACGACCGAGTGGGCGGGGCTCGGACTCCTGTTGGTCATGATCCTCGTGCCGCAGCCGTCGCTCTCGCTGCGGATGGCCGGTGCGGTGCTCGCGGCCTTCGTCGGCACGATGGTGTTCTTCGCGTTCCTGCGGCGGGTCGCCCTCAAGTCCTCCCTCATCGTGCCGATCGTCGGGATCATGCTCGGTGCGGTCGTCGGCGCGCTGTCGACGTACCTCGCGCTGGCGACGAACTCGCTGCAGATCATCGGCGTCTGGTTCGCAGGCAGCTTCACCTCGGTGATGCGCGGCCAGTACGAGATGCTCTGGATCGTGGCGATCGTCGGCGTGATCGTGTTCATCGTCGCCGATCGACTCACCATCGCCGGCCTCGGCGAAGAGGTCGCCACCAACGTCGGCGTGAACTACAACAGGATCATCCTGCTCGGAACGGTGCTGATCGCGGTCACCACCGGTGTGGTCACCGTGGTCGTCGGCAACCTTCCCTTCCTCGGTCTCATCGTGCCGAACATCGTCTCGATGGTGCGCGGCGACGACCTGCGCAGCAACCTGCCGTGGGTGTGCCTGCTCGGCATCGCGATCGTCACGGTGTGCGACATCATCGGACGCACCATCATCATGCCGTTCGAGGTGCCGGTGTCGCTGATCCTCGGGGTGGTCGGTGCCGTGGTGTTCGTGCTCCTCCTGCTGAGGCAGCGTCGACGTGGCTAGCGGCGTGATGAGCGAGGTGGCGACCACCGGCCCGCTGCGGTCGGCGGGCTCGTTCACGACCCCGCGTGCGCGCCGTCGCTACTTCGTCGTGCTCGGGACCCTTCTCGTCCTCGCCGCCGTCTCGGGCTTCGGCCTGCTGGCGTGGGCGAATCCGATGCCGGTCGGCTCCACCGGGTTCTGGCGGATCGCCCAGCACCGGGCGACCGACGTCACGGTCATGGCGCTCGTCGCGGTCGCGCAGGCCATCGCCACGGTGAGCTTCCAGACCGTCACCAACAACCGCATCATCACCCCGTCGATCATGGGTTTCGAGTCGCTGTACCGCGTGGTGCAGACCTCGACCGTGTACCTGTTCGGCGTGGCAGGGATCGTGGCGATCCAGGGCATCGGGCAGTTCGCGATCCAGGTCGCGATCATGGTCGCTCTCGCCGTCGCCCTCTACGGTTGGCTGCTGTCCGGCCGCTACGGCAATCTGCAGATCATGCTCCTGGTGGGCATCGTGATCGGGGGAGGCCTCGGGGCGATCTCCACCTTCATGCAGCGCCTGCTCACACCCAGCGAGTTCGACGTGCTGGCCGCGCGCCTGTTCGGCAATGTCTCCAACGCCGACTCCTCGTACCTGCCGTTGGCGATCCCGCTGGTCGTCGCGGCGTCTGCGCTGCTCTGGCTCCGCTCGCGTCGGCTCAACCTGATGGCGCTCGGGCCCGATGCCGCGCGCTCCCTCGGTGTCGATCATCGCCGTGAGCTGTTCATCGTGCTGTTCCTCGTCGCCGTGCTGATGGCGACATCGACGGCTCTGGTGGGACCGATGACGTTCCTCGGCTTCCTGGTGGCCACGCTCGCCTACCAGTTCGCCGACACGCATGACCACCGGCTGATCTTCCCCGTCGCGGTGCTCACGGCCTTCACGATCCTGGCCGGGGCGTACTTCGTGATGAAGAACGTCTTCTACGCGCAGGGGATGGTGTCGATCCTCATCGAGCTCGTCGGCGGCACCGTCTTCCTCATCGTCATCCTCAGAAAGGGCAGACTGTGATCGCTCTCGACGGCGTTCGCCGGGACTACAGCAGCGAGGTCGCGATCGGCCCCGTCGACCTCGAGATACCCGCCGGCGGCATCACCGCCCTCATCGGTCCGAACGGGGCGGGCAAGTCGACCCTGCTCACGATGATCGGTCGTCTCAGTGGAATGGACGCCGGTGCGATCGAGATCGCGGGACTCGACGTTGCCTCCACCAAGTCGAAGGACCTGGCGAAGGTCGTGTCGATCCTGCGTCAGGAGAACCACTTCGTGACCCGGCTCACCGTGCGCCAGCTCGTCGGCTTCGGGCGCTTCCCGCACTCGAAGGGGAGGCTGAATCGCGGCGACGAGGAGATCATCAGTCGGGCAATCGACTTCCTCGATCTCGGCGCCTTGGAGGGCCGCTATCTGGATGAGCTCTCCGGCGGGCAGCGCCAGCGCGCGTACGTCGCGATGGTCCTGGCGCAGGACACCGAGTTCGTCCTTCTGGACGAGCCGCTGAACAACCTCGACATGCGGCACGCCGTGCAGATGATGAAGCATCTTCGGCGGGCGGCGGAGGAGCTGGGGCGCACGATCGTCATCGTCCTGCACGACATCAACTTCGCCGGGCACTACGCCGACCACATCTGCGCCATGAAGGACGGTGCGGTGGTGGAGTTCGGGTCCCCCGCCGCGATCATGACGGATGAGGTGCTCACCCGCGTGTTCGACACTCCTGTGCGCGTCGTCGACGGTCCGTCCGGGCCGCTTGCCGTCTACTACTGAGCGGGCCCCTCAGAGCTCGATGCCGTGGTCTTCGTCGTTGACGCCGGCGTTGTTGCCCCGGCGCGACTCGTAGCCGAGGAACCAACCGAGCCACACGATCGCCGCGAGCAGCACACCGAGCCAGACGTTCTGGAAGATCAGCCCGATCACGACGCCGACGATCAGCAGGCCGACGGTGACGAGGATGCGCAGCAGAGAACGTGACATGGCCTCAGCTTAGGCGGCGTGCTCAGCGCCCACGATGATCTTCGGGTGCGAGGCGGGGACCCCTTCGTGGCTCCTGCACACCGCTGGCGTGGATGAGGCGCACGACCCGTTGCCGCTGTCCGGCCCAGGGGGCGAGGAGCTCGACCATGCCGTCGTCGTCGGTGCGCTTTCCCGTCAGCGCGTAGCCGACCTGGTGAGCGAGGTGATAGTCGCCGATACTGACCGCATCCGGGTCTCCGAGTGCGCGGATGCGGGTCTCCGCCGAGGTCCACACCCCCACACCGGGAAGGCTCGTGAGCACGCGGTCGCGGTCGGCTCCTGTGACGGCGGCTCCCACAGCGCGGGCGATGCGGTCGCCGCGCTCGGCCGCGCGCACGATGGTGCGCGACTGGGGCGGTTCGACCCCGGCGCGGTGCCATGCCCAGGAGGGGATGCGGAACCACTGCTCGGGGGAGGGAGCGGCGAACATCGGGCGCGGCGTCGGGCCCGGCGCCCGTGCGCCGAAGCGGGACACCAGCCAGCGCCACGCGCCGAAGGCCTGCATGCCGGTCACCTTCTGCTCGAGGATCGCGCACGCGAGCGCGTCGAACACCTCGTCGTTGCGGGTCAGACGCAGGCCCGGGTGTCGTCGTGCGGACTCCGCGATGAGCGGGTGCAGTGTGGCATCGAAGTCTCCGGAATCGTCGTGGGCACCGCAGAGCGCGGGCACGCTATCGAGAGCGTGCTCGGCACCGGGACCCCAGGCCGAGGCTCGAACCTCGTCGCCTGACATGCGGACGGCGAGTGTCGTGGGGCCGTGCGGGGTGCGCATGGCACGCCAGATCACCGTTCCGTCGATGATGGTCGTCGGATCGTTGCCGCCGCGGCGGAGCATGCCGACCGTGCGACGCAGGTCCAGGGGGTGCGGTGGTCGGTAGACGGTCTCTCGGGGAGCATCCGCGGAGGCGGCGTCGGCCGCGGCGGGATGCGCGATGAGGGTCATGCGCCCACCCTACGCGCCGGTTCTGACACCGACTCCCGGCGGCTCAGAAGCGGTCGGGCGAGGGGGTGCCGTGGCCGTAGCGGATGACGACGTCGGCGTGCCGGTCGAAGCGGTAGCCGATTCCGCGCACGGTGCGGACGATGTCCTCGTAGCGACCGAGCTTCGCGCGGAGGCGACGCACGTGCACGTCGATGGTGCGCTCGCCGGGAGTCTCGTCGTCCTGTGCCTGCCAGAGGGCGGAGACCAGCTCGCTGCGCTCGATGGTGCGGCCCTCGCGGAGCACGAGGTACTGCAGCAGCTCGAACTCCTTGTACGTGAACGCGGCGGACTCGCCGTCGATCAGCACGCGCTTGCGGGAGATGTCGACGGTCACGCCGCTCTCCTCGTCGGTGGTGTGCTCCTCGGCGGCGGCCTTGGTGCGGGCGATGGCGCCCGGCTCCTGCAGCGCGAGCCGGACCACATCGAGGTCACGGCCGCCCGAGCCGTGCGGTGCGAGCGCGACGGTGGCGTGGGTCTCCGCTCCGGGCGCGAGCTCGGCGAGGGTGCGGCGCAGTGCGTCGACGAGGAGGGGGAGACTGACACCGGCCTCTGCAGCCTTGATCTCGTCCAGCCCGACGTAGAGGGCGAAGCCACGGGGCGAGCGCACGGCGGGAAGGTCGGCTCCCGCTGCGGGGAGCGGTGCGGCGGGCTCCGGCTGGGTGCGGGTCGCGGCGGTGGTGGCGGGACGCTCGAGAAGTGCGGTGTTCGACATGATGATGAAGTCCTCAGGACGTGAGCCCGGATCGAACGGGGCTCTGATGCGTTGCATGAATGACCGGCGGAGCCGGGAAGCGAGCGAGGGTGGATGCTCGGAGACACTGACCTCGCAGATGGCGAGGAGTTCAGGTCAGGCGGGGTGGCTGTTCGTTCAGCGACACATTCGGCAACACATACCGACGCGACCGGGCATCATCATCCCGGCAGTCCTGTTCGCCTCCTGGGCGGACAAAGGGCTTGCGTTGGTGGTCATGGGGGGATTATGTCTGATCGTGACGCCCCATGTCAAAACGCCCGGGCGCTCGGAGCGGGCGTAACGTGGTTCGAATGACGATCTCGCACACTGTCGACGGCTTCATCCTGACCGACGAGAAGGACGCCTCGCGGTACACGCTCATGCGCGACGGCAAGCTCGTGAGCGTGCTCGACTACCGTGACGATGGCCGGACGATCGCGCTCACCAGGGCGTTCACCGTCCCGACTTTCCGCGGCAACGGCTATGCGGGGAAGGTCGTCGAGGGAGCTGTGGCCGACATCGAGGAGCGAGGTGATCGCAAGGTCGACGCCGTCTGCTGGTACGTCGCCGACTGGTTCTCCGCCCACCCGGAGCGTGCCGGTCTCCTGCGCACCCGCTGACTCTCCGGTCGTATGACGAACTGTTACGGTCGCTCCCTGCGAGGATGACGTCATGAAACTCGCCGAAGCCCTCACCGCACGCGCCGACCTGCAGCGCCGCATCGAGCAGCTGAGGGCGCGCATCGTCGCGAACGCCCGCTACCAGGAAGGTGAGGAGCCGGCGGAGGATGCCGCCGCCCTGATCGTGGAGGCGGATGCCGCGCTCACGCAGCTTCGCGACCTCATCCGGCGCATCAACGCCACCAACGCGCGTCTCGATCTGGGGGCCGACGGCACCATGACCGACGCGCTCGCCGCGCGCGACGTGCTGCGTCTGCGGCACTCCGTGCTGACCGATGCCGCGGCCGCGGCATCCGGGTCCAACGACCAGTTCCTGCGCCAGATGCGATCGGAGCTGCGTCAGGTCGCGGCGCTCCCGGTGGCGCAGCTGCGCTCGCAGGCCGACACCGTGGCCCAGGAGCTGCGCGAGCTCGACAACCGGATCCAGCAGGCGAACTGGTCGAACGATCTGGAGGAGGAGAGCGGAAGTCGGTAGTCACGAAGAAGCGGGCACAACCCCCAGCCGGCGGGGCAAGCCGGCACCTGTCGGGCGGAGGGCAGCCCCGATATCGCATCGCGCAGCCCCGCACGCCGCACAGGTGAAGGTGCACAGCGCATCTCGCATCACCGCGTGCCGATCATCGTGACGAGGGTGGGTCAGGGGACCTTCCGCTTCTTCTTCGTACCCCTGGGGCGAGAGTGCCTGCGATAGGATCGAGTTCTGCTCAGCCCCGTTGGCTGAGGCGGTCAGGTGCCGAGAGGCACGCTGATCCGAGGCTCGAAACCTCCGGCATCCTCAACAGACACCGGAGGTTTTTCCATGTCTTCTTCCCTGCGCGCCCATCCTCGTTCCCGGTGGTGGGCACTCATCGTCATCTCGCTCACGCAACTGGTCGTCGTCCTCGACGGCACGATCGTGAACATCGCCCTGCCCCGCGCCCAAGCTGCCCTCGGGCTCTCGGACGGGCAGCGACAGTGGGTCGTCACGGCCTACGCCCTGGCTTTCGGGGCCCTGCTGCTGCTCGGCGGCCGGATCGCCGACTACGTCGGGCGCAAGCGCGTCTTCATGATCGGCATGGTCGGATTCGGAGCGGCATCTCTGTACGGCGGGTTCGCACAGCAGGGGTGGGAACTGATCCTCGCTCGCGGGCTGCAGGGGGCCTTCGCCGCCCTCCTCGCGCCCGCCGCGCTCGCCCTTCTCACCGTCACGTTCCCCTCGGGGCGGGAGCGGAACACCGCATTCGCCGTCTTCGGAACCGTGGCCGGCACCGGCGCAGCCGTCGGGTTGCTCCTCGGCGGCGTGCTCACCGAGTTCGCCGACTGGCGCTGGTGTCTCCTGGTCAACCTCTTCTTCGTCGCGATCGGCGTGATCGGCGGCGCACTCTTCCTGACCGAGAGCAAGGCAGAGGGCGAGAACCGCTACGACGTCTGGGGTGCGATCTGCGTGACCCTCGGCCTCGGTGCGCTCGTCTACGGATTCAGCCGTGCCGAGAACGGGTGGGCCGATCCGCTGACGATCGCATTCCTCGCCATCGGGGTCGTGCTCCTGGCCGTGTTCGTCTGGGTGGAGAGCCGGGTGGCGCAGCCGCTGCTACCCCTGCGCGTCGTCGCGGACCGAGTGCGAGGCGGGGCGTTCCTGATCCAGGGAATCGCCGGTGCGATCATGATCGGGGCAACGATCTACCTGACCTTCCACCTGCAGTTCGTGCTGGGCATGGGCGCGCTGCAGGCGGGCCTCGCGAGCCTGCCGCTGCCGATCGCGACCATGGTTCTGGCCCCGATCGCGACCAAGCTGCTGTCGGTGATCGGCCCACGTCCGCAGCTGGTCGTCGGACCGCTGTTCGCCGCGGTCGGGCTGTTCCTGCTCTCCGGGATCACCCCGGACGGCGCCTACTTCGTGCAGATCGCTCCGGGACTGGTGCTCCTGGGCATCGGCATGGGGTTCGTCTTCATCCCGCTGCAGAACCTAGCGCTCTCGGGAGTCGCCCCGCATGACGCGGGAGTGGCGTCGGCGGTGGCGAATTCATCGATGCAGATCGGCGGCTCGATCGGCCTGTCGGTGTTCACCGCGGTGTACGCCGCCTCCGTCGGCGGTCGCTCTCAAGCCGATCTCGCACCGCAGCAGTTGACCGACGCCTACGGGTGGACCTTCATCACCGCGTCGATCCTCATGGTCGTGGCGTCCGTCATCGCCGCGACCATGGTGCGCGGCACGAAGGAGCAGCTGCTTCCGGCGCAGGACACGCCCGTTCTCACGGCGCACTGACGTGGTGGCGCGGCATCCGTTCCGGGGCGAGGATCCCGCATCGGGAACGGATGCCACGGCACGCCTCGGACGGAATGTCGGAGGGGCTTCGTACCGTGTGAGTATGCGCATCCTGCACACCTCTGACTGGCACATCGGCCGGACGTTCCATGGCAACTCGACCATGGACGCTCTCGCCGAGGTTCTCGGAGCGCTCACCGCACAGGTTCGCGACAACGCGGTCGATGTCGTCGTCATCGCGGGAGACGTGTTCGATTCCGCCACTCCGTCCGGCGCCGCCTACACCCTGCTGGGCGATGCGCTGGTGGCCCTGCACGAGACGGGTGCCCGTGTCATCGTCACCAGCGGCAACCACGACTCGGCCGCACGGCTCGGCTTCCAGGCCCGTCTGCTCCGCGAAGGCATCCACGTGTTGACTGACCCGCTGGCGGTCGGCGTCCCCGTCACCGTCGCCGATGCGCATGGGCCGGTGCACTTCTTCGGAATTCCCTATCTCGAGCCGGCGATCGTGCGCCAGCACTGGCCCGAGGGCGATGGCTCAGGGCGTCAGCTGCGCACGCAGGCGCAGACCATGGCGCATGCGATGGACCTCGTGCGCGCCGGCATGGCGCGACACGAGGGGCGCTCGGTGGCGATCGCCCATTGCTTCGCCGCCGGTGTCGACGCGACGGTCGGGCTCGAGCGCGAGGTGCGTCAGGGCGGCCTCGATGTCGTACCGCTGAGTGTGTTCGACGGTCCTGACTACGTGGCGCTCGGCCACATCCACGGGCGTCAGAAGCTCAGTGATCGGGTCCGCTACGCGGGGGCGCCTCTGCACTACAGCTTCGGAGAGCAGGACAAGCCTCGCGGGTCGTGGCTCGTCGACGTCGATGCCGATGGACTCGCCGAGGTCGAGTGGCTCGAGCTGCCGGTGCCGCGCCGCCTGGTCACGCTCACCGGCCCGCTCGACGAGCTCCTTTCCGCCGAGAGCGTCGCCACGCACGCAGACGACTGGGTCTGCGCCGTGTACACCGACGCCGTGCCGCAGACCGAGCCGATGCGCCGCCTCCGCGAGAGCTACCCCTACTGCGCCATGGTGCAACATCAGCCCGAGGTCAGGGCCGAAGCAGACGAGCGCTCCTACGTGCAGCGTCTGCGCAACGCGGTGACCGATGCCGACCGCATCGATGCCTTCCTCGAACATGTGCGGGCGGGTCAGGGGCCGACGGTGGCCGAGCGCGACCTGATCCGGGCGATCCTCGACGAGCGTGTGCGCGCTGAGGCGCTCGTCTAGATGCGTCTTCATCGCCTGGAGGTCGAGGGCTTCGGCCCCTTTCGCTCGCGTCAGACGGTCGACTTCGACGCGTTCGCCGACGATGGCATCTTCCTGATCGCCGGACGGACCGGGGCGGGCAAGTCCAGCATCCTCGACGCCGTCTGCTTCGGTCTCTACGGCGGAGTGCCACGATACGACGGCGGCGAGAAGCGCCTTCGGAGCGACCACTGCGAGCCCGACGATCCCTCAGAGGTGGTCGTCGAGTTCAGCACTCCCACCGGCCGGTTCCGGGTGACCCGTTCGCCCGAGTATCTGCGCCCGGCCAAGCGCGGCGGCGGCATGACCAAGCAGGCGTCGGCCGTGGCCCTCGACGAGTGGACGGATGCAGGGTGGGTCGGACGCGCCGCACGCGCGGTCGATGTCGCAGGCGAGCTCGACGAGATCCTCCAGCTCAGCCGCGAGCAGTTCCTGCAGGTGATCCTGCTCGCGCAGAACAGGTTCTCGGAGTTCCTGCTCGCGGGGAGCCGCGACCGCCAGGCGCTGCTGCGCAGGCTGTTCGGCACGCAGCGTTTCGAAGACGTGCAGGCGCGGTTCGATGAGCGTCGTCGGGAGGCGGAGCAGGCGCTCGGCGCTCGGCTCGCGACCGTCGAGGCCCGTGTCGACGAGGCCGAGCGCTTGGTGGCCGCCGACGGGTTGTCGGGAGACGGCGATGACACAGAGCCCGAGGCTCCACACGTGCCGTCGTCGATCGATGAGCGTCTCGGCGCCCTTCGACGGGCGAGGGCCCGCGCCGACTATCGTGCAGAGCGCCGAGCATCGGAGCGCATCGACGCGGAGAAGCAGTCGGCGGCAGCCGATGAGGCGCTCGCTGCGACGCGCGAGGAGCAGCGCGCGCAGCGTGAGCGCGACCGCGCCAGGGCTGCGCTCGAACGCCTCGACTCCGAGGTGCCCGTCATCGAGGAGGCCCGTGCGGAGCTCACCGCGGCGCGCGCCGCCGAAGCGCTCCGCTCGACGATCGCCGCCGCGGCACGTGCACGTACGGCGTTCGCGAGCGCATCCCGAGACGAACAGAGCGCCCGTGCGGCAGGAGAGGCCCTCGGGCTCGCTGTGGATGGCGACCTGGACGCGTGGACGGCGGAGCGCACCCGGGAGAGCGGAGCCTGGCAGCGGGCGCGAGAACTCGAAGAGGCGGCGCCGGCACTCGACGCCGAGGTGCGATCGGCAGAGGCCGCGGTCGAAGCAGCGACTCTACGCATCGAAGCCGCGGACGCGAAGCGCACCGCACTTCCCGACGAGATCGCCGCGCTGACAACGAGACGAGACGAGACCCGGCGCCTCGCCGACCGTGTGGACGACCGACAGGCGGCCTTGGCGGCGGCAGACGTGCGTCGAGAGGCCGCGCGGGAGGCGGAACGGCTGCGTGCCGCCGAGAGCGCACTCGACCTCGAGCTCACGCAGGCCACAGCGCTGCATGCGGCTGCGCAGTCGGCCCTGTCTCAGCTGCGTCAACGGCGAACCGACGGCATGGCCGGAGAGCTCGCATCGACACTCCGACAGGAACATCCCTGCCCTGTCTGCGGCTCGCTCGATCACCCGGCACCGGCCACGCATTCCGACCCCGTCTCGCTCGAGGACATCGCCCTCGCGGAAGAAGCACGAGATGCCGCGGCGCAGAAGGAGCGGCAGCTGGCGTCGACCTCCTCGACGCTGCGCGCCGAGTCGGCCGCCGCCACCGCCCGCGCCGACGGGCGGGACATCGAACAGGCCGAGAGTGAGTACGCCGACGCCGCTGCGGCGCTCTCGATCTCCCGTGCGGCCCTGGAAGACCTCACGGCGCTCGACATCCAGCTGGGCGAGCTCGTCGCCCGTGCCGAGCGGCTCGATGCCGAACGGGAAGAGGATGCGCGAGCCCTTGCGGAAGCACGAGAACAGCACGCTCTACTGCGGCAGCGGAGCGCCGAGGCGCACGAACTGATCGTCGAGGCGCGGGGTGGATTCGACACCGTCGCCGCCCGGCTCGCCGACACGGAGTCGAGGATTGCCGCAGCGCACGCGCTCATCCAGGCCATCACGGAGCGCACGCGCAGGGCCGAGGCGCTCGTCGAGGCGGAGACGGAGCGGGACGCGGCGCTCGCAGAATCCGTGTTCGACGACGTGGCCGCCGCCGAGGGGGCGCTGCGTTCGATGGCGGAGCAGGAGGCCCTCGACGCGAGGATCGCCCAGCATGCCGTGCAGCGGGAGAAGGAACGGGCCGTCCTGTTCGATCTCGAACTGCGTACGCTGCCCGAGGAGCCGATCGACCTGGCGCCGGCTGAGCAGGCATCGGCCGCCGCCCGCGGCGCCTGGACGGCGGCCGTCGACGAAGCGGCGAGGGCGGCTGGCACGGCGGAACGGCTCGGAGGCCTGATCGAGTCGGCCTCGACCGAGCATGCCCGCACCGCCGACGACGCCGCGGAGTTCGAGGTGCTGCAGAACCTGGCCGACACGATCGCGGGCAGAGGCGCGAACACCCGCAAGATGACGCTCGAGACCTTCGTCCTCGCCGCCGAGCTCGAAGAGATCGTCGAGGCGGCCAACCGCCGGTTGCACGACATGTCGACGGGCCGCTACCAACTGCAGCACTCCGATGCCCTGGCGGCTCGAGGTGCTGCGTCCGGTCTCGGCATCGTGGTCTCCGATGCCTTCACCGGTCAGACCAGACCGCCGCAGTCGCTGTCGGGGGGCGAGACGTTCCTCACATCCCTCGCCCTCGCTCTGGGACTGGCCGAGGTCGTCACCGCACGCGCGGGCGGGATCCGCCTGGACACCCTCTTCATCGACGAGGGATTCGGCTCCCTCGATGGAGATACGCTCGACGTCGCGATGCGCACGCTCGACGAGCTGCGACAGGGAGGCCGGACGGTCGGGATCATCAGCCACGTCGAGGCCATGCAGGAGCAGATTCCCGCTCAGCTCACGGTGCGAGCGCTGCCGAACGGGCCCAGCATCATCGAGGCCCGCTGAGGCAGGCGCGCTGAGTCAATCGTGGCCCGCTGAGTCGTGTACGGCTGAGCGCAGGCCGGCTGAGTCGAAACGCGGGGACAGGCGTCCCCGCGCTCTCAGACGCCGTACTCGCTGCGGATGAATTCGCGCAACTGCACGCTGCAGCGCGCGACGGCCTCACGCCAATCCGTCAACGCCCCGTCTTCGGCCTGATCGGACACCGCGCGGAACACGCGGATCGGGACATCGAACTGTCCGGCGACCCAGATGTAGGCGTAGGTCTCCATGTCGACCAGGGCCGCGCCCGAGGGACGGATCACGGCGGTGACCTCGGCGTCCTCGACGAAGTGGTCACCGGTGGCGATCAGCACGCCGTCGCGCCCGGTCGAGACACGTGCCGGCAGCGACACGTGCTGGCCCGAGATGCCGTCGAGATCGGTCACGTCATGCTGAAACGCGGTGCCGACTTCGTGGACGGTCGCCGCGAGGTCGGGATCGATCGCGCCGGCCGTGCCCACGACCACGATCTCGTCGTAGACCTTGGCGTCGAGCGCGCGAGTCAGGGCGTAGGTCGCCTGGAGCTTGCCGGGGCCGCTCACGAGACGGTCGAAGCCGTCGAGCTCCTCAGGGAATGCGGACAGTTCGGATTCGAGGGCAGCGAGCAGCAGTTTCACTGGCCTATTCTCTCAGGTCTTCGCTGGCAGGAGCATGCGCACGCCGCGGCGTCACCCGGGTGTAACACGGAAGGGCGATACTGATTCGAGGACAAGACGGAGGATGACATGTCGTTGCAGAAGCAGATCTCTGAAGACCTCGGCGTCAGGCCCGAGATCGACCCCGAGTCCGAGGTCGAGCGTCGGGTCGGATTCCTCGTCGACTACCTCCGAACGACCGGGGCGAAGGGCTACGTGCTCGGGATCTCCGGTGGGCAGGACTCCACGCTGGCCGGACGCCTCGCGCAGCTCGCCGTCGAGCGGGTGCGGGCGGAGGGAGGGGAGGCGAAGTTCCTCGCCGTGCGCCTGCCTTACCGTGTGCAGCACGATGCCGCAGACGCCGAGGCCGCCCTCGACTTCATCGCGCCCGACTCCTCGGTCGAGGTCAACATCCAGAACGGCGTCGACGGTGTCGAGGAAGACATCGAGTTCGCGGTCACGAGCGACATCAGCGACTTCAACCGGGGCAACATCAAGGCGCGTGTCCGCATGGTCACGCAGTACGCGCTCGCCGGCCATGACGGGATGCTGGTGATCGGCACGGACCACGCCGCCGAGGCTGTGACCGGCTTCTACACGAAGTTCGGCGACGGCGCGGCCGACATCCTCCCGCTCTCCGGGCTCAGCAAGCGGCAGGGGCGCTCGATGCTGCAGTTCCTCGACGCTCCGGATCGGCTGGCGTTCAAGGTGCCGACCGCCGACCTGCTCGACGGTCAACCGGGGCGCGCCGATGAGGATGAGCTCGGACTCACCTACGAGCAGATCGACGACTTCCTCGAAGGGCGCGACGTCGACCCCGAGGTCGCCGGCCGCATCGAGGCGAGGTACCTCGCGACGCAGCACAAGCGGCATCTTCCGGTGACTCCCGACGACACCTGGTGGCGCTGACGCCGGTCGTCTCGACAGGCGCACGCGTTCGCCCGTGTCGGATGCCGCGGATA
Source organism: Microbacterium sp. DWRC1-3 (assembly GCF_049896645.1). Classification (NCBI taxonomy): domain Bacteria; kingdom Bacillati; phylum Actinomycetota; class Actinomycetes; order Micrococcales; family Microbacteriaceae; genus Microbacterium; species Microbacterium sp. DWRC1-3. Next base: position 522,454 of record NZ_JAFCUS010000002.1, read on the forward strand.
GTGTCGAAGGATCCGACAGAACGGGAGCATCGTGCGGATCGACACTCAGGCGCAGCGCGTCATCTGGAGCGCGAGCGACCTCAAGGCGGCCGCCGAATGCGAGTTCGCATGGTGTCGGGCGATCGACGCGAAGCTGGGGCGGGTGCCGGCCGTCGAAGAACCGGAAGACGCCACGCTGAAGCGCGCGGCGCAGCTCGGCGATGTGCACGAGCAGAACGTGCTCGCCCGCTACATCGACGATCTCGGTGACGAGAACGTCCACCGTGTCGAGAAGGTCTCGTCGGTCGACGCCGAAGCACTGGCCGCGGCGATCGATGAGACGGTGACCGCGCTGCGCTCAGACGTACAGGTCGTCTTCCAGGCCGCTTTCGCAACCGAGGAGTTCGTCGGCTTCGCCGATTTCCTCCGTAAAGACGACGACGGGCGCTGGCGGGTGCAGGACTCGAAGTTGGCGCGCAAGGCGCGTGTCACCGCCCTCATGCAGCTCGCGGCATATGTCGACCAGCTCGATCGCCTCGGCATCGCGCGTGCCGATGAGGTCGACCTCATCCTCGGCGACGGCACGCTCAGCACGCACGCCGTCGACGATCTCCTCCCGCTGTTCCAGGTGCGACGCGCGCGGCTGCGCGCACTCATCGCCGATCGGCGTATCGCCGACGGTGCGACGGGCGCTCCGCTGGCGTGGGGCGACGATCGCGGCGACCTCCAGGTCGTGGCCTGCGGGCGCTGCGCCACCTGCGAGGAGCAGGTGCTCGCGCACCGCGACCTTCTCATGGTCGCGCGGATGCGACCGGTGCAGCGGGCCCGGTTGCGGACCTCCGGCATCGAGACGATCGACGCACTGGCTGCGGCCGTCGAGGCGCCGGCGGGCATGAACGCCGACACCTTCGAGACCCTTCGCGCACAGGCCCGTCTGCAGTTGCAGGCGGACGCCGAGGGGGTGCCGACGTTCGACGTTCACTACGCGCAGGCGATCCACACTCTTCCGCTGCCCAGTCACGGCGACATCTTCTTCGACTTCGAGGGCGATCCGTTGTACACCGAGCCTGCTCCCGACGGCGAGGCCCACTGGGGGATCGACTACCTGTTCGGCTGGGTGGACAACGCCGACCAGTACTCGGCCCTGTGGGCGCACACGTTCGCCGACGAGAAGCGCGCGCTCGAGGACTTCCTCGACTTCGTGAACGCACGCAGGCTCGCACACCCCGGCATGCACATCTATCACTACGCCCCTTACGAGACCTCGCACCTGGTAGCCATGGCCGCGCGGCACGGCGTGCGCGAGGGCGAGGTCGACCGGCTGCTGCGCGAGGGGGTGTTCGTCGACCTCTACCCGCTGGTGCTGCGGACGGTGCGGGTCGGGTCCCGCTCGTACTCGATCAAGAAGCTCGAACCGCTCTACATGGGCGAAGACGTGCGCACCAGCGACGTGCAGAAGGGCGACGACTCCATCGTGCAGTACGTCGCGGCCCGCGAGCTCGCGGCGGCGGGGGAGAGGTCCGAGGCAGACGCCGTTCTGGCCGACCTCGCCGACTACAACCGCTACGACTGCGTGTCGACGCGGCGGTTGCGCAACTGGCTCATCGACATCGCCAGACAGCAGGGCGTGACGCCCGCACCGCCCGACGACGCCGACGAGGTCATCTACGAGCCGTCGCCCCGCTCGGTCGCGCTCCTCGCCGACGCGGAACGTGCTGTCGAGGCCGGCGACGACGGGTTGGTGCACCGGATCGCCGCTGCGGCCATCGACTACTTCCCCCGCGAGGCGAAGAGCTTCTGGGTGTCGCACTTCCAGCGGCTGCGCGAACCGGTGACGATGTGGGACGGCACGCGAGACGTGGTGCGGATCGACCGTCCGTCATCGGTCGTGCGTCGGGAGTGGAGCATCGGCGAGGGGCGACGGGTGATGTCGCGCGACATCGAGATCCGCGGCGAGGTGTCACCCGGCACGACGCTCGGCCCGGGGGCTCAGCCGTTCGCGCTCTACGAGGTCCCGGCTCCGTTCGACACCGAGGTGCCGTCTCGTGCGGTCCATGTACCGCACACGGTCACGGTCTCCGAGGTGCTCGACGACGGCTACCTCGTCACCGAGACGGCCGTGCAGGGCCAGACCTGGGACGAGCTGCCGCTCGCGCTCACGCCGGCGGCGCCCCCACGTGTGGTCTCACTCCAGGGAGCCATCGACGAGTGGGCCGACGCCGTGCACCTGGCCGCTCCCGGTTTCCCAGAAGACGCCGCGACCGACATCCTGCGCCGTATCCCGCCACGCACGGTGTCGGGACGCGCACTGCCGGAGGCCGGTGATGACACCGTCGATGCCATCGTGCGCGGTGTGCTCGATCTCGACCGCAGCTATCTCGCCGTGCAGGGTCCTCCCGGCACAGGCAAGACCTATACAGGATCGCGGGTGATCGCACGCCTGGTGAATGAGCACGGCTTCAAGGTGGGTGTCGTCGCGCAGTCGCATGCCATCATCGAGACTCTCCTGGCAAGGGTCGTCGCCGACGGCGTCTCGCCGGCACAGGTGGCGAAGGCGCCGAAGGACCCGGATGCGGATCCGCCCTACACCGTGATCCCCAAGAGCGGTATGGCGTCGTTCCTCGGGGAGCACGCCGGCGAGGGGGCCGTCGTCGGCGGTACGGCGTGGGATTTCAGCAACACCCAGCGCGTCGGTCGGGCAGGACTCGACCTCCTCGTGATCGATGAAGCGGGGCAGTTCTCGCTCGCCTCGACGATCGCGGTCGCGGCCGGGGCGAAGCGGCTGCTCCTCCTCGGCGATCCGCAGCAGCTGCCGCAGGTGAGTCAGGGAGCCCACCCCGAGCCGGTGGACACATCCGCCCTCGGCTGGGTGATGGACGGCGATCCGGTCGTGCGTCCCGAGTACGGCTACTTCCTCGCGCGATCGTGGCGGATGCATCCCTTCGTCGCCGCGCCCGTATCGAAGCTCGCCTATGCCGGACAGCTCGCCTCGGCCCCTGGCACGGAGCGCCGATCGCTCGACGGCATCGACCCGGGCCTTCACGTCATGCCTCTTCGTCATCGCGGCAATGCGACCCAGTCTCCCGAAGAGGCCGCGGAGGTCGTGCGGCTCGTCGCCGACCTGGTCGGGCGCACCTTCACGGACAACGACCCCGGCGCCTCGAAGCGGCCTCTCACGCAGTCCGACATCATCGTCGTCACCCCTTACAACGCGCAGCGTCAGCTGGTCCTCGATGCGCTCGCCGATGCCGGGTTCCCCGACGTCCCGGTGGGCACCGTCGACAACTTCCAGGGCAAGGAGGCCGTCGTCTCCATCACCTCCCTGGCAGCATCGAGCGGTCGGGATGCGCCACGCGGGCCCGAATTCCTGCTGTTGCAGAATCGACTCAACGTGGCGATCTCCCGCGCCCAGGTTGTCGCCTACCTGATCCACTCGCCCGCGTTGCTGGACGATCTGCCGTACACGCCGGAGGGTGTGGCTCGCCTCAGCGCCTTCGCCCGTCTCGTCGGGGCAGCGGGATGAGCGCCCACACGGTCGACGAGATCCTGGCCGCCTCGGCCGCATGGGTCTGGTTCCCCCGCGACAGCGAGCATGTGCGCGAGCACCTGCTGCTCGTGCGTGATCCGGAGAGGTTCGGCGGCGGGGTGCGCGGTTCCCAGGTGGAATCGAGTCTCAGCCCCGCGGAGGTGGTCGATCATGCGCTGGAGCGGACGAGAGCGTGGGGCGCGCAGCGATTCACATTCTGGACGAGCTCCGCCGACCGCCCTGACCTCGAGGAGGAACTGCGTCGGCGCGGCGCAGAACACATCGACACGGTGGCGGTGTTCGCTCGCCCTCTCGACGGTGCAACCGTTGACGTGCCGGCGGATGTGACCGTCGAGGTCGTGCGCACGCTGGAGCAGGTGCGCGCTGTGGACACCGTCAACGTGCCGGTGTGGCAGCAGCGACCGCTCGATGCGGAAGGTCTGCAGGCCGAGTTCGCCGAAGTGACCGCAGCACTCGAGGCGCGCGAGGGGTTCCGGGTCCTCGCGCGGATCGGCGACCGCGCTGTCAGCACCGGAGGGTGCACCATCGACGACGGATTCGTCCGACTCTGGGGTGCATCCACGCTTGCGACGGACCGCGGTCGGGGGGCGTACCGTGCGGTGCTCGCGGAGCGACTGCGCCGGAGTGCCACCTGGGGAGCGAAGACGGCCCTCGTGAAGGGTCGCATCTCGACATCGGCGCCCATCCTGGCGCGCGCCGGATTCACTCACTACGGCGACGAACGGGCGTACCGCCTGAATCCGGCGGCGTAGAGCCGAATCAGACGGTGCCGTAGAGCCTGTCGCCGGCGTCGCCGAGCCCGGGAACGATGTAGCCCTTCTCGTCGAGGCGCTCGTCGAGTGCGCCGAGCACGAGAGTCACGTCGCGGTCGCCCGCCATGGCCTCGATCGCGGCGACGCCCTCGGGGGTTCCGAGCAGGCAGATCGCGGTCACGTCCTTCGCGCCGCGGTCGAACAGGAACTGGATCGCCGCGGCGAGCGAGCCACCGGTAGCCAGCATCGGGTCGATCGCGAAGCACTGGCGATCGCTCAGATCGTCGGGCAGGCGCTCGGCATAGGTCGTCGGCTCGAACGTCGTCTCGTCGCGCACCATGCCGAGGAAGCCGACTTCGGCCGTCGGGAGCAGCTTCACGAGGCCTTCGAGCATGCCGAGACCGGCGCGCAGGATCGGCACCACGATCGGGCGGGGCTCCGAGATCTTCACACCCATCGTGGTCGTCACCGGTGTGGTGATCTCGATCGGGCTGACCTTCACGTTGCGAGTCGCCTCGTACGCGAGCAGCGTGACGAGCTCCTCTGTGAGCTGCCGGAAGACCGGCGACGGCGTGCGCGCGTCGCGCAGCACCGAGAGCTTGTGGGTGATGAGAGGGTGGTCGGCCACGTGAACACGCATGGATACAGGGTAATGCGCTGCGGGGCCAGGCACGACATCGGGTGCTCCGGCCGCGCTCGGCGGCTGTCGTAGGCTCGACGCATGACCGCTGCCGACGACCTCGCGATGGCGCGCGCCCTCGTGCTCGCGGCCGAGGCTGCGGCGGCCTCGGAGATCCCCGTCGGCGCGGTGGTCCTCGACCCCGACGGGCGGATCATCGCCGAGGGTCGCAACACCCGCGAGGAGACCCACGATCCGACGGGTCACGCCGAGATCGAAGCGCTCCGACGTGCCGCGGCAGTGGTCGGCTCCTGGAATCTCGAGGGGCACACGCTCGTGGTGACTCTCGAACCGTGCGTCATGTGTGCCGGGGCGGTCCTGCAGGCCCGTATCGGTCGCGTGGTTTTCGGTGCCTGGGACGACAAGGCGGGCGCGGCGGGCTCGATGTACGACGTGTTGCGCGACCGGCGGCTGCCCTACCGTGCCGAGGTCATCGGCGGTGTCGCGGCCGATGCGGCGACCGCGCTCCTGCGCTCGTTCTTCGAGCAGCGGCGCTGAGCGCTCCCGCGCTCAGTCCGAGGACTTGAGCACGAAGACGTCGGTCGAGGGCTCGGGGTCGATCGCGGGGCGGTAGACGTCCGGCTCGATGTAGACGATCCGTGCCACCGGCACGGCCTCGCGGATCCGCGCCTCGATCGCATCGATGTCGTCGGCGGCCTCGCGCAGCGGCTTGTCGGCGTTGAGGGCGATCTTCGCCGCGACCATCAGCTCGTCGGGGCCGAGGTAGAGGGTCTTCATGTGGATGATCTTCTCGATCTCATCGCCCGCGTTGATCGCGTCCACGATGCGGTCGTGGTCGGCCTGGGTGGCGCCTTCTCCGACCAGGAGGCTCTTCGTCTCCACGCCCAGCACGATCGCGATCAGCACCAGCAGCACACCGATCATGACGGTGCCGAGCGCGTCGAACATCGGGTTGCCGGTGATGAGGGTGAGGCCGACGCCGAGCAGCGCGAACGTGAGGCCGGTGAGTGCGCCCACGTCTTCCAGCAGCACGACGGGAAGCTCCGGTGCCTTGGAGCGGCGCACGAACGACACCCACGACTGGCCCTTCTCGCGCACGAGGTTGCTCTCGCGCATGGCGGTGCGCAGCGAGAACGACTCGAGTCCGATGGCGACGACGAGCACCACGAGCGGCAGCCACCACCATGTCTTGTCGAGCTCGTGCGGGTTCGTGAGCTTCTCGACGCCCTCGTAGATCGCGAAGAGGCCACCCACCGAGAAGAGGATGATCGAGACGACGAAGGCGTACACGTAGCGCTCCCGGCCGTAGCCGAACGGGTGCGCACGGTCGGCCTCGCGCCGGGCCTTGCGTCCGCCCAGCATCAGCAGCAGCTGGTTGCCCGAGTCGGCGACGGAGTGGATGGCCTCGGCGAGCATCGAGGCGGATCCGGAGAGAGCCCAGGCGATGAACTTCGCGAGGGCGATGCCCATGTTCGCCAGGAACGCCGCGACGATGGCCTTGTTGCCTCCGGATGCACTCATGGGATGAGTCTAGAACCGCCCGCCTGAGGATGTCGGAGTGCCCGCCGTAGGATGACGACATGGCTGACTCGCTTCCTTCCCTCGCTTTCCTCGGTGCCGGCTCGATGGGCGGTGCGATCCTGCGCGGAGTGGTCGCCTCGGGCATCCGGATCGACGGCGGGATCACCGCGACGAACCGCACTGCGGAGAAGGCGGAGGCGTTCGCCGACCTCGACGGCGTCACGAGCGTCGCCCTCGCCGAGCGTCCCGAGGGCAACGTCGAGGCAGCCGCAGGAGCGCGGATCGTGCTGGTCGGCGTGAAGCCGGCGATGGTGCCCGATCTGTTGCGCGAGATCGCCCCGCACCTCGCCGCCGACGCGATCGTGGTCAGTGTCGCCGCCGGCGTCACGTTGCAGACCTTCGCCGATGTGCTCGGTCCTGAAGCCCGAGTCATCCGCTCGATGCCCAACACTCCGTCGACCGTGCGCAAGGGCGTCACCGGTCTCGCCGCCGGCGCTGCGGTCCCGGCCGAGGATCTCGCTCTCGTCCGCCGCCTCTTCGAGACCGTCGGGGCTGTCGTCGAGGTGCCGGAGTCTCAGATCGATGCGTTGTCGACGATCTCGGGCTCAGGGCCCGCCTACGTCTACCTGCTGATCGAGGAGTTCACGAAGGCCGCCGTCGGCATGGGATTCGCCGATGCGGATGCGCGGCTCATGGTCGAGCAGACGTTCATCGGGGCGACAGCCCTGCTCGATGCCTCGGGGGAGGAACCGGCAGAGTTGCGCCGTCGCGTCACGAGCCCGAAGGGAACGACCGAACGGGCGATCGCCGTGCTGCAGGACGCGCACCTCGATCGCACTTTCGCCCAGGCTGCGGACGCCGCACTCGCACGGGCCAGGGAGCTCGCCGCCGGAGCCTGAGCCATGCGACTGCGGATCGAGGGTGCGATCTGGTACTGGCGCGGTCCCGCGCCGTTCCACTTCGTCACCGTGCCGCCCGTCGAGAGCGAGATGATCCACGAGGTCGCCTCCGTCGTGACCTACGGATGGGGCATGATCCCGGCATCTGTGACGGTCGGGGCCAGCACGGTGACCACGGCGCTCTGGCCGAAGGACGGCGGGTACATCGTGCCGATCAAGAAGGCGCTCCAGGACCGCGAGGGTCTCGGAGTGGACGACGTGATCGAGATCGTGCTCGACATCGACGCCTGACCCGGTCCGCCGCGGTCAGCTCTCGCTGGACACGTCGGCGAGCACCTCGGGCCAGCGACGATCCAGGATCTTCCCGCCGAGCACGGTTCCGCCCCAGAGCGCCAGACCGCCGAAGACGATGCCGCAGGCGAGGCTGATCCACCCCAGCCCGGGATTCCAGATCGCTGCGATGGCGAATCCGAGCGCCGGTGCACCGAGCACGAGCGTGATCGGGCCGATGATGATCATCGCGAGCAGCGACTGCACCCCGCCGGAGGATCCGCGGCCGAAGGGGTTCGCCTCCGGGGCCGGTGCCCGCCCGGGGAGGAAACTGCCCACCCACGCTCCGGCGCCGGCGGCGATCGCCGTGAGGCCGAGCGACGCACCGAGGCTGCCGGGCAGCAGGTCCGGCCGTCCTGCGAGCAGGCAGGTCGCCACGCACAGCGCGACCGTGACCGGTACCGCGATCAGTCCGAAGCCGAGCAGGCGCCCCGCGCGGTCGGCGGCCCCGGTGACTCCGGTGAGGATGTGCATGGCGACGGCGTCGTTGTCGTAGGCGATCGCCATCTGCACGATCGTTCCGGTGAGCAGGGCGTTGATCGCGGGGATCAGGGTGATCGCGGGCGCGAAGCCGATCGCCTCCTCCTGCAGACCGTTCATGAGGGCGATACCGATGAAGATCGCCGGCAGCAGCAGGAGCATCACGATGTTGACGAGCTGTCGCGGATCGCGGCGGAAGTAGCGCAGAGATCGTGCAGCGACCGCACCCGTCGAGTTCGCCGGCAGCATCCGATCGAGCAGGCCACCGGAGCGCACCCGTCCGCCACCGCTGCTCTGGATCGGCGAGACGAGACGCGCGGCCAGAAGTCGCTGCGACGCGAACCACAGGACGAACACAGTCGCGAGGGCGATCGCCAGGCGAAGCGCCGCGGTGACGACGTCGCCCTGCGCGGCCGATGCGGAAACCCCGAACACGGCACCGACCGGTGTCCATCCGACGATGTCCGCGACCATGGAGAAGGCTCCGCCGACGTCGGTCACCGTGGTGAGCGCACCGATCCCGAGGTTGAGGATCAGCCCGGACGAGGCGGCGAGCAGTACACCGAGAGTCAGCACCAGATCACGCGTGCTGCGACGCGCGAGCCAGCCGGCGAGCAGGCCGCTCACCACGCGCGCACCGAGCACACAGGTGACGACGGCCACGGGGATCATGAGGAGGGCGATGAACAGTGCCGGCAGGCTCACCGACCAGCCCACCAGCATCAGCAGCAGTGCGACCGTGGTGCCGATGCCACCGATGGTCGTGGCCCCTGCGATCACGAATCCCGGCAGCAGTGCGGGCGCGGTCACGGGCAGCAACGCGAAGCGCTCGGGAGCGAGTGAGTCGTCGGCGCTGACCAGGATCGAGCCGATCCACCATCCGATGACGATCGCGGACCCGGTGAGCACGAGGGCGGTGACGGCACCCTCCGGCGCCGCGAATCGCAGAGCGACGAGCCCGGCGGTGAGAACGGCCAGGAGGCCGAGGGCGATCATCCCGGTGATGATGAGGGTGACGATCATCCAGGGGTTGCGGGACAGCTGATGACGCAGCTGCCGCCAGCGCAGGCTTACGAGGAGCGCAACCATGCGAGCGTCTCCGTCCCGAGGTCGTGCGCCCCCACGAGCGTGAGGAATCGCTGCTGCAGCGAGAGGCCGGCGCGCACCTCGTCGAGCGGGCCGTGCGCGAGCAGGCGTCCTTCGGCGACGATGGCGACCCTGTCGCACATCGACTCGACGAGCTCCATCACGTGGCTGGACAGCACGACCGTGCCGCCGCCGTCGACGAAGGAGCGCAGGATCTGACGGATCGTCTCGCCCGATACCGGGTCGACCGCCTCCAGCGGCTCGTCGAGGATGAGCAGTCGAGGTGCGTGGATCAGCGCGCAGGCGAGCCCGATCTTCTTGCGCATGCCGGCGGAGTAGTCGACGACGAGCGTGTCCCGCGCATCGGCGAGCCCCAGCGCATCGAGGAGATCACCGGTCCGCGAGACGACCTCCGTCTCGGCCATTCCGCGCAGCAGCCCGGTGTAACGCAGCAGCTCCGCGCCGGTCAGCCGGTCGAGCATGCGGATGCCGTCGGGGAGCACACCCATGCGCGCTTTCGCCTCTGCGGGGTTCTGCCACACGTCCGCACCGAGCACCCAGGCGGTTCCCGCATCCGGACGCAGCAGGCCCGTGGCCATCGCGAGCGTCGTGGTCTTGCCGGCGCCGTTCGGGCCGAGCAGGCCGAGCATGGATCCGGCGGGCACATCGAGGGAGAGACCGTCGACGGCGACCTTCTGCCCGAACTGCTTGCGAAGCCCGCGAAGGGCGAGGACGGGAGGGGCCGCTGTGGGGTCGGTCATGACTCCCATCCCACCACGGCTGTGAGGCCCCGCACATCCGCCGCGAGGGGGAGCCGGGAAACGAAGCCGGGACGGCGTCAGCGATCGAGGCCGGCGAAGCGCTCGATGTCGCTGTTGGTGCCCGAGACGATGATGAGGTCGTGGTTCGTGACGATCGTGTTCGCCTCGGCATAGCGGAACGGCTTGCCGGGGCTCTTCACGCCCACGACGGTGACCTTGTACTTCGAGCGCACGCCCGACTCGTTCAGACCGACACCGCGGATGAACTTCGGCGGGTACATCTTGGCGAGGACGAAGTCGTCGTCGAAGCGGATGAAGTCGAGCATCCGTCCGCTCACGAGGTGCGCCACGCGCTCGCCGGCCTCGCGCTCGGGATAGATGACGTGGTTGGCGCCGACGCGGGCGAGAATCTTGCCGTGCGACTGCGAGACGGCCTTGGCCCAGATCTGCGGCACCTTCAGATCGACGAGGTTGGCCGTGATCAGCACCGATGCCTCGATCGAGGAACCCACCGCGACGACGGCGACCTGGAAGTCCTGTGCGCCGATCTGCCGGAGGGCATCGATGTTCTTCGCATCGGCCTGCACGGTGTGCGTGACGCGCTCGGACCACTTCTGCACGAGCTCGAGGTTGTCGTCGATCGCGAGCACCTCGCGGTCGAGGCGGTCGAGCTCTCCGGCGCAGGCGGCGCCGAACCGGCCGAGGCCGATGACGAGGACGGGAGCGTCGCCCCGGAGGACTTCAACCAACGATCGGCCTTTCCACGGGCAGTGAGTAGTACTGCGTTCGTGATGTCGCGGCGACTGCCGCGGCGAGAGTCACTGTACCAACGCGGCCCATGAAGATGGTCGCGGCCATGACGTACGACGCCGAATCGGGGAGCTCAGCGGTGAGCCCTGTCGACAGCCCCACAGTGCCGAACGCCGAGATGACATCGAACAGGACATGGCTGATGTCCGCCTTGGTGATCTGGGCGATCACGATCGTCGACAGGGCGACGATGGTCGCGCCCCATGCGACGACGCTGAGGGCGACGCGCTGCACATCGCTCGGGATGCGACGACCGAAGGCCTCGACCGACTGGCGCCCCTTGGCCTCGGACCACACGGCGATCGCCAGCACCGCGAGAGTGGTCACCTTGATGCCGCCGGCGGTCGAGGCGGAGCCGCCGCCGACGAACATCAGCATGCTCGCGGCGAGCAGGGATGAGCCGTTCAGATCGTCCATCTCGATCACGTTGAAGCCGCCGGAGCGGGTCATCGCCGAGAGGAAGAAGGCCTGAAACGTGGTGTCGGTGGCATCCATCGACCCGAACGTCTTGGGGTTGTTGAACTCGAGGACCACGAACACGGCGGCACCCAGGATGAACAGCAGGATGGTGGTGACGAGCGTGAGCTTGGTGTGCAGCGACCAGCGCTTCACATGCCAGACGTGCTTGGCGAGGGTGTAGATGACGGGGAAGCCGATGCTGCCGAGGAAGACGCCCACCATGAGGAGCGAGAGCACGAGGTAGTCGTCGGCGAACACGGCGACGCCGCCGTCGTTCGGCGCGAACCCGGTGTTCGTGAACGCCATCGCCGCGAAGTAGGGGGCCTCCCAGAGTGCCGCGATCGGGTCGACCTCGGCCATCACGAGCGCGGGGTAGAGGAGTATCGCGAGCGAGGCCTCGATGATCAGCGCTGACACGGCGACCGTGGTCAGCAGCTGGCCGACCTCGCCGAGCCGCACGGTCTGGCTCTCGTTGACCACGCCGCCGTGCGCCCGCATCGGATTGGTGTCGCCGGCGGCCATCAGCTTGGCGCGCAGGCCGAGGCGCTTCGAGATCAGCATGCCCATGAGCGAGGCGAGGGTGAGGACACCCAGTGCGCCGATGTTCACGCCGAGGAACACCACGACATGACCGAACGGCGACCAGTAGTTGGCCATGTCGACGGTTGCGAGTCCGGTGACGCAGATGGTGGAGACGGCGGTGAAGAGGGCATCGCTCAGCGGCGTCACGGTTCCGCTCGCGGAGGCGATCGGCAGGGAGAGCAGCACGGTGAAGACCAGGATCAGCAGCGCGAAGATGACGATCGCGAAGCGTGACGGCGAAGAGGTGACGAGGTGCTTGACCCAACCGGCCGCGCTCTTGAGGCTCTGCCGCGGGGACGACGCCGAAACGATGCCCGACATCGCTGCCCCCTGTGGTTTCTCCTTCGGCCGCGCACAGCGGCCGCACGGCGCCTGTCGCCGAGCCTTCGTCATGGTACTCCGTGCCGGGGACGACTACCCTGAACTCATGACGGACATCTTCGACGTGATCGCAGACGGTACGAGGCGAGACATCCTCCAGCTCCTGCTGCGGCGCACGACCGAAGGAGAGGCGGGCACGAGCGTCAGCCAGATCGTCGCCGATCTGGGTATCAGCCAGCCCACCGTGTCCAAGCACCTGAAGGTGCTGCGCGACGCCGAGCTCGTCACCGTGCGCGAAGACGGCCAGCGCCGCTTCTACAGTCTCGCGGTCGAGCCGCTCGAGGCCGTGGACGACTGGCTGGTGCCGTTCCTGGTCGACGCTTTCGGCGACGGTGCTCCCGACATCGTCTACCCGGGCATCCCGCTCAACGAAAGCGCCACCCATGCGGCCGAGGTCGTCGGACGTGCGGCGGCATCCGCGAAGCACGTCGTCGCCAACGCCCTCAAGCGGCTCGGAGCCTGACGGCCGAGTGGCCGGCCCCTCTCTCGCCGAAGGCTTGTAGCTATTTAGCGAAGCTGTTAAATTGAAGGCATGAACCTTCTCCTGCGCACTCTCCGTGGCCGGATGCGGCGCCGTCTGCTGCTGACCTATCGGGTCGATCCCGCGGTCGCGGGCGGGATCATCCCTGCCCCCTTTCGACCCCAACTCGTCGACGGGAGCGCCGTCGGGGGAGTGTGCCTGATCGCGCTGACGGAGTTGCGTCCCGGCTGGGTGCGTCCGCGCTGGGGCATCTCCACGGAGAACGCCGCGCACCGATTCGCGGTCGAGTGGGACGAGGGCGGGGCGACGCACACGGGCGTGTACGTCATCGAACGGCACTCCTCCGACATCGTGCCGGTCGTCGGGGGCGGCAGGTTCTTCCCGGGAATCCAGCGGCGCGCACGGTTCGTGATCGAGGAGACCGGTGCCAGATTCCGGGTCGGGATGGAGGCGTCCGACGCGAGCGTGTTCGCTGACGTCGAGGTGACCGACGGATGGGAGAGCACGCTCTTCCCGACGGTCGACGACGCCTCGCAGTTCTACCGTGCGGGCTCGATCGGCTGGTCGCCGCGGCGGGACGGCAGAGGAGCGGAGGCGGTGGAGCTGTCGACGACGCGGTGGGTCGCGGAGGCGGGGCGCGTGAACGAGGTCGGGTCGTCGTTCTTCGACGGGCTTCCGCGAGGGGCTGCGCAGATCGACAGTGCCCTCGTGATGCGCGACCTCCCCGTCAGCTGGCGCAGACCCGCAACGACTCGCCCCTGACGACAGGGGGGCTTGTCGTCAGGGGCGAGGTGCGGGTCCCCACACCCGGGGCGGACTCGGCGGTGCCGGCGCGAGCCCTGAGATCACGATCGCAGTGCGGGATGAGCGAATGCCGCAGAACGTCTATGTCTGTGCTGGGACGGCTGCCCGGCGGAGCGCGCTCGTCGGCGGTGTCGTCCCACTGATCACACGAGCCACAGAGGTTTACACGCGTCCCAGCTACCCCATAGAGTGTGCTCATCGAGAAAGGGGTACGTGGGATGCCCGAAGTTCCTGACGTCCGATTCCTCACGGTTGCTGAGGTCGCGGAGCTGATGCGCGTGTCCAAGATGACCGTGTATCGGCTCGTTCACGCGGGCGAGCTGCCGGCCGTCCGTTTCGGGCGCAGCTATCGCGTGCCCGAGTCTGCCGTAGCCGACGCGCTGCAGCGCCCGATCGCCGACGTCGGCTGACGTCGCCGGCTGTCTCGAACTCCGTCGCCCCGGGCGAAGGATGCGTGACAGCCCATGCCTTCGGGTTTGCTAGACTGACCCGAGGCATTTTCCGTGCCCGTACCCGGGTGTCCGATTTCGGCGACACCCAGCCACTGACTTAGTGAGGTTTCCGTGGGTTCTGTCATCAAGAAGCGCCGCAAGCGCATGGCGAAGAAGAAGCACCGCAAGCTGCTTCGTAAGACTCGCCACCAGCGTCGCAACAAGAAGTAAGCGACCAGACACGAGCGCCTGTCTTCGGACGGGCGCTTTGTGTCTCCGGCCGCATCTCCGTCCCGCCGAGAGGATGTCATGAAGTCGATCACCGTCACCGAGCTCGCCGAGCGCACCGGTATCCCGCTCATCGATGTGCGGGAGGTGGACGAGTTCGCCGCAGGCCACGTGCCCGGGGCCGTCAACATCCCGATGTCCGAGATCGGCAACCGGCTGGAAGAGCTCCCCGCGGAGGCGTTCGACGTCATCTGCCAGGCGGGTGGGCGGTCGGCGCGTGTGGTCGAGGCGCTGGAGTCGCGCGGCTACGACGCCACGAACGTCGAAGGCGGGACCGGCGAGTGGATCGCCCAGGGGCGCCAGGTCGAGGTGCCGTCGGCGTGACCACGCTGACCCTGATCGGCAAGCCCGACTGTCACCTCTGCGACGTCGCCTCCGACGTCATCGATGCCGTCGTCGCCGAGCTGCCCGATGCCGCGGCCGAGCAGATCGAGATCGTCGAGGCCTCCATCCAGGACGACCCCGCGCTGTACGAGCTGTGGTGGGAGAAGATCCCGGTCGTGCTCATCGACGGCGAGCTGCACGCGCATTGGCGGGTGGCGCCCGATCGGCTGCGCGAAGCGCTCGAGGACTCTCTTCGCGCAGACGCGCTGACCGGAACGAAGGAATCTCTGTGACCATCCGCCATGTCGTGACCTGGAAGCTCGCCGCCGAAGACGTCGCAGAGCGCGGTGCGCAGGCGGCTGAGGTCGCTCGCCGTCTGAACGCCCTCGACGGCGTCGTTCCGCAGCTCCTCTCCATCTCCGCGGGAGCGAACGTCGCCTACCCGGAAGCGAACTGGGACGTCACGCTCGTCGCGGACTTCGCGTCGATCGCGGCGATCGAGGAGTACCAGGTGCACCCCGCCCACGCCGAGGTGGCCGCGTACATCCGCACCGTGGTCGCGTCTCGCGTCGCCGTCGACTTCGAGGTCTGAGACCGCGTCGCGCCGGCCCCGGAATTCGGTTTCTTCGCGTGACCGGGGCGTACTTGCAACACAAACGTAATGCGCGTCTATGCCGATGTCATTGGTCACGCGACGAGCCGCATGTTTAGATGAACTCCTATCCGTCAGCGGGCCTTCGTGCCCTCGACTCACAGGAGCCGACATGCCTCGTCGCAACCTCATCGCCGGTCTCGCCCTCGTGGCGACGGCCACCCTCGCGCTCGCCGGCTGCGCCACCGGATCATCCGACGCGGGCAGCAGTGACGCTCCCGCCGCCGACGACAAGTACGGTCTCGTCGAGGCCGGAACGCTCACCGTGTGCTCAGATGTCCCCTACCCGCCGTTCGAGGTCGAGGACCCGTCCAGCGAGACCGGCTATTCCGGATTCGACATCGATCTGCTCAGCGCGATCGCCGAGAAGATCGACCTGAAGCTCTCCGTGCAGGACGTGGGTTTCGACGCCCTGCAGTCGGGCACCACGCTTGCTGCCGGCACGTGCGACATCGGTGCCTCCGCGATGACGATCACCGACGAGCGCAAGGCCAACCTCGACTTCTCCGACCCGTACGTCGACTCGCTGCAGTCGCTTCTCGTGCGTACCGACTCGGACATCAAGTCGATCGACGACCTCGACGGCAAGAACGTCGGTGTGCAGCAGGGCACGACCGGCGAGACCTACGCGGGCGAGAACGCTCCGGGCGCGCAGCTCGTGCAGTATCCCTCGGACGGTGAGCTGTGGCCGGCCATGCAGGCGGGTCAGATCGACGCGATCCTGCAGGACCAGCCCGTCAACTACGTGCACGAGCAGGATGACCCCGACTACAAGATCGTCGAGACGTACCCGACCGACGAGTCGTACGGCTTCGCCTTCGCCAAGGGAGAGAAGGACGAGCTGCGCGATGCCGTCAACAAGGCGCTCAAGGAGCTCCAGGACGACGGCGGCTACCAGAAGATCTACGACAAGTACCTCGCGGCCAAGTGACCGGCGGCGTCGGTAGAACGGGAGGACCTCGACGATGGCGTTGAGGCGTACCACCAAGAGCAAGCTGTATCGGTACTCGGTCTACGTCGTGCTGCTCGCGATCGCCGTCTGGGCGATCGTGAGCACCGACTGGGCGAAGATCGGGCCGCTGTTCTTCAATCCTGAGGTCGCGGCGAAGATGTTCCCCGGGATCATCACGACCGCCCTGGTCAACACGCTGTGGTTCACGGCCGTGGCCTTCGCCGGCGGCCTGCTGCTCGGCGTCGTGCTGGCGCTGATGAAGCTGTCGACCATCGCGCCGTTCCGGTGGATCGCGACGGTGTGGATCGAGTTGTTCCGCGGGCTTCCCGCGATCCTCACGATCTTCGGCATCGCCTTCATCCTGCCGATCGCACTGGGCGTCCCCGGCACGAAGCTCGGTGGGCCGGTGGTGCTCGGACTCATCGGTCTCATCCTCGTCGCTTCGGCGTACATGGCCGAGACGATCCGTGCCGGTATCCAGGCCGTTCCCAAGGGGCAGACCGAGGCCGCGCGCTCGCTCGGCATGTCGCCCATGAAGACGACGTTCTGGATCATCGTGCCGCAGGGGTTCCGGATCATCATCCCGCCCCTGACCAACGAGTTCGTGCTGCTGCTGAAGGACACATCGCTGCTGTTCGTGGCGGGTTCCTTCATCTGGTCGAAGGAGCTGACGAACTTCGCCCGTGATGCATCGACGCAGAACACCAACGCGACGCCGCTGATCATGGCGGCGATCCTGTACCTGATCGTGACGATCCCGCTCACGCGCTTCAGCGCGTGGCTCGAACGACGGATGGCGAAGCAGCGATGATCACCGATCTGATTGATGTCCACGCCCCCGCGATCGATGTGCAGGGGCTCGTGAAGTCGTTCGGCGACAACGAGGTGCTCAAGGGCATCGACCTCACCGTCACCAAGGGCGAGGTCGTGTGCGTGATCGGACCCTCGGGCTCGGGAAAGTCGACGCTGCTGCGGTCGGTGAACCTGCTCGAGGAGCCGACCGGCGGCAAGGTGCTGATCGAGGGGATCGACATCACCGACCCCGACGTCGACATCGACCGGGTGCGCACCCGCATCGGCATGGTGTTCCAGAGCTTCAACCTCTTCCCGCACCTCGATGTGATGGGGAACCTCACGATCGCGCAGCAGCGCGTGAAGAAGCGCTCGAAGGCTGAGGCGGCGAGGGTCGCGAAGGAGATGCTCGCCCGCGTCGGGCTGGCGGAGAAGGCCGATGCCTACCCCGGGCATCTGTCGGGAGGACAGCAGCAGCGTGTGGCGATCGCGCGTGCGCTGTGCATGAACCCCGACATGATGCTGTTCGACGAGCCGACATCGGCGCTCGACCCCGAACTGGTCGGCGAGGTGCTGCAGGTCATGCGCTCGCTCGCCGATGAGGGGATGACGATGCTCGTCGTCACGCACGAGATGGGCTTCGCGCGCGAGGTCGGGTCTCGCCTGATCTTCATGGACGGTGGACACATCGTCGAGGAAGGCGACCCGCGCGAGGTTCTCGGCAACCCGCAGCACCCGCGCACGAAGGACTTCCTTTCGCGCGTGCTCTGATCCGAGATCGACGAGACCCCCTGCCGCAGATATCTGCGACAGGGGGTCTCGTCGTGAAGCGTGGAAGGAGGTCAGTCGGCTTCGACGACCTCGGCGTCTGCGGCGTTCCGGCGGACGGAGTCGATCCCGTTCAGCGCGGCGGACTTCGACGAGTAGCCCTCGCTGATCGCGATGACCTCGCCGTTGCCGGCCTTCAGACGGAACCGGTACTCGCCGGACTTGTCGGTGTACAGCTCGAACTTGCCTGCCATGAGGCGTCCTTTCTCTCTCGGATGGAGGGAACCCCGCCCCTCGGGCCTCACGCTAGCGCTCGGCGAGGGTCCGGGGAAGAGCGGGGGTCAGCCGCGGGGATGAACCGCGACCGGCTCGGGAGCGATCGCGATGCGCACCCGATCACCGAACGCCGGGTGGGTTCCCGGGGCATGCTGCACGCGCACCAGCTCACCGGACTCGGTGCGCACGAGCGTGCGACGCATGCTCCCGAGGAAGGTGCTCTCCTCAACCAGGGCGTCGGCTGCGGCATCCTTCTCGGAAGCGAAGTAGACGTTCTCGGGTCGCAGGTACACATCGACCGGGCCGTCGGCCGGCGACTGCAGGGGAAGTCGCTGCCCCCACACCATGACGTGATCGCCCTCGGCGACCCCCGACACGACGCTGGACAGCCCGACGAAGGCGGCGACGCCGGCTGTGGAGGGCATCGTGTAGAGCTCCTCCGGCGATCCGATCTGCTCGATGCGGCCGGCGTTCATCACGGCGATCCGGTCGGAGACGGCCAGCGCCTCCTCCTGGTCGTGGGTGACGAAGACGGTCGTGATGCCGAGTCGCAGCTGGATGCGGCGGATCTCGTCGCGCAGCTGGACCCGCACCTTCGCGTCGAGCGCGGAGAGCGGCTCGTCGAGCAGCAGCACCTTGGGCTCGGTCACCAGCGCGCGTGCCAGCGCGACCCGCTGTTGCTGTCCGCCCGAGAGCTGGTGCGGGAACCGGTCGGCGAAGTCGGCGAGGCCGACCAGAGCGAGAGCATCGACGGCGCGGCGCGCTGCCTCGGCTTTGCCGATCCCGCGCCGGCGCAGGCCGAAAGCAGTGTTCTCAGCAACCCGCAGGTGCGGGAACAGCGAGTAGGACTGGAAGACCATCCCGATGTCGCGCTTGTTCGTGGGCACCCGCGAGACGTCGCCACCGCCCAGGAGCACCGCACCCTCGTCGGCGCCCTCGAGGCCTGCGAGCACCCGCAGCAGAGTCGTCTTGCCGCAGCCGGAGGGACCGAGAAGGGAGACGAACTCACCGGGAGCGATGTCGAGATCGACCCCGTGCAGCACCCGGTTGCCGGCGTAGCTCTTGACGATGCCCTGCAGCTCGACGCGAGTGCCTTCACCCGCCTGGGCGAGCAGCAGGTTGTCCTTGGTGCGCGGCAGCGCGTGGTCGACGGTCATGAGCGGGCCTTTCCGGTGCCGCGCGCGACGCGGCCGATCAGGAGGAGCAGGAGGAACACGAACACCATCGCGAGCAGGGTGAAGATGGCCGGCGCGTACGGATCCTGTTTGTTCACCACGACCATGGCGGTCTGGAACACCTGGCGGTTCAGGAGGGAGGCGATCGTGAACTCTCCGAGCACCACGGCGATGGAGATGAGAGATGCGGCGAGCAGCCCCTGGCGGAGGTTCGGGGCGAGCACTTTCAGCACGACCGTCGGCCAGCTCGCGCCGAGCGAACGTGCGGCCTCGGAGAGGGTGCGCAGGTCGGCGGCGTCGATCGATGCCTGGATCGACCGGAACGCGAACGGCAACACGGTGATCCCGTAGGCGAACGCGAGCGTCCAGGTGCCGGTGCCGAACGCACGGCCGATCTGCACGTAGATCGGGGCCAGCCCGACCACGAGCACGATCGCCGGGATCGAGATGGGCAGCAGCACCGCGAATTCGAAAGCGGGCTTGAGGTTCGGGAAGCGCAGGTTCACCAGGATCATCGTCGGCGCGAGCAGCAACAGCACGATCGCGACGGTGACGACGGCGAGCACCAGGGAGTTGCCCAACCCCGTCCAGATCGGCTTGAGCGTCGCCGCGGCCGCGGGGTCGAACAACGCGGTCCAGCGTGCGAACGACAGCCCGCCTTCGGGGTCGCGGAGGGTGAAGAGGAAAGTCGACACGAGGGGAACGGCGAAGAACGCACCGACCAGGATGCCGATGGCCCAGCGGGTCGCGAGAGAGGGGCCGAGTCGGTTCACGACTGCCACCTCGCTGCTCGTCGCTGCACGAAGGAGTAAAGCGCCATCACGATCCCGACGATCACGATCATGCCGAGCGCGAGAGCACCGGCGAGGTTCTCCCGTCCGAGCACGGTCTCACTCGTGAGGGCCGTGCGGATCTGCAGCGGCACGATCTGCGCACCCTGGCTGGCGAGGGCGGCGGCAGTGGCGTACGAGGAGAACGCGTTCGCGAACAGGAGCAGCAGGCTGGCGAGGAACGAGGGCGCGAGCACAGGGATGCCGATGCGCAGCCAGAAGCTCGCACGGGTGCCGCCGAGGGTGAGGTTCGCCTCGGCCCACTGCGGCTTGAGCGCGGCGAGGGCGGGCATGAAGGTGATGACCATCAGTGGTATCTGGAAGTAGAAGTAGGGGAGGACGAGGCCGGGCAGCTCGTAGAGCCACGTGCCGTTCTCGAAGATGTTGACGCCGAAGGACTCCTTCAGGAACACGGTGACGACGCCTTGGATGCCGATGGTCGCGATGAAGGCGAATGCGAGCATGACGCCGCCGAACTGCGCGAGCACACCCGCTGCGGCGTCCACTGCCGAGCGCGTTCGGCTCTCGGGGTCCATGCCGAGCAGGGCGTAGCAGACGAGGGCGCCGACGATCGCGCCGACGACGGCGGTGAGCAGCGAGAGTCCCGCCGAGTTCGCGAACGTGTTCAACACGACGGGGTCGGCGAGGGCCGACAGGTTCGTCCAGGTGAAGGAGCCGTCCTTCGTGAAGAAGCCGGAACCGATCGACAGGATCGTCGGCACCGCCAGGAAGAGCACGACGTAGGCGGCGAAGGGGACGAGCCCGAGCCACGCGAAGGACGGAGCGGACCGCCGGGTCCTCGCGTGCGGCGAGGACCCGGCGGAGGTGGCGGGGGCGGATGCCGCAGCATCCGCCACCGTTGCGGAAAGGGTGGTCACTGGACCGCCGAAGCCCACTTCTCGCCGAGCAGCGTGCCGGCGTTCGTCGACTGCTCCTCGGTCGGGACCACGGTCTCCTCAGGAGCCTCGGGGAGTGCGGCGGCGAGGTCGGCGTCGATCGTGCCGGCGTCGGTCATGGCCTCCATGCGCACCGGACGGGCGCCGCCCTTCAGCCAGAGGTTCTGCACCTCGTCGCTGTAGAGGAACTCCTGCCACAGACGTGCGGCAGCAGGGTGCGGGGCGTCGGCGTTGATGGCCTGGTTGTAGTACCCGGCGTAACCGGTGCCGTCGAACACGACGACCTTCCAGTCCTTGTTGTCCGCCGTGTGCGAGGCGTTCAGGTAGTCCCAGTCGAACACGACGGGGGTCTCGCCGCTCGCGATGGTCGCGGTCGTCACGTCGACCTTGAGCAGGTTGCCGGCCTTCTGCAGCTCGGAGAAGAAGTCGATGCCCGGCTGGAAGTCGTCGAGGGTGCCGTCGGACTGCACGGTGGCGAGTCCCACAGCTGCGAACGCGGCTCCGGCCTGGGTCGGGTCGCCGTTGATCGCGACCGCGCCCTTGTAGTCGGCCGAGAGCAGGTCGGAGAGCTCGGCGGGAGCGTCGAACTTCGACGAGTCGTAGCCGATCGACATGTACCCGCCGTAGTCGCCGACGAAGAGACCGGTGGGCTCCTTCAGCTCCTCGGGGATGTCGTCCCAGGTCTGCACCTTGTAGGGAGCGAAGACATCCGTGTTCTGCAGGGCGACGGTGAGGCCGATGTCGAACACGTCGGGCGCGGTGTCCAGGCCCTCGTTCGTCTTCGCGGCCTGGATCTCCTCGGCGCTCGAGACGTCGGGGGAGGCTTCGTTGATGGTGATCTCGGGGTACTTCTCGGCGAACAGATCGAGGATCTCGCCGTAGTTCGCCCAGTCGCGGGGCAGCGCGATGACGTTGAGCGAGCCCTCGGCCTTGGCCGCGGCTTCGAGGTCGGCGAACGTGCCGAAGTCGGCGACCGAGGTCGCGGCGGAGGCGTCCACATCGGAGCCGCCGGCGGCGGGCGCGTCTGTCGCGCCTGCGCAGGAGGTCAGCGCCAGTACGGCCGTGGTGGCAAGGGCGATGCCGGCGCCGATGCGCGCGCGGCGGGTGAAGCGAGCCATAAGTGTCCTCTCGGTGTCCGGCGCTGTGAGCCGGTTTCGGGTTGCGAGAGGACACTATGAGGCGGAGGTTGCCGCCCGTCGCGGGTCTGGTGAACGGATGGTGGCGAGGCGGTGGCCGAACAGGGCCACGGCGTCTCAGCCCTGCGGGACGCTGTACTTGAAGCCGCGGTGCGAGCCGACATACCCCAGCCGCTCGTAGAAACGGTGCGCGTCGGTGCGGGAGGCGTCCGAGGTGAGCTGCACCACGCTCGCGCCGACCGCAGGGGCCGCTGCCTCCGACACCCAGCGCATCACGGCGGAGCCGATGCCCGACGAGCGCAGGCTGCTCTGTACGCGGACCGCCTCGACCAGCAGCCGTCGAGCGCCGCGACGTGCCATCCCGGGGATCGAGGTGAGCTGCAGCGTGCCGACGATCGCACCGTCGAGCTCGACGACGAGCAGGTCGTTCGACGGTTCGGCCAGGATCTCGATGAGACCCTGTCGATAGGCCGGCCGGTCCTCCTCGGAGGCCACATCGCCGCGGGCCGCGCTGATCGGGTCGTCGGCGAGCAGGGCGATCACGGCATCCGTGTCATCGACCGTGGCACGCCGCAGGAGCGCCGTCCCGATGCGCGATTCGAAAGAGTGGGGCAGCGGGAGGGCGTCGAGCATGGCTCCAGTCTGCCAGCGCACGGAGCGGATGCCGGAGCGGCGTCCACTCTCTGGAATCATGGCGAGGTGGATATCGGCGCCGTGCTCGGTCTGGAGCAGCTCACGTGGGGGATGCTCCTGCTCGTCGTCGTCGCTGCGTTCTGCGCCGGCTGGATCGACGCCGTCGTCGGCGGGGGAGGACTGCTACAGCTGCCCGCGCTGCTGCTGATCCCCGGTATCTCGCCGGTGCAGGCCCTTGCGACGAACAAGCTCGCTTCGGTCTTCGGCACCGCGACCAGCAGCGCCACCTACTATCGGCGCGCGAAACCCGACATCCGCACCGCCGTGCCGATGGCGATCGTCGCACTGATCGGCTCGTTCGGGGGAGCGGCCGTCGCGACGGTGCTGCCGCCGGCCGCCTTCAAGCCGATCATCGTGATCGCCCTGCTCGTGGTGGCGTTGTTCACCGCGTTCCGGCCGCAGATGGGGGCGGCGACCCAGCTGCGGTTCCACGGGCACAAACACCACATCATGGCGGGCGCGGCAGGACTCGGCATCGGCTTCTACGACGGGATGATCGGTCCGGGCACGGGCACCTTCCTCGTCATCACGCTCGTCGCACTGCTCGGCTACGACTTCCTGCAGGCCAGCGCCAAGGCAAAGATCGTCAACCTCGCCACGAACGCGGGCGCACTGATGCTGTTCATCCCGCACGGTGCCGTGCTGTGGCTGCTCGGCGGCATCCTCGCCGTCGCGAACGTCGCGGGCAGCTATCTGGGGTCGCGGATGGCCATCTCCCGCGGGACCACGTTCATCCGGGTCGTCTTCCTCGTGGTCGTGATCGTCCTGATCGGCAAGCTCGGCGTCGACGTCTGGAACGAGAACATCCTCCCCGCCTTCGCATCACTCGGCTGACCGACCGAAAACGCCCGGGTCGCACGAATCCGAGGACTGCGTGCGACCCGGGCGTGAGTCCGCGTGGCGGTGGGCGTCAGGCCTCGTCGTCCTCGGGCTCGTAGTCGACGCCGGCCTCGGCGCGCTGCGCGTCGGTGATGGGCGCCGGAGCGGAGGTGAGCGGGTCGAAGCCGTTGCCCGACTTCGGGAAGGCGATGACCTCGCGGATCGACTCGGTCTTGGTCAGGTGCTGCAGCACGCGGTCCATGCCGAGCGCGATCCCGCCGTGGGGCGGGGCACCGAACTTGAACGCGTCGAGCAGGAAGCCGAACTGCTCGTCGGCCTGCTCGTCGCTGATGCCCATGACCTCGAACACGCGCTTCTGCACGTCTTCGCGGTGGATGCGGATCGAGCCGCCACCGAGCTCCGAGCCGTTGCACACGATGTCGTACGCGTAGGCGAGGGCCGATCCGGGGTCGGTGTCGAACGTGTCCTGGAACTCGGGCTTGGGGCCGGTGAAGGCGTGGTGCACGGCCGTCCAGGCGCCCGCGCCGACGGCGACGTCACCGGAGGCCACGGCGTCGGCTGCCGGCTCGAACATCGGAGCGTCGACGACCCAGGTGAAGGCGAATTCATCGGGGTTCAGGTAGCCGAGGCGGCGGCCGATCTCGACGCGCGCGGCACCGAGCAGCGCACGGCTCTCCTTGGTGGAACCGGCGGCGAAGAAGACGCAGTCGCCGGTCTCGGCACCGACGAGCGCGGCGAGTCCGGCCTGCTCGGCCTCGGACAGGTTCTTCGCGGCAGGGCCGCCGAGCGTGCCGTCCTCGTTGAACAGCACGTAGGCGAGGCCGCGGGCGCCGCGCTGCTTGGCCCAGTCCTGCCAGGCGTCGAGCTGCTTGCGGGGCTGCGAGGCGCCACCGGGCATGCGCACCGCGCCGACGTACTCCGCCTGGAAGACGCGGAACGGGGTGTCCTTGAAGTACTCGGTCGCCTCGACGAGCTCGAGTCCGAAGCGCAGGTCGGGCTTGTCGGAGCCGTACTTGGCCATGGCGTCGGCGTAGGTCATGCGCGGCAGGGGCGTGGCCACCTCGACACCGATCGTCGCCCACATCGCCACGATGAGCGACTCCATGAGCGTGATCACGTCTTCCTGGTCGACGAAGCTCATCTCGATGTCGAGCTGCGTGAACTCCGGCTGACGGTCGGCGCGGAAGTCCTCGTCGCGGTAGCAGCGGGCGATCTGGAAGTACTTCTCGACGCCACCGACCATCAGCAGCTGCTTGAACAGCTGCGGCGACTGCGGCAGGGCGTACCAGCTGCCGGGGCTCAGGCGAGCCGGCACCAGGAAGTCGCGCGCGCCTTCGGGCGTGGAGCGCGTGAGGGTGGGCGTCTCGACTTCGGTGAAGTCGTCGGCGTGCAGCACGTCGCGGATCGCCTTGTAGACGTTCGAGCGCAGGCGCAGAGCGGATGCGGGGGCCGGACGACGCAGGTCGAGGTAGCGGTACTTGAGACGGGCTTCCTCGCCCACGGTCTCGGTGTCGGCGAGCGCCGTGGAGACCTGGAAGGGGAGGGGAGCGGACTCGTTCAGCACCTCGACGTCGGTCGCGATGAGCTCGATCTCGCCGGTGGGGAGGTTCGGGTTCGCGTTGCCATCGGGGCGCAGCGACACCTCGCCGGTCACCTTCAGCACGAATTCGTTGCGCAGCGGGTGCGCGATCTCCTCGTCGCGGATGACGACCTGAGCGATGCCGGAGGCGTCCCGCAGATCGATGAAAGCGACTCCTCCGTGGTCACGACGGCGATCGACCCAACCCGAGAGGGTGACGGTCTGACCGATGTGCTCGGCTCGCAGAGAGCCTGCCGAGTGGGTGCGAAGCACGGAGTATTCCTTCTGATCTGGGAAATGGGGAACCCGCCCATTCTACGGGGGCGGTCGGGAGGTCATCGGCCCCGTCGGCGGCGTCCGGGGCGGCATATCAGTAGGATCGCCACGACACAGCTCTTACACAGAAAGGATGCACCGTGGACAACAACGGCATCGCCGATCTCTACGCATCGATCTTCTCCGGTACTACGGGCCTGATCGCGCTCGTCTTCTACATCCTCGTCGCCATCGGGCTGTGGAAGGTGTTCACGAAGGCCGGATACCCCGGCATCCTCGCGATCATCCCGATCGTGAACCTCGTCTTCCTGGTGAAGATCGCCGGAATGTCCGGCTGGTTCGCACTGCTGTACCTCATCCCGGTCGCGAACCTGATCCTCGCGATCATCGTCGCGTTCAAGCTCGGTGAGCGCTTCAACAAGGGCGGGCTCTTCTCGTTCTTCCTGCTTTTCCTCTTCCCGTACATCGGGTACCTGATCCTCGGCTTCGGGGATTCGCGCTACAGCAAGGCGTGACATGACGGCGTCCCGGTTGCACCTCGTCCGACACGGCGAGGTGCACAATCCGGCCCGCGTGCTCTACGGTCGTCTTCCCGACTACCACCTGAGCACGGCGGGCCGGGGGATGGCCGCAGCGGCGGCCGACCACGTGGCCTCGCTCGAGCGTCCCGTGCGCGCGCTGTACTCCTCGCCGCTGGAGCGTGCGCAGGAGTCGGCCGAGCCGTTCGCGGAGCGCTTTGACCTCGTGCCCGAGGTCGACATCCGCCTGATCGAGCCGACCAACGTGTTCGAGGGGACGCAGATGCGCCGTTCCCTGATGAACCCGCTGAACTGGTGGCACCTGCGCCAGCCGTCCGTTCCCAGCTGGGGTGAGCCGTATTCCTCCATCGCGGAGCGGATGCTCGGCATTATGGACGAAGCGTGGGATGCGGCACCGGACGGCGACGTCGTGATGGTCTCGCACCAGGCGCCGATCTGGATCACCCACCTCCGAGTGGCGGGCCTGCCCCTGCAGCACGACCCGCGCACGCGTCGCTGCGCCCTGTCGAGTGTCACCTCGTTCGAGCGCGTCGGCGACGTCTGGCGAGAGGTCGCCTACGCCGAGCCCGCCGCGACCGGCGGCGCCGTGGACGTCGGCGCGGTCTGAGCCGGTCCTCGCGACGCGCCCCGCTCAGTGCTCGGCGGCCAGGAGTGACTGGATGATGCCGACCGCGGCCAGCTGACCGGCGGCGGCCGCCAGCAGCACGGATGCCATCGGGCCGGGAAGGGTCGCACGGTGGGCGAGATCGCCCGCGGCGAAGACCCCGGGGAGCGAGGTGCGTCCGAACTCATCGATCTCGATGCAGCCGGACTCGAGCATCTGCAGGTCGAGCTGCGCGACCAACGGTGACCGCTGGCGCATCGATCCCGCCGCGACGAAGATGCCGTCGACCACGCGCTCATCGTGGTGGGTGCGGATGCGCACGCCTCCGTCGACCTTCTCGAGGGAGGAGACAGGGGCAGGGCTCACCCGCACGCCCTTCGCCTCGAGCATCTGGATGTCTTCGTCGGCGAACATCTCCCCGACGGGGAACACGGTGATGTCCCCGACGATCCGGCCCAGCAGCCCGATGAGGTGCGCGGCCCGAGGTGCGGCGCCGAGGATGGCGATCGGTCTTCCCGCGTGCTCGTGTCCGTCGCAGAACGGGCAGCTGAACGCGAGTGTGCCCCACAGGTCCTGCAGGCCGGGGACGTCGGGAAGGTCGTCGGCGACGCCCGTGGCGAGGATGACCTGGCGCCCCTCGACCACGGAGCCGTCGGAGATGCCAACGACGAAGGCATCCTCGGCGCCCGAGACGCTCATCGCTGCGGCGTCGCGGATCTCCACGTCGTCGTAGGCGGAGAGCTCTGCCCGTGCGGTCGCGCGGAGCTGGGCGGGGGCAGTGCCGTCCGCGCCGATCATGTTGTGCATGTGCAGGACGGTGCCGTTGCGGTACTCGCCCGAGTCGAGGAGCAACGTGGAGCGGTGCATCCGCCCGAGGGTCAGAGCGGCCTGCAGTCCTGCCGGTCCTGCGCCGATCACGATGGCGTCGTACATGGTGGTCCTTCCGATGACGTTGTTGCGTTCCTCGTCAGTCTGTGACTTCATGTCAACATGAAGTCAAGCGATGCGCACCCCTGGTCCGTCGGCGATGTGGCCGCCCGCGTCGAACTGCCCACGAACGTGCTGCGGCACTGGGAATCGGTGGGTCTGCTCCGGCCGCCTCGAGACTCCGCGGGGCGACGGCGCTACGGCGAAGACGAGGTCGTGCGCATCGCCGTGATCCAGCGCAGCAAGGCCGCGGGGATGACGCTCGAACAGATCGGGGTACTGCTCGACGACGGCAGCGCCGGGCGGCACCAGGTGCTGCAGCAGCATCTGGACGACATCGATCGGCGCATGGAGGAGATGCGCCGATCCCGCGAGATGACCGAGCACGCGATGGGCTGCCGGGCGCACGACATCGCCACCTGCCCGCGGTTCCGGGCGGGCGTGGACGACGTTCTGGCGCGCTTCTGAGGCCCTCGGCGAGGCGCCCGTTTCCGGCTCGCGCATAGGATCCTCTGCGTAAACTCGGAGTCGTGCCAAGCGATTCGACGGTCCGTCAGATCCGCAGCGGCCGCTCCTCCCGCACCCGGCGTTCGCGTCGTGCGGTCGGTGCCGCGCTCGCTGCGGTGCTCGCCATCGGTCTGAGCGCCTGTGCTCCCGATCCGGTGAGTGAATCGTTCCTGAACGGCGAGAACACCGGTTATGTCGCCGCCGACGGGGCGATCGTCGAGATCCCGGTCTCCGAGCGCGGCGAACCCGTCGTGTTCAGCGGGGTGACCGAGGAGGGCGAGAAGTTCGACAGCGCCGACATCGCCGGACAGGTCGCGGTCGTGAACTTCTGGTACGCCGGCTGTGCGCCGTGCCGCCTCGAGGCCGCCGATCTGGAAGCGGTGTGGCAGGACTTCAGCGATGAGGACGTCGCGTTCGTCGGCATCAACACCCGCGACCAGGCAGACACCGCTGTGGCCTTCGCGAACGAGTACGGCGTCACCTACCCCAGCCTGATCGATGTCGACACCGCGCAGGCCAAGCTCGCCTTCGCGAAGGAGACCCCGATCGCTGCGACACCGACCACACTCGTGCTCGACAAGCAGGGCCGGGTCGCTGCCCGCATCATCGGACCCATCGACGGCAAGTCGATCCTCTCCACGCTCGTCAAGGACGCGTTGGCGGAGGACTCGTGACCATCAGGGGAGCCTTGTGAACCCCGAAGCGATCATCGGCTCCGGGGCCCTCTGGATCGCGATCCCGGTCGCGATGCTCGCGGGACTCGTCTCTTTCCTCTCCCCGTGCGTGCTCCCCCTCGTTCCCGGCTACCTCGGTTTCCTCGGCGGCGCCGTCGCACCTCGGTCGACCGCTGCTGCCGGTGCAGAGGGCCAGGCCACGACCCAGACGACGACACGTGGCCGGCTCGTCCTGGGTGTGCTGCTGTTCATCCTCGGTTTCAGCCTCGTCTTCGTCTCCATCACGGCTCTGGGGGGGATGGCGAGCGTCTTCCTCCTGCAGTGGGGCGAGCTCATCACGCGCATTCTGGGCGTCGTCATCATCGTGATGGGTCTGGTCTTCCTCGGCCTGTTCGGGTTCGCGCAGCGGGAGCTCCGCTTCCACGTGGATTCGAAGGCCGGCATCATCGGGGCGCCGCTGCTGGGCATCGCGCTCGGCATCGGCTGGGCTCCGTGCCTGGGGCCCACACTCACGGCGATCTTCGCGCTGTCGTTCAACGCCGGTGATCCTGTGCGCGCAGGCTTCCTCGGGCTCGCGTACTCGCTCGGCCTCGGCATCCCGTTCCTTCTCGTCGCCCTCGGTTTCGGTTGGGCGACGAAGACGATCGGATTCCTTCGTCGGCATATCCGCGTCGTCAACGTCATCGGCGGAATCCTGCTCATCATGCTCGGCATCCTGATGGTCACAGGGCTCTGGACCGACATCATGTCGCGGTTGACGGCGGTGATGGGCAGTGTCCTCCTCCCGCTCTGACGATCCAGAGACCACCGATCGCCCTGACCAGAACACCCGTCCCGAGAAGAACCCCCGCACTGAGAAGGCCATGACCAAGAACAAGGGTGCCGCGAACAGCGACTCCAGCGATCCGCTCCGTCCGTCGGACCACGTCGACGGCGACGACTCGATCACCCAGCCGCGGCTCGGGTTCGTCGGCTGGCTGCGCTGGGGGTGGCGTCAGCTGACCTCGATGCGCACCGCGCTCATCCTGCTGCTCGTGCTCGCGATCGCCGCGATCCCCGGCTCGATCTTCCCGCAGCGGATGGCCGACCCGAACGGCGTCACGCAGTGGGAGCGCGACAATCCCGACCTCTTCCCGGTGCTCGACGCGCTGAAGCTGTTCGACGTGTACCTGTCGCCGTGGTTCTCGGCGATCTACCTGCTGCTGTTCGCCTCGCTCGTCGGTTGCGTGATCCCGCGCATCAAGCACCACGCCAAGGCGCTGCGTGCGCGCCCGCCGCGCACCCCCGCGCGACTGCAGCGGCTCGAGGACTACCGCGCGCTCACTCGGGACCCTGCGGCAGACTCCGGCACGAAGACCGGCGATGCCGAAGCCGAGGCCGCCGCATCGATCGACGTCGCCACGAAACAGCTCAAGGCTCTCGGCTACCGTGTGGAGCGCTACGACCGCGGCCGCACGTTCTCGGTCTCCGCGGAGCGCGGCTACTGGCGCGAGACCGGCAATCTGCTCTTCCACCTCGCGCTCGTGGGGGTGCTGGTCACGGTCGGTATCGGCGGCGGGTTCTCGTACACCGGTCAGCGCGTGCTGGTGGAGGGGGAGACCTTCGCCAACACGCTCCTGGACTACGACTCGATGAACCGCGGACGCTTCGTAAGCGACGACGCGTTCTCTCCGTACTCGATGCGCCTCGACTCCTTCGACGTGACGTACCAGCCGTTCGGTGAGCCCGGCTCCGGGCAGGCCGGAGACTTCTCTGCCAACGTCACGGTGCAGGAGAACGGCGAGGAGCGCACCGGCTCCGTCAAGGTCAACGAGCCCCTCGGTGTCGCCGACGATGACGTGTTCCTCCTCGGCAACGGCTACGCGCCGACCGTGACCGTGCGTGACCCCGAGGGCAACGTGGTGTTCACCAACAGCACGCCGTTCCTTCCTCAGGACAACAACATGACCTCGCTCGGTGTGCTCAAGGTGCCGGACGGGCTTGCGGAGCAGGTCGGACTCGTCGGGTTCTTCTACCCGACCACGGGCGTGCTCGAGAGCGGTGCGTTCTTCTCCGCCTACGGCGACCTCACGAACCCGACGCTCACTCTCGACGTGTACACCGGAGACCTCGGGATCAACGAGGGGGTGCCGCGTTCCGTCTACGTGCTCGACACCACGGGGATGACCAAGCTCACGGGCCGCACCACCGACGTCGAGTCGATCGAGCTGGCACCGGGGCAGACCGCACAGCTGCCGAACGGCCTCGGCTCGGTGACCTTCGAGGACGAGTCTCCGGCCGGCGCAGCGGACGCCTCCCAGTCGGTGAAGCGCTTCGCCTCGCTGCAGATCCACCGCGACGAGTCCGGCGTGTGGGTGCTCGGTTTCGCGCTGCTCGCACTCGGCGGTCTCATGATCGCGCTGTTCGTGCCGCGTCGCCGTGTGTGGGTCAAGGCCACAGCGCACGACGGCGAGATCGCCCTCGAGTACGCCGCGCTCGCCCGAGGCGAGGACCCGACCCTCGCCGCAGCCGTGGAAGACCTCGTCGCAGGGCACGCCCGACTGCTCGACGCGGCCGGAGGCACCACGGCGCGCCCCACGATCGATGACACCGCGGACGAGTCCGCCGAGCCGGAAGCCCCGGCAACCGACACCCGGAAAGTAGACTGACACCATGCTCGAGCTCAACGTGATCTCGCCTGTCCTGCTCTGGACGGCGATCGCGATCTACGCGGCGGCCTTCGTTGCCTACGCCTTCGATCTCGCACGGCGCTCGCAGGCGACAGCCGACGCGCAGAACGTCCGCGAGTCGGTGCTCGTCGGAGCGGGTGGCGGGAGCACCACCGCATCCGCAGGCACGTCCGGTTCCGGTACCGCCCCGCAGCGATTCGTGATGGCCCGGATCGGCACCTCGCTCACGGTTCTCGGGTTCCTCTTCCACCTCGCCGCTGCGGTCACCCGTGGCATCGCGGCCGGACGAGTCCCGTGGGCCAACCTGTACGAGTTCGCCATGATGGGCACGCTGCTCATCATCGCGGTGTACCTCGTCGTGCTCACCCGCATCGACCTGCGGTTCCTCGGCACGTTCATCACGGGCCTCGTCGTGGTGCTGCTCGGCCTCGGGGCGACCAACTTCTACGTCGACGTCTCACCGCTGATGGACCCGCTGAAGAGCGTGTGGCTCGTCATCCACGTGTTCGTGGCCTCGCTCGCGACCGCGTTCTTCGCTCTCGCGTTCGCGCTCTCGGTGATCCAGCTCATGCAGTCGCGCCGCGAGCGACTCCTCGGCGAGAACGCCACGAAGACCGGTCCCGGCTTCCTCCGCACCTTCCCGAACGCGGTGCGCCTGGAGAGCCTGGCGTACATGTTCACGATCATCGGCTTCATCCTCTGGACCTTCACGCTCATCGCCGGGTCCATCTGGGCCTACTACGCCTGGAGCCGCTTCTGGGGCTTCGACGTGAAGGAGACCTGGACCTTCGTGATCTGGGTGATCTACGCCGGATACATCCACGCCCGCGCGACCCGCGGCTGGCGCGGCAACCCCTCGGCGTGGCTGGCGATCGTCGGCTTCTCGGCCGTGATCTTCAACTTCACGATCGTGAACGTCTTCTTCAAGGGCCTGCACGCCTACTCCGGCCTGAGCTGAGCTGAGCTGAGCTGACCCGCGGTGCCACCAGCGTCGCGGAGACGGCTTACCGGGGTCAGCCGCGCAGCGGGATGACCTCGGCGTGCTCGATGCCGCCCTGGTACCAGACCAGTTCGGCTTCGGTGATGCTCTCGACAGGCGCGGACTCGAAGGGTCGTGACTCGGCTCGTGCGAAGCGCGACCACTCGGCTCCGTCGAGGGTCTTGCCGTAGAGCACCGACAGGTGGAACGTCCAGTCCTCCAGAGGCAGCTCGCCGATACGACGGAGGTCCGTGGCATCCAGTGCGGTGGTCAGTGACGAATACGCCGACACGAGCGAGGGGCTGCGGGCGAGGCGCACGATCAGGATCTGCCAGGGCACGGGGAACTCGTCGACGGCTTCGGCGATGACCTCGATCGGGGCCTGCCGCGCTGCCCACGAGCGGATCAGCCCGGTGAGTGCCTCGCGTCGCTCGGGCTCGTAGAACCCTCGCAGTGTGACGTGCCCGGTGTGCGGGCGCCGTGCCGGGACGCCGAGGCGGGAGACGGCGGCATCCTGGACATCGCGATAGACCGTGCCGACCGCCGCGGTGGGCCGGAGCACGAGGTACTGCTGTCCCTCCAGGCTCGCGAGTTGGTCGGGGGTGTCCATGAACGGCCGGCGCATGTCAGGAGCCTAGGACGCGTCGTGAGGGCGCGAAACCGGAGGCTGACACACGAACGGCCCGGTGCGTCATACTTCGACGCGCCGGGCCGGCGTGGATGGTCTTCGCTGCGGGGCGAGGAGTCAGGCCGTGGCGAGGACCGCCTTGGCCGAGGTCGTGCGCCGCAGCGTCACGGCGAGGGTCGTGGCCACGAGAGACAGCACGCCCCAGACGACCAGAGCGGCGACCGCCGAGCCGCTGGCGGTGATCAACCCCGCGAAGGCCGGAGCCGTCGGGAGGGCGGCCCCGATACCGGCGAGCCAGCCGGGCACCGTCGAGACCAGACCCGTCGCGACCGCGAGCACTCCGACCAGGGCCGAGATCCAGCGTCCGATCCCGCCGAACAGGGCGACGAGCGCCTGGTTCACGGCGGCGAACACGACACCGGCGAGCACGGCGGTACCTGCGAAGGCCCACCAGGTGCCGGCGTCGTAGCTCGCCACGACCTGCACGATCAGCGACACCAGCAGTCCCTGACCCGCGCCGATCAGTGCCGCGGGAGCGAACGCCCGCAGCGTGAGCGTCGCCGACGACCGGCGAGAGGTGAGCGTGCGAGCGGTGTGGGCGCGCATCACCACGAAGGTCGCGAGTCCGCCGAACCAGAGCACCACCGCAGCGAGCAACGGGATCGCGGTCGGACCGAAGATCGTGTTCATCGACGAGTTCGACGACACCGGGTCTGCGATCACCGAGGCGAGAGACTTCGACTCGGTGTCGCTGAACGAGGGGAGCGAATCGGATGCCGTGCGCAGCCCGCCGGCGAGGTCACCCGTACCGGTCGCCAGGGTGTCGAGCCCGGTCGTGAGCTCGGTGGCGCCATCGGCGAGAGCGGTCGCTCCGCTGGAGAGCTGGGTCGCACCGGACGCGAGGCCACGGGCTCCGGCGGCGGATGCGCCGATGCCCTGGTCTGCGAGCTGAGTGAGGCCGGAGGACAGCTGAGTGGCGCCCGCACCGGCCTGCGTCATGCTGGACGCAAGAGTGCTGAAGGTGCCGGGGAGGGCAGCGACGCCACCGGCGACCTTCTCGTTGTTGAGGGTGCCGGACGCGGTTCCTGCACTCTGGGCCACCGCACCCGCATCGGATGCGAGGGAGGTGAACAGATCGCACTGCGCCTGGTCCCTCACCGGGGTTGCGCATGCCGTCTGCTGCAGCGTCCCCAGCCGTCCCGCCAGGGCCAGCGAGCCGTCGGCCGCCGACTTCGCCGATGCCGAGGCGCCTTGGATCGCACCGACCAGCTCTTGCGTGCCGCCGATGTTCTGCTGCAGCGCGGCACCGCCGGCCGTCAGCCCGGATCCGATCTGCGCCGCACCTGCCGCGGCCTCACGCGTCTTGCCCGCGATCGTGTCGAGGCCCGAGGCGAGCGACGACGCACCCGTCCCGAGCTCGCCCGCCCCGGAGGCCAGCTTCGTGGCGCCGTCAGGGATCGCGGCGGCTCCGGTGGCGGCATCCCGCGCCCCGCTCGCGAGCTTCAGCGCGCCGTCTGCCGCGTCGCCGATCTGGTCGCCGATGGTGGTGAAACCGACCAGGATGTTCTCGGTCGTCGCCTCGGAGAGCATCGTGCCCATGGTCGACGCGGCGACATCGGCGAGCTGACCCGTGATGAGGTCGTCGGCGACGAGTCCGTCCTTCGGCGTGGTCACCGTGATGGTGGCCTGCTCGGCCTTGCCTCCGCCGTCGGAGATCGCGGTGCCGGCCGAGGTGGCCGCGGTCGAGAAGTCCTCGGGGACCGTGATGACGGCCTGGTAGGAGCCGTCGGCGAGTCCGTCGGCTGCGTCGTCCTTGTTCGAGATCACCCAGGTGAGGTTCGAATCCAGATCGTCCGAGCCCTCCACGAGACCCGCGGCGAGCTGGCGCCCGAGCGGAGTCATCTGCCCGTCGATGGTGACGGGCTCGTCGAGATTGACGATGGCCGCGGTCATGGAGTCGAGGCGCTCCGTCGGGTTCTGCAGGGCCGCGACCAGGATGCCGCCGACCGCCGCCGGCAGCAGTAGCACGCCGAGGATGGTCAGCCACGTGATGGGCTTGCGGGAGCGGGCGCGCTCGATGGGGAGGGTCATGCGGTCACCTCGGTGGATTCTGCGGCGCTCCGGCGAGGAGCACGCGTGTCGAGAGTCTGTGCGTCGGGCCATCCGGCCTCGGCGAGGGTGGTCCGTGCCGAATCGGCGTCGGAGGCGGTGGCGAACACCGCGAGCGTGCGGGAGGCTGCGGCATCGCGCAGCATCGCCGTCGCCTGGTCGCGCTGTCCGCCGCTCAGGCGGTCGATCCCGTCGATCACGACGATCTGCGACTTTCCGCGCAGGGCTTCGGTGAGGTCGCCGAGCGCGGCATCCGCATCGTCGACCAGCACGCAGCCGACGTGAGAGCGTACCCAGGCGGCGCGTCCGGGGAGCAGGTGCCCCGCGACTCTGAGCTTGCCGTCCGCGGGGGTCAGGCGTCCCGCGATCGTCAGGGCCAGAGCCCGGCGGGTGCGCAGGTCGCCACCGGTCGCGATCACGGCACCGCCCTCGGGGATCCGCATCGAGAGACCCTCGATGAGCGGCGCATCGGCGCTGATTTCGAGGTCGTCGGCGGCGACGATCGACCCGTCGCCCGGCCATGCGGCCAGGTGTCGTTCGCGTTCGACGGCCTCGCCCTCGACATCGACGCGGGGGAGGACCTTCTCCAGCCAGCGCGGGAGCTCCCAGGCGCGTTCGCCCAGGATCGCCATGAGCGCGGGGATCAGCGTCATCCGCACCAGGAAGGCGTCGAAGGCGATGCCGGCGGCGAGGCCGAGCGCGATCGGCTTGAGCGACGAGTCGCCCTCGGGGACGAACGCGACGAACACCGCGAACATGATGAGCCCGGCTGCGGTCACGACCTTCGCCGAGCCGGTGAAACCGCTGCGCACGGCCCGGAGCGCGGCGGCCCGCCGGGTGGCACGGTTCGGGCTCGTCGCATCCTTGTCGTGCACGAAGTCCTCGCGCATGCGGGAGACGAGGAAGACCTGGTAGTCCATCGCCAGACCGAACAGCACGCCCATCAGGATGATCGGCATGAAGCTGATGATGGGCCCGACCTTGGCGACGTGCAGCAGGTCGGCGAACCATCCCCATTCGAACACCGCCCCGACCACGCCGAAGGCGGCGACGATCGAGAGCAGGTATCCGGCCGCAGCCGTGATCGGCACCCACAGCGAGCGGAACACGATGGTCAGCAGGATCAGCGAGAGGCCGATCACGAAGATGCCGAACGGCAGCAGCGCGTTGCCGAGCTGGTCGGAGATGTCGATCCCGACGGCGGTGAAGCCGGTGACCTTGAGGTCGATGCCGAACTCGTCAAGCCACTCGTCGTGGTGGCTGCGCAGCTCACGCACGAGGTCGGCCGTCGCCGGATCGTCGGGTGCGGTCTCGGGGATGATCTGCACGATGCCGGTGTCGGCGGTCTCGTTCGGCGTCGCGAGGGCGACCTCCTTCACGCCGGGGACCTTCGCGACCGCGTCGCCGAGGTCTTCCATCAGGGTGAGCGGGTCGGTGGAGGTGACGATCGTGCCGGTGAGGATCAGCGGACCGTTGAACCCGGGTCCGAACTGCTCGCCGACGAGGTCGTAGTTCTGCCGGGCCTCGGAGTCCTTCGGCAGCACGCCGGCGTTGGGGAGGGCGAGGTCGAGGCTCAGCGCGGGCACGGCCACGATCCCGAGTCCGAGGACGACGGCGAGCGACACCAGCACCGGATGCTTCATGACGCCGCCGACCCAGCGGGCGCTGCCCTTCGCCGGGGCCGTGACGGGCTTCGGCTCCTCCGACGCATCGGATGCCGCGCTCTTCTTCGTCTTCGGCGCCTTGACCTTCTTCGGGCGACCGACGACCTTGCCCTTCATGAATCCGAGCAGAGCGGGGGTCAGGGTGACGGCGATCGCGACGGCGACGGCGACGGCGGCGGAGGCCGCGATACCCATGGTGGTGAGGAACGGGATGCCGGCGAAGCCGAGGCCGATCAGCGCGATGAGCACGGTGACGCCGGCGAAGACGACGGCCGATCCGGCGGTACCGACGGCACGGGATGCCGATTCCTCCGGATCCACGCCCTCTCGCACCTGATCCTGATGTCGCGCCATGATGAACAGCGCGTAGTCGATGCCGACCGCGAGTCCCAGCATGAGCGCCAGCAGCGGGGTGGTCGAGGAGACGGTGGCGAAGGCGGTCGCGGTGAAGATGCCGGCCATCGAGATGCCCACGCCGAGGA
Source organism: Microbacterium sp. DWRC1-3 (assembly GCF_049896645.1). Lineage (NCBI taxonomy): Bacteria > Bacillati > Actinomycetota > Actinomycetes > Micrococcales > Microbacteriaceae > Microbacterium > Microbacterium sp. DWRC1-3. Next base: position 559,656 of record NZ_JAFCUS010000002.1, read on the forward strand.
TCGCGGTGAGCAGGGGGAGCCCGGCCACCACGAATGAACGGAACGTGACGATGAGCACGAGGAGCGCGATGAGGAGCCCGACCGCCTCGGTGAGGGTGACGCCGGGGATCGAGATCGCGAAGAGGTCGCCGCCGAGCGAGGTCTGCGAGCCGGAAGGAAGCACGCCGTCGAGGTCGCTCACGGCCGAGCGCAGCGCATCCTTCGTCGTGTCCGAGACGTCGGTGGCCTCGCCGTCGAACTGCACGCGCACGATGGCCGCCGTGTCGTCCTCGTTGATCATGCCCTTGACCATCTCGTCGTAGGGCGAGGTGGCGGCGAGCACGCCGTCGAGGTCGCCCAGCTCGTCGACGGCGTCCTCGATGTGTTCGCGGTAGTCGTCATCCGTGATCTTGTCGCCGTCGGCGGCGACCACGATGAACTGCGCATTCGTGCCGCTCACCTGCGGGAACGAACGGGAGAGCTGCTCGAGACCGGCCTGCGATTCGGTTCCGGGGATGGAGAACGTGTTGTCTGTTCCCGCTCCCAGCACGAGAGCCCCGGCGCCGGCGATGCCGAGCGCGAGCAGCCAGGACACGAGGACTCGCCACGGGTGCCGGAAGGACCAGCGTCCGAGCGAGGACAGGAGTGTGGACACGCGATCCTCCGAGGGGTGCGGGGTGGATACACAGGTGTATCCGATACATAGATGTATCGTAAGGTGACCCGCCCGGCCAAGCCTGTGTGCGGGGTGTGAATCATGCGAGAGTGAAGGGTCAGGAGGTTTCGATGTCGACACCCGCAACCCGCAGCCGTGAGAACACGCGTGCCCGTCTGCTCGAAGCGGCGGCGCAGGTCTTCGCCGAGGTCGGGCTCGACGGAGCATCGGTCGAAGCGGTCTGCGAGCGAGCCGGCTTCACCCGCGGCGCGTTCTACTCGAACTTCGAGTCCAAGGACGAGCTGTTCCTCATGCTCGCCGCCAGCGTCTCCGAAGTGCGCGTGAACGCGGTGCGCACCCGTGTCGAGGAGCTGACCGCCGCCGGTGCCCTCGTCGAGGGGTGCGATCCGATCGATCTCGTGCAGCAGATCATGGAGCTCGGCGGAGACGACCGCCTCGGCGTCATGCTGCTCAGCGAGATCCGCATCCGCGCCCTGCGCGACGCGAGGTTCGGCGAGGCGTATCTCGCCCAAGAGCGCGAGATGGTCTCGAGCATCGCGCAGATCGTCGACGACATCATCTCGGCAGGCCTGCTGCGGCTGCGGCTCCCGGCCGAGATCGCCGCGCGCATGCTCATGATCATCTGGGAGGGCATGACCGTGCGAGGAGCGATGGCCGGCCAGGACGACGCGCAGCTTCGGCACTCCGGTGGCGAGGAGCTCGGCCGCCTGGTGCAGCTGCTCATCGAGCCGTAGTCGGCGTCGCCGTTCCCCGGGCCCTCGAGGTCTGACGGCTCGCTGCGAGGGAGAGCAGTGCGGCACCGGCCAGGAGCGCAGCCGTCACGAGGAACGTCACCTTCAGCGCTGCGGTGAGCGCCTCCGGCGTTGCGGTCGCGATCTCTGCTGCGCCGGAGGCTGCGGCGAAGAGTGCCGCGAGCACGGAGGCGCCAGTGACGAGCCCGAGATTGCGGGACAGGCCGAGCAATCCTGACGTCACACCGCGGTGCTCTGTCGGCGTCGCACTCAGGACTCCGGTGTTGTTCGCCGCCAGGAACAGCTGGTACCCGGGGGCGAGCAGCACAGTGCCCGTGATGTATCCGATGAGCCCCCACCAGGAGGGCAGCAACGCGAGCGCGAGGGCTCCGACGACCATGGCCGAGAGCCCCGCCGTGGTCATGAGCCGCGTGCCGAACCGGTCGACCGCGCGGCCGGCGATCACGCCGGTGCAGATGGAGGCGAGCGGTCCCGCGGCCATGGTCGCCCCGATCGCGGCCGGAGCGAGGTGCAGCCCTCCCGCGAGGAAGAATGGGCCGACCACGAGAGTGCTCATCATGACCGTGCCCACGATCAGGTTGAGCACGGCCCCGATCGAGACGTCGCGATTGCGGAGCAGAGCCGGCGGCAGGAGCGCATGGGAAGCGCGGGCCTCCCGGAGGGCGAACAGAGCGGCAGTGACGATCGCGCCGCCGAGGAGCGGCATCGTCGGCCAGGATCCGTCGGCACCGGGCGAGGTCACGCCGAGCGTGTAGAAGGTGACGGCCGCCGTCAGCAGCAGCACGCCGCCGATGTCGAATCCGCGTCGGGGCCCGCTCGCCGCGGAAGTACCGCGATCGGTCATGCCGGTCAGAACCGCGACCAGCACGCCGAGCGGCGCCATTGCTGCGAAGATCGCCGGCCACCCCGCCACCGTGATCAGGAGGCCGCCGAGCGCGGGGCCTGAGGCGGTGCCCACTGCGGCCGTCGTCCCCAGCAGACCCATGACACGTCCGAGGCGCTCCGGCGCGACCATGTCGCGGGCACGGGCGAGAGGGAGCGCCATCATCACGGCAGCGCCGACACCCTGCAGAGCGCGGGCGCCGATCAGCACCCCCAGCGTCGGAGCGAGCGCGCAGAGCACGGCAGCGAGGGTGAAGATGACGATGCCGATCCCCAGGATGCGTCTTCGCCCGAGGAGGTCGCCCAGGTATCCCACCGTGAGGCTGGTCGCTGTCATCGCCAGCAGGTACGCGAGCGCCACCCACTGTGTCTGGGAGAAGGTGCCATCCAGGTCTCGGGCGATCGTGGGGAGCGCCACGTTGGCGGCGCTGGTGCCGAGGGACGCGACCAGCACGCTGAGAGCGAGCCCGGCCGTGCCTGAGCGAAGGGGGGAAGTCGTGGTCACGGTCATGTCCTCAGCATCGATCGCGTCTTCACTGAACAGCAACACGAGTTGCCGAAAGCGGGATGGCGGTGATGGGATGAGGCCATGGACGAACACGAGGCGGTCATCGACGCGACGCTGGAGCAGATCGGTCCGAGGCTCCAGGCGCTGCGCCTTCGACGAGGAACGACACTCGCCGAGGTCGCGTCGGCCACGGGTATCTCGAAGAGCACTCTCTCGCGCCTGGAGACGGGTCAGCGGCGCGCGAGCCTGGAGCTGCTCCTGCCGCTCGCGCGCATGTACCGGGTGTCGCTGGACGACCTCGTGGGCGCTCCCGAGACCGGCGACCCGCGGGTGCGGCTGCGCCCGCGGCGGGTCAACGGGCGCACTGTGGTGGCGCTCACACGCCAGCCGGGCGAGAGGCATGCGTGGAAGATCATCGTGCCTTCCGAGGCCTCGGAGCCGAAGCTCACCTCGCATGAGGGGTCGTCATGGATGTATGTGCTCACCGGACGCATCCGGCTCATCGTGGGTGACCGCGACATCATGCTCGAGGCCGGAGAGGTCGCGGAGTTCGATACACGCACGCCGCACTGGTTCGGCGCCGATGGGGAGCACGACGCCGAGATCCTCACGATCTTCGGCGCGGAAGGCGGCCACGGTCCGCACACTGCCGACCTCGCGACGCGCCACCTCGCCGAGGTGCTCGGCGGGCCTCCGCGGTGACGTGCGACGGGGTCCTCGCCGCGGCAGTCGGCCTCAGTGTGCGGCGGTCGAGAGCTCATAGTGGCAGCGGGCGAGGCGCGCGAGCCACCATTCGCGTCGTTCGTCCGATGCGGCGAGACGACTGAGTGCCTCCGCATCGGGTGTCACTCGGCCGACCGGGATCGAGCCGTCGACCGGGCGCAGGTCGGCCACGTCGTCGAGGAACAGCGACGCCGTGCCGAGCCCGCAGTCGTAGTCGAGTGTCGGGAGGGCCGCAGCGAGGGCGGCTCCCTGAGACAGGCCGATCGCGGTGTCCAGGGCGCTCGAGACCACGACGGGGAGCCCCGCGGCGGTGACGATCTGCAGCGCGTGAGTGATGCCGCCGAGGGGCTGCGCCTTGATCACGAGCAGGTCGGCCGCGCCGGCACGGGCGACCGCGAGCGGATCGGACGACTTGCGCACGCTCTCGTCGGCGGCGACCGGGATGCCCATGTACTTCACGCGCCTGCGGAGATCCGCCAGCTCCGGCACCGTCGCGCAGGGCTGCTCCACGTACTCCAGGTCATACTCGCCCAGCGCATGCACGGCGTGCTCGGCCTCGTCGACGTTCCAGGCTCCGTTCGCGTCGACCCTGATGCGGCCCTCGGGGCCCATCGTCTCGCGCACGGCGCGAACGCGCGCCACGTCGTCGGAGAGGGTCTGCCCCGGCTCGGCGACCTTGACCTTCGCTGTGCGGCATCCGGGGAATCGCGCCAGCAGCTCGGGCACGCGCGACGCCTCGATCGCGGGCACCGTGGCGTTCACGCCGATCCGATCCCGTAGCGGCTCCGGCTGCTCGCGCCATGCGAAGTCGATCGCGGCCGCGAGCCATGTGGCCGCCTCCGCGTCTTCGTACTCCACGAACGGTGAGAACTCCGCCCACCCCTCCGGCCCCTCGAAGAGCAGTGCCTCCCGCACGTCGACGCCGCGGAAGCGACTGTGCATCGGGAGGGCGACGACCCTGGCCGAGTCGAGCAGGTCTGAGAGCGGCGGGATCATGTGCCCATTCTGTCCCCGGGAGGCCTGCGACCGCTGCACGTCAGGCCAGGTGTTTCTGCAGCTCGCCCATCCGCTCGGTGGGAATGAACCCGAGAAGCGTGTTCACGGCGAGCATGTGTGCGTTCGATTCCGCGTTGTACGTGTAGACGGCAGGTGCATGAGGAGCTCGGTGCTGCAACAGGCGGAGGTTCGCGATCTTCACCGCCGTGCCGAGGCGGTGGCCGCGGTCGGCCCGGCGCACGAGCGTGCCCCATTGGTACGCATTGCCGTCGTCGCCCGACACGACGAGCTGGGTGTAGGCGGCGACCTGACCCTCCGGCGTCAGCGCGACGGTGCCGATCGGAAGACGGTTCTGCCTGACGAGGAGCTCCTCCTGCTCGCGGATGCTCTCCACGTCGGGCTTCGCGGGTGCGATGTCGAGATCGCCGCTGGGGGCTTCGGTATCGATCGAGGCGTCGAGGATCGCCCAGCCTTCGACGACGTCGTCCGGCACCGGTCCGATCCAGCTCCGGACCGAGTAGCCCCGGGTCGCCGCAGCCATGTCGGCGTCGATCCGGTCGAGCACCTCGAGGTCGAGCGGGAGTGCGAGCCGGTTCTGCACGTCGCCGAGCGCGAGCGCGTAGCCGTGGCGGCGGGCGAACTCGCGACCGGGTGCGCCCTTGCCGTCGGATCCGAGCTCGTACGGCCACGAGGTGTCGCCCTGCGCGGTGGTGCGTCCGGCCTCGGCGGCTTCTGCCTCGAGGAAGGCCAGGGCGGTGCTGCCGACTCCGCGCCGTCGATGCGCCGGCGGCACGTGGACGGCGAGGTGCGCGACGTGCGTGTTGTCCTTGAGGGGGAGTGCGAGGCCCGCTGCGCCGACGACAGTGCCGTCGTCGCGCAGCAGGAGGGGGCGTCGCTCGAGAGTCTGGGACTGCTGCTGCATCGCGTTGCGCGTCTCCTCGCGGGACCAGACCGGGATGTCGGATCCGCGGTCGGCACGTTCGGCGGCTGCATAGGCATCCCACCAGGCGTCCACCTCCGCGGTGTCGAACGGGTCGATGCGCGTGATCTCGAGCGTCATGACTCCACGCTACTTCCCCCTTCCCGTCCGCCCCGGGACTGTCCGAAACGTACGCTGGACAATAGTGTGTGACGCACAGTAATGTGGGCTGCATGAACGAGACGCTCGACACGCACCTGCAGGAGCTGCGGCGCGGCACCGTGGTGCTGGCCTGCCTGCAGCTGCTGCGCACGCCGGGCTACGGCTATTCGCTGCTCGACCAGCTCGAGAAGCGCGGCTTCGCGACGGATGCGAACACCCTGTATCCGCTGCTGCGCCGCCTGGAGAAGCAGGAGTACCTCACGAGCGAGTGGAACACCGAGGAGGCGAGGCCGCGCAAGTTCTACCGCACCTCGGACGCCGGCATCCGCCTCGCCGACACCCTCACCGACGAATGGCGATCGCTCACCATGGCGATCGCGTCCCTCACTGCAGAGGAGAACTGACATGACCACCACAGCCACGCTCACCGAGCGGTACATCAGTGCCACGATCCGTAGTCTTCGGCCGGATGCGCAGGACGATGTCCGCGCCGAGCTCGAAGCCTCCATCACCGATGCGGTCGAGGCGCGAGTCGAGCAGGGTGAGGCGCCAGAGGCCGCCGAACGCGCGGTCCTCACCGATCTCGGCGACCCCGGGGTCTTGGCCGCCGGGTATGCGGATCGCCCTCTGCACCTCATCGGCCCCCGTTACTACCTGACCTGGTGGCGGCTGCTCAAGCTGCTGCTGATCATCGTTCCGGCCTGCGCCGCCGTGGGTGTCGCGATCGCGAAGTTGATCGAGGGGGCGACGGTCGGAGACGTGATCGGCGCGATCGTCGCCGTCACCCTCTCGGTCGTCGTTCACGTGTGCTTCTGGGTGACGCTGGTGTTCGTCGTGCTCGAGCGCACCGGTGCCGACACGGGGGAGAAGTGGGACGTCGACCAGCTGCCCGTGCCGACCGAGAACGGCGCCGCGCGCAGCGACATGATCGCCACTCTCGTCTTCCTCGGCATCGGCGTCGCCGCCGTGGTGTGGGATGCGACCCGCGGGTTCTTCCCGACCGGCGGCGATCCGATCCCGATCCTGAACTCCGGGCTCTGGCCGTGGGGGATGACCGTGCTCCTCGCCATCATGCTCGCCGACGCCGTCCTGGCTGTCGCCGTGTACCGCCGACGCCGGTGGACGGTCGGTCTCGCCGTCGTCAACACGGCGCTCTCGATCGCGTTCGCCACCTGGGCGGTGACACTTCTCGTGCGGGACGAGCTGCTGAACCCGGAGTTCGTGGAGTTCGTGTTCGCCGACAACGGGGTGGACGCCGACACGTTGCGCATCCTCGCGGTGATCACCGGAGTCGGCATCATCGCCGTCCAGACCTGGACCATCATCGACGGCTGGATGAAGGCCTGGCGCGCTCGCCGCGGGCGCGAGGAATAGGCTGGATGCCGTGACCACCGCATTCGTCTCCGACCTCTTCGACCCGGCCGAATGGGTGCTCGCGCCCGGTGCTGAGGACTACACCGACATCACCGCGCACGTCTCACGTGACGGCGGAGTCGCACGCATCGCGTTCAACCGGCCGGAGGTGCGCAACGCGTTCCGTCCGCACACCGTGGATGAGCTCTACCGCGCGCTCGACATCGCCCGGCAGGATGCGCACATCGGTGCGGTGCTGCTCACGGGCAACGGCCCGAGCCCGAAGGATGGCGGCTGGGCGTTCTGCTCGGGCGGTGACCAGCGCATCCGCGGTCGCGACGGCTACAAGTACTCCGACACGGAGACCGCGATCGTCGACGGCGCGGGCCGTGCCGCCGTCGGCCGTCTGCACATCCTCGAGGTGCAGCGGCTCATCCGCTTCATGCCGAAGGTCGTCATCGCGGTCGTGCCCGGATGGGCGGCCGGCGGCGGACACTCCCTGCACGTGGTCTGCGACCTCACGATCGCCTCCGCGGAAGAGGCGCGTTTCAAGCAGACGGACGCCGACGTGGGCAGCTTCGACGCCGGCTACGGCTCCGCCTACATGGCCCGCCAGACGGGGCAGAAGTTCGCCCGCGAGGTGTTCTTCCTCGCCGAGGAGTACTCCGCCCAGCGTGCGTACGAGATGGGTGCGGTGAACCGCGTGGTGCCGCATGCCGAGCTCGAGCGCGAGGCGCTGAAGATGGCGCGCACGGTGCTGACCAAGTCGCCGACGGCGATCCGCATGCTGAAGTTCGCCTTCAACGCCGTCGACGACGGGCTGGTCGGTCAGCAGGTCTTCGCGGGAGAGGCCACCCGCCTCGCCTACGGCACCGACGAGGCCGTCGAGGGTCGCGACTCGTTCCTCGAGAAGCGCGACCCCGACTGGTCCTCCTTCCCCTGGCACTACTGAGTCGGAGACCCGCATGACCGCCCTGATCCCCACGGATGCCGAAGATCCGGTTCTGCTGCGGGAAGCCCTGCGGCGTGCGCTCGACGGGGGCCCTGCTCTGGGACTCGGGATGGTGGACGGCGCCCCGGAGAACGTGGCGGACGGCCTCGCCGCCGTGATCGCGACGTCGGGATCGAGCGGCATCCCGAAGCGGGTCGCCCTGAGCGGGGAGGCCCTGCGGGCGAGTGCCGAGGCCACGGCGGCGCGCATCGGCAGCGGACGCTGGCTGCTCGCGCTGCCGGCCGGCTATGTCGCGGGGCTTCAGGTGCTGGTGCGGTCGATCCTCGCCGACACGCGACCGGCACGGATAGAGGGCCGGTTCTCGCCGGTGTCGTTCGCCGAGGCGACTCTCGAGATGCTGCGGCCGGCGTCGAAGGCGGGGATCCCCGACCCGTACACCTCCCTCGTCCCCGCTCAGGTCGCGACCCTGCTCGACGCGGCGGATGACACCGCCGTGCGGGCGGCACTGCAGGCCTATCGGGCGATCCTGGTGGGCGGCCAGGCCCTCCCGGAGCCGCTGCGGGAACGGGCGGCCGACCTCGGTGTGCGACTGGTGCGCACCTACGGTTCGACCGAGACCAGTGGGGGATGCGTCTACGACGGTGTGCCCCTCGACACGGTCGGCGTGCGGACGGTCGACGGTGAGCTGCGCATCGCCGGTCCCATGCTCGCCGAGGGGTATCTCGGCGACGGGTCGCTGACCGCCCGCACGTTCGTGCGCGATGAGCACGGCATCCGCTGGTACCGCACGGGCGATCTCGGCCTCGTCGAAGACGGTGTCGTCCGTGTGCACGGCCGCGCCGACAACGTGATCGTGTCCGGGGGGATCAACATCTCCCTCGACCGTGTGGAGCGGATCGTCCGCCGGATCGCGGGCCTTCATGAGGCCGTGGTCGTCGGCGTGGAGGATGAGCGCTGGGGCGAGGCGTCCGTGATCGTCGCGGCTCGGGGCGAGGTGCTCCGCCGCAGCGAGTCGGAGCAGCTCGCGCACGCTCGCGACGCCGTCGAGGACGAACTCGGCAAGCACGCCCGTCCCGTCCGGCTGATCATGGTGGACGAGATCGAGGTGCTCTCCTCGGGTAAGCCCGACCGCGAGGCCATCCGTCGCATGGTCGCCGACCTGCACTGAGCGCACGCTCTGCCAGACTGGGCCGCATGGCCTCGTACACGCATGGACATCACGAATCCGTCCTCCGCTCGCACAACGTGCGCGACATCGCGAACTCCGCCGAGTACCTTCGCCCGCACCTCACCGCCACGACCCGTCTTCTCGACGTGGGTGCGGGGCCGGGCAGCATCACGGCCGATTTCGCCGGCATCGTCGCCCACGTCACGGCCACCGAGATCGATGAGAGCGCCCTGTCGCTCTCGCAGGGACTCGTGGCCGAGCGCGGGCTCACCAACCTCTCGTTCTCGATCGAGGACGTGCACGCGCTGAGCTTTCCCGACGACTCGTTCGATGTCGTGCACGCGCACCAGGTGCTCCAGCACGTCGGCGACCCGGTGACGGCCCTGCGCGAGATGCGCCGCGTCGCCGTTCCCGGGGGGATCGTCGCCGCGCGAGACGCGGACTACGCGGGCTTCCTCTGCTTCCCGGAACTGCCGGAGCTCGATCGCTGGCTCACCCTGTACCGCACGGCGGCACGGGCCAACGGCGGGGAGCCGGATGCGGGACGCCGGCTGCTGTCCTGGGCGCGCGCCGCGGGATTCACGGACATCACCGCGACGGCATCCACCTGGTGCTACGCGTCTCCCGCCGAGCGGGCCTGGTGGGGCGGCATGTGGGCCGACCGCATCCTCGAGTCGGCGCTCGCGCGGCAGCTCGTCGACAGCGACATGGCGACGCGGGCCGATCTGCAGGAGATCAGCGACGCCTGGAAGCGCTGGGCCGACGACGGCGACGGGTGGTACCTGGTGCCGCACGGCGAGATCATCGCCCGGGCCTGACGCGGCCCAGATACATCCCGCGACGGATGCCCGCGGCCAGGCCCTCGCGTAGCGTGGGGGAGTGATCCGCCCGCTCTCCCGCACCGCGCTGATCCTCGACATCGTCGGGGCGGCGCTGCTGTTCCTCGTACTCGTACCGACCTCGCTCGTGTTCTACGGGCCGGGGACGGGCAACGACGCGATCGGGGGGTTCGCGGTCGTGGGTGTCTTCATCGCGAGCGTGCTGATGTGCGGTGGCGTCGCGATCGGCCGGCTCGCCCCGGGGTGGGCCCTCGCCGCTGCGTGGGCCGGTGCCGTGCTGCAGATGCTGTCCGGCTTCGGGCCGCTCCCGGTGAACTTCGCGATCCTGCTCGTGCTCTACGCCACCTCGGCGTGGGGCACGCGCCGTGTGCTCTGGTGGGGCTTCGGATCCGCGTTGTTCGGAGGGTTCGTCGCGGCCGTCTTCATGATCATCGTGAACGGCGTCGCCTTCGGAACCGGGTCCGGCTGGGAGAAGGTCACCGCGGGCACGCTCCTCCTCGTCGTCTCGGTCATGGCGCTCGGGTTCGCCTGGGTGTGCGGACTGCTGTGGCGTGTGGTGCTGCGCGCTCGCGGCACCAGGTCGGCTCAGCTGCAGGCGGAGGCGCTCGCCGCGGAGGAGCAGGAGCGCGTGCGCATCGCGCGCGACATGCACGACGTGGTCGCGCACTCGCTCGCGGTCGTGATCGCGCAGGCCGATGGCGCCCGATACGCCGCCGCCGTGAAACCCGAAGTCGCGACCGAGGCACTCGGGACCATCGCCCAGACGGCACGCGGCGCTCTGAGCGACGTGCGGATGCTCCTCACGCAGCTGCGGCACCGGCAGGGCGACGGTCCGCAGCCCACGCTCGCCGATCTCGAAGCGCTGTTCGCGCAGGTGAGACAGGCGGGCATCGAACCGCGGGTCACGGTCGATCCGACGCCGCCGGGGGAGCCGCCCGCCGCCATCCAGCTCGCGGTCTACCGCATCCTGCAGGAAGCACTCACGAACGCGATCCGACACGGCGACGGCGCGGTCGACGTGAACCTCGCCTGGCTGCCGGATCGTGTCGACGTCGACGTGCGCAACACGGTCACGGGCGAGGCGACCGTCGCGCCGGGCGGACACGGAGTCATCGGCATGCGTGAACGCGCACAGCTCGTCGGCGGTAGTCTGCAAGCCGAGCGCCGAGGGACACAGTTCGTCGTCCACGCCACGCTCCCGATCGGAGTCTCCGAATGATCAGAGTCGTGCTCGTCGACGACCAGGCGCTCTTCCGTGCCGGCATCCGGATGCTCGTCGCCTCCCAGCCCGACCTCGAAGTGGTGGGGGAAGCCGGCGACGGGAAGGAGGCGCTCGACGTCGTCCGCATGACCCGCCCGGACGTGGTGCTGATGGACATCCGGATGCCCGTCATGGACGGGCTCACCGCGACCGCCGAGATCCTGGCACGCCCGGAGCCGCCGCGCATCGTCATGCTCACCACGTTCGACCTCGACGAGGCGGCGGCGCGGGCCATCCGTCAGGGGGCGAGCGGCTTCCTCCTCAAGGACGCCGACCCCGAGTTCCTGCTCGCCGCGATCCGCACGGTGCACTCGGGGTCGAGTGTGATCGCCGCCTCGGCGACGCGCGACCTGTTCGAGCACTTCGCCGAGGCACCCAAGCCCGTGCCCGCGCAGTACACCGACCTCACGGACCGTGAGCGGGAGATCTTCGCGCTCGCCGCCCGCGGGCTCTCGAACTCCGAGATCGCCGCTCGCGAGTATCTGAGCGAGGCGACCGTGAAGACGCACATCAGTCGCATCCTCAGCAAACTCGCGCTGCGCGACCGCGTGCAGCTGGTGGTCTTCGCCTTCGAGCACGGCCTCGCCTGATCCCCCGCGCGCTCCGGCCGACCCCGCAGATCATCCTTGCGATGTATGCGGAAGGGTCCCCGGGAGCGATGACCCGCGCGGGGCCGCGGAAATAACGTCGGAGTCATGGAGATCACGACCACCGACCTCGGGCTCGCCGCCCGCGTCCAGCACCTGAAGAAGACCTACGGCTCCGGCGAGGGCACCGTCCGTGCGCTGGACGATGTGAGCGTCGGCATCCGCCGTGGGCAGTTCACCGCGATCATGGGGCCGTCCGGTTCCGGCAAGTCCACCCTGATGCACATCATGGCGGGACTCGACAATCCCACCGAAGGGCGTGCCTGGATCGGAGACACCGAGATCACCGGCCTCGGTGACATCGACCTCACGATCCTGCGGCGTCGACGCGTCGGCTTCATCTTCCAGGCGTTCAACTTGGTCCCGACGCTCGATGCGCTCGGCAACATCATGCTTCCGTTCGAGCTCGACGGTCGTCGGCCGAGTGCGATCGAGCGGGCGCGCATCGACGGACTTGTCGAGACGCTCGGGCTCGGTTCGCGTCTCGCTCATCGTCCGCACCAGCTGTCCGGCGGTCAGCAGCAGCGCGTGGCCATCGCCCGTGCCCTCGCCACCGCACCGGATCTGGTCTTCGCCGACGAGCCCACCGGAAACCTCGACTCGAAGACCGGGCGCGAGGTGCTGCGACTGCTCGCCACCGCGAGCCGCGAGCACGGCCAGTCCATCGCGATGGTCACGCACGACGCGATCGCCGCGAGCCACGCCGACCGCGTGCTCTACCTCGGCGACGGCCGCATCGTCGCCGACCACCCGCGCCAGAGCGCCGAGGAGATCTCGGCCTACATGCTCGCCGCCGAGGTGGCGGCATGACCGCCGTCGCCACGGTCGTCCCCGAATCGCGGGCGACCGGCCCCCGGCTGGCGTGGCTGCGCGATCGGGGGATGGGCGCGAGCATCCTGGTCGCTGCGTTGTCTGCCGCGTTCGGTGTGCTCCTCGTCGAGATCACCGCCTACATCGGCGCCGTGCTGCAGGCCGACCCCTTCATCGGTGACAGCGGGACGCTCGCCTTCGTGGTGGCCCTGCTGTCGGTGCTGCTGACCGTGGTCGCGATGTATGTCGCCGCCATCGTCACCGCGAACACCTTCTCGACGATCATCGCCGGACGCACCCGTCAGATCGCGCTCATGCGTCTGATCGGGGCGACTGCGCGTTCGCAGCGGTCAGAGGTCGGAAAGCAGGGACTCGTCGTCGGGCTTCTCGGCGCGGCGATCGGTCTGCTCGCCGGCCTCCTGCTCGCGGTGATCGGGGTGCAGATCGGCGGGCAGCTGATCGACAACGCCCCCTCCGACTTCTCGCTCGCCCAGCCGTTCGTGGCGCTGCCGGCGATCGGTGTCGCCCTCACCACCTGGGCGGCGGCGTGGGCAGGCTCCCGGCGCGTGCTGTCGGTGACCCCGCTGCAGGCACTCGGCGGTTCGGTCGAGCGCACGCACGACGAGGTCTCCGGCAAGGCGGGGCGGCACATCGGCGCCTGGGTGCTGCTGATCGCCGGCGCCGCGCTCCTGGTGGGCGGCGTGCTGGTCGGACTCCTCACGCCGCTCGGTGTCGTGGTCGCCTTCTTCGGAGGCGTGCTCTCGTTCACGGGCCTCGCTCTCGGATCCGTCCTGTTCATGCCGCCGGTCCTGCGCCTGGTGGGACGCATGTTCGGGTCGAGTGCGACCGCGCGCCTCGCCGCCGAGAACGCACTGCGCTACCCGGAGCGCTCGTCGCGGATGGCGATCGGCGTGGTGATGGGGGTGACCCTGGTGACGATGTTCGCCGTGGCCCTCGAATCGGCCAAGCGTCTGATGATGAGCCAGGTCACGGGCGAGGTCCCGGAGGAGTTCTTCGCCCCGATGGATGCGTTCGCTGCGGTGATGATGGTGCTGGTCGCCGTCTCGGCCGTGATCGCCGCGGTCGGTCTGGTGAACCTGCTCACGATCGGGGTGGTGCAGCGGCGCCGGGAGCTGGGACTGCTGCGCTCGATCGGTCTGTCCAACCGCCAGGTGCGACGGATGGTGCTGCTCGAAGCCACGCACATCACGGTCGCGGCGACTCTGACGGGGCTCGTGCTGGGCGTCGCGTACGGCTGGATCGCCGCGCAGTCGCTGCTGGGCTCGGTGCCGACGCTGCCGGAGTTCACCCCGGCGGGGCTCGTGGCTCCGCAGATCCCGTGGATCCCGGTCGCCATCATCGTCGTCGCGACGGCGGTGCTCACGCTGGTGGCGGCGGCGACGCCCACGAGGTTGGCCACCAGGGTGGCTCCGGTCGAGGCGCTCGCAGCGGATTGACGCCTCTAGGCTGGTCGGATGCCGTCGCCGTTCGATCAGTCCACGTACCAGGTCCGCCTCGACTGGGGCACTGCGGGTCTCGCCCGTCTCGCCACCGCCGATGTCGTCGTGGTCGTCGATGTGCTGCGGTTCTCCTCTACGGTCATCGATGCCACGGCCTCGGGCGTCACCGTCGCACTGGAAGAGGCGCAGCGCTGGTCCCGCAACGGTGCAGCCGTGTGCGCCGCGGCCTCCACGGACTCGACGGTGCTCGTGGGAGGCATCCGCAACGCGGCGGCTGTCGCGCGGGCGGTGCAGACCATCCAGGAACGACGGCAGGCACGCACTTCGGTCGCCGTCATCGCGGCGGGTGAGCTCGACTCCGCGGGGACGTTGCGGTTTGCGGTCGAGGACCAGCTCGGAGCCGGAGCGATCGTGTCGGCGCTCTCTGCTCGGGGCATCGATCACACGGCTCCGGATGCTGCGGTGGCCGCGGAGGGCTTCCATGCTCTCCGCGGCGCCGTGCGGCACATGGTCGGTGCGAGCGGTTCCGGCCGCGAGCTCGCCGACGGAGTCATCGCTACCGCCCGCATCGAAGCGTCGGGACTGGTGCCGACATCGGTGGCGGACGCCGCCGTGCTCGACGCGGTCGATCTCGTACCGGTGCTGCGCGACGGATCGTTCACCCGTTTCGAGTGACGCCCGCTTCGGGTGCGGTTATTCCGCCGGATGCCGCGGGGCGGGCGCTGCTTCGGTTCGAGGCACGTAGGGTCGTGGCATGAGGTACCTTCCCGCTGTCGTCGTCGATGTCGTGCTCGTGCTGATCTTCGCCGCGATCGGCCGCGCCTCCCATGACGAGAACCCTGCCGGTTTCCTGCTCACGGCGTGGCCCTTCCTGATCGCCCTGCTCATCGGGCATCTCCTCGCGGCGCTGCTGCCCGGTCGGCCACGCCGCCCCTGGTCCGTGCTGTGGGGTGCCGTGGTCTGGATCGTGACGGTCGCGGGAGGAATGCTCATCCGCGTGCTCAGCGGCGACACCGCCGAGGTGCCGTTCATCATCGTGGCGACCCTCGTGCTCGGGGCCTTCCTGGTCGGCTGGCGCGCGATCACCGCGCTGCTGCGTCGCCGGCGCAATTCCCCCGATGCGGCGGAGGCCACGCGGTCCGAAAGCCTCGACGAGCCGAACGACTGAGTCGCCGTCAGCGCGGCATCTGCGCAGCGAGGCGCACGTCGGTCGAGATCTCGCGTCGGGTCCAGGCGAACAGATGCCGGGAATCGAACGTCCGCGAGCAGCGCGCGCAAGATGTGGGTCTCGTGGGGCGACGGTGCCGGTAGGTCACGTGCCCCGCGGGGCAGCTGCCCACCCAGGGCGCGAGCTCCACGGCCGTCTCACCGTGATGGGTCGTGCCGCCGACGTAGCCGAGGTCGCGGGCGACGCGCTTCCATACCGGTCCATGCGCTGCCGCGTGGCCGGCGAGGGCGTGCGCGACCTCGTGCAGCAGCACCTGGTGGATGTCGTCGTCTTCGAAGCGTGCGGCGAGGTAGCGCGACACGGTGATGCGCTTCTTCGTGTAGTCGCATTGGCCGGCCCGACGCTTGGCATTGTCGAAGCCGAAGGACCAGCTGTCGTCGAGATGCAGCATGATCAGTGCTTCGCCCCAGACGCGCACACGGTCAAGTTCCGCCATGCGATCAGGCTAAGCCATGCCGCCGACATCGTCGCGGCACGGGGTCAGCCCGCGATGAGCTGCGGCGGGCGACGCCGCTCGACGGCCTCGATGGCCAGGAGCGCGGTCTCGAGCTCGCTGTCCTGCGCGCCGGACTCACGGCGAAGGAACAGCGACTGCTTGAAGCTCTCCCTGGCGGTCTCGTAGTCGCCCGCGTCGTAGGCGTTCTTGCCGTGGTGCTGATAGGCGAAGGCGGCGATCGACAGCCAACGCTGCCCTTCCGCCTCGGTCGCGCAGGTCGAGAGCTCCTGTTCGGCCGCGGCATGCGCGCCACGGTACTGCAGGATCGTCGCGTGCAGCACGCGGGCGCGCAGAACGTCCTTGCGAGTGCCGGCCATGCGTGCCTGGCGCACCGTCTCATCTGCCAGATCGAGCGCCTCGTCGAGGCGGTCGAGCACCTTCAGCAGCCACACGCGCTCCAGCAGAGCGGGCAGGCTGCGCTGCGAATCGATCTCCGCGAGACGTGTCTCGCACTCATCGAGATCGACCTTTTCGCGGAGGGTCTCCTGGTCGTATCCCCGGATGAAACTCATTGCTCTCCTTCCGCAGCGTCCCCTACCAGTCTGCCTTCCGGTCGTGGGCTCGTGGGGGCGGCGCGCCCTGGTCGCGGCATCCTGTCCTCGACACGCCGTCGCCCCGCTGCGTCGGTTCTTCCCGGGGTGCCGGATGACCGCGTCGTGGCTCAGCGCAGGAAGAGCGAAGCGTCCGGCCGAGGGGAGGCGACGGCGTCGACGTCGGTGACGATCCGTGCGCCCTGAATGAACGCGTCGACCTCTGCGCCCTGCGCGATCTTCGCGGGGTGGGGACCCGCGGCCAGGATGCGCGGCAGCCACTCCGTCGGCAGGGGAGTGGCCGAAGCGGCGATGACGAGGTTCCCGAAGCGTCGCCCCTTGAGCACCTGGGTGTCGGCGAGGATGCCGATCTCGGGGAGTACGTGCGCGATCGTCGCGGCCTGACGGCGGGCGAACGCGAGCCCGGGACCGTCGGCGACGTTGACGAGGAGCACACCGTCGGTCGACAGCAGCTCCGCCAGCTCGCGGTAGAACTCGACGCTGGTGAGGTGGGCGGGCGTCTGCGCCCCCGAATACACGTCGGAGACGACGAGGTCGCACTGCGCCCGCAGCGCGCTCGGCAGCTTCGCGACTCCCTCGCGGGCATCACCGATCCTGACCCGGATCGGTGCGCCCTTGGGCAGCGGGAGGTGCTCCCGCACCAGCTGCGCGAGCGGGGCTTCGAGTTCGATGACCTGCTGACGTGAGCCCGGGCGCGTGGCCTCGATATAGCGGGGGATCGTCAGCGCACCGGCACCGAGGTGCACGGCCGTCAGCGCACCCGGTGCGAGCTGGTCGATCACCGCTCCCATGCGCACGATGTACTCGAAGTGCAGGTGCGTCGGGTCGTCCAGGTCGACGTGCGACTGCGGGGTGCCGTCGACGATCAGCTCGAAACCGCTCGTGAACTCCGACGGAATGATGCTGGCGATGCCGCCGTGATCGAGTCGGGTCTGGGGGTGCTCGGTGTCTCGCGATCTCGTCCGGCCCATGGGCACGAGCCTACGCGCTGGGGGCACAGCGTCAGCGCTGCCTGCCGTTCGCGCAGGTCTCCTGCTCGGCCGTCTGCCCGGAGATGGCGGAGTCGAGCGTCGCGCGCGGCACCGGAGCCTCCGTCGCGGGGGCGTCGGTCGCGGGATCCGTCGTCGGAACCTCCGCCTCGGCGCCCGGTGCCGGTTCGACGAGCTCGACGCCTCCGTTGTTGCTGACATCGCCGGTGAGCTGCACGGGCTGGCCCGCCTTCAGGGCGTCCCAGATGGTGGCCGCGGCGTCGCGGTTCGGGATCACGCGGTCGGAATCGTCGGGATCGGCGAACACCGGGTACTGCAGGAAGACGAACTCCGAGAACGGCACATCCTTGACCGATAGTGCGAGCTGGGCGAGCCGGACCGGGTTGGCCAGCTTGTCGCTCGGATCGATGTTGTCGACGACGGTGTTCGCGAGCCCCAGCACCTTGCCCGGGTCGGACAGCACCTCGTCGCTCATGATCTTCTTCACCAGACGAGACATGTACTGCTGCTGGTTCGACACCCGTGCCATGTCGCTCTCGTCGCCGACGCCGTGCCGCGTGCGGATGAACTGCAGGGCTTCGTAGCCCGAGACCGTGCGCGGTCCCGGCTCCCAGTCGATGGCCGTCTGGTCGTCGCGGATGCCCTCGCCACCGATGCACACCTCGACCCCGCCGATGGCGTCGGTGACGTCGATCACCCCGTCGAAGTCGATCTTGGCGGCGAAGGGGATCTCCACGCCGGTGAGGTCGGTGATGGTCTTCGCCACGCATGAGATGCCTGCCCGCTGGAAGACCGAGTTGATCTGGGTCTTGCGCGTCGCCGAGGCGACGGAGCCGTCGGGCAGGGTGCACTCGGGGGTCTCGAGCATCAGGTCGCGGGGGAACGAGATCACGGTGACCTTGCGCGGTTCCGCCGACACATGCACGAGCAGGTTCACGTCGTTGAGGATCCCGCCGTCCGCTTCCGAGCAGCGCTCGCCCAGCAGGCCCGTCGACACTTCGCCGCACTCGTCGGTGCCGATCAGCAGCACGCTGAACTCGCCGGGGAAGGCGCTGATGGAGGGGGGTTCGACCTCGGGAGCGTCTTCCAGCGTGACGGCGCCCTCGTTGAAGCGGTTGAAGTAGTCGGTCACGACGAACGCGGCGACAGCGATCGCGGAGACCAGCACGACACCCAGCGTGATCCCGGCGATCTTGAGGAATCCTCTGGCAGGCCCGGGGGAGGGGAGCGTCGCGTGGCGGGCGACCGTCGAACGGTCCTTGTCAGGGGTGCGGCGAACCATCCGGGGAGCCTACCGGGGGAACCTGATGTTACGGCCGCATGACGATTGTGAGAGGAACTTGCAGGTAATTAGTTAGTCGTGGATACTTTTTCCTAACCCCCGGTGAGTACCCGATGCTTGCCAGGACTTTTCAAAGAGGAGATCCCCGCAATGCACAAGCGCATTCTCTCGGCCGTGGCGCTCGGCGCCGTGGCCACGCTCGCCCTCGCCGGCTGCGCCGGCGGCACCGACGCCGCCTCCACCGACGGCAAGGGCCAGGAGCTCACCGTCTGGATCATGAAGGGCACCAACCCCGACGCCTCCGCCTTCTACGACAAGGTGTCCGACGCCTTCGAGGAGGAGACCGGCGCCACGGTCAAGATCGAGGAGATCCAGTGGGCAGACGCCCACGACCGCTTCGTGACCTCCATCGCCGGTGGCACGACTCCCGACATCGCCGAGACCGGAACCACCTGGACCGCCGAGTTCGCCGATGCCGGCGCGCTGCTGCCGATCGACGAGTACGTCGACGCCGAGAAGGGCCTCCGCGGCGACCTCGTCGAGGGTCTCGAAGTCGCCGGCACCTACGACGGAGAGCTGTACGGCATGCCGTGGTACGCCGGCGTCCGCTCGCTCGTGTACCGCGCCGACGTGTTCGAGGAGCTCGGACTCGAGGCTCCGAAGACGTGGGACGACATCGTCGCAGCGGGTGAGGCCATCAAGGCCGCCAAGCCCGACATGCTCCCCTTCCCCGTCCCCGGTGACGCCGAGTTCCAGGTCTACCCCTGGGTCTGGGGCGCGGGCGGCGAGATCGCCACGAAGGACGGCAAGACCTGGACGAGCGAGCTCGACAGCAAGGAATCGCAGGCGGGCATCGAGTTCTACACGGGCCTGGCCACCGAGCACGGCTTCTCCTCCGCAGGTGCCACCACCTGGAAGGAGACCGACCTCAGCGACGCGTTCACCCAGGGCAATGTCGCCATGATGCTCTCCGGCTCCTGGACGCCGAACAAGCTCATCGAGACCAACCCCGACCTCGAGGGCAAGATCGGTGCAGCAGCCATCCCGGGTGAAGACGGCGGCATCGCTCCCTCCGTGCTCGGCGGATCGCACCTCTCGATCTTCAACACGACCAAGAACGCCGACCTGGCGTGGGAGTTCGTCAAGCTGGTGACCACGGGCGACCTCGCCGAGCAGTGGTCGAACGAGA
The DNA here is from genome assembly GCF_049896645.1 of Microbacterium sp. DWRC1-3. NCBI lineage: Bacteria > Bacillati > Actinomycetota > Actinomycetes > Micrococcales > Microbacteriaceae > Microbacterium > Microbacterium sp. DWRC1-3. Next base: position 579,478 of record NZ_JAFCUS010000002.1, read on the forward strand.
CCGGGTACTTCCCGGGCGTCCAGTCCGCGATGGAAGAGGCACTGGCCTCGACCGACCCGCTGGTCGCACCGTTCGCCGAGCAGATGGTCGATGGCGGCGCATCCGTCCCGGTCACCCCGAACTTCGGCGCCGTGCAGGCGAAGAAGACGACCAACTCCATGATTCAGGCCATCCTCAGCGGGCAGAAGGACGTCGCGACCGCGACGAAGGACGCCGCAGCCGAGATGACCGAACTGCTCAACCAGAAGTAAGGAAGCACTCCTTCCATGTCGATGGTGCAAGCGCCACTGCCGGCCACGAAGGCGGAGTCCACCTCCGCCTCCGTGGCCAGCGGCCGGAAGCGACGCGGTCTCTCGATCGTCGCGGCCCGCCCCTGGCTCCTTCTCGCGCCCGGGCTGGCCATCCTCGCGGTGCTCATGCTCTGGCCGCTCATCCAGGTGTTCATCTACTCGTTGCAGGACTACGGCCTGCGCGAGATCAACACCGGGGAGAACAACTGGATCGGTCTCGACAACTACGTCGAGGCGCTCACCAACCCGACTCTCTGGACGGTGGTGCTGCCCAACACGGTCGGCTTCGCCGCTGTGGCGGTGTTCGTCACCGTCGCCGTGGGCACGCTCGTGGCTCTGCTGCTCGCGCGTCTGGGCACCACCTGGCGCGTCATCGTCTCCAGCTGCATCATGGTCGCCTGGGCGATGCCCGCCGTGACCGGCACCTATGTCTGGACCTTCATCTTCGATGCCGACCGCGGCATCTTCAACGCCGTGCTGCGTGACCTCGGTCTCATGGACGACCCGGTCAACTGGTTCACGAACCAGTGGTCGTTCTACGCCATCGTGCTCCTGAACGTGGTGCACCACGGATTCCCGTTCGTCGCCATCACGGTGCTCGCCGGACTGCTCGGCGTCTCGAAGGAGATGCTCGAGGCTGCAGCCCTCGACGGCGCCGGCGCCTGGCGCCGATTCTGGAAGATCATCTTCCCCACGCTCAAGCCCGTCTTCTCGGTCGTGATCATCCTGTCGACGATCTGGGACTTCAAGGTCTTCGCCCAGGTGTACCTGATGCCCGGCGGTGGCGGTGGCAACCGTCAGGTGCTGAACCTCGGCGTCTGGTCGTACGTGGAGTCCTTCGGTCAGAACCGCTACGGCTTCGGTGCGGCGCTCGCCGTGCTGCTCACGCTCGTCCTGATCGGCATCACGATCGTCTACATCCGCTCCCTCATGAAGGAGGACGAGCTGTGAACCCGCGCCCGAGGCTCCGCTCCCGCATCGGAATCGGAATCGCGGTCGCCGCGGTCCTGATCTTCACGCTGTTCCCCGTCTACTGGATGGTCTCCAGTGCCTTCGACGGCAAGGCCTCCAGTGGTGGGCAGTCGCTGCTCCCGCAGGAGTTCACGTGGGACAACTTCGCGTTCGTGCTCACCGACGGCGGATTCGGCACCTACCTGCGCAACTCGGCGATCGTGGCGCTGGTCACCGTGCTCGTGAGTGCGCTCGTGTGTCTGCTCGCCGCCGTCGCCGTCGCACGGTTCAAGTTCAAGTTCCGCACCACGATCCTGATGATGATCCTGATCGTGCAGATGGTGCCGCTCGAGGCGCTCGTCATCCCGCTGTTCCTGCAGGTCAAGAGCCTGGGGCTGCTCAACAGCATCCTCGGCCTGATGGTCGTCTATGTCGCACTGTCGCTCGCCTTCGGGATCTGGATGCTGCGCGGCTTCGTGGCCGCCGTCCCGGTCGAGCTCGAAGAGGCCGCGTACATCGACGGTGCGAGCTGGTGGCGCATGTTCCGCTCGGTGCTGCTGCCGCTCGTCATGCCCGGCCTCGTGGCGACCAGCATCTTCAGCTTCATCACGGCGTGGAACGAGTTCATCTTCGCGATGACGATCCTCGGCGCTCAGACCGACCAGTACACGGTCTCGATCGGTCTGAAGTCGTTCTTCGGACTGCACTCCAACGACTGGGGCAGCATCATGGCCGCGTCGACCATCATCACCGTCCCCGTCATGATCTTCTTCGTGCTGGTGCAGCGCAAGCTCGCCTCCGGCATGGTGGCAGGAGCGGTGAAGGGATGACCGACGACCTCGAACGTCTCGCCAACGGCGTGCTGTGGCCGGGCTTCTTCGGCACGGAAGCGCCCCAGTGGCTGCGTGACGAACTGCGTGAGGGCCTGGCCGGAGTCGTGTACTTCGGGCAGAACGTCGGCGAGGGGCTTCCGGCTCTCAGCGCCGCGATCCTCGACGCGAACCCCGACGCCCTGATCGGCATCGACGAAGAGGGCGGCAGCGTCACCCGGCTCGAGTCGGCCACCGGATCGACCGTCCCCGGAGCCGCCCAGCTCGGTCTGCTCGACGACCTCGTCGCCTCCGAGAAGACCGGTGCGGAGCTGGCCAGACGTGTGCGGGCGGTCGGCGCCAATGTGGTGCTCGGTCCGGTCGCAGACGTCAACACCGACCCCCGCAACCCGGTGATCGGCGTGCGGGCGTTCGGCGATGACGAGGCGCTGGTCTCCCGGCACGTGGTCGCGACGATCGACGGCATCCAGGACGGGGCGGTCGCCGCCTGCGTCAAGCACTTCCCCGGCCACGGCGACACCCACATGGATTCGCATCACTCGCTCCCCGAGATCACGCTCGATCTCGAGGAGTTCGAGCGGGTGCACCTGGAGCCCTTCCGTGCGGCGATCGACGCCGGAGTTGACGCCGTCATGACCGCGCACATAGTGGTCCCGGCGTGGGGGGAGCAGCCCGCGACGCTCAACCCGCGGGTGCTCGGCATGCTGCGCGACTGGGGCTACGACGGCGTCATCATCACCGACGCGCTCGACATGGCCGCGATCCGAGAGACGGTGGGACTCGGTGGGGGAGCAGCCCTGGCACTCGCCGCCGGAGCAGACCTCCTCTGCATCGGGAACCCCACCAACCCCGGTGATGCCGCTCTTCCCGATCAAGATGAGCAGGACTTCCGTGCGGCCAGAGACGGCATCATCGCCGCGCTGCGTGACGGTTCGCTCTCCCGGGCGCGCGTCGAGGAGGCCGCCGGCCGGGTCGCGGCTCTCGCGACCAAGCTCCGTGCGGCAGCCGCTGCCGCCGACGAGGAGGAGCCGACGGACGACTTCGACGCGGCCGAGATCGTGCGCCGTGTGGTGACGATCTCCGGCGGCGCCCTCGAGACGGCATCCGAGCTCGCCGTGATCGATGCGCGTCGTCGATCGACGCTCGCCGTCGACAGCGCCGGTTCCTACGTCGCGAGCGCGCTCGCGGAGGAGGGGCTGCGCGTGCGCCTCGACGTGGCATCCGCACCGGAGTCCGAACAGGATCGTGTGCTCGACGAGGTCACGGCAGCGTCAGGGACCACCGTGCTCCTGATCGATCGGCCCGACACGGATGCCGCGCAGCGTGCGCTCGTCGAACGCGCTGCTGTGCGTGATCCCCGCGCCGTCGTCGTCAACGTGGGTCTTCCCACTGTGAGTCCGTTGCCGCTGCCGACCGTGGAGGTCGCCGCAGCCAGTAGGCTCGGTGCGCAGACGGCGCGTGAAGCACTCCTGGGGTGCTTCACTGTGCAGCAGAGGATGACCAGCGCCGGCTGAGACAGGGATCCCTCATGGACGATGACGTTCTCGCTCGGGTGCGACGCTCGCTCCCCAAGGTGAGCGCTGCCGAGGCGCGCGTCGCGGAGACGATCCTGGGAGACCCGACACTCGTCGTCGATCTGGCCATCAACGATCTCGCCCAGCTCTGCCACACCTCGCTCTCGACGGTCGCCCGCTATGCCCAGTCACTCGGGTACAGCGGATACCGCGAGCTGCGGGTGGCTGTGGCACGTGCGGTCACGCTGGAACAGGCGCAGCAGGCCCGGTTCGGTCTCGACACCACGGCGATCGACCCCGACGACGGTCCGACGGCGATCGCCGCCAAGCTCGCCGCGCAGGAGATCGACGCGATCGAGAAGACGGCGCTCGCCCTCGATGCGGTCGCCCTCGACAGGGTCGCGCGTGCGGTGGTCGACGCCCGTCACATCGATCTCTTCGGACAGGCGGCGTCATCACTGACGGCTCAGGATCTGCTGCTGAAGCTGTCGCGCATCGGCTGCTCGGTCTCGCACTCGTCGGACCCGCACCTCGCGGTCACCACGGCCTCGCTGCGCACTGCGGACGATGTGGCGATCGCGTTCTCCCACGGCGGCGAGACGGCCGAGACTCTGCGCGCGCTCGAGGTCGCCCGCGATGCCGGCGCCCTCGCAGTGGCGGTCACCAGCGCCCCCGATTCGCCGTTGGCGCTGGCGGCGGATGTCGTGCTGCTCACACACGCGCACGAATCCCCGTTCCGGATGGCCGCGATGTCGAGCCGCATCGCTCAGCTCGCCCTCGTCGACGTGCTGTTCGTGCGCGTCGTGCAGCACCGCGGCGAGCCGGTCGCGGTCTCGCTGCAACGGACCCACGACGCGGTCCCCGCGCGCCGCCGCACCTGACCTTCCGGATTCTCCGTCCGTCCGGGGCGTCAGTCGACGTGGTCGCGGGTGCTGACCAGCGCGCGCGTCGCGATGCGGTGCCCGCGCGCGAGGCTTCCCGTGAGCGACAGGCCGGTGAGGATGCCGGCGAGGAAGCCGGCCGCGAAGGCGTCTCCTGCTCCGATCGTCTCCACCACGGGGGCGTCGAGGGCGTCGCTGTCGGCGGTCTCCGTGCCGTCGAAGGCGACCGCACCATTCGGGTCGGTCACGAGCAGGTACCGCGGCCGGGGGAACAGCGAGCGCAGCCGGCGCGGGTCGCTCGTTCCGAACACGACCTCCGCATCGGTGCGGGTGCAGAACACGATGTCCGCGCGACCAGCGAAATCGGAGACGATCGTCCGACCCTCCTCTTCGCGGCCTCGCCAGAGCGCGGGTCGCCAGTTCAGGTCGAAGCTGAGCAGCCGGTCGGGGTGCCGTTGCGTGAACAGGGCCTCCTGCGCAGCGAGCGCCGAGGCAGACAGCGCGGGGGTGATCCCCGAGGTGTGCACGAGCGCCGCTTCGGCGAGAAGAGCGGATGCCACGGGCGTGGTCAAGGTCTGCGGCGAGATCGCCGCAGCGGCCGAGCCGGCGCGGTAGTAGTGCATGGTTCCGTCGACCGCGCCGTCGTCTCGAGCCGAGAGCTCCTTCACATACAGGCCGGTGGGCGCATCTCCGTCGACCTCGACCGCGGAGTCGTCGACGCCGTGGTCGCGCAGCTCGGCGGTGAGGAAGCGTCCGAAGCCGTCGTCTCCCACCCGGGAGAGGACCGAGGTGCGGATGCCCGCCGATGCCAGGGCGATCGCGGTGTTCCACTCGGCCCCTGCCAGGGAGCGGTGGAAGGTCCGGCATCCCTCGAGAGGACCGGCGGTGGCGGCGACGAGGGCGACCATGCCCTCGCCGAAGCAGACGGCGAGCGGGGTGGTGTCGGGCACGATCTGGACACTACCGGATCGATGTCTGTCGCGCCGATATCGGATTGCAACCTGGATGCGTTTGGCATCTGAGGATCTGCTGGGTACCGTCGAGTCATCACCGTCCCCGAGGCGAAGAAGCCTCGGGACGCGCAATGAAGCGCCCGACAGGGAAGGTCACACAATGCACCAATCAGTCAAGCGTCGGCGAGGACTCATCGCCGTAACCGGAGCCACGATCGCGGCGCTCGCCCTCGCGGGCTGCGTCGCCAGCGAGCGTGGCGATGAAGGGTCCGAAGGCTCGGGCGACGTCGACGGGACATTCGTCTTCGCCGCCTCCTCCGACCCGGCGAGCCTCGACCCCGCCTTCGCTCAGGACGGCGAGAGCTTCCGCGTCTCGCGTCAGATCTTCGAAGGCCTCGTCGGCACCGAACCCGGCACCGCGGACCCTGCGCCGCTGCTCGCCGAGTCGTGGGAGTCGTCGGAGGACGGCATGTCCCACACCTTCGCGCTGAAGGAGGACGTCACGTTCCAGGACGGAACGCCGTTCAACGCCGAAGCCGTCTGCGTGAACTTCGACCGCTGGTTCAACTGGACCGGCCTCGCCGCGTCCGAGGCGTTCGGCTACTACTACAACAAGCTCTTCAAGGGGTACGCCTCCAACCCGGCCGACGCCGTGTACAAGTCCTGCACCCCTGACGGCGACTACTCGGTCACGATCGACCTCAACAAGCCGTTCGCCGGCTTCGTCGCCTCCCTCTCGCTCCCGTCCTTCTCGATGCAGAGCCCTTCGGCGATGCAGGAGTTCGGTGCGGACGAGGTCAGCGGCTCGGCGGAGTCCCCGCAGCTGTCCGAGTACGCGATGGGTCACCCGGTCGGTACCGGTCCCTACGCGTTCGACGAGTGGGCACCGGGCGAGCAGGTCACGCTCAAGGCCTACGACGGCTACTGGGGCGACGCCGGACAGATCGACGAGATCATCTTCCGCACGATCGACGACCCGACCGCTCGCCGTCAGGCGCTCGAGTCCGGCTCGATCGACGGGTACGACCTCGTCGGACCGGCCGACACCAAGGCCCTCGAAGACGACGGCTTCACGATGGTCTCGCGCCCGCCGTTCACGATCCTCTACCTCGCCTTCAACCAGGCGGTCCCGGAGCTGCAGGACCCGAAGGTCCGTGAGGCTCTGTCCTACGCGGTCGATAAGGACGCGCTGATCAGCCAGGTGCTCCCTGAGGGCACCCAGAAGGCGATCGAGTTCGTGCCCGAGGTCGTCAACGGCTACAACCCCGATGTCACGACCTACGACTACGACCCGGAGAAGGCCAAGGCGCTGCTGGCCGAGGCCGGGTACACCGAGGCGAACCCGTTGAAGCTCACCTTCAACTACCCGGTCAACGTCTCGCGTCCCTACATGCCGGACCCCGAGCAGATCTTCACGGTGCTCTCGTCCCAGCTGTCCGAGGTCGGCGTCGAGACCACCCCGGTCTCGGAGGAGTGGGTCGAATACCTCGACCGCACCACCGGCACCGCGGATCACGGCATCCACCTGCTCGGCTGGACCGGCGACTACAACGACACCGACAACTTCGTCGGCGTCTTCTTCGGCCAGCAGAGCTCCGAGTGGGGCTTCGACAACCCCGAGCTGTTCCAGAAGCTGAACGAGGCGCGCGGCGTCTCCAACCTCGAGGAGCAGACGGCGCTGTACGAGGAGATCAACGAGATGGTCGCCCAGTTCATCCCTGGAGTCCCGCTCGCGCACCCGGCGCCGACCCTGGCGTTCGACCCGCGCGTGAAGAGCTACCCCGCCAGCCCGGTGAACGACGAGGTCTTCACGGACATCGTCCTCACCAAGTAGGCCTGACCACTTGATATGTCGACCCCCGGTCCCGCGTATTCGGCGGGACCGGGGGAACGGCGTACCTTCTGATCGACGGAGATCTTCGTGCTGCGCACCATCGGCAGGCGACTGCTGTTCCTCATCCCCACCCTGTTCGGGCTCAGCATCCTGCTGTTCGCCTGGGTCAGGGCCCTCCCCGGCGGCCCCGCGGTCGCCCTGCTCGGCGAGAAGGCCACGCCAGAGGCTGTCGCGAGAGTCAACGAGCTCTACGGCTTCGACAAGCCCCTCATCGAGCAGTACTTCATCTGGATCGGACGCCTTCTCCAGGGAGACTTCGGCACCTCGATCCAGACCAACAGGCCGGTGACGGAGGAGTTCCTCCGCCGGTTCCCCGCGACGCTGGAGCTGAGCGTCATGGCGCTCATCTTCGCCGTCGGCATCGGCATCCCGCTCGGGTACTGGGCGGCTCGCCGTCACGGCAAGTTCACCGACCATGCCTCGGTCGTGCTGAGCCTGATCGGCATCACCATCCCGGTGTTCTTCCTCGCGTTCATCCTGAAGTACGTCTTCGCGGTGCAGCTGGGATGGCTGCCTTCGGACGGACGCCAGAATCCACGAATAGATGCCACCCATCCCACCGGGTTCTATGTGTGGGACGGCATCATCACCGGAGAGTTCGATGCCGCATGGGATGCGATCCTGCATCTGATCCTGCCGGCGCTCGCGCTGGGCACCATCCCACTCGCGATCATCGTCCGCATCACCAGGGCGAGTGTCCTGGAGGTGCAGAACGCGGACTACGTGCGCACGGGTCGGGCGAAGGGCGTCGGGTCGCCGACGCTGCGCAACCGCTTCATCCTGCGAAACGCCATGCTCCCGGTGATCACCACGATCGGCCTGCAGACGGGGCTGCTGATCTCGGGGGCGGTGCTCACCGAGACGGTGTTCGCCTTCCCTGGCATCGGCTCGTTCCTGGCGAGAGCCATCTTCACCAGGGACTTCCCCGTCCTCCAAGGGTTCATCATCTTCATCGCGATCGCATACGCGTTGATCAACCTGGCGGTGGACGTCTCCTACAGCTTCATCGATCCGAGAGTGAGGGTGCAGTGATGTCACTCCCCACCGTGCGAAAGGATGCGGTCGCATGAGCATCGCGCTCCCACCCGCCCAGGGCCCTTCGGCAGAGAGCGGCGGCAGCATCGACACCGTCGCGATCGCCCAGGCCGATCTGAAGAACGGTTCCGGCGGATTCTGGAGGGACGTGTTCCGTCGCCTCCGTCGCAATCCGACAGCGTGGATCGGCGCGGCCATCGTCGTGGCGTTCCTGCTCATCGCAGCCCTCGCGCCCCTGCTCGCTCCCTATCCGGAGACGGCGCTGCCGGGTGCGAAGTACATCACGCCCACCTACATCCCGGGTCCGGGAGAGCTGCCGCAGTTCCCTCTGGGCCTGGACCGCTTCGGCGGCGACGTGCTGTCCAAGCTCATCTGGGGCGCGCAGGCGTCGCTCATGATCGGCGTCATCTCCACCGCGATGGGTCTGGTCGGGGGCATGATCCTCGGCCTGCTCGCCGGCACGTTCGGCGGATGGGTGGACACCCTCATCATGCGCATCGTCGACATCATCCTGTCGGTGCCGAACCTTCTGCTCGCGGTGTCGATCGCCGCGATCCTCGGTCAGACCCCGTTCGCGATCATGATCGCGATCGGGGCCTCGCAGGTGCCGATCTTCGCTCGCCTGCTGCGCGCGTCGATGCTGCAGCAGCGTTCGAGCGACTACGTGCTCTCCGCGCAGACCCTCGGTCTCGGTCGCGGCAAGATCACCATGTCGCACGTGCTGCCCAACGCCATCGGTCCGGTGATCGTGCAGGGGACCCTGACGCTGGCCACCGCCGTCATCGATGCGGCGGCCCTGTCGTTCCTCGGTCTCGGCGGCGGACGCCCGGAGACGGCGGAGTGGGGCCGCATGCTCACCTACGCGCAGTCCGAGCTGGCCATCGCGCCGTGGCTCGCCTTCCTTCCCGGTATCTGCATCGCGGTCACCGCGCTCGGCTTCACCCTGCTGGGTGAGGCGCTGCGCGAGGCGATGGATCCCCGGACGAGGGCACGATGAACGCGCGGGAAGACGGCGCCGTGAGCGCCGCGAAGGAGAAGCAGATGTCGACCGAACCGCTGTTGTCGGTCCAGGGGCTGGCCGTGGACTTCGCCACCATGGACGGTGTCGTGCACGCCGTGGAGGGCGTGGACCTCGAGATCCGCCCCGGCGAGACCGTCGCGATCGTGGGGGAGTCCGGGTCGGGCAAGTCCACCACCGCGATGGCGATCATCGGGCTGCTCGCCGGGGGCGGCAAGATCGCCTCCGGCAGCATCCGCCTCGACGGGAAGGAGATCTCGCGTGCGTCGGAGCATGAGATGCGCGCGATCCGCGGTCGTGACATCGGTCTCGTGCCGCAGGACCCGATGTCCAACCTGAACCCGGTCGCGAAGATCGGCACCCAGGTGGCGGAGACGCTGCTCGCGCACGGCCTCGCCACACGGCAGAACGTGCAGACCAAGGTGGTCGAGGCTCTGACCGCTGCGGGCCTTCCCGACCCGGCACGACGTGCGAAGCAGTATCCGCACGAGTTCTCCGGCGGCATGCGTCAGCGCGCGCTCATCGCGATCGGGCTGGCGTGCAAGCCCCGACTGCTGATCGCCGACGAGCCCACGAGCGCCCTCGACGTCACGGTGCAGCAGACGATCCTCGACCAGATCGGGCACATGACTCGCGAGCTGGGAACGGCCGTGCTGCTCATCACACACGACCTGGGGCTCGCGGCAGAGCGTGCGGAGCGGGTGATCGTTATGCATCGCGGCAAGGTGGTCGAGCAGGGCGATGCCCGGCAGATCCTGGAGGACCCGCAGCATCCGTACACGCAGTCGCTCGTGAAGGCGGCCCCCTCGGTCGCCGCGGCCCGCCTGCAGCCGGAGGCGTTCCGCGTGCAGGAGAGGGGAGCGGAGGCGAGCACCGTTGCCGAGACGGCTCCCGCCGACAACATCGTCGAGATCGAGAACCTCACCAAGGTGTATCCGGTGCGCGGACGCGGGGAGGACTTCGTGGCCGTCGACGACGTGTCGCTGGTGATCCCGCGCGGCGAGACCGTGGCGATCGTGGGCGAGTCCGGCTCGGGCAAGACCACGACGGCACGGATGCTGCTCAAGGTGATCGAGCCGACCAGCGGGCTGATCCGCTACGAGGGCAAGGACATCGCGTCGCTGACTCGGGCGGAGACGAAGGAGTTCCGGCAGCAGGTGCAGCCGATCTTCCAGGATCCGTACTCGAGCCTGAACCCGATGTTCACGATCGAGCGCCTGATCGCCGAACCGTTGGAGTTCTACAAGAGGGGAAGCGGCGCCGACCGACGCAGGCGCGTGCGTCAGCTGCTGGATGACGTGGCTCTGCCGCAGTCGATGCTGCGTCGGTACCCGTCCGAGCTGTCCGGTGGGCAGCGGCAGCGCGTCGCGATCGCCCGTGCCCTCGCCCTCTCGCCCGATCTGATCGTCTGCGACGAACCGGTGTCGGCGCTCGATGTGCTCGTGCAGGACCAGATCCTGAAGCTGCTCGGCGACCTGCAGAGCGAGTACGGGTTGAGCTATCTGTTCATCTCGCACGACCTCGCGGTGGTGCGACTGATCAGCGACTACGTGTGCGTGATGAAGGACGGCAAGCTCGTCGAGGCCGCCACCTCGGAGGAGATCTTCACGAACCCCCGCGACCCGTACACCCGGCGTCTGCTGGCGTCGATTCCCGGCAACGAGCTGGGCATCGCCTCCTGACGACGGTCGTCCGCCGAGACCCACCCCGCTCGTCGAGACCCATCTCCGCAGTCGTCTGCGGGGGTGGGTCTCGACACAGAAGGTGGGTCTCGGCGTCCCCGCAGGGGCACTCATACCGCAGCTTCCGAGATTGGTCAAGGACTGCGCTTGCCATGTCGCATAATCGTGCGTATAGTAGGTAGTTGCGCTCGCTTCTCCCTGCCCTCATATGGTGGTCGGCATCTGTTGAGTTCCCGGGCGCACACTCCACCTGACGACAAAGGAATCGAGAAGCCCTGCGGGGCTCACGGAGGTTATTCCCTTGGCTGCTGCTCGCAACGCATCCACATCCACCACCACCAAGAACGGACGCGGAGCATCCCGTCTTTCGTTCGCCAAGATCTCCGACACGCTGACGGTCCCTGACCTTCTCGCCCTGCAGACCGAATCCTTCGGTTGGCTGGTCGGCAACGACGCCTGGAAGGCGCGCGTGGCCGAGGCCAAGAAGCAGGGTCGCACCGACGTCAACGAGAACAGCGGTCTGGGCGAGATCTTCGAGGAGATCTCTCCTATCGAGGACCTCGGCGAGACGATGCAGCTGTCGTTCACGAACCCCTACCTCGAGCCGGAGAAGTACTCGATCGAGGAGTGCAAGGAGCGTGGCAAGACCTACGCCGCTCCGCTGTACGTCGAGGCCGAGTTCATGAACCACCTCACGGGTGAGATCAAGACCCAGACGGTCTTCATGGGCGACTTCCCGCTGCAGACCGACAAGGGCACGTTCATCATCAACGGCTCTGAGCGAGTCGTCGTGTCGCAGCTCGTGCGCTCGCCGGGTGTCTACTTCGACAAGACCCCCGACAAGACGAGTGACAAGGACATCGTGTCGGCTCGCGTCATCCCGAGCCGTGGAGCATGGCTCGAGTTCGAGATCGACAAGCGCGACCAGGTGGGCGTGCGCGTCGACCGCAAGCGCAAGCAGTCGGTCACGGTCTTCCTCAAGGCGCTGGGCATGACCAGCGAGGAGATCCTCGCCGAGTTCGCCGGCTACACCTCGATCGAGGAGACGCTCGCGAAGGACACGATCGTCACCAAGGAAGATGCGCTCCGCGACATCTACCGCAAGCTCCGTCCGGGCGAGCAGGTCGCTGCCGAGGCCGCGCGCGCGCTGCTGGACAACTTCTACTTCAACCCGAAGCGCTACGACCTGGCCAAGGTCGGTCGCTACAAGATCAACCACAAGCTGGGCCTGGACCAGCCGCTGAACTCTTCGGTGCTGACCGTCGAGGACATCGTGGCCACGATCAAGTACCTCGTGCGTCTGCACGCCGGTACCGAGGAGACCTTCACGGGCATCCGCGGTGGCAAGAAGGCCGAGATCCGTCTCGCGACCGACGACATCGACAACTTCGGCAACCGTCGCATCCGCGCGGTCGGCGAGCTGATCCAGAACCAGGTCCGCACCGGTCTGTCCCGCATGGAGCGCGTCGTCCGCGAGCGCATGACCACGCAGGACATCGAGGCGATCACCCCGCAGACCCTGATCAACGTGCGCCCCGTCGTCGCCGCGATCAAGGAGTTCTTCGGAACGTCGCAGCTGTCGCAGTTCATGGACCAGAACAACCCGCTCGCGGGTCTGACGAACAAGCGTCGTCTGTCCGCGCTCGGCCCCGGTGGTCTCTCGCGTGACCGCGCCGGCGTCGAGGTCCGTGACGTCCACCCCTCGCACTACGGCCGCATGTGCCCGATCGAGACTCCTGAAGGCCCGAACATCGGTCTGATCGGTGCTCTCGCGACCTTCGCGCGCATCAACTCGTTCGGTTTCATCGAGACCCCGTACCGCAAGGTCGAGGGTGGCGTCGTCACCGACCAGATCGACTACCTGACCGCTTCCGAAGAGGTCGACTTCAACATCGCGCAGGCCAACGCCCCGCTCGATGCCAAGGGTCGCTTCATCGAGAGCCACGTCCTGGCCCGTCCCAAGGGCGGTAGCGGTGAGGTCGACATGTTCCTCCCGGAGGACATCGGCTACATCGACGTCTCGCCGCGCCAGATGGTGTCGGTCGCGACCTCGCTCGTGCCCTTCCTCGAGCACGACGACGCACAGCGCGCCCTCATGGGTGCCAACATGCAGCGTCAGGCTGTGCCGCTGCTGCGCAGCGACTCGCCGCTCGTCGGAACCGGTATGGAGGGCTACACGGCCATCGACGCCGGTGACGTCATCACCGCCGAGAAGGCCGGTGTCGTCTCCGAGGTCTCCGCAGACCGCGTCGTCGTCATGCTCGACGAGGGCGGAACGCAGGAGTACCACCTCCGCAAGTTCGACCGCTCGAACCAGGGCACGTCGTACAACCAGAAGGTCGTCGTCAACGCCGGTGAGCGCGTCGAGGTCGGAGAGGTCATCGCCGATGGCCCCGCCACCGAGAACGGTGAGCTGGCCCTCGGAAAGAACCTCCTCGTCGCCTTCATGACGTGGGAGGGCTACAACTTCGAGGACGCGATCATCCTGAGCCAGGACCTGGTGAAGGATGACACCCTCTCCTCGATCCACATCGAGGAGTACGAGGTCGATGCTCGCGACACCAAGCTCGGCAAGGAGGAGATCACCCGTGACCTCCCCAACGTCAGCCCGGAGCTGCTGAAGGACCTCGACGAGCGCGGCATCATCCGCATCGGTGCCGAGGTCCGCCCCGGCGACATCCTCGTCGGCAAGGTCACGCCGAAGGGTGAGACCGAGCTGTCGGCCGAGGAGCGTCTGCTCCGCGCGATCTTCAACGAGAAGAGCCGCGAGGTCCGCGACACGTCCCTGAAGGTGCCTCACGGCGAGCAGGGCACGATCATCGCGGTCAAGGAGTTCAACGCCGAGGACGGCGACGACGAGCTCGGCTCTGGCGTCAACCGCCGCGTCGTGGTCTACATCGCCCAGAAGCGCAAGATCACCGAGGGTGACAAGCTCGCCGGCCGTCACGGCAACAAGGGTGTCATCGCGAAGATCCTCCCGATCGAGGACATGCCGTTCATGGCGGACGGCACCCCGGTCGACATTGTGCTCAACCCGCTCGGTATCCCCGGTCGAATGAACTTCGGTCAGGTCCTCGAGACCCACCTCGGGTGGATCGCGAAGCAGGGCTGGAAGGTCGAGGGCACCCCGGAGTGGGCATCCCGTCTGCCGGAGCAGGCCTTCGAGGCAGCTCCCGGCACGAAGGTCGCCACCCCGGTGTTCGACGGTGCGAGCGAGGAGGAGATCGCAGGTCTTCTCGACGCGACCATCCCGACCCGCGACGGTGTGCGTCTGATCGACTCCACCGGAAAGGCCCAGATGTTCGACGGCCGCTCCGGCGAGCCGTTCCCGGCGCCGATCTCGGTGGGCTACATGTACATCCTGAAGCTGCACCACCTGGTCGACGACAAGATCCACGCGCGTTCCACGGGTCCGTACTCGATGATCACCCAGCAGCCGCTCGGTGGTAAGGCGCAGTTCGGTGGACAGCGCTTCGGTGAGATGGAGGTGTGGGCCCTCGAGGCCTACGGCGCCGCATACGCGCTCCAGGAGCTCCTCACGATCAAGTCCGACGACATCCTCGGCCGCGTCAAGGTGTACGAGGCGATCGTCAAGGGTGAGAACATCCAGGAGCCCGGCATCCCCGAGTCCTTCAAGGTGCTCATGAAGGAGATGCAGTCGCTCTGCCTGAACGTCGAGGTCCTCTCGGCCGACGGCACACTGGTGAACCTCCGCGACACCGACGATGAGGCGTTCCGCGCCGCAGAAGAGCTCGGTATCAACATCTCCAGCCGCTTCGAGGCCGCCTCGATCGACGAGATCTAATCCGCAGGTGTGCCCGGGATCCAACTCCCGGGCACACCCCAGCAGACTTCTCAAAAAGAATTTCCGACACAGGAGAACTAGTGCTCGAGTCCACAACTTTCGATGAGCTTCGCATCGGCCTGGCGACCGCAGACCACATCCGCGCGTGGTCCTACGGCGAGGTCAAGAAGCCCGAAACCATCAACTACCGCACCCTGAAGCCGGAGAAGGATGGTCTCTTCGGAGAGCAGATCTTCGGCCCGTCCCGCGACTGGGAGTGCGCCTGCGGCAAGTACAAGCGTGTCCGCTTCAAGGGCATCGTCTGCGAGCGCTGCGGCGTGGAGGTCACCAAGAGCTCCGTCCGTCGTGAGCGCATGGGTCACATCGAGCTCGCCGCTCCCGTCACCCACATCTGGTACTTCAAGGGCGTGCCCTCGCGTCTGGGCTACCTGCTCGACATGGCGCCGAAGGACCTCGAGAAGGTCATCTACTTCGCCGCCTACATGGTCATCTCGGTCGACGAGGAAGCTCGTCACCGCGACCTGGGCACGCAGGAGAACAACATCCGTCTCGAGCTGAAGACGCTCGGCGACCGCCGCGATTCCAAGATCGCGGAGCGCCTGGCCAAGCTGGAGGAGGAGCTCGCCGCTCTCGAGGCGGAGGGTGCCAAGGCCGACGCCAAGAAGAAGGTCAAGGACGCCGCCGAGAAGGAGATGTCGCTCATCCGCAAGGGTGCCGACGAGGCGATCCTGAAGCTGGAGCGCGTGTGGGAGGACTTCCGCACCCTCGAGGTCGGCGCCCTGCGCCCGGAGGACGACGTCTTCCACGAGCTGCAGGACCGGTTCGGACAGTACTTCGAGGCCTACATGGGTGCCGAGTCGATCCAGCGCCGCCTTGCGGCCTTCGACCTCGTCGCCGAGGCGGAGAACCTGCGTCTGCAGATCTCCGAGGGCAAGGGCCAGCGCAAGATCCGTGCGATCAAGCGCCTCAAGGTCGTCAGCTCGTTCCTCGAGACCGGCATGAGCCCGGCCGCGATGGTCCTCGACGTCGTCCCGGTGATCCCGCCGGAGCTGCGCCCGATGGTCCAGCTCGACGGTGGCCGCTTCGCGACCAGTGACCTGAACGACCTGTACCGTCGCGTGATCAACCGCAACAACCGTCTTCGTCGTCTGATCGACCTCGGTGCCCCCGAGATCATCGTCAACAACGAGAAGCGCATGCTGCAGGAGGCCGTCGACGCACTGTTCGACAACGGTCGCCGTGGTCGCCCCGTCACCGGTACCGGCAACCGTGCCCTGAAGTCCCTCAGCGACATGCTGAAGGGTAAGCAGGGTCGTTTCCGCCAGAACCTGCTCGGAAAGCGTGTCGACTACTCTGGCCGTTCGGTCATCATCGTCGGGCCGCAGCTGAAGCTGCACCAGTGCGGTCTGCCCAAGCAGATGGCTCTGGAGCTCTTCAAGCCGTTCGTCATCAAGCGCCTGATCGACCTCGGTCACTCGCAGAACATCAAGGCGGCCAAGCGCGCCGTCGAGCGCACCCGTCCCGAGGTCTGGGACGTGCTCGAGGAGATCATCCGTGAGCGTCCGGTTCTGCTGAACCGTGCACCCACGCTGCACCGCCTCGGCATCCAGGCGTTCGAGCCTCAGCTCGTCGAGGGCAAGGCCATCCAGCTGCACCCGCTCGTCTGCGCGGCGTTCAACGCCGACTTCGACGGTGACCAGATGGCTGTCCACCTGCCGCTGTCGGTCGAGGCTCAGGCCGAGGCACGTGTGCTGATGCTCGCGTCGAACAACATCCTGAAGCCGTCTGACGGTCGTCCGGTCACCCTGCCTTCGCAGGACATGATCATCGGCCTCCACCACCTGACCACGGTCAAGGAGGGTGCAGCCGGCGAGGGACGTGCGTTCGGTTCTGTGGGCGAGGCGATCCTGGCCAAGGACGAGGGTTCCCTCGACCTGCAGGCGAAGATCCGCATCCGCATCCCCGGTCTGACCTTCCTCGAGGGCGAAGCTCCCGAGGGCTACGAGCGTCACGGTCTCGTCGACGCCTCGCTGGGTCAGGCGATCTTCAACGACACGCTGCCCAAGGGCTACCCGTTCGTCCGCGAGCAGGCTGACAAGAACAAGCTGTCGCAGATCGTCAACAAGCTGGCCGAGGAGTACCCCAAGGTCGAGACGGCTGCGTCGCTGGACCGCATCAAGGACGCCGGTTTCTACTGGGCCACGCGCTCCGGTGTGACCGTCGCCCTGAGCGACATCCTCACCCCGCCGAACAAGGCGGAGATCGTCGCCGGCTACGAGAAGCAGGCCGCGAAGGTCCAGTCGCAGTACGAGAAGGGTCTGACGACCGACTCCGAGCGTCGCCAGGAGCTCATCAAGATCTGGACCGAGGCCACCGACGAGGTTCAGGCCGCCATGAAGGCGAACTTCCCCGAGGACAACACCATCAACCGCATGGTGTCGTCGGGTGCTCGTGGTAACTGGCTGCAGATCCGGAACATCGCCGGTATGCGTGGTCTGGTGAACAACCCCAAGGGTGAGATCATCCCGCGTCCGATCATCTCCTCGTACCGCGAGGGTCTGTCGGTTGCGGAGTACTTCATCGCGACGCACGGTACCCGTAAGGGTCTGGCCGACACCGCTCTGCGTACCGCCGACTCGGGTTACCTGACCCGTCGTCTGGTGGACGTCTCGCAGGACGTCATCATCCGCGAAGAGGACTGTGGCACGTCGAAGGGCCTCGAGCTCCCGATCG
This sequence comes from Microbacterium sp. DWRC1-3, assembly GCF_049896645.1. Lineage (NCBI taxonomy): Bacteria > Bacillati > Actinomycetota > Actinomycetes > Micrococcales > Microbacteriaceae > Microbacterium > Microbacterium sp. DWRC1-3. Next base: position 597,064 of record NZ_JAFCUS010000002.1, read on the forward strand.
CCGCTCCGAACTCGCAGGGTGAGCTCGTGCGCGACGCGAACGTCGAGAACTCGGTGTTCGCTCGTACGCTGGCCTCCGACGTCGTGAACGAGTCGGGCGAGGTTCTCGCCTCGGCCGGTGACGACGTGGGTGACGTGCTGATCGACAAGCTCGTCGGACTCGGTGTCGAGAGCATCAAGGTGCGCTCGGTCCTGACCTGCGACTCGGCTGTCGGTGTCTGCGCGCAGTGCTACGGCCGTTCGCTCGCGACCGGCAAGACGGTCGACATCGGAGAGGCCGTCGGCATCATCGCGGCCCAGTCGATCGGTGAGCCCGGTACCCAGCTGACGATGCGTACCTTCCACACGGGTGGTTCGGCATCGGCGGATGACATCACGCAGGGTCTTCCCCGTGTGCAGGAGCTCTTCGAAGCGCGTACCCCCAAGGGCGCGTCGCCGATCGCCGAGGCCGATGGCCGCATCACGATCGACGAGACCGACAAGGGCAAGAAGGTCATCCTCACGCCCGACAGCGGTGACGAGCCGGTCATCTACCCGGTGCTGAAGCGTGCGACGCTTCTCGTCGAGGACGGGCAGCACGTCACGGTCGGTCAGCCGATCCTGGTGGGCACGCTCGACCCCAAGGAGATCATGCGCGTCATGGGTGCTCGCGAGGTGCAGCGTTACCTCGTCGGCGGCGTCCAGGGCGTGTACCGCTCGCAGGGTGTGCCGATCCACGACAAGCACATCGAGGTCATCGTCCGTCAGATGCTCCGCAAGGTCACCGTCGTCGATCACGCCGACACGAACCTGCTGCCGGGTGAGATGGTCGACCTCAAGCGCTACCAGTCGATCAACCGCGAGACAGTGGCAGAGGGCAAGCGCCCCGCGTCGGGCCGTCCGGAGCTGATGGGTATCACGAAGGCGTCGCTCGCGACCGAGTCGTGGCTGTCGGCCGCCTCCTTCCAGGAGACGACCCGCGTGCTCACCGAGGCTGCGATGCAGGGCAAGCGTGACCCGCTGGTCGGTCTCAAGGAGAACGTCATCATCGGTAAGCTCATCCCCGCCGGAACCGGTCTCTCGAAGTACCGCGACGTCACGGTCGAGGCCACCGAGGAAGCCAAGAGCGAGCGCTACCCGAACCGGATCTTCGCATCCGACGGCGCGTACGCTGACGGTGACTTCGGCTACGTCGACTTCGACGCGTTCTCGACGGACGACATCACCCCCGGCACTTACAACTGATTGAGTGCTGAGTGACTGAGAAGGCCCCAGGCGATTCGCCTGGGGCCTTCTTCGTGCCCTGGTGCAGTCGCGTGGCGCCTGGTAGCCGCGCGGTGGACGCGGTCAGCCGAAGAGGTGCTCCACAATGCTCGAGGTGTACCCGCTCGGCGCCAGGTTCGAGTAGCGCGTATCGATGAGCACATCCTCCCGCCAGAAGAGGGTGCGGCCGTCGGTCACCGGGTACTGCGCATTGGGCCAGGTCTTCTCGCAGCGCGTGCCGCCGTCCGGGGTGAAGCAGGAGAAGCCCTCGTCGTTCGCAAGAGCGTTCAACATGTCGAGCGCGGGTCCGCGGTTCATCCGGGAGATCGTGGTCGTGAGACCGGTCGTGTCGGCGCCGGGGTCGGCCCAGATGCAGGTCAGAGTGCCGTCGGAGCCCACGCCGGAAGGGCCGAAGGCGGCGTCGTTGAGCGGTGTCTCCCCGAGTTCGGCCAGGACGGCGTCCGACAGGATCGCACGGCAGTCGGTCGGGAGCGCGACGGGTGCGCTGGTCGGCGTGGGGCTGGGCGACGGGGAGCCGGTCTGCTCGGGGGCGGCAGTCTCGCTCCCTGTCGGGCTCGGCGAAGCGCTCGCGCCGCCCGTCTGCGGGGTGCACGCGGTCAGTGCGACGAGGAGGAGGAGTGCCGCGGCAGCGCCGGTGAGTCGGGGCTTCATGGCCACACCGTACTGCGCATCGGTGTCGGGATGACAGAGGATCGCGGTGTTGCCGTCGGCTCCCCGTGCCGCGATAGTGTCGGCGGGTGAGCAACCAGACTTCTTCCGCCGGTTCCGTGGTCGTGATCGGCGATGCCTTGATCGATGAGATCCGCGACGATTCGGGGGTGCGCGAGCTCGTCGGCGGTGCCGCACTCAACGTCGCCGTCGGACTGCGGCGCCTGGGAGTCGTGACGACGCTGATCGCGATGGTGGGAGATGACGAGGCCGGCGCGCACATCCGCGAGTACCTTTCCGACCACGGCGTGCGGCTGATCGGGAGTGAGGCCCCGCTCGGGTCCTCGCGGGCGATCGTGCAACGGGCGGCGAACGGTGAGCCGCAGTACGTCTTCAACGACGCCGCACAGAAGCGCAGCATCCGGTACTCCGACGAGGCTCGAAAGGCGATCGCCGACGCCGGGCTCGTCGCGATCAGCTGCTTCCCCTTCGACGAGCCGGTCGAGGTCGACGCCCTGACCGATGCCCTGGCGGGTGCGCGCATTGCCGTCGACCCCAACCCGCGCACCGGAATGCTCAGCGACCGTGAGGAGTTCGTCCGCGGCTTCGAGCGGCTCGCGGCTTCGGCCGCCATCGTCAAGGTCGGCGCGGATGACGCGGCGATCCTCTACGACGGCGACCTCGACGCCCTGCGCGCCCGTCTGCGGGCCCTCGGCGCTGCTGCCGTCCTCGCGACCGCGGGTGCCGACGGCGCCACCATCGATGCGGATGCCGGCATCGTCTCCACTCCCATCGCGCAGCTTCCCGGTGTCGTGATCGACACCGTCGGCGCGGGGGACGCGACTCTCGCGGCGGTTTCGGAGGGCCTGGTCACAGCGTCTCCGTCCGACCTGGGGGAGTGGCGCGCACTGCTGCTGCGCGCGATGGACGTCGCCGCCGCGACCTGTCGCGCCGAGGGCGGTCTGCTGCGAACACCCGAGTCCTTGGAGGACTCCAGGCGCGGCGTGAACGGCAGCTGACCGTTCGATTTCTTGCACCCGCCTCCGGCAGGTATGCTTGTCTCTCGTGCCCCCGGTTGGCTGTCCAAGTCGGACGGGTGCGCTCTGGCGAGTTACCCAAGCGGCCAAAGGGATCTGACTGTAAATCAGACTGCTCAGCATTCGGGGGTTCGAATCCCTCACTCGCCACCACCACATCCGCGGAACGCCGCGGAACTCGAAGGCCCACGCGATTACCGCGGGGGCCTTCTCTCGTCACCGTGGCCCTCACTATGAATAGGGTGGTCACATGCCAATGACGACTTGTGCTCGCCCCGACCTCCGAGATCGTTCGTGACCACGCCCGCGGGTTGGTATGTCGACGACAAGGGCGCGACCCGGTGGTGGGACGGTTCCCGGTGGGGTGAGGACTCTCCGGTCGCAGCGCCATCGACGGAGTTCCCATCGGTCCCGGAGGGGACGAGCACGACCACGGTGTGGGTGTGGCCGGGTGTCGCTGGCTTCACGGATCCAGTCGCGCAATTGCGAGATCCGTCGGCCGCACGGCGAGCCGGACAGACGCGCGGCAAGCTCCCGCTGCGCGACTGGGTGGTGTCGGTGGAGAAGAACTCACTGCTCGGATGTCAGACTCTCGAGCCCCGCTGAGCGACATACGTCGATGGAGTGGTGTTTGCGCGAGACGGAAAATCCTGACAGACATTTTTCTGATCGACGCGACAGGCGCAGAGAGAAGCGGTGACGGCGGCTGCGGCGACGGCAGCACGGCGCCCGCTCATCGTCCGCATTTGGCCGCAGGAATACGCCGAAGTGAGGGCAGGAAAGATGTGTGTCAGGTGTTCCTTGTGCCTGCAAAAGGCCACCACCGTGTCCTCCGAAAGGGGGACAGACACTCCGAAACGCTGTCTTTCACACTCAGGGGGAACCGAGGTGAAACTGGTCAATACTGATCCAGGCCTCGCATCCATGAGGAGAGAAAATGAAGTTGAGCACGAAGAAGCGCTTGGCGAAGTTCGCCGCCGCGACGGCAGTGTCCGCCGCCCTGATCGTCACGCCGTCGGTTGCGGCGATGGCCGACGCCACGGCGACGTACACGACAGGCGGCCAGGCGCGCGCCACCGCGTACTGGAATGCATCCTCGGACACGATGTCCAGCACCGACCGTTACAACGACGGGTGGGGCTCCCGCACCGCGTACAACCTCCGTGGCAATACCAGCAACCAGTACGTTGACAACATCAAGGGCGCCGGCACGACCGAGTCGCGCACCCTGTGGGTGCTTCCTGGCTGGGAGTTCCGCGTCCAGGCGTGCTCCATCAACAACGGCACGCAGCTCGGCTGCGGGTCCTGGTCGGGCTTCTCGGGAGTCTGACCCACGCGTGAGACCGGGCCTACTGCGTGCCCGGTCTCACGTCCCCACCGTCTCGAGATTAGGAACGCCCCGAACCCATGAAACGCCTCGCGCCCACACTGCCCCTGCTCGCCATTGCCGCACTCGTCATCTCGGGATGCTCCAACGCGTCGTCGGAAGAGGGATGGACCACCCCGGACCTTCCTGCAGAACTCTCCGCGACGCAGGCGCTCGCAGCGTTGCCGTTCGATTCGTTCGCGATGAGCAACTCCGAACGTGAGCAGCTGCAACAGGGCACGGCCGCTCTACTGAACCGGTGCATCGCCGACTTCGGTCTCTCTGCGACGTTCAGCGGCGACTACATCCAGCAGCTGAGTGAAGATCCGGACGTGCCTCTCATCTACCAATGGGGAGGCAGGCTCGGTACTCTCCCGCGTGACCAGGCCGAAGAGTACGGCTACGCAGCACCTCCCGGAGGCGAGTGGTCGAATGGGGCCGGCATCTACCTGTCCAGCGCGGAGAACTTGAACCCGGTTATGCCGAGCGATCCGACGGAGGCCGCGCAGCTGGCGGCGGTGATGTACGGCCCCGAGCAAGGAATGATCCCCGGCGAGGGGGGCGATGACCAGGTACTTCCCTCAGAGCTCATCCCGACAGACGTCGAAGGCAATGCGCCATCCGCGAAGGGGTGCTACGGAGTCGTCGAAGACGAGATCGGAGTTCCGTTCGTCGACCTCCGCGACCTGACGTCCGACGTCTACGGCCTCACGTTCAGTCACGATGCAGTGAAAGAGAAAGCCAGCGCCTGGTCGGCATGCATGAAGGATGCCGGCTTCGATTACGCACGCTTCGAGGAAGCTCCGACTGCGAATGCGGGCGCGATCAGCGCGGACACTATCGCCGTGGCCTTGGCAGATGTCGAGTGCACGAAGGAAAGCCGCTGGCCGGACACTTTCTACTACGTCCTCGCCGACTACGAGCAGCAAGCGATAGACAAGCAGCCGGACACGTTCCAATCAGCGCTGGACGGAGAGCGGAAGCGACTCGAGGCCGTGAACACACTCCTGGGCAAATAGAGACGATGGACGACAAGCCCCGGATGACGCCGACACGTCGAGTAGGCACCCTGATCCTCGTCACAGCTCTCGTATCTGCGGCCATCGGGGGTGCGGCCGGCTTCTTCGTGCGCTCGCCCGCACAAGTTGCGGCGGATGCTGCCCCGCCCGCGCACAGTGAGCTGACCGTTGCCGTCGAAGAGGGCACTATCACCGACCCGCTTCTCCTGTCCGGAGTCGTTGCTCTCGGCAGCGTGACCGACCTCACGCCAAACGGGGGAGGTGTTGTCACAGGTCTGCCGGTAGCCCTCGGAGCGCAGTTCACCGCCGGTACCGTCATCGCCGAGGTGAACGACAGGCCCGTGATCTACCTGCAAGGCTCTATACCGCTGCTGCGGGACCTGCGCCCCGGGGACAAGGGTGAGGATGTTCGGCGCCTGCAGGAAGGGCTGCGTCCGTGGCTGAGCGGCGAGCCCGATGGCACGTGGGGGACGGCGACGACCCGTGCTCTGCAGGCCCTCTACAAAGCTGCAGGGTATGTGGCTCCTGTGGACAGCGCCGCTCTCCAGGCGGAGCTCGTATTCGGCGCCGCGGCCACGGCTACGGTTCTCAGTGTCGCGTCCCCGCTCGGAGGAGCGGTCGAGAGTCCGCTGATTCGGGCGACCACATCCGATCCGACAGTGACAGCAGAAGTCGCCGATGCGACGTCGCAGCTTGTTCACATCGGTGACCGCGTATCCGTGACAGGCAGTGCCATCGGCGGTGCGCAGGCCGGCACGATCACCGCGGTGGGCGGCTTGGTCACGGGAGACGATGGAGTCAGCCGGGCCACCGTCACAGTCCAGCCGGATGTTGCGTTGCCAGCCGCGGCGATTGACCGAAAGGTGGAGATCACCGTCTTGACCGGCGCGGACGCTGAGGTCGGTCTCATCGTTCCGCTCTCCGCTATCCGCTCGAACGCGACCGGCGGAACATATGTACTGCACGTGCACGGGGAGAACCCTCATCGCGTCATGGTGACTGTCGAAGAGACGGGAGGCGGACAGGCGCGAGTGACCGCCAGCGACGGAGATCTCGCTGTTGGTGACCTGGTCGTGCTGGGCGTGCAATGACAGCTGTCGTCGAACTGCGAGACGTCTCGCGTGTCTACCCTGGGCCACCCGAGGTGCACGCGCTGGTAACGTCCTCCGTCACCATCGATGAAGGCGATTTCGTCACCATCGTCGGCCCGTCCGGCTCTGGGAAATCGACTCTTCTGAACCTTCTCGGCCTTCTCGACAAGCCGACGGCGGGAACCTACGCGTTGAGAGGCCAGGACGTCACGCCGCTTTCGGAAAACGAGCGGGCGCGTGTGCGGGGCACCGACATCGGGTTCGTCTTCCAGTCCTTCCACCTGCTCGAACAACGCACCTGCTTAGAGAACGTGATGCTCAGCGACCTGTACAACGGAACGACGGAGCGAGAGTCTCGCGCTCGCGCATACGAGGCGTTGGAGGCAGTCGGACTCGGGGCTTTCGACCGCCGGCTGCCGACCGAACTCTCGGGCGGACAGCAACAACGAGTAGCCATCGCCCGAGCGTTGGCATCCGACCCCGCGGTGCTGTTGTGCGATGAACCGACCGGAAACCTGGATAGCGTAACCGCATCGGCCATCCTCACCCTCTTCGACGACCTCAACGCCGTCGGCCGCACGGTCGTGCTCATCACCCACGACGCCGACGTCGCCCGCCACGGCAATCGAACACTGCACATGCTTGATGGCGCGTTGAGCGAGGAGTCATGACCCGTCACCCGGTGCGCAGGCGGTTGCTCAACGAGGCGATGGCCGGTGTCGTGCAACGCTCGTCTCGCTCGGGGATGACGATTGTCGGAATCGCGATCGGCGTCGCGTCCTTCGTGGCGGTGCTCGGCGTGACCGCCAGCGCCAACGGACAGATCAGTGACGAGTTCCTGAGAGTCGAAGCCACCCAGATCACGGTGACTCCCCGCACTGGGGGAACCGGGACCGAACCTCTCTTCGCTACGGACGCCGACCGCCGTGTCGGTCAGATCGACGGGGTCACCGCGACCGGACGATGGTGGAACGTCCCCGGCGTCACCATCAGCGTAAATCCTCCGTCGATCGACCCCGGCTCCTCCCAACCTTCGTTGCTGGCAGCGACACCGGGGTACTTCGATCTCGTCGGCGCTGAGGTGTCCAGCGGCCGCACATTCGATGAGTTCCATGAGGATCAGCCGGTTGCGGTCATCGGAGACAAGCTGGCCGGCGACCTCCGTATCAGCGACATCGCTGATCAACCCGTCATCGTGCTCAACGACCTTCGGGTCACTGTCATCGGCGTCATCGATGACACGACCGGCTCGAGCGCTGCGCTGACAAGCGTCATCATCCCCGACGGGTTCGCTCGGACACACTTCACTGCACCAGGACAGCGGGAGACGATGGTCGTAGCCACCGAGGTGGGGGCATCGGAGGTTGTCGCCGACCAGCTCGCGGTCGCCTTGAACCCCGCGGAACTCACCGCGTTTCAGATCGTCCCACCTCCGAAGCCGACGGTCGTGAAAGACCGGGTCAACACGTCGACGCAGGCGCTCTTCTTCGCACTCGCAGGCATCTGCGTTCTCGTCAGTGGTGTCGGAATCGCCAACGTGTCATTGCTCGGCGTCATCGCCCGCACGCGAGAGATCGCACTTCGGCGTTCGCTCGGCGCCTTGCCCAGACATATAGCGATGCAGTTCCTCGGAGAGTCAGTCGTGCGCGGGCTCCTGGGTGGGCTTGTGGGTACGGCGTTGGCGATGGCAGCCGTGACCGCCATCGCAGTGAGTCAGCAGTGGACGGCCGTCATCGAACCATGGTCGCTCATCATGGGGCCGGTCATGGGTGTGGCCATCGGATCGATCGCGGGGCTCTATCCGGCGATTCGAGCCACGAGGATCGAACCGGTAGAGGCGTTCCGTCGCTGAACGTCTATTCGATTTCGTTCTGTCTCACTTGACGTCCCACAGCGTGTACCCGACGACACCAGCAGGAATGAACTCCATCGCCTTGGTCAGTTCGTTCTCGGTACCGACTATCCGCCCCGTATCCCGAGAGATGAGGAGTGTGTTCTGATAACCGCGGTCGTCGATGGTTGTGCGGAGCCCGACGACCGCTCGTCCCAGTCGGTCGGTCGATTCGCCGAGAACCGTGACATCGCCTGCATCGACGAGCATGTGGATTAAGGTCGCGTGCTGTTCGTCGGTCAAGGTCCAGTAGCTCAGCAGTTGGCTGATGGCCACGAGGAGGTCTCCGGATGAAGAGTCGGCTGACGCGCCAAGCTCTCCCAGCGCTGCAAACAGTTCCTCGCGACTCGACCCCTTCAGGCTCACAACCCCGGGCGGGATGTCGAGGTCTGCGGCGCTGGTCGTGAGTTCGCTGATGATGTCACCAGGTCGATACGGACTCTCAGCGATGCCCTCAGGCCGCGCATCGCCAGACCAATACGATTCGGCGGCGACGACCGTGCTGATGGAGCCAGTCTCCGGCGACCAGTCGAAGGTTGTTTTTTGCGGCACGACCTCCACCCGCCCCTTCGCCATGTCGATGTTCCACCCCCAGCTCAGCGTCTGCACCCGCGACTCCTGGACGACGTCGTCTGGCAGATCGAGTTTCAGCTCAGCGGCTGTGACGACGGCAGACAGCGGCTGCGCGTTTGCGTATTGCAGTGGCGGGGGCGTGAGCGCGACAGCGGATTGCGTCGGACCCAGTACGTTGACCGCGATGATGGTGACCGCAGCGATGGATGCCACCACGGCGGTCACGCCGCCCCAGACCCGCCCTGCGCGACGGCGAGGCTCCGGTGATAGTTCGAACGTCCCGCGGATGATGCCCTCGCGGATAGCGATGTCGCGCGCGGTGAGCGGAGCGAAGCGTGCGCCCGGCGCAGGGCTCACTGCTCGGAACAGCTGGTCCAGCTCCTCGTCGGAGACGTTCATCGCCCGTCCTCCTTCACCTCAAGCTGGATACGCAGCTTCGTCCTCGCGCGGGTGAGTGTGGTCCATACCGCCGCAGAACTGCAACGCAGCACAGCCGCGACCTCACCGGCGGTGAGTTCGTCCCAGTATGTGAGTACCACCACTTGACGCTCACGGGCGTTCAACTTCTTCATAGCCTGACGCAGCGCGAGCGCCTCCAGCGGATGAAGCCGCTCCGCGGCGTTCTCCAAGCCCCGGCTCATCGCGTCAAGCGCCCTCCCTCGCGAACGGGCACTTCGGTCGACATCGCGGACCTTGTTGTCTGCGGTGCGGATGAACCAGCGCAAGCCCATCGGCGTCTCCGGACGCAGTTTCCTCCATGCGACGACGAACACCTCCGCAGTGATCTCGTCGACTTCTTCCTGGTTGTCGAGGAAACACGACAGGTGGTGGTGCACGAGAGGCCAATACTCATCGAACAATCGGCGGAAGACGACGGCCTTGTTGAGAGCCGGGGCGCTCGTCGAGGTGCTGGAATGCGCCTCAGCCGGAAGGGGAAAGCTCTCAGCTCCGGCAAGAACGACGCGGACGGTATCGAATAGCCCCAGCCTCACCATCGAAGACGCCCCGCTCATCTCGCTCGTCTCCTCAGGTTATCGGGTGCTCAGAGCGTGCAGAGCAAGTTGGTGGTGCCAGCGCCGACGTTCGCGGAACCGTTCGCCCCGGCCGTCGCGAGCGTTGTGCCTGAGGAGTTGCGCGCGCGAACGCTGCCGAAGGAGCGGCCGTTGGCGATGGATCCGACGGACTGCAATGCGGCTGTGCTGACGGTGGTGCAGATGGTGAACGTCAACTTCGAGCCTTGAAGATTGGGCGAGGCGTATGCGCAGTATGTCCCGGTGGCGCAACTGCCGACAGTGCGCAGCGACGCGGACTCCGACCCCGCTTCGAGGATCATCCCGAGTGCCGGCCAGACGGCGGTGGTGTCGTTCACGGCGAAGCCGCCGGGCAACGCCTCCAAGGCGTACTCGACATCCGGGTGGAGTTCGTCGGAGTCTGCGTTGGCTGTGGCAGGTGTGAGAACCAGTGCGAGGACGAGCGCCGCGATGGTGGTGATGGTGCGTTTCATGTTGCCCCCAGGCTCAGGATGCGAGGGAACCGGGGGCCAACCGAGCACCCCGCCGAGGGGCGCGAATGGCCTCCGATCTCAGTACGGGTGCCCTCCGATTTCAGTATCCGCGCGGGATAGCGGTCCCATCCGCTCCTTCTTTGCGGCTGAGGGCGATTCCTGACACACCTGTTCGATGACTGAGCCCAGCTAAGTTCACAGCTGTCTTCGCGCGACGTGCTCGTGGTGTCAGGTCTCACTTTCGTGGTCGCGCGATGGGTGACTCCCACCGAGAAGATTGGGCGGGGGCGTTCTCTCGTCACCGTGGCCCTCACCATGAATAGCGTGGTCACGACGACGTGTGCTCGCACCGACCTCCGAGATCGTTCGTGACCGCGCCCGCGGGTTGGTATGTCGACGACAAGGGTGCGACATCCGTCTGGGCATCCGTGTTCGTCGCCCAGACGTTCGAGACCGTGTTCTGGATGGTCACGACGCGGCAGATGTGACGTGGCCCCGGGACCGCGAACGATTCATAGACTGGAGCGATGCGACCGCTCACCGAAGCCGACGTCCGCGCATCGTTCGTCAATGCGGATGCTGACGAACTGCGCCTCATGGAGATGCCGCACGACTTCCTGCTCGTCGACTGGGACTACCTCGACTTCTTCGCCTGGCAGGATCCGGGTGCGAGCCGTCGAGGCTACGTGGTGATCCCTCACGACGACGAGGTGGTCGGCATCGTGCTGCGCGCGACGGAGCCCGGCCGCGCCCGTTCGGGCATGTGCAACATCTGCCACACGATGCAGCCCGGCAACCAGGTCGCGCTCCTCTCCGCACGTCGGGCCGGTGAAGCGGGCACGCGCGGGGACTCGTTCGGCACCTACATGTGCGCCGACCTCTCCTGCCACGCGAATGTGCGCCTCGCCCACCCGCTCGCGCCCAACGAGGTGCGCACTCCGGGGCAGGTCGACTTCCGCCTCGACGGCACCCGTCGGCGTATGGAGAGCTTCGTCTCGCAGGTCTGGGAGCGGGTCTGATCGCGGTTACGCTGGTCCCACACGTCCTGCGCTCGAAGGAGAAGCCATGAGTGATGCCATCCTGTTCGCCGTCGAAGAGGGAATGGCCCGGCTGACGCTGAACCGCCCCGCTCGCCTCAACGCCTTCAATGCCGACCTGGCGCACGCCTGGAAGGATGCGACGGCCGAGGCGACCTCTAGGGCCGACGTGAAGGCGATTCTCATCGATGCCGTCGGCCCCGCGTTCTGCGCCGGCGGCGACGTGATCGACATGGCGACGACGATGGGGGCGTCCGGTGGGGAGATCACCGCGCTCGCCGAGGTGATCAACGCCGGTATCCGTTCGCTCACGGAGTCTGCGGTGCCCGTCGTCGCGGCGGCCCACGGCACGACCGCGGGCGGCGGTCTCGGCATCCTGCTGTGCAGCGACTACGCCGTCGTCGGCTCACGGTCGAAGCTCGGCAGCCTCTACGCGAACATCGGTCTGACTCCGGATCTGTCCGTCTCCGCTCAACTCGCCCGCGCCGTGGGCCAGCGCCGCGCCCTGCAGCTCGTGCTGCAGGACCGACTGCTCTCGTCGGCGGAGGCCGTGGAATGGGGGCTCGTCGCCGAAGCCGTCGAGGGCGCGGATGCCGTCTCCGAGGCGGAGAGCGTGCGAGCACGCGGTGAGGAGATCGCGCGGTTCTGGCTGGCAGGAGCGGCCGAGGCCTACGGTCAGGCGAAGCGGTTGGTGCGCTCCCAGCCCGAGCGTTCCTTCGTCGAGCAGCTGAGTGAAGAGGCGCGTTCGATCGGTGCGGCTCTGGAGACGCCCGACGCGCAGGCCAGGGTCGCAGCCTTCGCCGCGGCGTCGGCGAAGAAGGCGGGCTGACGACCTCTCCTGCCCAGGCGCGGGGGAGGAGTGAGCTTCCCCCGGATGGGGCGGGAGCCGTGGCAACCGTCGACGCGCGTGGCAGGATGAAGGCATCGCCGCTCGACGAGAGGATCGCCATGTCCCATCCGGACATCACCACGCATCAGACGCAGGGTGAGAAGAAGAACATGTCGCTGCTCATCAGGGGCTCTCTGTGGATCGCCATCGGGGCTCTGATCGCTGCGGCTCTCGTGTGCGTGGTCTGGGTGCTCATCGGTGATCAGGACGGTCTGATCGGTCGGGCCTTCCTCACGATCCTCCTGCTGGCGGCTTTCGCGGGGATCGCGATCCTCGAAGCAGGGCTGGCGCCGAATCGCCCCGACTGGCTGCAGCTGGCGAGCATGGTGAGCTGGATCGTCGCTCTCCTCGTCGGCGCCGTGAAGATCTGGCTGCCGGAGGATGGCTTCTACTTCGGCGCGGAGCGGTTCTTCCAGTTGCTCCTCGTCATCGGAATCCTCCAGCTCGCCCTGCTGCATGTCCGCCTGTTCACTCCGGCCGCGCAGAGACACGTCACGACGTTCACGCGCATCATCTACATCGTCACCGTCACGTTCCTCGTCGGCCTGGTCGGCATGCTCGTGTTCTTCCTCGCCTTCCCGAACACCTTCGAGTACGGCGAGCTGTACTGGCGCATCGTGGTCGCGCTCACGATCCTCGTGGCCGTCGGCACGACGCTGATCCCGCTGCTGAACGCGCTCTTCGCGCCGAAGAAGAAGACGCCTGCCGATCGTGCGGTGGCGGCGGCGCCGGCGTGGCCCACCTACGCAGACGGCATCACGCCGCTCCCTGCCCTCCCCGACGCGACTCCGGATTGGAACGCCTACTACACCGGGTATCCGACCGTCGCGCCGCAGCAGGCTCTCGGTCAGGTGCCCGGCTCGGCCTTCCCGGTCGCGCCCCAGCCCCTGCCCCCGCAGCCTGCCCCGCCGCTCCCGGCCGCCCCGCAGTTCGCGCAGCCTGTCGTGCCCGCACCCGTCGCTTCGGGAGAGCACCCGGTACCGCCGGCACCGACCGCCGCGCAGTCGACGGCTTCTCCTCAGGAGCCGTCGCCGGCCTTCCCGCCGCCTCCGCCCGCCCCGCAGCAGCCTGCGCAGTGACGCTCGAACTCGAACTCCGCGAACTCGCCACCGAGATCGCTGAGGAGGCAGGAGAACTCGCGCGCACACGTCGACAGGAGGGTGTGCGCCTGGCGGCCACCAAATCGTCCCTGGCCGACATCGTCACCGAAGCCGACCGAGAGGTCGAGGCGCTGATCCGCGCACGTCTTCGCGCAGCACGAGCCGACGATGGTTTCCTCGGCGAGGAGTCGGGCGCCGAGGTCGGCAGCAGTGGGATCACCTGGGTCGTCGATCCGATCGACGGCACCGTCAACTACGCCTACGGCATCCCGGCGTACAACGTGAGCATCGCCGCCGTCCGGGGTGAACCCGACCCGGCGACGTGGGAAGCGCTCGCCGGGGCCGTCAACGCGCCGGCACTGGGCGAGACGTTCACGGCTGCCCGCGGCCACGGCGCGTGGGTGAACGGGAGCCGGCTCGCGGTGACCGCCGCGACCTCGGCAGGCGCTCTGCTCGCGACGGGGTTCGGCTATGACCCCACCACCCACGAGGGGGACATCGCGACCGTGGCCCGAGTCATGCCGATGGCCCGTGACCTCCGTCGCATGGGCGCTGCGGCGCTCGACCTCGCCTTCGTCGCGGCCGGACGACTCGACGGGTACTTCGAACGAGGACTCCGCCCCTGGGACTTCGCCGCCGGCGCCCTCCTGGTCGAGGAGGCGGGTGGCGTCGTTTCGCGAATCGACGTCGACTCCCTGCGTCCGATGTTGATCGCGGGTGGACCCGATGTGCACGCCCGACTGCTCGCGATCCTCGACGAGAAACCGTGAACGATTCATGGCATTCCCAGCCTGGTCAGGGTAGGGTTTACGGGATCGTTACTTTCGCCACCCGAAGGTGAAAGTCAAAGTTTGCGCCCCCCGAGCTTGACGCACGACCGAGAGAAACGCTTTGCCCTTCGAGAATTCCCAGGCTGCCTCTGCGCCCACGCGCCGGTCCAGCCGACTCCGCACTGCGGCCTCTGAGGCCCCCGCGGCGGGACCGACGGCACCCATTTCTGCCGCGGAGTCCACCGCTATCGCCCTCGCTGCCGTCGCTCCTCTTTCCCGACGCGCCGCCCGCCAGCGCCAGGCGCCCGACGACGTCGCAGCCGAAGCGCTGATCGAGCCCTTCACGGCGGCGAGCCCCGAGCCGATCATCGCCGATGTTCCCGCCGTGCCCGTCGCGGCAGAGAACCTCGACGAGGGCATCGAGCTCGTCGACGCCGAAGTCGAAGAGGCTCCCGAGCCGATCGAACCCTCAGCCTCTCCCGAAGAAGCCCCGTATCCCGTTTCCGGGAATGACGACGAGGTCGATGCTTTCGAGCGCGCATCCCGCGCCTTCCGTGTCACCGGTTCGGTGCCGACGGTTTCCGCCGCCGCCGACCCGTCACAGCCGGAGCAGGGGTCGAGTGACGAGCCTGTCGCTTCCGCGCACGTGGTGCCTCGTCGTCCTCGCAGCATCCGCAAGGCCGTCACCTTCGGCGCGACCGTCGGTGTGATGAGCCTCGCCGGTCTCCTCGCGGTGTCCATGACGCTCCCCGCTGAGGCCGTTGCCGGCGTTCAGGGAGCCTCGGCGGCATCGATGTCGTTGGTCTCCTCCTCCGCGGCCGCCGCGAAGGACGCCGCCGACGACGAGATCCAGGCTTTCGTCGCCCCGTCCGGTGTGGAGAGCGAATCGCTCACTCGCGCCGATGACTTCAGCACGGTCTCGCTCGCCGAGGTCGCGGCGGAACAGGGCATCAACTACTCGGGTGAGATCTTCACGAACGATCCGGACGCCGCCATCCAGTGGCCGTTCCTCGTCGGTGTGGGCATGAGCTACGGGTACGGCATGCGCAGTGGCCGTCTCCACGAAGGCATCGACTTCGTGCCCGGCGACGGGGCCCCCATCCAGGCCATCGCCGACGGCACGGTGCGCATCGCGACCGAGCAGGGCGGCGCCTTCGGTGTCACCGTCTACATCGACCACGTCATCGACGGCCAGGTCATCACGAGCCACTACTCGCACATGCAGTACGGCTCCCTCAACGTCAAGGCCGGCGACACGGTGAAGGTCGGCACCATCGTCGGCAAGACCGGCAACACGGGCCGTTCCTACGGCGCGCACCTGCACTTCGAGCTCATCGTCAACGGATCGACCATCGACCCGATGCCGTGGCTCAAGGAGAATGCCGGTCGAACGTCGTACTGACCGGCTCGATTTCATGAGGACGCCACAGTGATGGTATTCTCGTACGGTTGCCCCGCGAGGGGCAGCACGCCCCGATAGCTCAGTGGCAGAGCACTTCCATGGTAAGGAAGGGGTCGTCAGTTCAATCCTGACTCGGGGCTCGCAAGCATTCTTCTCACGCGGACGGATGCCTCGCGGCAGGGTAGCTCAGCTGGTTAGAGCGCACGACTCATAATCGTGAGGTCGCGGGTTCAAGCCCCGCTCCTGCTACAGATGAAAACCCCGGTTCGCCGGGGTTTTTCTGCTTTCCGGCGGTACTTTCCCGGCGGCCTGCGACCTATTCCGCGGGCGAGTGCGAGGGCTGCACCCTGGGCGCTCTCGCAACGGGAGGCCACACGACGAGCAGGAAAGCTGCGATCGGGCCGAACAGGAGCGTCAGAAGGAACCACGCCCACGCGGACCTGTTGCGCGTCCGGGCGAATCCTCCGGCGAGGATGGCGACGGTCAGCCACATGGACGACATGACGGTCCCGAGGTACTCGACAGTCATGCCCTCGAGGCTACGTCGGTGTTCCGACACCCCCCGCAAGTGCCGGGGCGTGTCGGTGGTGTCGCGCGCCCGCCCGCGGCAGACCGGCCCGGGGCCTATCGTGGCAGGGGAATCGATTGAGAACGAACAAGGAGCGGCATGCGCATCGCACTGCACTCGGTGATCGCAGAAGGTGCGATCGACGACTACCGGACCCACCACGCCCGCGTCCCCGATGGGCTGCGGGACCTGTTCGGGGTCGCCGGGATCGAGGATTGGACCATCTGGCGCTCCGGTCGCAACCTGTTCCACATCGTCGAGTGCGAGGACTTCGACGCGGCGATGCGGGTGGTCAACGCCTCGCCGGCGAACGATGCGTGGCAGGCCGACATCGGCCGTTTCGTCGAGGGGTTCCACGGGCCCGACGGGGAGGACGGGTTCACTCCGATCGAGCAGGTGTGGGCGCTGTCGACGCAGCGGAGTTCCGAAGGCTGAGATCTGCGCCACCCATCGGTATCTTTTGGATACTAGGAGCGCTTGCGGGTAACTAGAGGGCTTCGGATAGCGTGGCGCGCATGGCAACCACGAACCTTCCGGAATCCTCTTCCACCCCGCTGTCCCTCCCTGAGCGGATGCCCGCGATCGGCGCCCGCGGCAGGCGTCCCGTGTCGGCCCCCGACGCTCTCAGCGACATCTTCCTTCCCGTGCCGAGACCTGCCGGCCGGGATGTGCTCGTCGAGGTGCAGGGCGTCTCGGTGAACCCCGTCGACGTGAAGGTGCGTGCGGGAGCCGCCACCACCGGGGAGCCTCGGGTCCTCGGGTACGACGCGGCGGGAGTCGTGGTGGCCGTCGGCGACGAGGCCACGCGCTTCGCGGTGGGGGACCGTGTGTACTACGCGGGTCAGATCGACCGCCCCGGCACCAACGCCCGGTTCCACCTCGTGAACGAGAACATCGTCGGGCATGCCCCACGCACACTCTCGGTCGCCGAGACGGCCGCTCTGCCCCTCACCGTCATCACCGCCTGGGAGAGTCTCTTCGACCGGCTCGCGCTCACCCAGGAGAGCGAGGGCGTGCTCCTCGTGATCGGGGCCGCAGGCGGCGTCGGCTCGCTCATCATCCAGCTCGCGAAGGCGCTCACGCGTCTCGAGGTCATCGCGGTGGCCTCCCGACCGGAGACAGCGGAGTGGGTGCGGCAGATGGGGGCCGACCACGTCGTGGGTCGCGACTTCGCCTCCGAGGTCTCGGCGATCGCTCCCGCCGGCGTCGACTACGTGTTCACGTCGTTCACTCCTGGCAACGTCCGGGCGATCGCCGACGTCATCCGTCCACGCGGGCAGGTCGTCTCCATCGACGAGACCGGTGGCAGCATCGACGCGCTCAAGGCGAAGAGCGTGACCTGGCACTGGGAGCTCATGTTCACCAGGCCCGTCACCGACCCCGCAGACCACTACCAGCACGATCTGCTGGAGGCCGTCGCCGCGCTTGTGGACGACGGCACGCTGCGCACGACCGTGACGACCCACCTCACGCCGCTGGATGCGGCGACCATGCGTCAGGCGCACGAGATCGTCGAGGCGTCGCGCACGATCGGCAAGGTCGTCGTCACCGACTGGCCGGAGGGGGATCGATCAGCCTGAGGATCGAGGGGACCGCGGCCGCTCGGCATCCGTCAGGCGGCGCGGTCCTCGGCGAAGGAGGGGGCGGCGTCGCCCACGCGGCCGCGGATGAAGAAGATCAGCACGGCCGCAGCGGCGATGACGACGATGTTGCCGAAACCGGCGAACGCGGTGAGAGCGCCTTCGGCAGGGTGCGCGGTCTGGAGGAAGATGCTCGGATCGGTGCTGGCGTGCAGCAGGATCGGCGCGAGGATCGTCCCGGTGACCCGGAGCGCGAGGTACATCAGGATGCCGAACGCGAAGGTGTACACGAGCTGGAACGCGGTCGCGAACACCGACTGTCCGCTCAGGAGGTTCCCGGCGTGCAGGCCGGCGAACACGGCGGCGGAGAGCACCGCGACCACGATCTCGCGGTATCCGGCCTTGCGGGCGAGGTTGACGACCAGCCCCCGGGTGAGCACCTCTTCGGCGAACCCGATGAAGAGTCCGGCCAACAGCCAGCTGGCCACGACGTCGAATCCGACGTCGCCGTAGTCGATCGTGGCGAAGCGCAGGATGTTGAACAGGAGCACGACGACGATCGCGATCCACATCCATCCCCGTCCTCGGACCGGCTGCGGACCGAAGACGTCGCGCCACCACCCGACCGAGGCGATGAAGCCGACGAGCAGCAGGCCGCCGACGACGAGCGGCAGGACGTAGTACACGATGACCGCAGCGGCACCGGTCGGATCGTCGAGCTGAAGGGCGAGGGGCGTGAACGCGAGCGAGAGCAGGTCGTAGAGCACGAAGTACACGGCAGCCAGGACGAGCGCACGCCACCAGCCGCCCTTCTCCCAGAACCTCTTCCAGGGGGACGCGTCCGTGGGGGTCGACATGGGATGCTCCAGACCGTCGGCGGGTGGGGGCGGCCGACTATCCGTCAGTTTGTCGCACGACGGCGGTCAGCGTCCATCCGGAGAATCCGGGGAGTGTCGGACGGCTCACCCGCGGAACCCCCTCGGGCCACGCGCCGGGGGCATATGTGGGATCGGGATCGGACGTGTGGCGCGTGAGGTGTCCTGGAACCTGCGCACGGCCTCGAGAACGTCGGCAGCCGAGGAATAGCGCAAAGCGAGCGGCAGGTCGCGTCGCCACAGTACCTCGACC
The DNA here is from genome assembly GCF_049896645.1 of Microbacterium sp. DWRC1-3. Lineage (NCBI taxonomy): Bacteria > Bacillati > Actinomycetota > Actinomycetes > Micrococcales > Microbacteriaceae > Microbacterium > Microbacterium sp. DWRC1-3. Next base: position 615,929 of record NZ_JAFCUS010000002.1, read on the forward strand.
TCGGTCGGGGCATCTTCGAAGATCGTGCAGACGACGCGACGGTGGTCGTTCTCCGGGTACTGCAGATCGTGGATGGTCCAGTCGGTCGCGCTGACCTCGACCAGCGTGAACCTGCGATCAGGATCGTGCTCCATCATTCTCCTCGCTGTCCCCACGGTGAAGAATGCGGGATCCACGCCCGGAAGGGGAGCCCCTTGACAGACGGCGGCCCCTGCCCACGTCGGGGCAGGGGCCGCTCGTCTCAGCGCGTGAGCGGTGTCGTGTCGGTGTCCGTCGGGTCGGCATCGGCCGCGACGGCGGTCGCCGAGACGCCGTCTGCGCGCCCGACCCCGCGCTGTGCGGCCTCCAACCTCTCGGCCTCCTCGCCACTGACGGCCTCGCCGCGTGCGACGAGTCCTGCCTGATCCGACAGCGGGATCTGCTTGAGGAACAAAGAGAGCAGCAGCGCGAGCACGATGAACGGCATGAGGTACCAGAAGACCGGCGCGAGAGCGTCCGCGTAGGCGGTGACGATGCCCTCCCGCACCTCGTCCGGCAGCGAGTTGAGGGTCGAAGGATCGATCGTCGATGCGGCCTCGGAGGCGCCTTCGGGGGAGGCGCCGGCGCCGGTGAAGACGCCGAGCAGGTTCTCAGTCAGACGTGTGGTGAAGATCGTCCCGAACACCGCGGTTCCCAGAGACGCCCCCACCTCGCGGAAGTAATTGTTCGTGCTCGTCGCGGTGCCAATCTCGCCGGCCGGGACCGCGTTCTGCACGACCAGGACGACGACCTGCATGATGAGGCCGAGCCCGGCGCCGAACACGAACAGGAACACGCAGATCAGCCAGATCGGCGTCGACGCCGACAGGGTGGTCATCGAGACCATGGCGATGCCGGTGATGATGGTGCCGAGGATCGGATAGATCCGGTACTTGCCGGTCTTCGAGATCGCGATTCCGGAGAAGATCGACGTGCCCATGAGCCCCACCATCATCGGGATCATCAGCAGTCCGGATTCCGCCGCAGACGTGCCGGAGGACATCTGCAGGAACGTCGGCACGAAGCCGATCGCCGCGAACATCCCGATTCCGAGCACCAGCCCGATCGCGGTGGCGTTGACGAAGATCGGATTGCGGAACAGGCTCAGCGGGATGATCGGGTCCTGAACCCGCGATTCGGTGATCACGAAGGCGGTCGCGGCGACGACCAGCCCGGCGCCCCAGGCCCAGGTCGCGAGCGAGTCCCAACCGAACTCCTTGTCTCCGCCGAAGTCCGTGAAGAAGATCAGGCACGTGGTCGCGATCGAGAGGAAGATGACGCCGAAGATGTCGATCGGCTTCTCGGCCTTCTTGCTCGGCAGCTTGAGTGCGACCAGCGCGATGATGAATGCCGCGATCCCGACGGGGATGTTGATGTAGAACGCCCACTGCCAGGTCAGGTGGTCGACGAAGTAGCCGCCGAGGAGCGGGCCGGCGACGGCGGACAGCCCGAAGACCGCACCGAGCGGCCCCATGTACTTGCCGCGCTCGTTGGCAGGGACGATGTCGGCGATGATCGCCTGGGACAGGATCATCAGGCCGCCACCGCCGAGGCCCTGCAGGGCGCGGAAGACGACGAACATCCAGAAATCGGTGGCGAATGCGCAGCCGATCGAGGCCAGGGTGAACAGGGCGATCGCGACGAGGAACAGGGTGCGTCGACCCAGTACGTCGCCGAACTTGCCGTAGATGGGCATCACGATCGTGGTGGCCAGGAGATAGGCGGTGGTGATCCACACCTGGTGGTCGACGCCGCCGAGCTGTCCGACGATCGTCGGCATGGCGGTGGACACGATGGTCTGGTCGAGGCTGGAGAGCAGCATGCCTGCGATGAGGGCGCTGAAGATGATCCAGATGCGGCGCTTCGTGAGCAGGAAGGGGGCGTCCTTCGTGGAGGTGGCGGACATTCAGTGCGCTTTCTGTGACGGTGCGTAGAGCGAGCGGGCGACGTCGAGGCGTCGGGTGAGGAGATCGGCGAACGGCTCGGTCGACTGGCGATGCAGCAGCTCGTCCATGCTCATGCGCACGAGCGCGCCGACGGTGTGCACGACCACCTCGGCCTGCAGCTCGGCGGCGTCGTCGGCGGTGCGATCGGTCTCGGCGGTTCGGCGGAGGATCAGCCCCACATCGCGCCTCTCGTTCTTCGCGAGATGCTCGAAGGCTGCCTTGAGCAGACGCGGCTCCTGCTCGATCACGGCGAACATCGCGGGGGCGTCCTCGACCGGGTTGAACAGCTCGAAGCGGCGGATCGTCAACCGGAGGAAGTCGTCGAGCAGGTCTCCGCGTCGGGCGGCGAACTCCTCCTCGAGCGCCTCCTGGGACGAGTCGATCGTCGCGAACCCGAAGACCGCATTCTCCTTGCTCTCGAAGTAGTTGAAGAACGTGCGGCGGGAGACTCCGACCTCGGCGCACACCTCCTCGATCGTGAACCCGGCGAACCCCTTCTCCGTCGTCAGACGTCGTGCGGCGTCGGTGAGGGCGCGGGAGGTCTCTCGCTTGCGCTGTTCTCGCAAGGAATCTGCACTGTCGGTCATGGAGTGCAATATTGCACTCTCAACCTTTGAGTGCACCGTGAGCGGTTCGTCAGGGGTCTTCAGAGATTTCTTTCGACGGATCTGTGACATCTGCCGTTCGGTATACGTCCTAGTGGTGGCGTCGCCGACCGCGACCTGCGCTTCGCACTGCGAGCGGCATGAGGAAGAAGGAGCTCACGATGACGAACACGACAGGTGGCACCCAGCCCGAGATTCAGGTCGTCACCCCGCCGCAGGGGGCTGCGGTGGGGACGACCACGATCGAGGATGCGGTGGTCGCGAAGATCGCCGGCATCGCTGCGCGTGACGTCAGCGGAGTCCATGCGCTCGGCGGGGGCGCCGCACGCATGGTGGGCGCGATTCGGGACGCGCTCAACACGACCGACCTCTCGCAGGGGATCAGCGTCGCGGTCGGCGAAGCACAGATCACCGTCGACGTGACGATCGTCGCCGAGTACCCCGTCTCGCTGCAGAAGGTCGCGGATGACGTCCGCGCGGCGATCCACCGGGACATGGTCGATCTGGTCGGGGTGGGCGTGGTCGAGGTCAACGTCACCATCGACGACGTGCACGTCCCCTCGGATGACGAAGGCGACACCGCAGACACGGACGAGGCACCGACGGCATAAGCCGCCTCGTCGAGGACTCGGCCCCGAGATGCGGGGTCGGTGGAGAAGGAGAAGGAGAAGCCATGAGCGCTGAAGACAAGATCAAGGCCGCAGCCGAGAAGATCGCGGGCAAGGCGAAGGAGACCGTCGGCAAGGTCATCGATGACGACAAGCTCGTCGCCGAGGGCAAGGCGGAGCAGGCCAAGGGCAACGTCCGCGATGCCGCCGAGAACGTGAAGGATGCGTTCAAGAAGTGACGAGGCGGGGGAGAGGCCCGTACGGCCTCTCCCCGATCCCTCACAGGCGGGTGAACAATGATCCGATCCGTTGGGGCATCTGTTCCGAATCCCTCAGGGGATCGGATCGAGGGGTGGGGTAGATGGAAGACGAACGCTTTCGCACAGCGCTCGAACACGCGGACGACGGCATCGTCGCCGGACGCGCGATGGACGGCGACGTCGAGGCCTTCGCGGTGCTCGTGCGCAGGTACACGCCCATGATGCGCGCGTACACACAGCGGATGCTGAATGCATCCGCGGATGTGGACGACATCGTGCAGGAGTCCTTCGTCACCGCCTGGCAGCGGTTCGGCGAACTCGAGGATCCGGCCAAGGTCAAGAGCTGGCTGATGAGGATCGTGAGCCGGAAGGCCGTGGATCGCATCCGCGCGATCCGCCCGGCCGTCGACATCGATTCGATCGACCGTCCGGCTCCATTGCATGCCTCACCGACCGCGGTCGTCGAGGCGCGTGCGGGCGTCGCCGCCCTCGGGGCAGCGCTTCGAGAGCTGCCGGATGCGCAGCGCGAATGCTGGGTGCTGCGGGAGATCGGCGGGTACTCCTACGAGGAGATCTCCGAGGAGCTCGACATCCCCGTCTCGACCGCGCGCGGCCTGCTCGCGCGGGCCCGGAAATACATGATCGTACGGATGGAGGAGTGGCGATGACCGACGAGAGAGAGACTCGCGAAGTCCGCCGGCTCGGCCTGGAACCGACCGATCTCGACGGGCACACGCTCGACGAGCTCACCGACTATCTCGACGCGGGGCGACAGCCCGCCGATCGCTCGATCGACGAGTCGCCCGGCTGTCAGCTGGCGCTGGACGCACTGGAACGGCTGCAGGGGCTCGGTGCTGAGCTCATCGCCGCAGAAGCCGCAGCCGAACCCCCGGTCGACGAGAACTGGGTCGATCGCATCCTCAGCGGCATCGCGATGGATGCGCGCGCCGGACGCCGCATCCCCTTCGAGTCACCGGATCCGCACGTGGATCTCGCGATCACCGAGGGAGCGGTGCGCGGCCTCATCCGCTCTGCGGAGAATGCCGTGCCGGGACTCCTCGTCGGGCGCTGTCGACTCGACGGGGACGTGACGCAGGCGGGTGCGCCGATCCGGATCGAGATCGACGCGAGCGCTCTGCATGGTCAGTCGATCCCGAAGGTCGCCGCTGAGCTGCGGGCCGAGGTCGATCGAGGCCTTCGCGCGCATACCGAGTTGAACGTGATCGCGATCGACATCGCGATCAAGGACGTCCGGGAGGTGTCGTCGTGGGCGGGAGAGAGCCGATGAGGGCGGAGGAGCGCGACGAGCTCGCCGCGGCGATCGAGGCGACGCTGCGGTCGACGCCGGGCGTTCGCAGCGTCTACCGATCGGGTTCCCTGATCTCCAACCTGCTGCGCGCGGGAGCCGAGGCGATCGGCGTGCGCAAGGACGACGAGCCGATCGTGTCGGTGGTCGCCGCGGGCGACGGGGTGGCGGTGGAGGCGACGCTCGGTGTGGACTCCGGCGCGAAGTCCGCGGAGATCCTCCGCACTGTGCACGCGGCCATCGACGCATTGCTCGGGGCGCGCGGCATGCAGCGGGAGAGCATCACGCTCACGGTCGCGCACGTGCAGGCCGGCGCGCACGGGCAGGCGCACGTGGGATCCTGACCCCGTGCCTACGACCACCGAGTGCCGCCGTCCGGGGGGACGGCGGCACTCGGTCTTGCGGAAGCGATCAGGCGGAGGCGGCGCGCAGTCCTTCGAGGAGCGGGGTCGTCGGGCGACCGATCAGACGCGCGAGCGTGCCGTCGGTGTCGGCGAGTGCCCCGTCCTTGATGCCGGCGTCGAGCGCGGCGACGAATCCGGCCGTGCCCTCGTCGAGGCCGGCCTCACGCAGCGCCGCGACCTGGTCGTCGAAGCCGAGACGCACATACGAGACCTCGCGTCCGGTCAGCTCGGAGAAGGTCGCAGCGAGGTCGGAGTACGTCCAGGCGACGTCGCCCGCCAGCTCGTACACCTCGCCGATGTGCCCGTCTTCGAGCGCCACTGCGGCCGCAGCCTCGGCGAAGTCCCTGCGGCTCGCCGAGGCGACGCGTCCGTCCCCGGCACCGGCGGCGAGCACGCCCGTCTCGGCGGAGCGGGTGAGGTCGGCGACGTAGTTCTCGGTGTACCAGTTGTTGCGGAGGATCACCGCGGGCACACCTGCGGCGGCGATGAGCTCTTCCGTCGCCTTGTGCTCCGGCGCCAGGACCAGGTCGCTCGTGGTGGCCTTCGGCACACTCGTGTAGACGAGCTTCGAGACGCCGGCGGCCTTCGCCGCATCGATGACCGCGCGGTGCTGGGCGACGCGCTGACCGACCTCGGAGCCGGAGACCAGCACGACGGTGTCGATACCCTCGATGGCGGTCGCGACCGAGGCGGCGTCGGTGTAGTCGAGGTGCACGACACGCACGCCCAGATCGGCGGCCTTGGCCGTGTTGCGAGCTCCGGCGACGATCGACTGCGGGTCGGCGCCGCGCTCGAGGAGGCCGGCGATGATGAGACGGCCGAGGTTGCCGGTCGCACCGGTGACGAGGATGGTCATGAGGGTCCTTTCGTAAGTGACATCCTCGACAACCCGAGAGCGGGCATCCCGCATTCCATCCAGCGGGTACCCACTTTGAAGTAAGGTACCCACATGACGGTTAGTTTCGCGCAGATAAAGGAATCCACTCCGTTCGTCTTCGATCAGAACTGCGGCACGCGCGTCATCCTCGATCACATCATGAGCAAGTGGGGCGTTCTCGTGCTCTCCTGCCTGTCCGACGGCACCCACCGCTGGGGCGCGCTGCGACGGGAAGTCGACGGCATCAGCGAGAAGATGCTCGCCTCCACCCTGCGTACGCTCGCCGACGACGGATTGGTGCACCGGGAATCCCTCCCGACCGTGCCGCCCCACGTGGAGTACAGCCTGACCCCGCTCGGGCGTGACCTGATGGAGAGGATGCTGCCGTTGATGGAGTGGGTGGCCGAGCACGCTGACGGCATGCTCGAAAGGCCCTGATTCCACGGATTCCGTCGTGAAGGTCCATTCCGCGCTTCGGATTCAGACGGTCGAAGAAACCCGTTGACGCGATAACCGCGGTGGCTCTACTGTTCTGACATGGCAGCAACGACGCCGATTCATCTGGAACGACCCGACGGCAAGGGTCTGGCTGCGGGAACACTGGGGCTCTGGGGCTCGACCGTCATCGGTCTCGCCTCGACGGCGCCGGTCTACTCGCTCGTCGCGACGCTCGGCTTCGTGGTGCTCGCTGTGGGCGCCCAGGCGCCGATCGCCTTCATCATCGCCTTCGTCCCGATGCTCCTGATCGCCTTCGCCTATCGCGAGCTCAACAACGCGGTCCCCGACTGCGGGACGACCTTCACCTGGGGGACCAAGGCCTTCGGTCCGTGGGTCGGCTGGATGGGCGGCTGGGGTGTGGCGGTGGCCGGCATGGTCGTGCTCGCCAACCTGGCCCAGATCGCCTCGGTCTACTTCTGGTCGCTGATCGGGCAGGACCTGGAGAACAACGACTGGCGGGTCGTCGTGGTGGCCGTGCTCTTCATCGCGGCCATGACCTGGGTCAGCTGGCGCGGGGTCGAGATCGGCGAGCGCATCCAGAACATCCTGCTCGGCATCCAGTACCTCGCCCTCGCGATCTTCGTCGTCACCGCGCTCTGGCAGTTCTTCGCCGGCACCGCACCCAATCCGACCCCGTTCGACTGGGAGTGGATGAACCCGTTCGCGTTCACCGACTGGTCGGGGTTCACCGAGGCCATCCTGCTCGCACTCTTCATCTACTGGGGATGGGACACCTGCCTCGCCCTGAACGAGGAGACGAAGGACCCGAAGCGCATTCCGGGCCGCGCAGCGCTCCTGACGACCGTGATCCTGCTGTTCACCTACGTCGCCGTGACCATCGCGGCCATGATGTACGCCGGTCTCGGAGAAGACGGCACGGGCCTGGGCAACGAGGCGAACGCCGACGACTTCTTCCTGGCGATCAAGGACGGGCTGCTCGGACCGTTCGGCTGGGTGCTGGTGGTCTCGGTGATCATCTCGGCGATCTCGTCGACCCAGACCACGATCCTCCCCACCGCTCGCGGCACGCTCGCGATGGGTGTGTACCGCGCTCTGCCCGCCCGGTTCAAGGAGGTGCACCCGACCTACAAGACCCCGTCGTTCTCGACCATCGTGATGGGCGTGGTCGCGTCGCTCTACTACGTCGGGATGACGCTGATCAGCGACAACATCCTTCAGGACTCGATCCTCTCGCTGGGGCTCGCGATCGCGTTCTACTACGCCATCACCGGGTTCGCCTGCGTCTGGTACTTCCGCAAGGATCTGACCTCCTCCGCCCGCGAGTTCTTCTTCAAGGGCCTGTTCCCGCTGCTGGGCGGGCTCATGCTGGCCTGGGCGTTCATCCAGTCGGCGATCGACATGTGGGACGTCGACTACGGCTACACGGTCCTGTTCGGCATCGGCGGTACGTTCGTGATCGGCGTCGGCTCGCTGGCCTTCGGCCTGGTGCTGATGTTCCTCTGGTACCTGTTCCCTCGATCGAAGCGGTTCTTCCGCGGTGAGAGCCTGAACCGGGAGACCCAGGTGATGGTGCCGGACGAGCCCGCCGTGACGATCCGTTCCATCGACGGAGGCATCTGAGGATGCCGGTCGCGACGGCGGATCTCTACGACGAGCTCGAAGAGGGGATCCAGTCGCTCTCGCTGCAGCTGCGATCGTTCGGCGGCCGGTCGGCATTCGACGGTCCGATCCGCACCGTCCGCTGTTTCGAGGACAACGCGCTCGTGAAGTCCGTGCTGGCGACACCCGGTGCGGGCGCCGTGCTCGTCGTCGACGGTGCAGGCTCGCTCGAGACGGCGCTAATGGGTGACCTGATCGCGGCGTCAGCGGTGGCGAACGGCTGGGCGGGTGTCGTGATCAACGGGGCGATCCGCGACCGCGTCGCGATCGATGCACTCGACCTCGGCGTCAAGGCGCTGGGCACCAATCCGCGCAAGAGCGCCAAGCTCGGTGCGGGCGAGCTCGACGTCACGCTCGTGATCGCTGGAGTGGTGTTCCGACCCGGGGCGCATCTCTACAGCGATGAGGACGGCATCCTGGTCGAGCGCTGAGGGTCGCCCGGTGGTACCGGGGCGCTTGTCCTAGGCTTGCTGCGTGCGCATCCGTCTCGACATCGCCTACGACGGCACCCACTTCCGCGGGTGGGCGAAGCAGCCGACTCTCCGCACGGTCCAGGGGACGCTGGAAGCCGCGCTCGCGCGCATCGTCGGCTCCGACGTGCAGTTCGTGGTGGCCGGCCGCACCGACGCCGGAGTGCATGCGAGCGGGCAGGTCGCGCACGTCGACCTCGACGAGAAGCAGTGGTCGCGCATCGAAGCGAGGCAGGGGCGTGCACCGCTGGAACCAGCCGAGACCATCGCCGGGCGCATGCGGGGAGTGCTCGGCGCCTACTCCGATGTCACCGTGACCCGCACGTCGATCGCTCCTGAGGGGTTCGACGCCCGGTTCTCCGCCGTCTGGCGACGCTACCGTTACCGTCTCGCCGATGGTCAGGCGGGCTACGATCCGCTACGCCGCCACGACACGACCGTCGTCCGCGGTCGCCTCGACGAACGTGCGATGGATGCCGCGGCGAGGACCCTGATCGGACTGCACGACTTCGCGGCGTACTGCAAGCCGCGTGAGGAGGCGACGACCATCCGCACCCTGCTCGACTACCGCTGGGAGCGCGATGCCGACGGCGTGCTCGTCGCCGAGGTCAAGGCCGATGCGTTCTGCCACAGCATGGTGCGCGCGCTCGTGGGCGCCTGCGTGGCCGTGGGCGAGGGGCGCCTCGACGTCGACGACCTCGTGGTGCTGCGCGATGCGCTCACCCGGACCAGCGAGTTCAAGGTGCTCGCCGCTCGCGGCTTGATCCTCACCGAGGTCGGCTACCCCGCAGACGAGCTGCTCTCGTCCCGCGCCACTCAGACCCGCGCCCGTCGCGATGGAGCGAGCGGCTGAGATGACGGCGCCGCCCGGCAGCGTCGCAGACATCGTGATGTGCGCGTGCTCTCGGTGAGGGCGTTATCGGAATCCGCTGAGGATACGGTGACGATCCGGAGCCGGGGCACAGCAGGGGCGAGTAGCGTGGAACGGTCATGAAGGTCATCTCGTACAACCTCCAGAAGCACCGGGCCGCCGGCGAACTCGCGGCGCTGGTGCGCGAGCACGATCCCGACATCCTCTGCCTGCAGGAGTGCGACGTGCCCGAGCTGCCGGCGCAGATCGGCGATCTCGTGCTCGCGGACGCCACCCAGGGCAACCGCCTCGGACTCGCGCTCTTCTATCGCGCGAGCACGTTCCGCCTGCAGGCGATCCGCATGCTCGGCCTCAAGAAGTCGCTGCACGACCGCATCGCGAAACCGGCGCACGAGCGCGTGCTCGGTGCGCGGCTGAGCGACATCGACGACCGCCAGGATTTCATCGTCGCCTCGTTCCACGCAGCACCGCTGACCGCGTTGAACTCCCTGCGACGCCACCAGATCCGTGCCGCGCTCACCGAGCTCGCGGCACTCGGCGAAGGTCTGCCCCAGCTGATGGTGGGGGACTACAACTACCCGATCTTCAAGGAGAACCTCGGGCAGGCCGTGCGCGACCACGGATACGCGCTCTCTCTCAGCGACGACCACACCTACACGCGCTACCGCGTCTTCCGCGGGCACTACGACTTCGCCACCTCCACGGGGTTCGAGATCGAGCGCATCACGACCCTGCCGCAGGGGGCGAGCGATCACCGGCCGATCCTCGTGACGGTCAAGCCCGACTGAGCCCGTGGTTTGGGCATACGGCACGGCGTGGCGTATGATTTCTCTTTGGTGCCTTTCCCCGCTCGCGGAGAAGGGGCATCGTCCGAACGTGAGCCCTCCACTGGCGTGTTCCTCCCTGTCGGGAAGAACCACCCCGGAGTGGGATTCACGAACTTCTCCGTTCGACACAAGAAAGCAGCACTATCGTGACGCGCACTTACACCCCCAAGGCTGGCGAAGTCCAGCGCGATTGGGTCGTCATCGACGCCACCGACGTCGTTCTCGGCCGTCTGGCCTCGCACGCCGCTACGCTCCTGCGTGGCAAGCACAAGCCGACCTTCGCCAACCACATCGACTCGGGTGACTTCGTCATCATCGTGAACGCGGAGAAGGTTGCGCTCACCGGTCAGAAGCTCCAGAAGAAGATGGCCTACCGCCACTCCGGTTACCCGGGCGGCCTGAAGTCGGTCACCTACGCCGAGCTCCTCGAGAAGAACCCGGTCCGCGCTGTCGAGAAGGCCATCCGTGGCATGCTCCCCAAGAACAGCATCGGCCGCCAGCAGCTGTCCAAGCTCAAGGTGTACGTCGGTGCCGAGCACCCGCACGCCGCGCAGCAGCCGACGCCGTACACCCTCGACCAGGTCGCCCAGTAAGCGCCGTAAGACTTAAAGGACATACTCGTGGCTGACATCCAGGACACCACCGAAACCCCCCAGAACTTCTCGACGTCGACTCCCGAGACCGACGTGGTCGAGGCGGCTCCCCGCCCCGTCCTCAGCGTCCCGGGTGCCGCTGTCGGCCGTCGCAAGCAGGCCATCGCCCGCGTGCGCATCGTCCCCGGCTCGGGAACGATCACGGTCAACGGCCGCACGATCGAGGACTACTTCCCGAACAAGCTGCACCAGCAGCTGATCAACGACCCGTTCACCGTGCTGAACCTCGCCGGTGCATACGACGTCATCGCGCGCATCTCCGGCGGCGGCCCCTCGGGCCAGGCCGGTGCGCTTCGCCTCGGCATCGCCCGTTCGCTGAACGGCATCGACGAGGAGAACAACCGCCCGACCCTGAAGAAGGCCGGCTTCCTCTCGCGCGACGCCCGCGTCAAGGAGCGCAAGAAGGCTGGACTCAAGAAGGCCCGTAAGGCGCCTCAGTACTCGAAGCGTTAAGGTCAACTGCTCCGATGCCGATCTTTGGCACGGACGGTGTGCGAGGACTCGCCAATGGCATCCTCACCGCCGACCTGGCGCTCACCCTGGCCCAGGCGACTGCTGTCGTCCTGGGCCAGGGCCGTACTGCGGAGGCTCGCAAGGCCGAAGGCAAGCGACTCACCGCAGTGGTCGCCCGAGACCCCCGGGTCTCCGGACACTTCATCGCCGCGGCCGTCGCCGCGGGTCTCGCCTCTTCCGGAGTCGACGTGCTCGAGGCGGGAGTCATTCCGACGCCCGCGCTCGCATTCCTCGTCGCCGACCGTGACGCCGACTTCGGCGTGATGATCTCGGCGTCGCACAATGCTGCGCCCGACAACGGGATCAAGATCTTCGCCCGCGGAGGCCGCAAGCTTCCCGACGTGGTCGAGCAGCGCATCGAAGAGGCCATGGCTGGCGACAAGCTGCGCCCCACGGGCGCCGGAGTCGGTCGCATCGATCGGTTCTCCGACGCCGAGGACCGCTACGTGGTGCACCTGCTCGGATCGCTCCCGAACCGCCTGGACGGCATCCACGTGGTGCTCGACTGCGCCCACGGCGCGGCATCCGGCGTCTCACCGGAGACGTTCCGCGACGCCGGCGCCGAGGTGACCGTCATCGGGGCAGACCCCGACGGCTGGAACATCAACGACGGTGTCGGCTCGACCCACCTCGACAACCTCGCCGAGGCCGTCGTGCGTCTGGGCGCCGACATCGGCATCGCCCACGACGGCGACGCCGACCGGTGCCTCGCGGTGGATGCCGAGGGAAACCACATCGACGGTGACCAGATCATGGCCATCCTCGCGGTGTCCATGAAGGAGCGCGGTCACCTCACCGACGACACCCTCGTCGCGACGGTGATGAGCAACCTCGGTCTGCATGTCGCGATGCGCGAGCACGGGATCACCGTCCGACAGACCGCTGTCGGAGACCGCTACGTGCTCGAGGACATGAACGAGGGCGGCTACGCGCTCGGCGGCGAGCAGTCCGGTCACGTCATCATGAGCGAGTACGCCACCACGGGTGACGGAATCCTCACAGGCCTGCACCTGGTGGCCGAGATGGCGCGGCAGAAGAAGTCGATCGCCGAGCTCGCATCGGTGATGACCATCTATCCGCAGGTTCTCATCAACGTGCGCGATGTCGACAAGGACCGCGTCGCAGACGACGAGGTCGTGCAGCAGGCCGTGCGCGACATCGAGATCGAGCTGGGTGATTCCGGACGCGTGCTGCTGCGCAAGTCCGGCACCGAGCCGCTGGTGCGTGTGATGGTGGAGGCGGCCGACGCAGAGTCGGTGCATGCCTATGCCGGACGCCTCGCGGCGGTGGTGCAGGAGCGCCTGTCGCTCTGACGTCCGCACAGATTCAGTGACGGCCGACCGCTGTGTTCAGCGGTCGGCCGTCTCGTTCTGGGGGCGTTGCGCGGCCTCGCGGTGCGCGCGAAGCGCACGGGGGTGGCGCCGTACTCTTCCTCGAGTGCGCGACGCAGGCTGATGGGTGAGGGGAAGCCGGCACGCTGCGAGATCTGCTCGATGCTCAGCGAGTCGAACCGGCTGTCGAGCAGGAGCGACTTGGCCAGACGCGCCCGCTGACGCCTGATCTCGCAGGCCACGCTGTTCTCCGCCTCCGCGAAGACCAGCTGCAGCTGACGCAGCGATGATCGCACTTCGCGGGCGACCCGTGCGGGGTTCAGCGCAGGGTCGCTGCACTGCTGCGCGATGACAGCGACCGCCTTGTCGCGCAGAGCGGCGTGGGGGGAACGGTGCCCGGATGCCCCGTCGATGCGGTCGAGCAGGATGGCTCCGCTCATCTCCACGATCAGGCGCTCGATCGCGTAGCGTTCGATCGCGGTCGCCGTGTCGTCGACGGCCAAGACCTGCTCGACGAAGGCATGCATCGCGCGGTCCAGCGGGCGCCGCTCCTCGAGGACCTGAGCGGTGGCGGGCAGCGCCGCGACGAATGCTCCGAGCGCGGCCCGGGGAACACACGCGGCGGTGATGCTCCAGGAGCCTGCGCAGCGCACGTGCTGGGCGATCCCGGACGGCGCGATCACGAGCCCGCTCCCGACCGGCATCCACGGGCCGTTGTGCTCTTTCGCCACGAGTCCGGGTGCATCGACGAAGGCGAACACGGCGTGGTCGGGGCGTACGGTGACGGTGTCGATGGACAGTTCGTGGGCTGCGCCCTGCATCGACAGCAGGAGCACGGGGCCGGTCGTTCGCTGCGTCGACGTGATCGTCGTGCGTTCGTCGACGACATGCACGCCGTGTGAGAGCAGCTCTCCTGAGCCGATCTCTCTCACATCTCCCGGACTCACACAGCCTCCCCGACGCCGATGACCATGGGGCGGCCCCGACCCTGGGCCGGTGCTCGCTTGGTCAGAGGATACCGGCGGCGACGGAGGCGGCAACAGAGCCTGTCCCTCCGTGCGACCGGTCGCTCAGCGTCGGGAGTCGTTCCAACCCAGCTGCTCGATGTACCGCAGCAGCACGCCTTCACGCAGCGCCCACGGCGATACTTCGAGCTCGTCGACGTCCAAGGCGGTCATCGCGGCGTGCAACGACACGGCGGCCGCCACGATCTGGAACGTGCGATCCGGTGTGATGCCCGGCAGCTCCTGACGCGCGGAAGCGGGAAGGCGTGCGAGGCGTGGGATCCACGATCCGAGCGACGCCCGGGGGAGCAGCATCCGCTCGCTTCCGGACCACCCCGGCGCCGGGTAGCCGACCAGTCGGGCCAGAGAACGGATGGCCTTCGACGACCCCACGACGTGATCGGGCCGGGGGAGCGCGACGAACCGCGGGAGGACATCGGCCAGGGTCGTCGCCGCGTGGGCGCGCAGCCGCTCCACATCGCTCTCGCCCGGAGGATCGTTCGGCAGGAACTGCACCGTCATGCGTCCGGCGCCGAGGGGAACGGATGCCGCAGCGTCGGGCATCTCCTCCGCTCCTGCGGCGATCTCGAGTGAACCGCCCCCGATGTCGAGGAGCAGGATCTGTCCGGCCGACCAGCCGAACCAGCGTCGCACCGCGAGGAACGTCAGCTCGGCCTCGGTCTCCCCATCGAGCACCTGCAAGGGCTGGCCGAGAGCCGCTTCGATGCGAGCGATGACCTCGGTTCCGTTGCGCGCATCGCGGACGGCGCTCGTCGCCGTGGCCAGCAGCGCGTCGACGCGCTCGCTCTCCGCCACGCGCCGCGCCTGCGCGACCGCGGCGACGAGGGCGACGACGCCTTCTTCCGAGATGGAGCCGTCGGGCGTGAGGTAGCGCATGAGGCGCAGCACCGTCCTGTCGCTCGTCGTCGCGAGCGGCCGTCCGCCGGGGCGGACGTCGGCCGCCAGCATGTGGACGGTGTTGGATCCGATGTCGAGGACTCCCAGGCGCACGGAAAGAGACTACTCGCCCCCCGATACGATGTACTCCGTGACCACCGCCGACCCCACGCTGCCACTGTCGCCCTATCGGGAGATCGGACGCGCGGAGTGGGCGCGCCTGGCGGCCGGGCTCGACCAGCCGCTCACCGAGACCGAGGTCGTCGAGCTCCGCGGCATCGGGGACCGTCTCTCCCTCACCGAGGTGCGCGAGGTGTACCTGCCGCTGAGCCGTCTGCTCAGCCTGTACGCCACCGCGACGAAGCGACTGGGCGCTGCCACCTCGTCGTTCCTCCAGGAAGACGACACCACGACGCCGTTCGTCGTGGGCGTCGCCGGTTCCGTGGCTGTGGGCAAGTCCACCATCGCCCGTCTGCTGCGCGAGCTCATGAGCCGCTGGCCGGGAACGCCTCGGGTGGAGCTGGTCACCACCGACGGATTCCTGTACCCGAACGCCGAGCTCGAGCGCCGCGGCATCATGGATCGCAAAGGGTTCCCCGAGTCGTACGACCGTCGAGCGCTGATCGAGTTCCTCACCGAGGTCAAGAGCGGCGCCACCGAGGTGCGGGCCCCGTTCTACTCCCACATGCGCTACGACATCGTGCCGGATGCGAACGTCGTCGTGCGCCGGCCCGACGTCGTGATCGTCGAGGGACTGAACGTGCTGCAGCCGCCGCCCGCTCCGAACGATGTCGCCGTGAGCGACCTGTTCGACTTCTCGATCTTCGTCGACGCCGACACCTCGCACATCGAGAAGTGGTACGTCGACCGCTTCCTCGCGCTCCGTCAGGCCGCTTTCAGCAACCCGTCCTCGTACTTCAACGTGTTCGCGCACCTCACCGACGAGGAGGCGATCACCACGGCCCTCGGCTACTGGAACGAGATCAACATGCCCAACCTCGTCGAGAACGTGATGCCCACGCGGCACCGTGCACGGCTCGTGCTGCGCAAGGGCGCGGACCACGATGTCGAGACGGTGCTGCTGCGCAAACTCTGAGGCCGGAGCCGGACCGTCGCCGTCCGAAGAATGTACGGACGACTCGCAAAAAAACCGTCTTACTCTTGATCCCATGTGTGGAATCGTCGGATACGTGGGCCCGCGCCCCAGCCAGGACATCCTTCTCGCAGGCCTCGCCCGCCTCGAGTACCGCGGATACGACTCCGCGGGTGTCGCCGTCATCGACGGAGACGGCGTGCTCGGCATGCGCAAGAAGGCGGGCAAGCTCGCCGTGCTGCGCGACTCGCTCGCCGACGCGCCTCTGCCCGATGGGTCGACCGGGATCGGACACACCCGCTGGGCGACGCACGGAGGGCCGACCGACGGCAACGCGCACCCGCACCTGGCAGACGACGACAAGCTCGCCGTCATCCACAACGGCATCATCGAGAACTTCTCCGCACTGCGTGACGAGCTCCTCGCCGACGGCGTGGTGTTCCGCAGCGAGACCGACACCGAGGTCGCCGCTGCCCTGCTCGGACGCGAGTACGCCGGCAACGGCGGCGACCTGCAGCTGGCCTTCCGCAGCATCGTGAACCGCCTCGAGGGCGCGTTCACCCTGCTGGCGATGCACCAGGACCACCCTGGCCTCGTGGTCGGCGCCCGTCGCAACTCCCCGCTCGTGATCGGCCTCGGCGAAGGGGAGAACTTCCTCGGCTCCGACGTCGCCGCGTTCATCGAGTACACGCGCAAGGCGCTCGCGATCGGCCAGGACCAGATCGTCTCGATCACGCCGGAGTCCGTCACCGTCATGGACTTCGCCGGCACGCCCGTCGAGCCCGAGCCGTTCGACGTGTCCTGGGATGCCGCCGCCGCCGAGAAGGGCGGATGGTCGAGCTTTATGGCCAAGGAGGTCGCCGAGCAGCCCGAGGCCGTCGCCAACACGATCCGCGGGCGCATCCACGACGGCCAGGTCGTCATCCCCGAGCTCGACGGACTGGACGAGCTCTTCGTGGGCATCAACCGGGTCATCATCACCGCTTGCGGCACTGCGTCCTACGCGGCGCTGGTCGGCAAGTACGCGATCGAGCAGTGGGCACGCGTGGCCGTCGACGTCGAACTCGCCCACGAGTTCCGCTACCGCGACCCGGTGATCGGCGCCGACACGCTCGTGGTGTCGATCAGCCAGTCGGGCGAGACCATGGACACCCTGATGGCCGTGAAGTACGCCCGCGAACGCGGCGCACGCACGCTGTCGGTCTGCAACACGCAGGGCGCCACGATCCCGCGCGAGTCGGATGCCGTCGTCTACACCCACGCCGGACCCGAGGTCGCTGTGGCCTCGACCAAGGCGTTCTCCGCGCAGATCACCGCGCTCCTTCTGCTGGGCCTGCACATGGGTCGGGTGCGCGGCGCGATCGCCGACGCCTCGGTCGACGTCGCAGAGCTCGCGGCGCTTCCGGAGAAGATCGCCAAGGTGCTCGAGAGCGAGCAGGAGCACGTCACCCAGCTCGCCGGATGGATGGCGGACACGCGTTCGGTGCTGTTCCTGGGGCGCCACGTCGGCTACCCGATCGCGCTCGAGGGTGCGCTCAAGCTCAAGGAGATCTCCTACATCCACGCCGAGGGCTTCGCCGCCGGTGAGCTCAAGCACGGTCCGATCGCGCTCATCGAGCCGGGGCAGCCGGTGTTCGTGCTGGTCCCCTCCCCGCGTCACTCGGCACTCGTGCACTCGAAGGTCGTCTCGAACATCCAGGAGATCCGCGCGCGCGGTGCCCGGGTGATCGTGATCGCCGAGGAGGGCGACGCTGCGGTGCTGCCGTTCGCCGACGAGGTCATCCACATCCCGCTCGCCGGGGCGATGTTCGAGCCGTTGCTCGCCGTCGTGCCGCTGCAGATCTTCGCGATGGCACTGGCCACGGCCAAGGGCCTCGACGTCGACCAGCCGCGCAACCTCGCCAAGTCGGTCACCGTCGAGTAAGGCTCTTCTCGTATCACCTGAATGGCTTCGTTTCCACGGGAACGGAGCCATTTGGGCGATTTCAACCGAACGCACGCTCGGTAGGCTGAACGGGTGATCATCGGCACCGGCATCGACCTCGTGGACATCCCACGGTTCGAGCGCACGATGGAGCGGACTCCGCGGCTGCGTGAGCGGCTCTTCGCCCCTTCCGAGCGCACTCTCCGTCTTCCCTCCCTCGCCGCGCGCTACGCCGCCAAGGAGGCGCTGATCAAGGCGCTCGGCGGTTCCGACGGCGTGCACTGGACCGAGATCGAGATCGCCTCCGAGCCCTCGGGGCGACCGCACTTCGTGCTGTCCGGGTCGACGGCCGCGGTCGTCGAAGAACGGGGCATCCTCACGCTGCATCTCACCCTCACCCACGACGCCGGTCTCGCCGCGGCGTTCGTCGTCGCCGAAGGAGCACCGCTGTGACCGCCCCCTTCCGTGAAGCGAGCATCGACCTCGACGCGATCGCCGACAACGTGCGGCACTTCCGACGCCTGACCGGCGTCGAGGTGATCGCCGTCGTGAAGGCCGATGCCTACGGCCACGGCGCGGCGATGGCTGCAGTCGCGGCGCTCTCGGCCGGTGCCACCCGCATCGGCGTCGCCGAGATCCCCGAGGCGCTCGAGCTGCGCCGGCAGGGTGTGCATGCACCGATCATGGCGTGGTTGCATGCTCCGGGGGAGCGGTTCGAGCAGGCGGCGGCCCACGACATCGAAGTCGGGATCTCGTCGTTCGATCAGCTCGAGGCGGCCGCGACCGCTGCTGCGGTCGACCGCCCGGTGGGGGTGCACCTGAAGTTCGAGACCGGTCTGTCGCGCAACGGCATCGCCCCGGCGGACTGGGGGCGTGTGCTCGCCGAGGCCGCGCGCCTCGAACGCATCGGACGCCTTCGCATCGTCGGACTGTTCAGTCACCTCTCCAACACCTCGGCGGAAGACGACAGAGCAGCGCTCGCGAAGTTCGAAGAGGGGGTCGCCGCGGCGGCGTCCTTCGGCATCCACCCCGAGATCCGGCACATCGCCGCGACCGCCGCTGCCATCGATCTGCCGGAGATGCGCCTGGATGCGGTGCGCATCGGCGTGGGGCTCTTCGGACTGTCGCCGTTCGACGACCGCAGCTCCGCCGAGCTCGGCCTGCGTCCGGCGATGACGCTGCGGGGGGCGATCGCCGCCGTGCGCAGAGTGCCGGCCGGGACGGGCGTCTCCTACGGCTACGACCATCGCACGGACCGCGACACGACGCTGGTCCTCGTGCCTCTCGGATACGCCGACGGCGTGCCGCGCAACGCGTCGGGGAAGCTCCCGGTCTCCATCGGCGGACGCCGGTTCGTGAACGTCGGACGCATCGCGATGGATCAGTTCGTCGTCGACGTCGGAGACACCCCGGTCTCGATCGGCGACGAGGTCGTCTTGTTCGGCGACCCCACCCTCGGCGTGCCGTCAGCGGCGGACTGGGCCGATGCCGCCGACACCATCAACTACGAGATCGTCACCCGCATCGGTCCCCGCGTGCCCCGGCGGGCCTCGTGAGCGTGGACCCTGCGTTCCTCGGTCGTCGGGAGATCGCGACCGCCGAGGAGATGGAGCAGCTGGGCCTGCGCATCGGCGAACAGCTGGAAGCCGGCGACCTCCTCGTCCTGACGGGTCCGCTCGGAGCGGGGAAGACCACCTTCACCCGCGGGCTCGCCGAAGGGCTGGGGGTGCGCGGTCCCGTGCAGAGCCCCACCTTCGTGATCGCCCGCACGCACCCCTCGCTGGTCGGCGGAGCGCCACTGGTGCACGTCGATGCCTACCGCCTCGGTTCGGCGGCGGAGCTCGACGACCTCGACCTCGACCTCGAGCGCTCCGTCGTGGTGGTCGAGTGGGGCAGAGGCATGGCCGAGGAGCTGGCCGACTCCTGGTGGGACATCGAGGTGGAGCGGCCTGTGGGGTCCTCGGACGACCTCGACCCTTCGGAGCTCGATTCGGATGCGCCGAGGATCGTCACGATCGTGCGCGAGAGCGCCGCATGACCTCGACGTCGACGCCCGCACTCGTCGCCGTGATCATCGAAGACGATCCCGACGTGCGATCACTCCTGGACGAGGTGTTCCTCGCGGCAGGCTTCGAGACGATCCTCACGGGCTCCGGCGTCGAGGGGCTCGCTGCCGTCGAACAGCACCATCCGGTGATCACGACCCTCGACATCAACCTTCCCGGCATCGACGGCTTCGAGGTCGCCCGACGGATCCGGCGGGTCAGCGACACCTTCATCATGATGCTCTCCGCACTCTCCGAAGAGTCCGACGTGGTCCTCGGGCTCACCTCGGGAGCGGACGAGTACCTGGTCAAACCCTTCCGCCCGCGCGAGCTCCGCGCCCGTATCGAGGCCCTTCTGCGGCGTCCGCGGCTTCCGGCCCCCGGCGTCGCCGACGCGCGCGTGCCCGGCCCTCGACTCCCGGACAACGGCAGGTCCGATCCCGGCGCAGAGCAGGCGCTGGACGGAGCGACGGTCCTGACGTGGCGTGGCAGGGTGCACCGCGATCTCAGCCTCGACCTCGACACGCGACTGGTGCTGATCGGGCAGCGACGGATAGAACTCACACCGACCGAGTTCGACCTGCTCGCGATGCTGCTGGAGGCCGGGAAGCGGGTGTGCAGCAAAGCCGATCTCGCCCGAGGGCTGCGCGCTGCGCCACCGGGGTCGAACGACTACGTGAGCGAGCCGGACAAGAGGGCGATCGAGACGCATATCGCGAACCTGCGACGAAAGCTCGGCGACAGCACGACGCAGCCGCGCTACATCGAGACCGTGCGCGGCGTCGGCTACCGGCTCACGTCGGACGAGGGCTCGTGAGAGCCGAGGGGGCGGGGCCGTGGTTCCCCAACCACGGCCCCGATCGCCTGCGAATCCCCACTCGCGCGGCCCCAGCGTCTGCGTTGTGCCCCAGTCGCAGTGTCGGCCCCCACTGAGAATGCTAGAGGCGAGAGGTCGCCTGAAGAGCGGGCTCGAACGATCTTTGAGTAATCTTGCGGCAAAGCTGAGGTTCGAAGGGGAGGGTGGGCACTGATGGTCCGCACGGTGTCTATCTGGCGCTGGCAGCTCGTCTTCACCGCCAGCATCGTGGCGATCGTCGTCATGATCACCGCTTTCAAGCCCCAGACCTTCGCGAACCCCCTCGTGGTCGCCGGATTCGGTCTCGTCATTCTGACCACGGTGGCGACCCTGGCTGTGCCGTGGCATCGACTCCCGCGCACCGCGGCGACGGCCGTGCCGCTTCTGGATGCGCTCGCCGTGGGGCTCACCACCAACGCCCCCGACATCAGGCTCGGCTTCCTCTGGGTCTTCCCCGTCGTCTGGCTGGCCACCTACTTCACGTTGCCGTGGGTGCTCGGCGGCATCGCCTTCATCAGCGCCACCCTCGTGGCGTTCGCGGATCACAGCGGCGCGCCGGCCGACATCCTGCTGCGGCTGCTCACTCTCGTGATCACACTGGGCTTCCTCGGGGTGACGATCCGCATCGGCTCACAGCGCTCCCGTGCCGCGCGTCGGCTGCTGCAGCGTCGTTCAGAGCAGGTCAATCGTGCGGCCGAGCGGGCCGAAGCCAATCAGCGACGGGTCGTACAGATCGTCGATGCGCTGAGGGTCGCGCTCGTGGTCGTGAGCACGAGTGGGCGCGTCCTCCAGATGAACGACGCCTACCGTGCGCTCTACGGGCGCGACCGCTTCGGCGCGGCGCTGCCCTCGGCCTCCGTCGAGTACGACGCGCGGCGCGGCACCGCGCTGCCGCCCTCGCGCACCTCGCTGGCCAGGGCCGCCAGCGGGGAGCAGCTGCAGGCCGAGAGGGTATGGCTGTTCGACGGCAGGGGGCAGTGGCGTGCACTCGAGGTGAGCACGCAGTCGATGGCCAGTGCGGGCGAGGGGGAGGACATCACGCTCGTCGTGATCGACGACGTGACGGCCCTGCTCGAGGCCGACGAGGAGCGGCGCGCCTTCAACGCCGTGGTCTCCCATGAGCTGCGCAATCCGCTCACGGCGATCATCGGGCACGTCGACCTGCTCCGTGAGCGCGAAGACCTCCCCGGGCGCGTGCCGGCGCAGCTGGACATCATCGCGCACGCGGGCGAGCGCATGCAGGACCTGGTCGCGAGCATCCTCCAGCAGACGAGTCGCACCGCGCAGGAGCCGTTCGCCCCCGTGGACCTGCGCGAGGTCGTCGACGAGGCCGCCGCGTCGTACGCACCGGTCTTCTCTGGCAACCGGCAGGAGCTGGTCATCGCAGGAGCGACGAGCCTCGTGATCTCCGGCGATCCCTTCCGGCTGCGACAGGTGCTCGACAACCTCCTCAGCAACGCCGCCAAGTACACCCCGGCCGGCGGGCGCATCGACGTCGCGATCGACACGGCCGCCACCGGTCAGGCGGAGGTCTCGATCATCGACGACGGGTTCGGGATGACGCCGGAGGAGCTGTCACGGGTGTTCGAGCCGTACTTCCGCGCGGAGCGGGCGGTGCGCGCCGGCATCAGCGGCACAGGGTTGGGCATGGGGATCGTGCGGGAGATCGTGGCTGCGCACGAAGGCAGCATCGACGTCTCGAGCGAGCGGGGGATCGGCACCCGCGTGATACTTCGATTCCCGCCGCGTTCCCCCGAGGAGGTACAGGCGTGAACCCTCTCGTTCCCGTCAACGTCGACATCACCACCAGCATGGTGGCCGTGGTCACGGTGCTCACAGTCATGGTCGTGGGGCTCGGCACGCTCGCCCGTCCGAGCAGGGCGACGGTCGCCTGGGGCGGCGCCTTCGGCCTGGGGATGCTCGGGGCCTACCTCTGGCTCGCCGGCCAGCAGACGGACGTCGCGATGCTGCGAGGGGCGGCGTCCGCGCTCCTGCTGTGCTTCGAACCTCTGGTCTGGATCGGTCTGCGGATGCACTTCGGGCGGCGGGCCCGTCGGTGGCCGATCGTCCTGTTCGTCCTGGCCTCTCCCACTCTCCTGGTGGCCACGGCCGGCACCGGCTGGTACATGCCCGCGTTCCAGCTCGTCTTCCTCGGCAGCGCCGTCTTCGCAGGCCTGGTGGCCTACGAGCTGCTGCGCGACGGATCAGCCGTCAGGGACATCGTGCTGCCGCTGGCTCTCGCCTCATGCGGCTTCGTGGTGGTCGCGCTCGTGAGCGCCGCGATCGCACTGATCTCCGGTGGTGCCGGCACCGAGGCCCAGCTGAGCGCACTGCGGGGTCTCAACGCCGTCGGCACCGTCGTGGTCAGCATCTGTGCGGCGTTCACGCTGGTGCTGCTGGTGCGATCGGAGCAGAAGAAGGACGCTGCCGGTGACATCGCCGAACGCGCGCGTCGACGGCTGCGCAAGGCCGAGGCGCAGAGCGACCAGCCATGGTCGATCCTCGACATCCGGCTGGACGATCCCGCCGACCTCCGTGAGGCGTCGACGGGGGCGGCGTTCGCCCTCATCGTCGATCGCTTCCACCAGGACATCGAGGAGACCCTGCCGGCGTCGGCCGATGCCGATCGAGTCGCCGACGGCCGTGCGATGGTCATCATCCGCGGCAGCGACGAGTCGGTTCGCCATCATCTGCGCGAGATCCTGACGCGCATCTCGGTGATCGACACCGAGACCGCGGTGAGGGGCATCCGGTCGTCGGCGAGCATCGGCTGGGCGACCGCATCGGTGTTCGGCTACGACTATGACGCCCTCGTCACCGCGGCGGGCAGTGCGGCGGACAGGGCGCGAGCTGCCGGCGGCGACCAATGGAAGCGGGCCACGGTGGCGGACCTGGCATCCGCCTGAGGTCGACCTTCGACTAGGAGGGTCGGGCTTCCCGGCCCCGAGCGAGGGCAGCGGCGATGGCCTCTTCCGCACCGGCATCGGTCTCGGCAGCGGCGGACACGTTCTCGGCGACGACGGCCTCGATGATCTCGGTGCGCTGGATGCGCGTCTCGCGGGGCGCCTTCACACCGATCCGCACGCTGTCGCCCTTGATCTCGAGCAGCGTGATCTCGATGTCGCCGTCGATGCGCACGCTCTCACCGATCCGCCTCGTCAAAACCAGCATTCGTTCAGCCTAGTGCTGCGGGGACGACGCCGACCGCAGGAGCGGGGATGTCCCGCACGACCCCGACCGTCTCGATCGTGAGGGCGGCGGCGGTCGCCTCGGTGTAGGAGAGCACGGGAAGGCCGTCCGTCTGCGCCGAGACGAGGCGTCGCACGGCCGGCCGCAGAGACGGCGCGCACACCAGCACCGGCTCGCCGCCCTCGCGCACCGAGGACACGGCCTGCTTCACCGATTCGACCACGGCTTCCATGCGCTGCGGATCGAACACGATCTGACTGCCCTCGTCGCCCGGACGCAGGCTCTCGAGCATCGCCTGCTCCAGCAGCGGATTGATCATCACCACACGCAGCGTGCCGGCATCTGCGAACCGGGCGGCGATCGCGGGACCGAGCGCGGCTCGGGCGGCCTCGATCAGGCCCTCGGGGTCGGTGGAGGCCCTGGCGCGCAGTGCGAGAGCCTCGTAGATGCGACCGAGGTCGTTGATCGGCACGCGTTCCGCGAGGAGTCCCTGCAGCACGCGTTGGACCTCGGCCAACGACAGCAGCGCCGGTGTGAGCTCCTCGACCGCGGCGGGGGAGACCTGCTTGAGGGCATCGGTGAGCTGGCGCACGTCCTCGCGGCTCAGCAGGCGTGCGGCGTGGGCGTGGATCACGCTGGACAGATGCGTGATGATCACGCTCGCGCGGTCGATCACCGTGGCGCCGGAGAACTCGGCGCTGTGGCGCATCTCCATGGGGATCCACTTGCCCTCGAGCCCGAAGACCGGGTCGAGCGTCGCGGTGCCGGGGAGGGTGTCCAGGCCCTGGCCGAGAGCGAGCACGGACCCCGCCGGTGCGGTGCCACGGCCGGTCTCGACCCCGGCGATGCGGATGACGTAGGTCGCCTGCGGCAGCTCGATGCTGTCGCGGGTGCGCACCGGCGGCGTGATGAGGCCGAGATCGAGGGCGATCCGGCGCCGGAGGGCCTTCACACGCGCGAGCAGGTCGTCAGGGCCCCCGGTGACCATATCGACGATGTCGGGGGCGAGCAGGATCTCGAGTGGATGCACACGCATCTTCTCGATGAGCTCCTCCGGCTGGTCGGTCGGGACGCTCGAAGGGCTCTGCGCGGCCGCGGCGGCCTCCTCCCGCTTCTGGGTCGCCTTGATGCGCTGCGCGATGAGCAGGAGCAGCGCCCCGATCGCGACGAACGGCAGCATCGGCATGTGCGGGATGAGCGACATGATGATCGCGGCGCATCCGGCGATGATCAGCGCGTTGCGGGACTGGCCGAGCTGGGCCGATGCCGCCGTGCCCATCTCCACCTCAGCCGTGGAGCGGGTGACGATCATGCCGGTGGAGACGGCCATGAGCAGGGCGGGGATCTGCGTCACGAGCCCGTCGCCGATCGTGAGCAGGCTGTAGGTGCTCACCGCTTCGTCGATGGTCATCCCGTGCTGCACGATGCCGATCGCGATGCCGCCGACGACGTTGATGATGATGATGACGAGACCGGCGATCGCGTCGCCCTTCACGAACTTCGACGCACCGTCCATCGCGCCGTAGAAGTCGGCTTCGGCCGCCACCTCGGCGCGGCGCTCTCGCGCCTCGGCGTCGGTGATGAGTCCGGCGTTGAGGTCGGCGTCGATCGCCATCTGCTTGCCGGGCATGGCATCGAGCGTGAACCGCGCGCCGACCTCGGCCACGCGCTCGGCTCCCTTGGTCACGACGACGAACTGGATGACGACGAGGATGAGGAAGACGACCGCGCCGATGATGAGAGAGCCGCCGACGGCGATCGCACCGAACGCCTCGATCACCTGCCCCGCATACGCCTCCCCGAGCACGAGACGGGTCGAGGCGACGTTGAGTCCGAGCCGGAACAGGGTCGCCACGAGCAGGAGCGACGGGAACACCGAGAAGTCCAGCGGCTTCTTCACGAACATCGACGTGAGCAGGATCACCAGCGCGAACATGATGTTCAGGATGATGAGGATGTCGAGCAGGAACGGCGGCACCGGCACGACCAGGAGCATGATGATGCCCACGACTCCGATCGGCACCATCAGCTTGGTCATCAGCTGTCTCATGCGGTCCTCCGGTAGGGAAGGGAGTGGATGCCGCGCGCGGCTCCGCGTCGTCGCAGCGAGTCGACGAACACGAGCACGCGCGCCACGGCGTTGTACAGGTCTTCGGGGATCTCCTGGCCGAGCTCGCAGGCGGCGTGCAGGGCCCGGGCCAGGGTGATCTCGCGCACGAGCGGCACGCCGGCGCGCACGGCCTCGTCACGGATGCGTTCCGCGATCACACCGCTGCCCTTGGCGACCACTTTGGGGGCGGCACGACCCGGCTCGTACCGCAGTGCGACCGCGATGTGGGTCGGATTGACCACGACGACATCGGAGCCGGCGACCGCGGCGATCATCCGGTTGCGGCTCACGGCGAGCTGCCGCGAGCGTCGCTGCTGGCGGATCAGCGGGTCGCCTTCGGAGTTCTTGCTCTCGTCGCGGATCTCGCGCTTGGTCATGCGCGTGTGCTTGCGGTTGCGTCGCATCACCACGAACATGTCGATCGCGGCGAGGGCGAGCCCGACGCCGATCGCGGTCTGCAGCAGGGCGGCGGTGCCCTCACTCGCGGTGCCGAGCAGGCGGGAGATCGAGTGCGCGCCACTCGCCGTCAGCACGGGCATCAGGCTGGCGATCACGAACCACAGCGCGATGCCGATGGCCGCGGTCTTCATGAGCGCCTTGGCGCCCTCCCAGAGGGCCTGCATGCCGAACACCCGGCGCATGCCGCTGACGAGGTTGAACTGCTCGAAGCGGCCGGTGAGCGGTTTCAGGTGCACGCCGCCCTGGACGACGGCTCCGAGCAGGGTGACGATCGCGACGGCGGCCAGCATCACGGTGATCGTGGGGAGCACGGAGGCGAGGCCGCGACCGAGGGCTGCGAGTGCCGCCTGCGGCGTCGGGGCATCGACCAGAGAGGTCAGAGTGAGCATCTGCTCGCTGCCGGCCGATGCGCCCAGGGCGATGGCCGCAGGCATGGTGACCGCCGCCGCACCGATTCCCAGCCAGGCGGTGAGGTCCTGGCTGCGGGAGAGGCGTCCCTTCTTGCGGGCCTCGCCGAGGTGCTTGTCGGTCGCCTTCTCACTGCGTTCGCCGCTGTCGGTGCCGCTCACTGGTGCACCCCCTGCATCATGCGCAGCGCCTGCGCGGCGAGGGCATCGACGATGCCGGGGAGCACGGCGTACACGGCGCCGGCGAGCAGCAGCGTCAGCAGGATCTTCACCGGGAAGCCCATCGCGAACGCGTTCAGGGCCGGGGCGACGCGGGTGATGAGTCCGAGCCCGACGTCGGCGAGGAACAGCACGAGCACCAGCGGCCCCGCGATCTGCACGGCCGCGAGCACCATCTGGGAGACCCCGTCGACGAGGAGCTCGGCCGGTCCTGCCGCCGAGAACATGCCGTCGACCGGCACGGCCTCGAAGCTGCGGGCGAGCCCGGCCAGGATCAGCTGGTACCCGCCGGAGGCGAACAGCAGCGTCAGCGCGGTCAGATGGAAGAGCCTGGTGAACTGGGCGCCGTTCACGAGCGAATGCGGGTCGAACGCCTGAGCGAGCTGGAACCCGCCGAACACGTCGATCAGGCTTCCGGCGGCCTGCAGCGCCGAGAAGCACAGCAGCACGAGGAACCCGAGCAGGGCGCCGGTGACCAGCTGCAGCACCAGGGCGCCGAGGAACGGCCCGGTGTCGAGGTTCTCGTAGCCGGGAGCGACGGCCGTGCCCACCGCGAGGGAGAGGCCGATCGCGAGCATCGCCTTCACCCGCGCCGGAATCGCCCCGTAGGAGAACGGCGGAGCGATCATGATGAACGCCGTGATGCGCACGGCGGCGAGCATCGTGGCCTCCAGCCAGGCGAAGTCGATCGGGATGTACACGGGGTCATCCGCTCAGCAGCGAGGGGATACGGGCGAACATCTCGTTCGTGAAGGCGATCATCTCCGCGATCATCCAGTTGCCGGCGATCAGCAGCGCGATGCCCACGGCGACGATCTTCGGCACGAACGACAGCGTCACCTCCTGCACCTGGGTGATGGACTGCAGCAGCGAGATGGCGAAGCCCACCACGAGGGCGGTGACCAGCACGGGCGCGGCGAGCTTCGCGGCGATGATCAACCCCTGCGTGCCGATGTCGATGACGGCTTCGGGACTCATCCGATCCCTCCGTAACTCTCCAGGAGTGCCCGGATGATGAGCCCCCAACCGTCGACGAGGATGAACAGCAGGATCTTGAACGGGAGCGAGATCATGACGGGCGGGAGCATCATCATGCCCATCGACATCAGCGCCGCGGCCACGACGAGATCGATGACCAGGAACGGGATGAAGATCACGAAGCCGATGATGAACGCGGCCCGCAGCTCGGAGATCATGAACGCGGGGATGAGGGTGTACATCGGGACGCTCGAGGGATCCTCGGGGTTGGGCTGACCCGCCATCCGGGTCATCAGGGCGAGGTCCTCCTCGCGCGTGAAGCGCAGCATCCACTCCTGCAGCGGGAGCTGGCCGACGTCGATCGCCTGCGTGAAGGTGAGGCCGCCGTCGATGTAGGGCTGCACCGCGACGGTGTTGATCTCGGTCAGCACCGGCCACATGATGAACAGCGACAGGAAGAGGGAGAGACCGGCCAGCACCTGGTTCGGGGGGATGGTCGGCAGTGAGAGGGCGTTCCTGGTCATCGCCAGCACCACGAAGATCTTCGTGAACGACGACATCATCAGCAGGAGCGCCGGGGCGACCGAGAGCAGCGTGATGCCCAGCAGCGTCAGGATGGAGCCCGAGGGGCCGCCGTCGACGCCGTTGATGTCGATCGTGACGCCCTCGCCCTGGTCGTCCGGGGTCACCTGTGCCTGGGCGGCCGTGCCCGTGACGAGTGTGACGACGACGACCAGCGCGAGCGCCGCGGCGAGGAGCAGGGCGATCCGTCGCAGCGCGCGAGCGTCGCCGACCACGCGGGCGACGCTCATCGGGTGCGCCGGATGGCCTCGGCGGTCTGCCGCCAGGTTTCAGGGGAGAGGATGGAGCCGCGAAGCGGATCGTTGCGGTGCCGCACCCGACGCTGCGGCGCCGGCGACGCGGGTGAGACGGTCGTCGACGCGTTCAGGGCGGTGGCCGCGAGGATCCGGTCGAACTCCTCGGCGTCTGACGCTGCTTCGGCGCTCGCCGCCGACCACGTCGGAAGCGCGGGGTCGTCCTGCTCCTCCGTGGGCACGACCGGCAGACGGTCGACGACGTTCACGCCGTGCTCGGTGACACCGAGCACGTACCGGGCATCCGCCGTCTGGATCACGACGATCTGCGCCTTCGGACCGACCCCCTGGCGTCCGAGCACCGTGATCGCCTCGCTGTCGCGACGACGCGCCTGCGTGCGTGCGACGCGGCGCTGGAGGAACCACAGCACCCCGAGCACTGCGGCGAGCGAGAGCACGACCCGCAGGCCGAGCAGGAGGTCGTCCAGGGTCAGGCCTCGACGTTCTCGAGGATGCGGGTGATGCGCACCGCATAGTCCTGGTCGACGACGACGACCTCACCGTGCGCGATGATGCGTCCGTTGAGCTTGATGTCGGCGGGGGCGCCGGCGGAGCGGTCGAGCTCGACGATGCGCCCTGGTTCCAGATCGAGCACGTCGCGCACCGCCATCCTGGTGCGTCCGATCTCGACCGTGAGCTCCATCTCCACGCCCGCGATGCGGTGCAGTCGGCGCGAGGAGTGGGAGGCGCCCGCCGGCGCGCGCGTGACGACGACGGCGAGGCGGCCGACCGTGTGACCGGCATCGTCCTGCAGATCGAAGAGCTGCACAGCCGGATCGGCGAAGAGCGCGGAGGCGTCGCCGGTCGTCGCCTCACCGAGGGCGCCGGAACCCAGTGCGCTGGTCGCGGTCTCGAGGGCGTCGCGCAGGCGGTCGGCCAGGGGTGTGCCGCCGAGTCCGTCGACCAGGATCTCGGGCTCGAACAGCTGCACCGCCAGGTGCGCGCTCGCCTCGCCCACGAACGGCACGATCAGGGCGTCGCCGGTGTCTCCTGAGACCTGCGAGGCGCGCGCGACGAGAGGAGAGGCCGTCGGCAGCGACGCGGCGAACGCGGCGGCGACGGCGGACTCGTAGGTGGTGGTGCTGGTCACGCGGGCTCCTCGGCGAAAGCGGGATCGGGGACGATGGTGGTCACGACGCAGGCCAGTCGTGCGCCTGCGGTGCCGACGGCCGCCGTGGCGACGGTCTGATCACCGACGACGAGGGTCATCGGTCGGTCGGCGGAGTGCGGGAACGCGATCACGTCGCCGACGGACAGATCCAGCACCTCACGGGGCAGCACGGCGCGGGGTGCGAGGCGCAGCGCGAGCTCGACGGGGGCGAGATCGACCTGACGACGGATCCGGGCAGGGGCGGCTGTGCGCTCGTCCTCGGAAGGGCGCACGGTGAAACCGGCGAGCACGGAGGCCGGCAGCATCACACTGGTCGGCACCGTGCGACCGGCGAGGCGCATCGAGAAGCGCGCGACGATGACGGGCTCTCCGGAGGCCGCGACCTGGGCGAACTGCGAGCTGTACTGGATGCCGCTGAAGGAGACCCCGGTCGGGAGCAGCCCGTCGAGCGCTCCGGTGAGATGGTCGATCGCATCGACGATGAGCGAGCGGATCAGCGCCTGCTCGATCGGGGTGAAGGTGCGCTCCTCGGACGCGGCGGATACCCGTCCGCCCACCATCTGCACGATCCAGGCGGTCGCGGCCGATGTCGGCAGCTGCACGATGAGACGCTCTTCCGAATCCGGAAGCGCGCACACGATCATGGTGGTCGTGGTCGGCAGGGACTCGGCGTACTCGCCGTAGGTCATCATCCCGACATGCTCGACCGCGATGGTGGCACGCACGTGGATCTTCGCCGATAGCTGCGCAGACCACTGCCGGGAGAACGTCTCGAAAGCCAGTTCCAGGGCACGGGTGTGCTCACGCGAGAGGGTCGCCGAACGGCCGAAGTCGTACACCTCGACTTCGGCGGTCCTCTCCACCGTCCCTGCGCGCGCTTCGGAGCGCACGCTGTCCTCGATCACCACGAACCCGACTATCGGGCGGTGATCGGCGTGCGTTAGGCGAGAGGCGGTTCAGGAGGACGGCTTTCCCGCCTGTGCCTGGGGGATGAGCGCGCGCACCTCCTCGTTCGCGTCGGAGAGCACGACGATGTCGACCCGTCTGTTCTGGGCCAGCGCCTCGGGAGCGTCACCCGCTGCGATCGGGCGAGTGTCGCCGAAGCCGACCGACTTCAGGTGCGCCGGCGGAAGCCCCGAGGTCTCGACGAGATGCCGCAGCACCTGCGTGGAGCGTCCGGCCGACAGCTCCCAGTTGGTGGGGTACGGCGCGACCGATCCGCGTACGTCGGCGTGGCCCTCGACCGAGATCTCGTTGGTGGTGGTGACCAGCACCGAGCCGAGCGCGTCCAGGACCAGGACGGCCGTCGAGCTGAGCGTCGTGCTGTTCGTGGTGAAGAAGGTCTCGGCGCTCACGAGGCCGATCGTGAGGCCGCGCTCGTCGATGGTGAAGGTGACGTCGGCTTCGAGCCCGTTCTCGGCGAGGACCTGACGCAGCCGCTCCCGCAGGGCTGACAGCTCGTCGAACTCGGTCTGCGCCGCGGCGAGGTCGACGTCGGCGAAGTCCTCGCCCTTCTCATCGACCAGCTCCGGTGGCACGACCACACCCGTAGTGGCGTCGATCTCATCCGACGGCTCCTGCCCGAAGCCGGTGGCGAGGGAGGCGCTGAGAGCCTCGAACTTCTCCTGGTCGACCGTGGACATCGCGAACAGCACGATG
Organism: Microbacterium sp. DWRC1-3; assembly: GCF_049896645.1. NCBI lineage: Bacteria > Bacillati > Actinomycetota > Actinomycetes > Micrococcales > Microbacteriaceae > Microbacterium > Microbacterium sp. DWRC1-3. Next base: position 647,562 of record NZ_JAFCUS010000002.1, read on the forward strand.
AACATGCACATCAGCACGGTCACCATGTCCATGTACGACGCCATCCACCGCTCATCCGGACCGCTGTGCTCCTCCTGCGGCACGCGGCGACGGGCACGGACGCTCATGACGCCTGCTCCGTCTCCTCGGCTGCTCGGGTGCGGGCGCGACGGCCAGAGCGGGCGGAGGAGCGCTCGGACACGAGGGCTCTCAGGCGCTCTCCGACGAACTGCGGCGGGGCGCCGGCCTGGATCGCGAGCATGCCCTCCATGAGCACGGTCATGCGTTCGAGCTCGAGCTCGCCGAGACGCTGGAGGCGTCCGCCGATGGGCAGCCAGATGAAGTTGGCCGAGAGCAGACCCCACAGCGTCGCGACGAATGCTGTGGCGATCATGGGACCGAGCGTGTCGGGCTTGTCGAGCTTCTCCAGCACGTGCGTGAGGGAGACGACGGTGCCGATGATGCCGACCGTGGGCGCGAAGCCGCCGAGTGTCATGTAGAAGCGTGAGGCGGTGCGGTTGCGGGCGGCGGTCGAGGTGAGCTCATCCTCCAGCAGCGTTCGCAGGTCTTCGGCGTCGGTGCCGTCGGCGATGCTCTGCAGTGCCTGGCGCAGGAACGGGTCCTTCTCGTCCTCGAGTCCCTGCTCGAGGGCGAGGAGCCCTTCGGCGCGCGCCTTCTCGGCGTAGCCGACCACCGTGTCGATCATGCTCGACGCGGTGCGGCGCTCGCCGCGGAAGGCGCGGGGGAGCGACTTGACCGCATGCAGCGCATCGCGCACAGTACCGCTCGCGATGCCGACGGCGATCGTGGCTCCGAAGACCAGCACCATCGGGGCGGGGATCAGCAGCGATCCGATGGTCGCGCCTTCGAGGTTGATCATGGCGATCAGGGCACCGAACGCGAGGACCAGTCCGAGGATGAGAGACGGATCCATCAGAGACCGACCTCGGAAGCGGGGGCGTCTGAATCCGTTCCGGCGGTGCTGATCAGAGCGGCGGCCGTGGCGAGCACTCCGGCGCGGAACCGGGTGATCTGCGCGATCACGTCATCCATCGTCTCGGTGACCACGAATGTCGCACCGTCGACCATGATGAGCGTCGTGTCCGGCGTTGCCTGGACACGTTCGATCAGGTCGGGGTTCACCGCGAACCGCGAACGGTTCAGGCGCGTGAGGATGATCATGGGCTCCATCCTGGAAAGATCCGTCCGCGTTCCGGGGAGCGCGGACCCGACGGCCCGTCCTGGGCTGTCGGAGGTGACTGTCGGCTGGAGGGCGTCAGCCGTTAGTCGTGCCTGTGGCGGAGGATCCCATGAGGGAGGACGATCAGCGCTCGGCGAGGAGCTGGTCTCGCACCTGTCGACGCAGCACCTTGCCGATGAGGGAGCGGGGGAGGTCGTCGACGGCGGTGATGCGGCGCGGCACCTTGTACGGGGTGAGCCGGGTGCGGCAGAAGTCGCGCAGCGCGTCCACGTCGAGAGCAGCGCCGTCGCGGAGCACGACGGCGGCGGCGACTTCTTCCCCGCCATGAGGTCGCGGAAGACCCACGACCGCGGCGGCCACGACATCGGGGTGCGCGATGAGGGCGTCTTCCACCTCGCTCGGCGACACGTTGAAGCCGCCGGTGATGATGAGCTCCTTCAGGCGGTCGACGATGCTCACGAACCCGTCCGAGGAGACCTGGGCGATGTCGCCCGATCGGAGCCAGCCGTCCGGCAGCAGAGCGTCGGCCGTCTCGCCGGGCCGCCCCCAGTACCCCTGGAAGACCTGCGGGCCGCGGATGAGGAGTTCGCCGGGTTCCCCGGAGGGCACGTCGACCGTCGGGTCAGCGGGGTCGACGACGCGGATCTCCGTGCTCGGAAAGGGCACGCCGACGGTGCCGGGACGGCGGGTGGGACCCATCGGATTGCCGAGCGCGACCGGCGAGCTCTCGGTCATGCCGTAACCCTCCACGAGCAGACCGCCCGTCGCCTCCTCCCAGCGCTTCACGGTGGCCACCGGAAGACTCATCGCTCCGGAGATCGCGAAGCGCACGGTCGAGAGGTCGATGGTCCCCCGAGAGGCTGCGCGGGCGAGAGCATCATAGATCGGCGGCACAGCGGGAAGGAAGGTGGGAGGCGTCGAGCGCGCCGCCGCTGTGACCAGTCCCAGATCGAACGCGGGAAAGAGCACGAGCCGGGCCCCGATGCTCATCGCGAAGGTGAGGCACAGCGTCATCCCGTACGCGTGGAACAGCGGCAGCACACCGTAGAACGTCTCCTCGCCGTCGACGAGTCCCGGCACCCACGCTCGTCCCTGCATCGCGTTGGCGCGGAGGTTCGCGTGCGTGAGGATCGCTCCCTTCGGGACGCCCGTCGTCCCGCTGGTGTACTGCAGGAGCGCAGTGTCGTCGAGGCCCGGTCCTGCCACCCGCCGCGAGATCCGCCGGTGATCGGCGAGGCTCTTCCAGGTGACGAGGTGCCGCGCCTTCGGGGTGCCGGTGAGCTTCGCGCGGGCCTCGCGTGCCCGCGGCAGGGGCAGTCGCAGGGCGAGGCGCTTCGACAGCGGCATCGCCGCGGTGATGTCGACGCTCACGATGTGCTCGACCCTGACGTCGGTGGGGAATCCGGCGATCGTGTCGACGGCCTTGTCCCACACGATGGCGACGCGTGCGCCGTGATCCTCGAACTGGTGTCGCAGTTCGCGCGCGGTGTAGAGCGGGTTGTGCTCGACCACGATCGCACCCAGTCGGAGGATCGCGTAGAACGCGACGACGTGCTGCGGGCAGTTCGGCAGCACCAGAGCGACGCGGTCGCCGGCACCGACCCCGAGCCGGCGCAGGCCCTCAGCGGCGCGCTCGACCTGCTCTCCGAGTTCCCTGTACGTGGTTACCGCTCCGAAGAAGTCCAGCGCCGGGCGTCGACCGAAGGCCTTCACGCTCGCCGACAGCATCTCCGGCAAGGTCTGCGACGGATCCTCGATCTGGGCGGGGACGCCCTCCGCGTAGGAATCGAGCCAGGGCCGGGAGGCGAGGGGAGAGTCGGGCATGTCTCCATCCTCCCCCGGGATCGCGTTTCGCGGGCGCTGTGCCTCAGCCGACGAACAGCAGGATGATCGACACGGCGACCGCGGCCGCGCCGACGCCGGCCAGGGTGATCCCGAGCACCTGGAGCGCATGGAGGAGGGGGCGTCGGGGTTCGAACCTCATCAGGCGCGGGTGTCGGGCGCTGATGAACGCGTCGGCGTCCTCCCTGCCACGCCAATGGACGGACTCCTCCGCCCGGAGCGGCCGCTCCCAGAAGTCGCCGGCGGTGAACCAGCGGGCGCGCGCCCGGCCGTCCTCCTCCTCGAGGATGACGACCTCGTGGGGCAGCCAGGGACCGTCGTGCACCTTCACCAGCAGCACGATCGTGAGCAGCGGGAGCCCGACACCGAGTCCGACCCATGAGAGGATCTCGGCGATCATTCCGACAGCATCGACCGCGTTCATGACCGCCTCCTTTCTCCCAGAGACGACAGTACCGGCGAAGTCGGGCGTCCTAAGCTGACGATGTGAACGAAGATGTGCGGAATGTGCAGGCGGCGCTGGCAACTATGACCGAGCATTGGCAGCCGCACCGGCTGGCCAGCGTCAACGACTACGACGTCAAGGTCGTGAAGCTGCTCGGAGAGTTCGTCTGGCACACCCATCCCGACACCGACGAGCTCTTCATGGTGGTGCACGGGCGTCTGACGATCCAGTTGCGCGATCGTGATGTGGTGCTGGGGCCGAACGACGTCTTCGTCGTTCCGAAGGGTGTCGAGCACTGCCCGCGAGCCGACGAGGAGGTGCAGGCGATCCTGTTCGAGCCGAAGGGCACCGTCAACACGGGCGATGCCGGGGGAGAGATGACGTCGGAGCTCCGGGAGCTCGGATAGGTCGCGGGGCACGACCTGCGGCGGTGCGGTGGTGCGGTGGTGCTCAGACCGCGCGGAGCGCGTCGGCTGCGGCCTCCATCGCGTCGGCGTTCAGCGCGAAGTACGCCCACTTGCCGCGCTGCTCTCGCGTGACCAGACCGGCTTCGGTCAGAAGCTTCATGTGATGGGAGACCGTTCCCTGCGAGAGGCCGACGGGCTCGGTCAGGTCGCAGATGCAGGCCTCACCGCCGGACCCGGCGGCGATGAGGGACAACAGTCTGACCCGAGTGGGGTCTCCCAGCGCCTTGAACACCCGGGCGACGCGCTCCGCATCCTCGACGGTCATGGTCGCGGTGACAGGAGGGACGCAGCAGGTGCGGGCTTCGATCGTCGTCGGCAGGGTCACTCGCCCATCCTGTCACGTATTGACAATCTTCGATAGGTGGGAGACAGTCTTCATATTGAAGATTCTCAATCCGAGGAGATGTGATGTCTGAGCTTCCCGTCGTCGTCATCGGAGCCGGCCCCCAAGGCCTCGCCGCCGCGGCGCATCTCGTCGAACGCGAGGAGGACGTGGTCGTCGTCGAGCGCGGCCGTGGTCCCGCGGCCGCCGTATCCGAGTGGGGTCACGTGCGCCTCTTCTCGTCATGGCCGGAGCTCACAGCCGCGGCCGCGCGCCGCGTTCTCGAGCCGACCGGTTGGACCGCACCCACGGCGGGGTATCCCACGGGGGCGGAGTGGGTGAGCGGATACCTCGCGCCGCTCGCGAAGGTTCTGGGCGAGCGGATCCGGTACGCGACGACAGTCACAGGAGTCGCACGTCAGGGACGCGACAAGGTCGTCGAGGGAGGGCGCAGGAGCCAGCCGTTCGTCGTGCATACGGTCGACGCCGATGGTCGGGAATCCCGACTCCTCGCTCGCGCCGTGATCGACGCGAGCGGCACCTGGGGTCTTCCCAACCCGGCCGGGGCCGATGGCTTCCCGGCTCTCGGAGAGGCCGCGGCGGCCGGTGCGATCTCCTATCGGATCCCGGCCGATGTCTCGGAACTCGCGGGTTCGCACGTCGTCGTCGTGGGGGCCGGGCACTCCGCCACGCATGCCGTGCTGCGCCTGAGCGAGCTGGCACGGCGAGCCCCGGGAACACGGGTGACGTGGATGCTGCGCCGGGGGAGCGCCGCGAACGTGTTCGGTGGCGGTGCCGGCGTCGAACTGCCGGAGCGCGCGGCTCTCGGCTCTCGCGCACGAAAGGTGATCGACGACGGAGTCGTCGACCTGGTGACCGGATTCCGCGTCGTCGAGTTCCGGCAGGAGGCCGAAGGGCTGACGGTCATCGCCGAAGACGGGCGCGTCGTCAGGGGCGTCGGCCGCATGTTCGCGCTCACGGGTTTCCGACCCGACCTGCAGATGCTGCGCGAGCTCCGGACCGACCTGGATCCCACGCTCGAAGCCGTCGCCGGTATCGCATCCGAGATCGATCCGAACATCCACTCCTGCGGATCCGTGGGTGCGACCGGGGCGCGTGAGCTCGTGCAGCCGGAGCGAGGATTCTTCATCGTCGGCGCGAAGTCCTACGGTCGGGCGCCGACCTTCCTCGCGCTGACGGGCTTCGAGCAGGTGCGCAGTGTCGCCGCTCACCTCGCCGGCGATCACGAGGCAGCTGATCGCCGCGAACTCAGGCTTCCGGACACCGGGGTGTGCGGAGGGTCCGGCGACTTCGATGACAGCGCGGGCAGCTGCTGCGCCGCCCCCTCCACGCTTCAGATCGGTGCGCGGCCCGTCGTCGTCGGCTGATCGAGCTCGGAGGGAGCGGCGACGAGGGGGCCTCTCCCGGGCCTCGTCGCTCGAGGAGAAGGCAGATACCCGGCACCGGAGTTCACCTCGTCAGCGGCGCCCCGCCAGCATCGAGCCGTTCCAGCACTCGCACTGCTTCACCTGTGCCGTCGTCGCCGGAGATGCTCTGCGCGAGCGTTTCTGCACTGTCGGCGTAGCGTCCTGTCGAGACGAGCTCGTCGATGCGCGCTGCGAGAGTCGCCGCTGTGGCTCTCCGCAGCGGAATAGGGCGCGGCCCGGCCCCGAGCGCGTGCACCCTGGATCCCCAGAACGGCTGGTCTCCCAGCACCGGGCAGATCAGGCTGGGTCGACCCGCCCTGAGACCGGCCGCTGTCGTCCCTGCCCCGCCGTGATGCACGACGGCAGCGACGCGGGGGAAGAGCCAGCGGTGCGGGGCTTCGTCGATGACGTGGATGCGCGGGTCGGAGATGTCGTCGAGGCCGCCCCACCCCTTCGCGACGACGGCTCTGACCCCGGCGTGCCGGACAGCCTCGAGGACCGTCTTGCTCCGTTCCGCTGAGGGTTTTCCGAACCCCATGCTCCCGAAGCCGATGTAGATCGCAGGACCGGCTTCGAGGAATTCCCTCAGCGCCGGCGGTGGCGTCCACTCGTCGCTGTCGTTCTCAGGGAACCAGTAGCCGGTGATGTGAGCGGAATCCGGGTAGTCGGCAGGCGGCGGAACCACATGGGGGCTGAAGGGGTAGAGGACCGGTACGCGTTCGCCATCACGGTGCAGATAGTCGCTCATCCGGCTGGTTCGTCGCATCCCCAACGTCTGAGTGCGGAACCGATTGATCATCCCCCCATAGGCGAGGGCCGTGAAGCGGTTGAACTGATAGCTCAGATGGTTGACGGGTCCGGGAAATCGGCGAGCCACGAACGGGATGGCGAAGTCGCGCGTCGGAGTGAGGAAGGGGAGTGGGAGCGAGGCGACGAAGGGAATGCCGAGTCGCTCGGCTATGTGGACTCCGGCCAGCGCCTTCGGGTGAGACACGATGACGGTCGGATCGACCTTCTGCGCCACCGTCCACTGCTCGGAGAGGGAGCGTCGCATCGCCTGTGACATGCGCCGGGCGAGCGTCGCTGCTTCGACAGGACCCCGTGAGTCCGCCATCAGTGCTCGCATTTCATCGTGCATCGCGTCGCCCATGGGTTCGAACCGGATGCCACGTCGCTCGAGGTCTTCTCGGTAGACGCCGGGCGCGGACAGGGTGACCGCATGCCCCTCCCGCTGAAGCCGTGATGCAAGGGCGACGTAGGGGTCGACATCACCTCGGGTGCCGAACGTGAAGATGAGTGCGCGCATCGACTCAGCCGTTCACGTCGCGGTGGCGGAGCGCACGCGCTCATGTGGCGATGTCGGGTCGTTCTCTCCCTCGTCCGAGCTCGGGCCGCTGTGCCTGCCCAGCGCTTCCTTCGCAGCGACGAGCAGACGATCGTCCGAGTAGAGACCGTGCGTGTACAACTCCAGCACAGGGATGGTCGAGCGCTCCAGCAACGAGGTCGTCAGCGAGCTCTCTCCGAAGGCCCGGGCGAGGTGGCGACGCAGGATGACCGGCCCCAAGCCGTAGAGCGTGATGTACACGGCTGTCGCTTCGAGATCGGACTGCTCGCGCATCGTTCCAGCCGCGACCTGTTCTCGGAGCATCTCTCTGGTACCGGCGAGGAACGTGTCGAAGAGCCGGTCGGACGCGGTGGAATCGTCGACCAGCATCCCGGCGAGGTAGTCCAGGGCGACGCTGCGCTTCTCCAGCGAATCCAGCGCCTCTCGCATCAGGCGTGAAGCGTCCGCACCGGTCATGCCGTCGCGCTCGGAGAGGAACTCGCTCACGACGTGCGCGTCACACGCCTCCCGCAGCCCATCCTTGCTTCCGAAGTGGTGCAGGATCAGAGCCGGGCTCACGGCAGCGTCCTGTGCGATCTGACGCAGGCTGGTGCCAGCGAAACCCTGCTGGCCGAACCGTGTGATCGCCGCGTCGCGAATGCGCGCTCTGGTCGTGAGGTCTGCGGATGCTGAACGCATATTCAGAATGCTAAACGAATGTTCAGCGAAATCCAACCACCATGCGAGGGGTGGAAAGCGCCGAGACGCCCTCCACCCCTCGACCGTCGTGGGGTCAGCCCGCGGCGGGGGCGATCTCGTTGGGCGTCACGTCGAGCTCGGTGCTGGCGAGCACCTTGCCGGTGGTGAGGTCCACAGCATGAACGCTGTTGGCGGCAGGCTCGGTGACGTACGCGATGTTCCCGGCGACGACGATGGCGGGGTGGGCGTCCTGCCACTCGGCCGGACCTTCCCACGCCTTCACGACCGGGAAGCTGTCGGTGATGTCACCGGACTCCGGATCGAGCACATGGATGGCACCGTCGCTGCTGAGGATGTAGGCGAGGTCCTTCGGCCCGCGGACGATGTCGCGGAACGTGTACTCGACGCCCTCGGGAAGATCGACGACCTCGAGGGTCTTGGCCGCGGTGTCGATGAGCGTCACAGCGCTCAGCAGGTAGCCTTCCGCGTCGACGTCGTCCTTGTAGTCGCCGACGACGATCGGGCTCGTCTCACTGACGTACGCGTTGCCCATGCGGCCGTAAGGCTGGTCGGGGGCATCGAGCTTGGTGATCTCGCCGTCGTGGTAGACCAGGGCTCCGTTCTCGCAGCCGAAGACGACCGCCTCGTCCTTCGCGGTGCCTTCGCCGTGGACACCGGGGCACTGGTCCGAGGACGCGATCTCGGTGCCTTCCGCGTCCTTCGCCACGATCCCGTTGCGGCCGTCCGCGTTGCCGACCGTGGTGAGGAAGGTGCCGTCCTCCAGTACGACGGAGACGCCGTGGTGCGCCTCGACACCCGCGATGGTCTTGACCTCGGGCAACCCGTCGGTGCCCGCCAGGTCGGCGGAGTCGAAGATGGTGGTGTCGCTCGTGCCGTCGGCGTAGAGCACCGTCTTGTCGGCGTGCCGCACGACATGGCCTGGGGCGTCAGCGGCAAAGATCGTGTCGGTGAGCTCAGGCTCGTCGCTGGAGCCGGCTCCCGTGTCCAGCACCTGGAAGCCCTCGCTCATGGTGACCATCACGTGCCGTCCGTCACCGGCCGCGTTGAGGCGCGTGAACGGCTCGGAGTCGAATTCGGCGAGCGTGTCGAGCGTCTTGCCGTCGAGGACCAGGATCCCGCCCTCGTAGGAGATGGCGACGCGGGAGGTTCCGGCAGCGTCGGACGCGCTGCTGCCGGGGGTGGAAGCCGGTGCAGCGGCGTCACCGCCGGTCGAGCACGACGTCAGGGTGATGACCGCGCCGATGGCTGCCGCGCTGATCAGCGCGCGACGCAGGGGGGAGGGGGATCGCATATGCATGCCTCTTTCTCTGTGGTGAGGTCTCACGGCGTGAGACCGGTGGTGATGCGCTCGGTGTTGACACGCATCATGGTCAGGTAGTCGGGGGCGGCCTCATCGGGTCCGGTGAGCGATTCGGTGAAGAGCTCGATGACCTCGACCTGCACGTTCGCCTCGCTCGCCAGGGCCTGGACGAGGCGATCAGGTGAGGAGGATTCCGCGAAGATCGCCCGCACTCCGGTCTCTTCGATCGCGTCGACCAGGTCGGCCAGGTCGGATGCCGAGGGGGCCGCCAGAGTCGTCCCGCCCGGGATCACCGTGCCGACGACGTCGAAGTCGAACCGATCGGCGAGGTAGCCGAAGACGTGATGGTTGGTCACCAGGGCGCGGTGTGCCACCGGGAGGGAAGCGAACGCCTCGCTCATCTCGGCGTCCAACGCCTGCAGCTGGGCGCGATACGCCTGGACGGTCGTGGCCAGGGAATCCTGATCGATCCCGTCGACATCGGCGAGGACCGGCTCGACGGCGTCGACGACGTCGAGCATGCGAGCGGGATCCGTCCAGAAGTGGGAGTCCGGCATCCCGGCGGCATCCCCCTCGCTGTAGTCGAGGACGTCGATGGCATCCCCGGCCACGAACATCGGCACGTCATCGGAGGCAGCGGCATCGAGATGCTGCTGCAGTCCCTCCTCGAGCCCGAGACCGTTCGAGACCAACAGGTCGGCGTTGCGCAGCGTCGCAGCCTCCTGCGCCGAGATCTCGAACGAGTGAGGGTCGGCGTTCGGCTTCATGAGGGTCACGACCTGCGCCTGGTCACCGATCAGCTCTTCGACGACGTCGCCGAGGATGTTCGTCGAGACGACGATCGTCGGACGTGAGTCGACCGGTGTCGAACAGCCGGTGAGGCTCGCCAGGGTGAGCCCGCAGAGCGCGAGAGTAGCAAGGGTCGCGAGGGAACGCAGGGAGGGCATGTCATCGTCCTGTCTCGGCGACGAAGGCCGGTGCGGTGGCGGTCTCGAAGGTGCGGGCGATGCGGGCACCGTCGGCGTAGTCGATCTCGTAGAGACGGTGCTCCGTCGGGGCGCTCACATAGGCGCGGTGCTGATCCGCGATCAGAGACGGGGTCGTGCCCGCGGCCAGCGACTCGGCGACGAGAGGTTCGGTCTCGGCGAGCACGGTGCCGTTCTCGTCGCTCAACACCAGCACGCGTCCGTCCCGAGCGAGGGCCATCAGATGACCGGCTTCATCGTCCACCGCGGTGACGTGTACGAGCGGAACAGGGGAGGGGAGCAGGGTCCAGGACCGCTCGCGAGTATCGAGGAGCCAGATCCCTTCCGCTCCGGCGAGGCCGGCGACCGTGGGACGGCCCTCGCGGTTGTCGAACGATCGCGCGGCGGGCGCTGTCGTCCCCGCGGGGTAGGGGATGCGCTCCACCTGCAGCTCCTCGCCGTCGACATGCGCGAGCAGGGCGCCGTCTCGGCATCCGATGACGGCGCCGACGCGGGTCGTGATGGTCCCGGCCAGATCGGTGCACGGCTCCTCGAGACCGGTCGCCTCTCCGTCGGACGTGTACCCGGCGACGGTCGAGTCCGCCCCGGCCGAAGCCTCGGACACCAGAGCGAACGATCCGACGGGGACCACGAGTCCGGAGTGGGGCTCGCGCTCGAGTCGGAACAGCTCGCGGATCTCGCCCTTCGACAGTGCTTCGGTATCGAGCAGCACGGCATCTCCGGAATCGGCGAACGAGATACCGGTCCCGCCTGTCGTCGACAGGTTCGTCGTCGCGATCGTCGCCGGCCCCGCCCCCGTCACGGAACCGAGAAGAGCGGGGGCTGCCCGGTAGTAGTGGAAATGATCGACGTGATCCCAGGTCCACACGCCACTGTCGACGATCTCGATACCGTCGTCGGTCTGTGCGAAAAGGTAGCGTCCATCCGTCGTCACACCGGTGACGGCCGGGATCTCACCGATCTCGGTGGTGCTTTCGTCGAGGAGGTCCAGGTGGGAGACCGTGCCTTCCGGGCCGATCCAGGTGAGACCGAGCTGCGGCTCGGCCAGTTCCGCGGCGCCCGCGACGGCGCCGTGCCCGTTGTCGGCGGAGTCGTCGGACGGGACCGTGGTGGACGGCGTCGTGACGCAGGCCGTCAAGGAGACGGTGAGAGCGCCACTGAGGGCGAAGAGGGCGATGCGAGAGCGCACGGTGTCCTTCCTTTGTCGTGGTCGTTCGAGAGTTCGCGTCGTCGCGACGGCGGGCTCAGACGTGCGGCGTCCGGGCTCCGCGAGAGCTGAGGGCGCGCACAGCCCACGAGAGGCAGGCGAGCAGGATCGCGCATGCCGCGACCGAGGCTCCTGCCGCCGTCGCGGCGTACCAGGAGGCGAGGAGGCCGAGGATGACCGCGGTCACGCCGAAGACGGCCGCGAGCGCCATGCGTGTGGGGATGCGGGTGGTCCAGTGCCCGGCGGCAACCGCCGGCGCGAGCAGGAGGCCGACGACGAGCATCGAGCCGACCGCCTGGTAGGACGCGACGACGGCCAGGGTGACGAGTCCTACCAGCGCGGCCTGCGCGAGCTGCGGGCGCAGTCCGAGAACCGAGGCGATGCGCACGTCGAGCGAGAGGGCGACGAAGGAGCGGTGGAACAGGATGGCGACGATCAGCCCGACAGCGGCCGCGGCGGCGAGCAGGACGAGATCGACGGCGCTGATGGCGAGGATGTCGCCGAACAGGATGGCGGTCGCGTCGGTGGCGAAGCTGCCCGAGTGGGAGATGATGATGACGCCCAGCGCCAGCATCGAGACGAACAGCAGGCCGATGCTCGTGTCGTAGGAGAGGCGTGCGCGTCGTTGCAACGCTCCGATGCCGAGGCTCATGGCGATGGCGCTGAGCGCGCCGCCGATCAGGACCGGAAGCGAGAGCACGGTCGCCAGGGCGACGCCGGGAAGCATGCCGTGCGCCAGCGCTTCGCCCAGGAATGCCATCCCCCGGACGACCACCCACGTGCCGACGATCGCGCAGAGGATCGCGACCAGCGCGCCGCCGAGCATGCCCCGCTGCAGGAAGTCCAGGGCGAACGGGGCGAAGAGGTCAGATGGGTGGCGGGGCACGGTGTCGAGACTAGGGGTTTATGAGAATGATTATCAAACTCATAAACTGGGGACATGCTCGAGACCCGATTCCGCCCCGACATCGTCGCTTGTCTGACCGACGTCCACGTGTCCTTCGGCGGTCGACCGGCGCTCGTTGGCGTCGACGTCTCGATTCCGCGGGCGTCCCTCACGGTCATCACCGGTCCGAACGGTGCGGGGAAGTCGACGCTGCTCGAAGTGCTGGGCGGGACGAGAGTCGCTACCTCGGGGCGCCGGATCATCAGTGGAACCGTCGCTTTCGTGCCGCAACGGGCCGCCGTTCCGTCCGGGCTTCCGGTCTCGGTGAAGGACGTCGTCAGCGTGGGAGCGTGGGGAAGACTCGGTCTGTGGCGGCGCATGGATGCCGCGGCCCGAGAGGTCGTCGCGCGATCGATGGAGCGTCTCGACATCAGCGCGCTGGCGAGGCATCCGTTCGCGTTGCTCTCCGGCGGTCAGCAGCAGCGGACGCTCCTTGCCCAGGGGCTGGCGCGCGGAGCTGATCTGCTCCTGCTCGATGAACCGACGACGGGGCTCGACGTTGCCAGTGCGCTTCGCATCCGCGCTGTGTTGCGCGAGGAGGTGGAGCGCGGGGTCGCCGTCGTGTGCGTCTCGCACGACCCGTCCGTGATCGGCGACGCCGAGCGGAGGATCTCGCTTCAGGAGGGGCGGGTCTGCTCCGACGTCTGATCGGTCACCGTGTCGCTCGCTGCGGGGTGTCGGGTGGCGCTGTGAGGGGGAGCGATCCGCGGCGGGCGATGGAATCGTCGGTCACGGGTGTTCCTCGACGATTGCCGGCCAGGTCGGAAGAGGGTCGGTGAATCGTCGCCAGGCGTGTGGTCCCGCGATGAGCTCGTCGTCGTCGACGGCGGCGGCGTCGAGGGCCAGACGGATTCCCTCATGGTCGAGGTCGAGTCCGGTGAGGGCCAGATCCTGTGCGGTCGTCGCGTCCTCCTGTCCTGTCGACTGCGGATCGATCCAGATCGCGGAGCCGACGTGGTCCCACCGTGCGAGGATGCCGAGGCGGGTGGCGAGACGGCAGAAGCCGGCTGATCGGAGCACGATGCCCCAGCGGCCGGAGTCGATGTCATCCAGTGCCGCGGCCAGCCGTCCCGGATGGAGTGGCCGGGGTTGTTCGTAGCGCAGTGTCGTCACCCGCGGATCCGTCATGTGGGGATCGTGCTCGTCGTTGAGGGCATGCACCCATCCGGCCCGCTCGAGCAAGGGAGCGGTTCGCACCCGCCGTCTAACGAGGCTCGGAGATCCTCGACCGGGCCACGCGACAGTCGTGCGCGAGCGGTGGGGTTCAGGTGCGAGGTGATCGCCATGAGCAACGACAACTCGGCCGTGGGTACTGTTTCCCAGTTCACGAAAGCGACCAGGGTGGCGCCCTCCACGTGCGACACCGCGCGGCGTGCGCGCGACCCGAAGTCCCCGCGGTCGTCGCCTTCGTCCGCCACGTCGGAGACGGGGCGGCCGTCGCCGAGGTCGTGGGAGAAGTGGAGTGCGTCGACGACGCAGATCACTGCGGACCGCGGTGCGCTCGCCACGGCGAGGTGTGGCAGGTCGATCCCGTTGTCGACGTCGACCACGAGGGGAGAGGCGCTCGTGGCGAGGGAGGGGTGCTCCGGTGACAGGGTGATGGGCTGCGGTCCCGGTCGTGGCATCGGCTGCACGAGCGGGATCAGATGGCCTCCGATGCCCTGCGCCAGCTCTGCGGCATATGACCGCCTCTCCGGCGTGCACACTCCGACCACGACGAGGGGGTTCCTGCTCTCCACGACGACCTGCTCTTCCTCACATTGACGAGACTCTCGTCTCACCCTAACTTGTTAATGAGAAAGATTATCAATAAGGAGATCCCCATGAAGGTTCGTGCATCCCTCAAGTCCCTGAAGAATCAGCCGGGCGCCCAAGTGGTGCGCCGCCGGGGCAGAGTGTTCGTCATCAACAAGCTCAACCCGCGCTTCAAGGGGCGACAGGGCTGAGTGCGACGCGAAGGGGCCCGGCGGAATGATCCGCCGGGCCCCTTCGCCGTGCGCCTCGTCGACGTGATCGCGACGGTGCCGAACGGATGAGACGGGCGCCTCAGATCCGGGCGAGCTGTGCGAGGAACTCGTCGGCCATCGCCACCTGGCTCGCGAGCTTCGCGCGACGAGCGCCGGCCTCGTCGCGGAGCGCGCTGAGTCTTGCGCGCAGCTGCTCATCCTCGGGTGCGTCGACCAGGGCGTCGACGACGTCGAGGAGCGCCCGCATCTCGTCCAGCGAGTAGCCCAAGGGTTTCATCCGTCGCACGATCATGAGTCGTGCGACGTCCCTCGGCGTGTAGAGCCGGAACCCGCCCTCCGTGCGACCGGAGGGAATCACCAGTCCGACGTCCTCATAGTGGCGAAGCGTGCGGAACGACAGGGAAGTCTGTTCGGCCACTTCGCCGATGCGCATAGTCTGCACGTTCTCCACTGATCCGCCTTCGTCGATTCGTCAGCAAACCTCACGTTACGTTAGAGTCTGCGAGTGTGCCCCTTCGGCATCCCCATTCTTCCGCGTCGAGCTGTTCGGCGCCTGCGTGTCCGCGCGCGTATCGCCGCTCGTTCGCGAGCCCGACTCAGGAGAGCACATTGACTGCTGTCACTCCCGCCAGGGACAGCGCATCGCGCTATCGGATCGAACCCACCGTGCTGCAGGCGCTGCGCAGCCCCAGGCTGCTCACTCGCGAGGTCCTCGCTGGCCTCGTCGTCGCGTTGGCGCTGATCCCCGAGGCGATCGCCTTCTCGATCATCGCCGGCGTCGACCCCCGGGTGGGCCTGTTCTCCTCCTTCGTCATGGCCGTGGCCATCGCGTTCCTCGGTGGCCGTCCGGCGATGATCACCGCGGCGACGGGGGCCATCGCACTCGTGATCGCCCCGGTGGCCCGAGAGTACGGGATGGACTACTTCATCGCCACGGTGCTGCTGGGTGGGCTGCTCCAGATCGTGCTGGCCCTCCTCGGCGTCGCCAAGCTCATGCGCTTCATTCCTCGCTCGGTGATGGTGGGCTTCGTGAACGCGCTCGCGATCCTCATCTTCACCGCTCAGCTGCCCCAGCTGTTCGACGTGCCGTGGCTGGTGTACCCGCTGGTCGCCGTGGGGCTGGCGATCCTGTTCCTGATGCCGCGCATCACGAAGGTGGTCCCGGCTCCGCTGGTGACGATCGTGCTGCTGACAGCGGCCGTCGTGGTGTTCGGATGGAGCGTGCCGAACGTGGGTGACCAGGGTGAGCTTCCGCAGAGTCTGCCCGAACTCTTCATCCCGGAGGTGCCATTGACCCTGGAGACACTCGGGATCATCGGCCCGTTCGCTCTCGCCATGGCGGTCGTCGGCCTGCTCGAGTCGCTCATGACGGCCAAGCTGGTCGATGACATCACGGACACCCACTCCCGCAAGACGCGCGAGGCGTGGGGCCAGGGCGTGGCAAACGTGCTCTCCGGTGCCTTCGGCGGAATGGGCGGATGCGCGATGATCGGCCAGACGATGATCAACGTGAAGGCCTCGGGCGCGCGCACGCGCATCTCGACGTTCCTCGCCGGTGTCTTCCTCCTCGTCCTTGTTCTCGCGCTCGGCGACGTGGTGGCGATCATCCCGATGGCGGCGCTGGTGGCTGTGATGATCATCGTTTCCGTCGCGACCTTCGACTGGCACAGCATCCGCCCCTCGACGTTGCGTCGGATGCCGAAGAGCGAGACGGCCGTCATGCTCATCACTGTTATCGCGACGGTGTGGACGCACAACCTCGCTATCGGCGTCATCCTCGGAGTGCTCGCCGCGATGGTGATGTTCGCCCGACGGGTCGCACACTTCGTCACCGTTACGCGCACTGTGGTGGACGAGGAGGGGATCGCTGCCGCTCGCTACGAAGTCGTCGGGGAGCTGTTCTTCGCGTCGAGCAACGACCTGACGACCCAATTCGCGTACGCGGAAGATCCGGACCGGGTCGTCGTCGACATGACCCGGTCGCACATCTGGGACGCCTCGACCGTTGCTGCTCTCGATGCCGTCGTCACCAAGTACGAGCGCCTCGGCAAGTCCGTCACGATCCATGGCCTCAACGACACCGCGGCGGCGTTCCGTCAACGGCTCACGGGCAATCTTGGGACAGGGCACTAGCAGGCGGCAAGGTGACGAACAGGTGAACTCCTCCGTCGGAGATTGCAGGGGGTATCGATGAGTGTCAATATAGACACATGTCGATTCAACAGGTTGAGCTGGTCATCATCGGGTCCGGCCCTGCGGGGTACACCGCGGCCGTGTATGCGGCGCGCGCGGGTCTTTCCCCTGTGGTGCTCGCCGGGTCCGTGACCGCGGGCGGCGCGCTGATGACCACGACCGAGGTCGAGAACTTCCCCGGGTTCGTCGATGGCGTGCAGGGGCCCGAGCTGATGGAGTCGATGCGCGCGCAGGCGGAGCGCTTCGGGGCCCGCATCCGTCTCGATGACGCGGTCCTGGTCGACCTCGACGGCCCCCTCAAGACCGTGGAGACGGGCTCCGGCGAGACCTTCCTCGCTCGCGCCGTCATCCTGACGATGGGCTCCGCCTACCGCAAACTCAGCATCGCGGATGAGGAGAGACTCACCGGCCGCGGCGTCTCGTGGTGCGCCACCTGCGACGGCTTCTTCTTCCGCGAGCAGGAGATCGTCGTCGTCGGCGGCGGGGATTCTGCGATGGAGGAGGCGCTGTTCCTCACCCGCTTCGCCTCGAAGGTCACCGTCGTGCACCGTCGGGGTGAGTTCAGGGCCTCGAAGATCATGGCGCAGCGCGTGCTCGACCACCCCAAGATCGAGATCGCGTGGAACAGCGAGGTGGCAGGCCTCATCGGTGCGGAGAAGGTGGAGGCGGTGACACTGCGCGATACCGTGACCGGTGCCGAGCGGAAGCTGCCGGCCACGGGAGTCTTCGTCGCCATCGGGCACGATCCGCGCTCCGAGATCGTCGCCGGACTCGTCGACACGGATGCCGACGGCTACGTGCTCGTCGAGCACCCCTCCACTCGCACGAACGTGTCGGGAGTCTTCGCCGCCGGTGATCTGGTCGACCACACCTACCGCCAGGCGATCACCGCCGCAGGCACCGGATGTGCTGCAGCGCAGGACGCCCAGCACTACCTCGCGGCTCTCGACGAGGCAGAGCCCGTCATCGCCGAGAAGCGGGAGGCGCTCCTCGCATGAGCACCGCAACCGTACCCACCACCGCTCCTTCCGCGCGCCGCCTGTCGACCCTCGACCGGTGGCTGCCGCTCTGGATCGGCCTGGCCATGATCGGCGGCATCGTCATCGGCCGCTTCATCCCCGGCGTCTCCGACGTCCTGGCCCGCCTCGAGGTCGGTGGGATCTCGATCCCGATCGCCCTCGGCCTGCTGGTGATGATGTACCCGGTGCTCGCGAAGGTCCGCTACGACAAGGTCGCCGCCGTCACCGGCGACAAGAAGCTGCTGCTCTCGTCGCTGGCGCTCAACTGGCTCGTGGGCCCTGCGCTGATGTTCGCCCTCGCGTGGGCGTTCCTGCCCGACCTGCCCGAATACCGCACGGGCCTCATCATCGTGGGGCTCGCGCGCTGCATCGCCATGGTCGTCATCTGGAACGACCTCGCCTGCGGCGACCGCGAGGCCGCGGCCGTGCTCGTCGCCATCAACTCGGTCTTCCAGGTCGTCGCCTTTTCGCTGCTCGGCTGGTTCTATCTGACGGTTCTGCCCGGCTGGCTGGGTCTCGACTCACAAGGGTTGGACATCTCGATCGGACAGATCGCGCTCAATGTCCTGATCTTCCTCGGCATCCCCCTCGTCGCGGGATTCGCCTCCCGCTTCATCGGGGAGCGCACGAAGGGACGCGACTGGTACGAGGACAGCTTCCTCCCGACGATCGGTCCGTGGGCGCTCTACGGCCTGCTGTTCACCATCGTGCTGCTGTTCGCCCTGCAGGGTGAGCAGGTCACGAGCCGTCCGTGGGATGTCGCCCGGATCGCACTCCCGCTGCTGGCGTACTTCGCGATCATGTGGTTCGTCGGCCTGTTCACCGGCAAGGCGCTCGGCCTCGGATACGCACGATCGACGACTCTGGCGTTCACCGCTGCCGGCAACAACTTCGAGCTCGCGATCGCCGTCGCGATCGGCACGTTCGGTGCGACATCCGGCCAGGCCCTCGCCGGGGTCGTGGGCCCGCTGATCGAAGTCCCTGTTCTCGTCGGACTCGTCTACGTCTCGCTCTGGGCCGCCCGGCGCTGGTTCCACACCGACCCGTACACCGCTGAGAGGATCTCGTCATGAATGTCACCCCGACGACCGCAGACGACACCTGCAGTCCCGTCGCCACGCATGCGATCGGGCAGGAGGCTGCCTCCTCGGTTGCTGCGACGTTGAAGGCTCTGTCGGATCCGCTGCGGCTGCGGATGCTGTCGGCCATCGCGTCCGACCCGCGCGGAGAATCGTGCGTGTGCGACCTCGCCGAGCTCGCCGAGGTGTCGCAGCCGACCGTGTCCCACCACCTCAAGGTGCTCAAAGACGTCGATGTCCTCACCTCCGAGCGGCGAGGAACCTGGGTCTGGTACCGGATCACCCCGGGCCGGCGCCGCGCGGTCACGGCATTGCTGGACTCGTTCGCACCAGCCACGGTCGCGCCCTGGAGCGTCTCCGCCGACGACGAGGGGCGGCGCCCCGACTTCGACGCGCGCGTCACCCGTCTCGCCCAGGAGCTTGCCGCGGAGGTTCCGGAGCTGGATTCCGACGTCGTGCTCACGACCGTCCGCGAGTCGTACACGGCGCTCGCGCGCAGCGCCCGCGTCACCTCGGCTCTCGTGCCGCTCACGGAGCGCTTCGCGCGTCAGCGCCTCGCCGACCTCACCCGCGATCGCGATGCCGCGGTCCCGCAGGTGCTCTTCGTCTGCGTCGCCAACGCGGGGCGTTCGCAGCTCGCCGCCGCGCTCGTCAACAAGCTGGCGGCCGGCAAGGTCGTGGCTCGCTCGGCAGGATCGGCCCCCGCCGACGTCATCCACCCGCACGTCCGCTCGATCCTCGCGGAGATCGAAGGCGACCTGGCCGCCGAGCGCTTCCCGAAGCCTCTCACCGACGACGCCGTCCGTGCGGCAGACGTCGTCATCACCATGGGGTGCGGCGACGTCTGCCCGATCATCCCCGGCGTCCGCTACGACGACTGGGCCGTCGGTGATCCCGCCCTCGCTTCGCGGGAGGGCGTCGA
This sequence comes from Microbacterium sp. DWRC1-3, assembly GCF_049896645.1. NCBI lineage: Bacteria > Bacillati > Actinomycetota > Actinomycetes > Micrococcales > Microbacteriaceae > Microbacterium > Microbacterium sp. DWRC1-3. The sequence continues at coordinate 666,908 of NZ_JAFCUS010000002.1, forward strand.
AGCCATCCGCGACGACATCGCCGCACGCGTGCGCGCACTCGTCGACGACCTTCTTCCCTGACCACATCTCTCACCAGGAGTCTCCATGACCGACACGACCACCACGCCCTCCGTCCTCTTCGTCTGCGTGCACAACGCCGGACGCTCCCAGATGGCCGCCGGATTCCTTCGCGACATCGCGGGCGACCGCATCGAGGTCCGCTCGGCCGGCTCCATGCCCGCCGACCAGATCAACCCCACCGCTGTGGAAGCCATGGCGGAGCTCGGTATCGACATCACCGCCGAGCAGCCCAAGGTGCTCACGACCGAGGCCGTGCAGGCGTCTGACGTCGTCATCACGATGGGCTGCGGCGACGCGTGCCCGTTCTTCCCCGGCAAGCGCTACGAGGACTGGAAGCTCGACGACCCGGCCGGCCAGGGGATCGACGCCGTGCGGCCGATCCGCGACGACATCCGGGCGCGCATCGAGCAGCTGGTGAGCGAACTGCTCTGACCACAGGTGACGGCGCGGCGGCTCGTGATCTCACGCGCCGCCGCGCCGTCCCACGGCTCAGCGCTTCAGGTTCGTGAGCTCCTGCAGCACCTCGTCGCTGGTGGTGATGATGCGGGCGTTCGCCTGGAAGCCGCGCTGCGCGACGATCAGGTTGGTGAACTCCTGCGACAGGTCGACGTTGGACATCTCGAGCGCGCCGCTGATGATGCCGCCCAGGCCGTCGGTGCCCGCCTGCCCGAGCGTCGGCTCGCCGGAGTTGCCGCTCGGGCGGTACTGAGAGGAGCCGGCCTTCTCGAGTCCTCCCGGGTTGACGAACCCTGCCAGGGCGACGCGGGCGAGCACCTCGGTGTCGCCGTTGCTGAAGGTGCCGACGAGGCTGCCGTCGTTCATCAGCGCGTACGAGCTCAGCGTGCCGGCCGGCTTGCCGTTCTGCTCCTTGATCGCGACGTCGCTGACATCCGCGAACCCGGTGACGGCGGAGAGGTCGACCGTGACACCGCCGGAGACGATGGAGGAGGCCGCCGCCTGCTTGCCGTCGGTGAACGTGAGAGCGGTGTTCGTGCCGCCCGGCTCGGTGACGCTCCAGCCCGTGGCGGTGCGGGTGAAGGTGAGGCGCAGCGACGTGGCCGTACCCTCGGCGTCGTAGGTCTTGATGTCGCGCACCAGCTGCTCGCCGACCGCTGCCCCGGAGGGCAGGTTGCCGGTGACGCGGGCGGTGGTGGTCGCGGTGGCGGGGCTCAGCGCGCCGACAGGCAGCCGGATGTCGCCGATGCCCTGACCGGGGACGATCACTCCGTTCTGGGCCGTCCAGCCCTGCACGAGCGCGCCGTCTGCGGAGACCAGCTTGCCGCTGGCGTCGAACGAGAACCCGCCGTTGCGGGTGTACAGGGTCTCGCCGCCCGAGCGGACGACGAAGAAGCCGTCGCCCGCGATCATGAGGTTGGTCGGCACACCGGTGGGCTGCGGCGCCCCGGAGGCGAAGTTCGTGCTGATGCCGGCGACCTGCACGCCGAGACCGACCTGGGCGGGGTTCTGACCGCCGACGGCCTGCTGCGGCATCATCGAGTTGCGCACGAGCTGCGAGAGCGAATCCTGGAACTGCACGGCCGAGGCCTTGAAGCCGGTGGTGTTGACGTTGGCGATGTTGTTGCCGGTGACGTCGAGCATGGTCTGGTGCGAACGCAGACCCGAGATACCTGCGAACAGAGAGCGGAGCATGGTGATGCCTTTCTGGAAGGGACTGGTCAGGACTGCGAACGGGGGGCGAGGGAGACACCGGAAACGGCGTCGAGAGGGATGGATGCGTCGCCGATGGTGACGAGCGGGACAGCGCCGGCGTAGGAGACCGAGGTGACGATGCCCTTCTGCGTGACGCCCTTCTCATCGACGTACTGCGCTTCGTGGCCGATCAGCGCGGCGGCCGTCTGGCGCATGCTGAGCGCGAAGCTCTCGGTCGAGGTCGCCGTGAGCGCGGTGAGCTGCTCCATCGAGGCCAGCTGGGTGGTCTGCGAGATCATCTCGTTGGTGTTCATGGGCGAGCTGGGGTCCTGATTGGTCAGCTGCGTCACCAGGAGTTTCAGGAAGACCTCCGAGTCGAGCGTCTTCTTGCGCTCGGTCGGGGGCGTCGTGCTGCCCGTCTGCACTCCGGAGGGCGGGATGGTGCCGGAGATGGGGTCGACCGTGGTCATGGGTTCCTCTCGGATCAGGCGAAGACGTCGATGCCGCCGTGCGGCGAGATGAGGGGGGCGGGGGATGCCGGATCGGTCGGCGATGTCAGGTCGGTGGACGCTCTGTCACCGGACGAGGGATGTGCTGCGTCTCGGCCTCTCGCGTCGCCGGCTCCCGGCTCACCGCTGTTCGTTCCGGGCGTGGCACCGTTCGAGGAGCCGGTCCCGCCTCCGGTGCTGTTGTGGGCGGAGTGCTGCGGGTTCGAGGATGCGGGCCTGTCGTCCGAGGTCGACAGCAGGAGCGAGGCCTGCGGTGCCGCGGCTGCGAGGTCGCGGCGCAGGTCGACGAGGATCGCACGCAGCGCCTCGCGACCGAGGTCGTTCGGGGCGTGCAGCTCGATGTGGATGGCCCCACCCGAGATGTGCGCGCGCACCGTCACAGGACCGAGGTTCTCCGGCGACACCGTCAGGGTGAGGCTGTGGTCTCCGTCCGGAGCCTGCGCGAGCGAGATCACGGGTGCAGTGATCTGCGGGAGCAGTGCCGGCCGTGGGGCGGCGGCAGCGGCCGGGGCTGCGGCGGCGACGGGCGTCGGCGGAGGAGTGCTGCCGACGGCCGCGGGCGGGACGGGCGCGTCACCGGTGGATGCCGAGGCCGCGGGGGCGGGAGCGGACGCAGAGATCGCGGGCGCCGGGGTCGTCGGGGCGTCCGGGGAGAGTGCGGGAGGCACCGCGTCCGTCTCTTGTGCTCCTGCGTGAGCGCTCGGGACGGGGCCGCTCGGCGCTCCTGCGACGACGGGGATCCCGCTGATCGGACCACTGCTGACGCCGATGCGGGAGGCCGTCGAGGCGGTGCGGGGCAGGGCCGGCTCCGCCGTGCCGAGCACGCCCGTCGCCGTGGGCCCGGCGGAGTGCGAAGCAGCAGGGGTCGGGGCATCGAGGGCGGAAGTCGTCGTCGTCGCGAGCGGGAGGCTTCTCGTCGTCTCGGAGACCGCGGGCTGGGCGGGGGCAGTCTCGACGGGGCTGGCCGGTGCGGTCGTTCCCGCGACAGCGGCAGGTGCTCCGATCGAACCGGCGGATGCGGCGGACTCCGCTGCCACGACCGTGACCGCTCCCTCGGGGGCATCCGCCGCATCGGCACTCTGTGGGGCCGGTATCGCCGCGGCGGGCACCTCGCCTGTGGCGTCGCCGATCACGACCGCGCTCACGGGGAGCACGAGAGTCGGCTCGGGCAGGGGAACGATCGCCGGCGGGATGTTCGTGGCCGGGGTGGAGGGAGCAGCGGGGGCGGCATCCGCGGTGTCGCCTTCCGTCGATGCTCCGGCGAACGTCCCCTCCGCGGCGTCGGTGTCGACGCGCGAGGCATCCAGGATCACGTCGGCGAAGGCCGCGGCCCCCGGCGTGATCTGCCGGGAGGGCGAGGGGGAAGCCGCTGCGCGCTGGACACGCGGATCGAGCAGGTCCACGATGCCGAGAGATGTCATGCCTGGCCCTCCGCACGGATGCGCGAACCGATCTCGTCGAGCTCCGCCTGCTCGGCCCGCAGCTCGGCCGTCCGCACCTGCAGAGCGTGCGCCTGGGAGAGGCGGTCGAGTCCGCGCATCGCCCTCCTCGCCTCCGCGTGCTCCGTTCGGGCCAGATCGACCGTCTGCTCCTGCAGCTCCGAGATGGTCGTGAGATCGGCCAGGAGGGTTCTGCCGGCCACTCTGGCTGCGGCGAGTGCGGCGAGGGAGCGCACATCGACGGCCTCGCTCCCGACGCCCGACAGGTGGGCGCGCAGCGACCGGTCGCGGGCCTCGGTGTGCTGGGCGTCGATCACCGCGCGGGAGAGTCGCTGGGCGGCCGCGCGCTCCTGGATCTCGCGCACGCGCAGGAGCCCGGCCAGGGAGAAGGACCGCGTCATGACACTCCTTCGAAGGAGGCGACGAGATCGTCGAGTCGGCGCCACGATTCGCCGATCTCGCTCGTCTCGTCGAGGGGCTGGGTGAGGAAGGCGCTGATCGCCCTCTCGTGGGCGATCGCCGCGTCGATGCGGGAGTCCGCTCCGGGCTGATAGGCGCCGATGTCGATCAGGTCGTTCGCACGACGACGGGCCGCGAGCACGGCTCGGAGCGTGGCGGCGTGCGCTCTGCGCTCGGGGGCGGTGACCTTGCCGGCCACCCTCGACACGGAGCCGAGCACGTCGATCGCCGGATGGTGGCCCGACAGCGCGAGTGCGCGATCGAGCACGACGTGTCCGTCGAGGATCGACCTGACGGTGTCGGCGATCGGCTCGTTGTGGTCGTCGCCGTCGACGAGCACGGTGTAGATGCCGGTGATCGAGCCGCGCGTGTCCGTGCCCGCCCGTTCGAGCAGTCCCGCCAGGAGCGAGAACGTGGAAGGAGGATAGCCGCGGGTGGCAGGAGGCTCCCCGGCCGAGAGCCCGATCTCGCGCTGTGCCATCGCCACGCGGGTCAGCGAGTCCATCATGAGGATGGCGTGGGCCCCGTCGTCGCGGAAGGCCTCGGCGATCCTCGTGGCGGTGTACGCCGCACGGATGCGCGCCATGGCCGGCTGGTCCGATGTCGAGACCACGACGACGGAGCGGGCGAGCCCTTCCGGTCCCAGGTCGTCTTCGATGAACTCGCGCACCTCGCGACCGCGCTCGCCGACGAGGGCGATCACGGTGACCTCCGCCTCGGTGCCGCGCGCGATCATCGACAGCAGGGAGGACTTTCCGACCCCTGACCCGGCGAAGAGTCCGACACGTTGGCCGCGGCCCACGCTGACGAGCGTGTCCAGGGCCCGCACGCCCAGCGGAAGCGGCGAGTCGATCCGGTCGCGGCCCATGATCGAGGGCGGCGCGTGGTCGAGGCTCACCGGGACGGCGCCCGTCAGCGGTCCCTTTCCGTCGATCGGCCGGCCGAGGCCGTCGAGGACCCGTCCGAGCAGAGCAGCACCGGTCGGTACGCGCAGCGCCCCTCCGCGTGACCGCACGGGGGCGCCGACCGTGAGACCTGCGACGGGGGCGAGCGGCATGCAGCGCAGTCCGCCTTCGCCGATCGCCACGACTTCGGCATCCACGCCGTCGAGTGCCACGACGTCGCCGACCGCGCCCTCGAGGCCGCGCACCTGCACGCTCAGTCCGCGCACCTGCGACACCTCGCCGATGCGCTCCGGCCGCACCGCTTCGCGCACCGCCGCCCAGACGCTCATGCGCCGACCACGGCGTGGCGGGCGCGCTCGAGCGCGCCCGCCACGCGGGCATCGATGCGACCGTGGGCCAGGACCGCGACGGCGTCGCCCCGGTCGAGGGCGTCATCGGCGACGAGGGCGATCCCGGCGAGGTCGTCGGCGGATTCGCGGAGTGTGCGCAGGTCGTCCGGGTGCAGTCGCACCTCGCGGATCTCGGCGGGGTCGGCGCCGGAGAGAGCGCGCCGGGCGGCGACCGCGGCGGAGGCTCCGGCGTCGGAGAGTTCGCCGACGACGATCAGCTCGGCGAGCTCGATCGCACAGCGCACCACCTGGTCGTGCGCGGCGGTGGTCAGCTCGCGTTCCCGATCGCCCAGCGAACGTGCGGCCGCGTGCAGCGCCGCCACAGCGTTCTCGAGCTCCCGAGCCGCAGCCGCCTCGCGGGCGGTCCTGGCCTCTTCCGCCGTGCGCTGCGCGACCTCGGCCTCGGCGCGGCCGGCACGGAAGCCCTCGGCGTGTCCGTCGGCATAGCCGCGCATCCGCGCCCTGGCATGCTCCTCGCCGCCCTCGCGTCCGTCGAGACGCGGGAACAGCACCGGCGAGAACGCGTCAGTAGACATACTCGTCCTCGTCGGCGCGTTGCACCGTGATGTCCCCGGCCGCTTCGAGCGCGCGGATCGTGCGGACGATCTCGGCTCTGGCCTCTTCGACCTGCGACACGCGCACGGGGCCGAGCGTGCGGGCCTCCTCGTCGAGGTTCTCCCTGTTGCGCTCGGAGACGTTGCGGCGGATGAGGTCGGCGATCGGCTGGTGCGCGCCCTTCAGTGCCAGCGCGAGCGAGCGGATGTCCATGCCCCGCAGTACGCGCTGGGTGTCGCGGTCGTCGAGCTTGACGATGTCGGCGAAGGTGAACATGCGCGAGCGGATGTCCTCCGCGAGCGCGCTGTCCCTGTCTTCGATGCTCGCCAGCAGCGCCTTCTCGACCGTGGCTCCCGAACGGGCGATGATCTCGACCAGAGGCTCCACCCCGCCCAGCACCTCGGGGGTGTCGCGTGCGGCGAAGGTCCCGGTCCGAGCCTTGAGCGCATCGGCCACGATCGCGATCGCCTCCTGCGACGCAGTCCCCATCGTCGCGATCGCGTGGGCGACGTCGGTGCGCGTGGGGTCGGGAAGGGCGGCCAGGACCGCTGCGGCGCGGTCGGTCGGCAGGTGGGCGAGCACGAGGGCGACCGTCTGCGGGAGCTCGCCGTCCAGCAGCGTCGCCAGCTGCGCAGGGTCGGCGGAGCCGAGGAACTCGAAGGAGGAGTTCATCGAGGACGAACCGACCCTGCCCAGCACGGCAGCCGCACGCTCGGCGCCGAACGTCGCCTCCAGCAGTCCCGCGGCGATGTCGCGGCCGCCACGGGCCGGTGGCAGGTGTCCGGAGGCGATCCGGTGGAACTGCCCGAGAGCCTGCGCGGTGGTCGCCGCATCCAGGTTCTGCAGGTCGATGATCTCGGCGGCGACGGCCTCCGCCTCGGACTCGGAGAGGTGCTTCATCACCTCGATGGCCTGTGCGCGATCGAGGTTCATGAGCACGACGGCCGCCGTCTGCCGATCGGTCAGTCCGGTCATACCTGCTGCCTGTCGTCGATGAGGGTGCGCAGCAGGTCGGCGGTGCGCTTCGGGTCCTGCCGGGTGAGGGAGTCGATCTCCGCGCGGCGGCGCTCGAGACTCACCTGCGCGGGCTCGGGCGCCGGCTCCGGTTCGGGGTCGGGTGCCGTCTCGAGGAACGCCAGCGGCGTGGTCGGCGACTGATCGATCGCCGCGGTCGCCCCGGCGTCGAGGGCGGAGAGCGCGGGCGGGCGGGCGCCGAAGAGCTGCTCGAACTCGCTGTCGGCGCTGCTGCGTCGGCGGGCACGCATGATCAGGGCGGCGAGGGCGGCGAGCAGCGGGATGGCGATCGCGGCGGCGATGATGAGGGTGTTCAGCAGCACGGCCTGGCGTTCGGCGCCCTCGGCGTCCTTCGCCGCCTGGAGGGCGGCCTGCGCCGCTTCGGAGCTGGTCTGGTTGAACGACACGAGCTCGACGGCGATCGAGTCGCCGCGGTCGGTGTCGATCCCGGCCGCGGTCTCGACGAGGTCGCTCAGCTGCGCCGTGCTCAGATCGCCGCCCGCCCCCGCATCGACCGCGACCGAGACCGACTGACGAAGCAGGGATCCGGCCGGCGTGGAGGTGCTCTGCGTGCTCTTGTTGACCGCGTTGGTCTTCGACGTCTCCGTGGATTCGGAGGTGCCGTCGCCGTCGGCCGACGGAACCGCGATGTTGTCGGGGCCGAGCACTCCGGCATTCGAACTGGAGCCGTTCTGCGTGTCGGTCCTGGTCTGCTCGGTGAGCGGGGGAGCGCCCTCGGCCGGGGTGTAGGTCTCTTCGACGCGCTCGTTGACGGAGTGGTCGATCTCGGCGACGACGGTCACCTTGGCGTTGCCCGGTCCGACGACGGTGTCGAGCATCTGCTGCACGTTCGCCGTCACGCGCGCCTCGTAGTCGCTCGCCTGCTGGTCGATGCCGCCGGTGGTCCCGACTCCCGCGGCCGAGAGGGTCTGACCGCTCTGGTCCACGACGGCGACGTTCTCCGGCTTCATGCCGCTCACCGCTGCGGAGGTCAGGTGCACGATCGCCTCGACCTGCTTCGGCGAGAGCGTCGAGCTGCCGGAGGTCTCCACGAACACGGAGGCGGTGGGGTCGACGGTCTCCGAGACGAAGACGCTCTCCTCGGGGATCGCGAGCTGGACCGATGCCGCCGTCACGCCCTTGATCGATGAGATCGTCGCGGCGAGTTCCCCCTCGATCGCGCGCTTGAAGGTCACGGACTGCTGGAACTCGCTCGTGGTGACGCCCATCTTGTCCAGCAGCGAGTAGCCGCCGGAGCTGCTGCCGGGGAGCCCTGCCGACGCGGCGGCGAGTCGCTGGTCGTAGACGTCCTTCTCGGGGACGAGCACCGTCGCACCGCCGTCGGCCAGCTCGTAGGGCACCGACGAGGACCGCAGCTGCTCGACCACGGCGTTCGCATCCGAGGCGCTCATCCCGGAGAACAGCGGCGTGTACGTCGGGCGGCTGAGCCAGCTGGAGAGGGCGACGATCCCGAGCGCGAGCACGGCGACGCCGATGATGGCGATCGTGCGCTGCGCGAGCGAGAAGCCCGCGATCACGCGCCCGATCCGCTGGAACACGTTGGTGACGGCCTGGGGCATCAGGCTTGCATCCGCATGATCTCGTTGAACGCGTCGACGCCCTTGTTGCGCACGGCGGCGACCAGTTCGAGGGTGACGGCCGCGCGGGAGGACGCGATCATCGCGGAGTGGATGTCATCGAGGTCGCCGGTGACTGCGGCGACCTTGAGCGTGTCCGACTCGGACTGCAGCGACCGCAGCTCGTCGATGGCACCGGTGACGCTGCTCGCGAAGGCGGTGTCGTCGGTGGCCTTCGCCGATGCGGGGGCGGGCGCTGAGAGCGTGAACCCGGAGGAGATGGCTTCGATGCCGGCGAGTGAGGCCATCAGCTGCGTCCGATCTGCAGGGCGGATTCGTAGGAGTTGCGTGCGCGGTCCACGATGGCCGCGCTGGCCTGGTAGCCGCGCTGGGCGAGGATGAGCTGGCTCATCTGGTCACCCAGATCGATGTCGGGGTAGCGCACGTAGCCGTCCGCGTCCGCGAGGGGGTGGTCGGGCTGGTGCACGAGGCGTCCCTGCGCGCTGCCCTGCGCGGTGCCGGCCACGTAGACGCCGGGCGACTGATCGCTCGTCTGGGCGAGGATGTACCGGGCACGGAACGCCGCACCGTCGCTCGGAGCGGCGGTGTTGATGTTGGCGATGTTGTCGCTGATGGCGTCGAGCCACTTGCGGTGCACCGTCAGTCCGGTGCCGGCGATGCCGATCGCATCGAAGGTCATGAGGTCCTCATCGCGGTGCGCATCGATGTGAACGAGCCGTTCACGGCCTGCGTTGCGAACTGGTAGCGCAGCATCGTGTCGATGCTGGAAAGCGTCTCGGTGTCGAGGTTGACGTTGTTGCCGTTCAGGCGCGTGGGCTCGAGCGAGGTGCCGACCGTCGCGCCGACCCGACCGTCGCCCGCATCGATCGAGCGTGCGAGCGCCTCTTCGAACTGCACACGCTTGGCGTGGTAGTTCGGCGTGTTGATGTTGGCGATGTTGTCGGAGATCGCGCGCTGGCGCTGCGCGAGGCCGTCGAGCGCGCTCGTCAGCGCGTTGATGGTCACAGAATCGAACACGAACCGGCTCCCCGTGTGTGGCTGGTGTGGCCGATCCATGGCCGAGTCTTGCGAGCCATCCGTGCTCTCCCTGCTCTATCGGCAGGATCTTCCGCGATGTTAGAGAGCGGTCTCACCCGTCGACGTCGAGATAAGCGGGCTCCTCCGGGCGGCGGGTGCTCGGGATCCGGCTCACGGCGCCCAGGTGCTGACGCAGGCCGTCGAGGTCGGCCCGTGTGCGCTCCATCGCGGCACGCTGGAGCTCGACGACGTGCCTGGCGCGGTCGGCGAGAGCTGGGGGCAGCGGTGTGGTCGGCGGGGTCCACGGGGCGATGTCGGTGTCGGCAGCGGTGCCGGGGGCGGCGGCGAGGATCCGTCCGGCGTCCTGTTCGAGCCGGTCGAGCATCGCGGTCCACTCGTCGAGGCTCACGATCGCGCCTCGGCGACCGTGCGGGCGGCGTCGTGCCACGCCTCCCGCAGCGGGGCGATGATCTCATGACAGGCGCGCGTGCGCTCGGGGTCGCGACCGATGTTCGCTCCGATGAGGGTCTGCGAGAGGAACACGTACAGCGAGCGCAGGCCGGCGCTGCCGCTCCACTCGTCGGTGAGCGATGACGACAGTTCCGAGACGATCGCCTGTGCGTGCTGGAGCTGGGCGTTGGCCTCCTCCCAGTCCTCGGAGCGCTGTGCACTCTCCCCGCGCTCGATGTCGAGCAGGAGACGGTCGTAGAGCATCGTCACCAGGCGCTCGGGCGGTGCGGACAGCACGGCGTCGTCGCGGTAGCGCTGTTGGGCACGCAGGGCGGCGTTCATGCTCACTTCCCCGAGTTCGAGCTCGAGCCCGGCAGGGCGGCGATCTGCGACGACAGGTACGAGGACTGCGACTGCAGCTGCGACAGCATGACCTCGAGGCGTGCGTAGGTGCGCTCGAGGGTCGACTTGCGCTGCGCGAGACGCACGTCCCACCGCTCCATCTGCTCGCCGAGACCCTTGACCTCGCTCTCCTGCCCGGTGATGCGTGTGGTGAGCAGGCCGTCGTACTTGTCGGAGTAGACCTTCGAGGTGTCCTGCACACGCGAGGCGATGTCGGAGAACAACCCGGCGACGGCGTCCGGATCCTTCGCGAGCGCCTCGGCGAACTTCTCCTCATCGAAGCTCAGCACGCCGTACATGTCGGTCGAGATGCCGATCGTCGAGGGGGAGACACCGTTCACCGGGTGCTGGACCGCGTCGGCGAGGGCCGTTCGGAGCCCACGGACCGCGCTGTCGCCGGTGAAGACGCCCAGCGTGGTCTTGTCTCCCTGCTTGGCGGCGACGGTGGCCTTCGAGCCGTTGTCGATGCGGGTCAGGATGTCCTTGACCGCGGCGATGAAGTCGGCGGAGGCCTTGGTGCGCGCAGCGGTGTCGACCGCGACGCCGATGGTGACGGGGGCGGTCGAGACTGCGGAGACGGTCACGTCGACACCGTCGAACAGGTCGGTGAAGGTGTTGCTCGACGAGGTCAGCACCTGCTCGGCGCTGGTGCCGGCCCACAGTCGCACCTGGGCGTCGGCGCCGACATCGATAACGGCTGCTCCCACTTCGGTGGAGATGTCGGAGGCGGTGCCCGCCGCGACGGCGGCGATGTCTGCGCTGTAGGCGCGGAACTGTCCGGCTTCTCCGGAATCGGCGGCGCGCAGTTGCAGGCGGTGCTGCATGTTCCCGGCAGCATCGCGCCCGGCGGGAACGGCGGTGGCGACGATCCCGAAGCCGGCTTCGTTCACCGCACGTGCGACGTCCTGCATCGAGGAGGAGTCGGCCGTCACCTGCCGGCGCTCGCCCTTCGCGTTCTCCAGGGTGATCACGGGAGGGTCTGCGGGCCAGCCGGTGGAGACGGCGGAGACGATGGTGTGGTTCTTGGCGACCTTGTCGACGACGATGTCGGCGGAGAGCGCCGCGGCGCCGGTGCGGGTGGCGACGGTGACGGTGGGGGACGACGACGTGGTCGTGAAGCGGGCCAGCCCGTCGCGCGTCGCGGCCTTCTCTGCAGCCGTGGCGAGGTTCTGCACCGCGGTGTTCAGCGTCCGGAGCTGGGTGACGACGCCGTTCTTGTCGTCCATCTTCGCCTTGAGCAGCGAACGGGGGATGGCCGCGACATCCATCAGCGCCTTGATGACCTCGGTGGTCTTCAGGCCGGAGACGAGTCCGTCGAGCGAGAGGGACATGATCGCCTTTCCGTGTCGGGGGCGGACAGGGTCCGGGCGCCGGTGGGCGCCCGGACCCTATGGCGTGGTTCAGCGCAGGAGCTGGAGCACGCCCTGGTTGGCCTGGTTGGCCTGGGCCAGCATCGCGGTACCTGCCTGGGACAGGATGTTCTTCGACGTGAACTTGACCATCTCGGACGCCATGTCGGTGTCGCGGATCCGGCTCTCGGCGGCGGCGAGGTTCTCCGCCGACACGTTGAGGCTGTTGATGGTCGACTCGAAGCGGTTCTGCAGCGCACCGTAGCCGGCACGTGCGGTCGAGACCGCCTGGATCTGCGTGTCGATACCGGCCAGCGCGGTGCCGTACGTCGCTGCGTCCGTCATGGTCGCCGCGAGCGTCTTGATGTCGGCACCGAGGGTGGCGAAGTCGGTCAGGGCGACCGAGATCTGGTCCTCGGCGGCGACGGAGCCCGCACCGACCTGGAACGTCAGCGTGTCGCCGCCCGAGAGCAGCTTGATGCCGTTGAAGTTCGTGCTGCCGGCGATCCGGGTGAGCTCATCACCGAGGGTGTTGATCTCCTTCTGGATCGCGTCGCGCGACTTCGCGTTGTTCGAGTCGTTCGCACCCTGAGCGGTCAGGTCGCGAACGCGCTGCAGGATCGAGTGGACCTCGGTCAGGGCGCCTTCCGCGGTCTGGATGACCGAGATGCCGTCCTGGGCGTTGCGTGCCGCGACGTTCAGGCCGTTGACCTGCGAGCGCAGGCCCTCGGAGATCGCGAGGCCCGCCGCGTCGTCGGCCGCGCGGTTGATGCGGAAGCCGCTGGAGAGCTTCTCGAGCGACTTCGACACGTCGTTCTGCGTGTTGGACAGGTTGCGGTAGGCGTTGAGTGCCGACACGTTCGTGCTGATCTGCATACCCATAAGGGTTCTCCTCCGTGAATGGTGTTGTGCGGGAGACCATCCGTGGTCTCCCGGTCACACCTATCGGCGGAGGGTGCGCTCGCGTTAGCCGTTCGCGCGGGGAATCGGTTCAGACGGCGGCCGATTCGCGGAAGGCGCCGGCGATCCGGGAACCGGCGCCGTCGGCGATCCGGGTGAAGTACGCCTCGCGGGCGGCGACGGAGACCCGGGTCGTGGCAGCCGGTGTCGAGCCCTCGGCGAAGTATCGATCCAGGGCGTCGCGCAGGAGTCGGATCGCCTCCGAACGCTGCTGCGACACCGCGGAGTGCGTCACCCCCAGCTCCTCGGCGATCTCCTTGACGGGGCGTTCGTCGAAGTAGACGGCCAGCACGATGCGGCGCATGCGTTCGGGAAGGGCGGCGACGGCCTGTTCGAGCACATCGCGCCGTTCGCCGACCAGTGCCGATTCCTCGGGGAGGGGGATCTCCGCGGCGACATCATGTGCCGAAGGCTCATCGAGCGTCGTCAGGGTCCTGGCGGCATCGCCGAGCGCTTCGATCACGACGTCCTTCGGCACACCCATCGCCGTGGCGACCTCGGCGGCCGTCGCCGTCCTGCCGAAGCCTGCGGTCAGGGCGTCGCGCACGGCGACGGTCTCCTTGATGCGCTTGCGGATGCCGCGCGACGCCCAGTCCATCGAGCGCATCTCGTCGGCGAACGCCCCGAGGATGCGGCGACGGGCGTAGGCGCCGAAGGGCACGCCGAGTTCGGGGTCGAAGGCTTCGGCGGCGGTCACGAGCGCGAGGGCTCCGACGGCGGCGAGTTCGTCGCGGGGGATGTGGGTGGCTCGGGAGTGGGTCTCGGCGGCGAGGTATCCGACCAGAGGGAGGTTGCTCTCGATGAGCAGATTGCGCTCAGCGCGCGACGACATGGGGGATGATCCACCTCTCTGGATGCACTCCGGAAGTTCCAAGGAGAAGGACAGATGCATATATCACACTTATTGTGATCTGTACATGGGGAGAACTGCCCATCGCCGTTCCACATAGTAACGTTAGGCGAGCGCTGGCCGATAGTGACCTTTGGCCGCGTTGCCAGGCGTGGCGATCACTGGGGAAAAGGGGATCATGGGAGCCAACGAACTATCGATACAGCTGTGGCGCGAGCGTGAACTGCTCGAGATGCTGCTGTTCAAGCTCGACGAGCAGCAGCTGCTTCTCGCCGCCGGCCGATCCCAATGGATCCAGTTTGCCGCGCGGGAGATCGATCAGGTCCTCGACAGGCTGCGCGGCGCGGGACTCGCCCGCACCGTCGAGGTCGCAACCGTCGCGGAGGAGTGGGGGGCTCCCGAGGCCTCGACCATTCGCGAACTGATCGAGCACGCGCCCGAAGGGGCATGGCAGGAGGTCTTCGCCGACCATCTGCGTGCGCTCACCAAGCTCGCCGCCGAGGTCGAGCAGATGCGCGACGCCAACGCGGAGCAGCTCAGCGGAGTGCTCCGCGCCACGCAGGAGACGATCGCCGCACTCGGGCACGACACCGGCGAGTACACGACCAAGGGTGACCGCGCCCGCGACGACGCCGCGCGCATCATCGACACCGAGATGTGACCGAGAGGGGATCATGTCGACCTTCAGTGGACTGAACACGGCGGCCAGCGCCCTGGCCGCCGCGCGGCGCGGGATGGACGTGGTCGGGCAGAACATCGCCAACCAGAAGACCGAGGGGTACACGCGGCAGCGCGTGACGACCTCGGCGGTCGCCGCGATCGCCCAGACCGGACGGTTCAGCGTCGGCGCCCTGCCCGGGCACGGCGTCTCGATCGACGGCGTCGCGCGACTCGGCGACGCGCTGCTCGATGCCAGGGTGCGCGACGCCCTCGGCGCCTCGGGCTACTGGTCCACCAGGGCGGTCGCGGCGACCACCGTCGAGGCATCGCTGGCCGAGCCCACCGCGAACGGGCTCGCAGCCCGGCTGTCGAAGTTCTGGTCCGGCTGGCAGGATCTCGCGAACACCCCGGATTCGGGGGCCGCGGCATCGAGCATCCTGGAATCGGCGAAGGAGCTCGCCTCCCACATCGCCGGCGGATACCGCAACGTCGCCACGCAGTGGACCAACGCGCGTGACTCCGCCGACCGCACGGTCTCGCAGGTGAATGCGACAGCCGACCAGATCGCGGTGCTCAACGACGAGATCCGCGACGCCCTCGCCTCCGGCCGCTCGGCGAACGAGCTGATGGACCAGCGCAGCGTCCTCGCGCAGAACGTCGCCAGGATGTCGGGCGCGGCGGCGACGATCGAGAGCGACGGCACCATGACCGTCCGCCTCGGCGGCAACGCACTGGTCTCCGGTTCCGATTCCCGTCATCTCGTGCTCACGGGGCCGGCGTCCATCGACTCGGGTCAGCGCTTCAGCCTCTCCTGGGCATCCGCGCCCGATCTTCCCGTCTCGATCGACGGCGGTGAGCTCGGCGCTTCGCTCTCGGTTCTCGCACCGGCAGCCGACGGCGGCATGCTCGCGGGACTCGCGGCGACCTACGACAAGGTGGCGACGGCGCTCGCCGAGGCGATGAACACCCAGCACCGCGCGGGTGTGACCTCCACGGGCCTGGTCGGTGGGGACTTCTTCACCGTCCCGGTCACCGGGTCCGCAGCGCTCGGTCTCCAGGTCGCCGTCGCCACGGCGGCCGAGCTCGCACTCGCCGCACCGGGGGCGGGACCGCTGGATGCGACGAATGCCGACCTGATCTCCCAGATCGGCCGGCGTGCAGGCTCTCCCGATGCGCTCTGGTCCGATCAGGTCACCCGGTTCGGGGTCGCGACCGCGGCCGACGTGCAGCGCGCGAAGCTCTCCGATTCCGCAGCGGTCGCCGCCGTCGGTGCACAGCAGTCGGTCGCCGCCGTCGACGGCGACGAGGAGACGATCAGCCTGCTCACCTACCAGACCGCCTACCAGGCTGCAGCCCGAGTGATGACCGCGGTGGATGAGGCGCTCGACGTGCTCATCAACCGCACGGGTCTCGTCGGACGCTGAGCGAAGGAGCCTCATGATCTCTCGAGTGACCTCGTCCGCGATGACGCAGACGGCCATGCGCCAACTGCAGTCCAACCTCTCCGAGCTGGCGCGTCTGCAGGAGCAGGCGACATCCCAGCGTGCGTTCGCCGCTCCGTCGGACGACCCCGCAGCAGCCGCTGCGGCCCTCGCGCTGCATGCCGAGCAGCGCCGCACCGAGCAGTACGCCCGCAACATCGACGACGGTCTGGCCTGGGTCACCGCGGCTGACACCGCGATCACCGCGAGCACGGCCTTGCTGGGGCGGATTCGCGACCTGACCGCCCAGGGCGCGAACGACGGCGCTCTCGACGCCACCGCCAAGGAGGCCCTGGCGGTCGAGCTCGAAGGCATCGGCAAGGAGCTCCTCGCCCAGGCGAACACCCGGCTGCTCGGCCGCTCCGTGTTCGCCGGCACTTCCGACACAGCGGCCTTCGCCGCGGACTACAGCCACAGCGGCGTGCCGGGAGCCGAGGTCACCCGCCGTGTCTCCGATGCGGCATCCGTCCGTGTCGACACCGACGGTGCCGCGGCCTTCGGCACCGGAGACGACTCGGTCTTCGCGCTCGTGGACAAGATCGTCGCCGACCTCCGCTCCGGCACCAACGTCGGCCCCCGTCTGGGAGAGATCGACAATCGCCGCACGGCCATGCTCGGCGTGCAGGGCTCGGTGGGAACCAGACAGTCGCAGATCGAACGCGCCAAGGAGGCGGCAGTGCACAATTCCGTGTCCCTCGAGTCCCGCAGGACGGCGGTGGAGGACGTCGATTCGATCGAGGTGCTCGTGCGCCTGCAGGCGCAGGAGCTCGTGTACCGCTCCGCGCTCGCGGTGAATGCGCGCGTGCTTCAGCCCTCACTCATGGACTTCCTCCGATGACCGCCGCACTGACCTTCCTCGCCCCGCCGCCCGGACTCGCACCCCACGTCGATTTCGCCTTGACCCCCGTCGACGGTGCCGACGGGCTGTTCTCGCTGCGGGCCGTGGACGACGCCGAGCTGCGTCTGTATCTGGTGGATCCTCGAACGGTGCTGAGCGCGTACGCGCCGACCCTCAC
Source organism: Microbacterium sp. DWRC1-3 (assembly GCF_049896645.1). Lineage (NCBI taxonomy): Bacteria > Bacillati > Actinomycetota > Actinomycetes > Micrococcales > Microbacteriaceae > Microbacterium > Microbacterium sp. DWRC1-3. The sequence goes on from NZ_JAFCUS010000002.1 coordinate 683,672, forward strand.
CGACGAGCAGGCAGACGGACTGGCGCTCGCATCGCCGGATGACGCGCTGATCCTCGTCGTCGCCCATCCGTCCGCCGAGGGCGTGAGCGTGAACCTCCTCGCCCCCGTGATCGTGAACCAGACGACGGGAGCCGCCTCGCAGGTGATCCTCGAGGATCAGGACTACCCGCTGCGCGCTCCGCTCGGCTGAGCCCGGGGCCTCCGGCGCCTGCGGGGAGCTCCCTCGCGGGACGGCGGCTAATCTGGAGTCGTGATCCTTGCCGTCGACACTTCCCTGGGCACGGCTGTCGCCCTCATCGATGCCGACGGGGAGCGACGCGCCGAAGCCGGTGCCGTCGACCCTCTCGGCCACGCCGAGGTCATCGGCGACCTCCTCGTCGATGTGCTCCGCGAGGCGGGTGACGCGAAGATCACCCACGTCGTCGCCGGCATGGGGCCCGGCCCCTTCACCGGGTTGCGTATCGGCATCGCCGCGGCGCGTGCCTTCGCCCTCGGACGCGGCCTGCCCGTCGTCCCCGTCCCCAGCCACTTCGCCGCGGCTCTGACGGTGCTGGAGAACGAGACCGCTCCCTTCGCGATCGTCACCGACGCCCGTCGGCGCGAAGTCGCCATCACCGTGTTCGACGGTCTCGACGATGACGGCATCCCGGTCGTCGTCGCCGACACCGTGCTCGTGCGGGCCGCCGACGCCGACGCGCACCTCGACGGCATCCGGCGCATCGACGTGACGACGCTCTCCGCATCGGATCTCGCGCGGGTCGGGGTCCGCGCGCTCGCCGCCGGTCGCATGCTCGCCGGCGAGGAGCCCCTCTACATGCGTCACCCCGATGTGACGCTTCCCGGTGCGCCGAAGAAGGTGGGGACATGACCCTTCGCGACGCGACGGTCGACGACCTCGACGCGATCATCGCGATCGAGAGCCGGTCCTTCCCGACAGACGCCTGGAGCGCGGAGACCATGGCCGCCGAGCTCGCGAGCCCGCATGGCCGCTACCTCGTCGACGAGCACGACGGCGCGGTGATCGGATACGGCGGAGTGCGGGCCCTCCACGGCAGCGCCGACGCCGACATCCAGACCATCGCCCTGCTCGCCGAGCACCGCGGCCAGGGGCGGGGCAGGATCCTGCTGCGTGCGCTGCTCGCGGCGGCCGCAGCACGCGGTGCACGCGAGGTGTTCCTCGAGGTGCGAGCCGACAACCCTTCGGCCGAGGGACTCTACCTCGCCGAGGGATTCGAGGAGATCGCCCGCCGTCCCCACTACTATCAGCCCGACGACGTCGACGCGATCGTGATGCGTCTGGATCTGCGCCGTCGCACGGTGCCCGTCACCGCCACCGAGGAGGCGAAGGCATGAGCGAACCGTTGGTTCTCGGCATCGAGACGAGTTGCGACGAGACGGGCATCGGCATCGTGCGCGGACGCACCCTGCTGTCGAACACCATCGCGTCGAGCATGGACGAGCACGCCAGGTACGGCGGGGTCGTGCCGGAGGTCGCAGCCAGGGCGCACCTGGAGGCACTGCAGCCCGCGATCGATGCCGCCCTCGCCGAGGCGGGAGTGGGCCTGGATGATCTCGATGCCGTCGCCGTGACGAGCGGCCCAGGACTCGCCGGTGCACTGATGGTCGGCGTCGGTGCGGCGAAGGGCCTCGCCGTCTCGATCGACAAGCCTCTCTACGCCGTGAACCACCTCGTCGGCCACATCGCCGCCGACATCCTCACCGCCGACTCCGCTCCGCTCGAGTACCCCACGATCGCCCTGCTCGTATCCGGCGGTCACACCTCGCTGCTGCATGTGCGCGACCTCACCACCGACGTCGAGCTGCTGGGGGAGACGATGGACGACGCCGCGGGAGAGGCCTTCGACAAGGTCGCCCGCCTCCTGTCCTTGCCGTACCCGGGTGGTCCGGAGATCGACCGTACAGCCGCCGACGGCGACCCGGAGGCGATCCGGTTCCCCCGTGGCCTGTCCCGTGCCTCCGACCTGGCGAAGCACCGCTACGACTTCTCGTTCTCGGGGCTGAAGACGGCCGTGGCCCGCTGGGTCGAGCGCTGCGAAGCCGAGGGGGTCGAGGTTCCCCTCGCCGACGTCGCCGCGAGCTTCCGCGAGGCGGTCGTCGACGTTCTGGTCACGAAGGCGCTCGCCGCCTGCGCCGACCTCGGTGTGCCGCGGCTGCTGCTCGGCGGGGGAGTGATCGCGAACCGGCGTCTGCGCGAGGTCGCTCTGGAGCGCGCCGAGGCCGCAGGCGTCACGGTGCGCATCCCGCCGTTGTCGCTGTGCACCGACAACGGCGCGATGATCGCCGCCCTCGCGTCCGAGCTGATCTCCTCCGGCCGGCGCCCCTCCACTCTCGCATTCGGCGCGGACTCGACGCTGCCCGTGACCGAGATCCAGATCGCGGAGGCGGTGTCGGTATGAGTGACGTCCCCGGTACTCCCGAGGCGCGGTCCTCGGCGACGCCGGCGGCGCGTATCGAAGGCCCCAGCGACGAGGTCGAGCACCCCGCAGGGTCCGCCCGTCTTCCCGGTTCCCGCCGAGACGGATACACCAGGCTGCCGACGGGTCCGGTCGGCATCGAGCCGGTCGTCGCGACCGGTCCCGACATCGATGCTCCCGACGACACGGAGTGGGAGCCGTCGACGGGATCCATGCCGGTCGACGACACCCGATTGGCGCCGTGGGCGCTGCTGGCGGCGATCGTCGCGCTCGGGGCGTCGTTCTTCGTCGGCTGGGGCATCCCGGTCGCCGTGGTCGCGGTCGTCGCGGCGATCATGTCTCTGCGTCGCCCTGTCGAGAGTCGCGCGATCGCGCGCTGGGCGCTCGTGCTCGGACTCTGCGCGACGGTCTACAGCCTGGGCTGGCTGGTCTGGGCCGGCATGCAGTTCGAGAGGCTCGGCTGAGCCGATGCTGGACGCAGACGAGCTCGAGGAGCTGCGGTCCCTGCAGGCGCGGGCCTACGGACGCGAGGCGTCGCTCACCGATGCCGACGCCGTGCGACTGCGCGCGCTGGAGGAGCGCCGTGTCGCGCCGGGTGTCGAACCCGTGGGGCTCGACTTCGCCCCGACCGCCGATACCGTGTCGCCTCCCGACCGCGGGGAGTCGTCGGACGACGCTGGTTCCGCGAGCGCTGAGGCAGGGGATCAGGGCGTCGAGGCCGCGGCACCCGACGCGGCGGAGGGGCATCCGTCGCCTGTCGCAGAGGGCTCACCGGGGACCGGGGAGTCCGCGCGATCCCTATGGCGCGCGCATTGGCGGCCCGCCGTGCTCGCCGTCGCGGCTTTGCTCGTCGTCGGGGTCGGCGTGGGCTGGCTGCTGTTCGGCCGGTCGGCTGCGACCCCGGTCGCCCTGAGCGCGCAGCAGCAGGAATGGCAGAGCGCGCTGATCGCCGGAGGGCGCTACGACCCGGGATCGGTGCGCGCCCTCGCCGTCGAGCAGGGGGCGGTCATCTCAGCGGCGACCAAGGACGACGGCGCGATCACCTGTCTGCTCGTGGCGACCTCCGCGTCGGCACTGCCCACCTGCGAGCGCACGGAGACCGTCGAGGGCTCGGGGCTCTTCGGGGCGGTCACAGTGGAGTCGAAGGACGACATCAGGCGCGAGCTCAACGTGCAGATGATGTTCACCGCGTCCGGCGAACCCGCCGTATCCACCCACACGGCGGAGTATGGACCCGGCACCACCAACGGTGTGACATATGCGAACGCAGGTGAGGCGGAGAAGGCGAAGCGGATCGCGGCGCAGGGGTTCGAGATCAACTCGCTCTGGGTCATCGGCTACGACGGTGAGGTGCCGGTGTGGACGGGTATGGCGCTCGAGTCGTTTCAGACCTGTCTGATCTACGACGGCTCGGATGACCTGTTCCCTCGGGTCTGCGCCGATGCGCTCACTCTGCAGGAACAGAGCGCCACGCTGGTGCTGAACGTGGTCGATGAGGAGAGCGGTGAGGTCGTCCGCCTGGAGGTTCCGACCTGGAGCGACGGGAGCTCCTCGCTCATGATCACACGTGAGGGGGGTGCCGACGGTGCAGGCGGAGACGGACGCTGACGAGCTGCGGGCGCTCCAGCGCCGGGCCTATGGTCGTGACGGCATCCTCACGGATGCCGAGACCAGGCGGCTGCGGGAGCTGGAGGACGCGAGACGATCTCCGGTGACGCCCCCCGCCGTCGAGACCCGTGTGGAGTCGTCGCCCGAGCAGCCGTCGCCCGCTCCTGCCGATGTCCCCGACGACGCTGGCGGGCATGCCGTCGTCGACGCTCCGGAGCCCGGGACCGTCACCGAGGATCGGCGCTCGCTCAGCACCGTTCGTCGTGTCCTGCGGAGGTACCGAGTGGGCGTGTCGGCGCTCGCGGTGATGACGGTGGCACTCGGCGTCGGCATCGGTGGGGCGCTGTTCGCGCCACGCGCCGACGGCATCGCCCTGTCCGCCGCGCAGCAGGAGCGCCGTGATGCGCTCGCCGCCGCCGACTTCGACAGCGGATCACTCCTTGCGGTCGCGCAGGACGAGGATGCGTTGGCCTGGTACGCGACCAAGGACGATGGCGGCGTCGTGTGCCTGATCCTCGACATCGGCGACCGTTCGCAGTCGAACTGCCTTCCCACCGGCGACATCGGACGTGGCCTGAGCGTGTCCTTCCCCGTTCCGATCGACGATCCCGAAGACGATACCCGGGGTCTGGGGGGTGTGAGCGCAACGATGCTCGTGTCGACAGCGGGGGAGCCGATGGTCGCTCTCCAGCGGTGGTCGATGTCGTCGACGTCGTCCTCGCAGTTCGCGGGTGCCGAGCGCGCACGGGCCGAGGAACTGGCCGACGAGGGTTTCGCCTTCTCCCTCACGATCGTCGGCTCGTTCCGGACGCAACCCGTATGGGTCGGCGACCGCGTCTCGGAGCGGGGCGAGGTCGAGAAGTGCCTCATCATCGACGCCGGTGACCTGACGACGTGCGAGTCTCCCAGCGACGCGTGGGAGTCAGGGATCGACGCGCAGATCGACGGCGTCGGTGGCGCGGAGGTCGGCTCGACGGTGCTCGAGGCGCGGTTCACGAGGTGGCAGACGCCGTATCTGGTCATCGGTGAGGCCCCCGCCTCCCCAGGAGCGCCGCAGGACACCGTGCGGGTCGAAGCGCCTCCGGGCGACCCCATCGTGGTCGAGCCGCCGGGCCGCGACTCCGACGGCTGAGCGGATCAGCCCGCCGCGGGTACCCGGTCGGCGAGGATCGCGCGGCGCTGATCGCCGATACGGGCGAGGATCAGCGTCGCCTCCTGGTCGCCGCGCAGCGTCAGCTTCTTGCGGAAGGCCGCGGGATCGACGTCGACGCCGCGCTTCTTGATCTCCAGGCGTCCGATGCCGTGCGCCTTGAGGGCGGCGCTGATCGCCTTCGGGTTCGCCGGCAGGGTCTCCCGCACGCGGAAGGACTGCACGAAAGGGCTCGTCAGCGCGGCATCCGAGGTCAGGTAGGCGATGTGCTCGTCGAGCATCCCCGCGTCGAGGCTTCGGGCGACCTCGCCGATCAGACGGGCACGGATCACGGCGCCATCGGGTTCGTGCAGGAAGGCGCCGAGCTCGCGCACCGGCTCGTCGGCGGCGTCCGCCGGGGCGGTGAGCTCGTGCGAGCGCTCGTCGCGGATCACGAGCGCCGCGCGGCGCACCCCTTCTCGGGCGAGGGCGCCGCTCCAGACGACGAGCTCGACGACGCTGCCGTCGGCGCTCACCCACTGTGCTTCGGCGTCGGCGGGCAGCGCGTCGCGGTCGTGCGCGGGTCCGAGCTTGATGCCGGTCGGATGGCTCGCGGCCACATCGAACGCCCAGTCCAGCGAGGGGGAGTAGTCGTCGGCGGAGACTCGTCGGGTCTCGCTGTGCCCGGAGGTGCGTCGAGCCGGGTCCATCCAGATCGCGCTTCCCGCTTCCACCGTTGAGAGGGCGTCTTCGGCCGTGAGGTGGCCCACCGCGGCGCTGTCGCCGAAGGGCGCCAGGTTGTAGGCGGCGATGGCCGAGGTGACCTCATCGGCGTCGACGGCGTGCACGTCGAGTCCCGCTCCGGCGAAGGCGAGCGCGTCGCCGCCGATGCCGCAGCCGAGGTCGGCGACGCGGGTGAATCCGGCGTGCCGGATCCGCTGCGCGTGACGGGCTGCGACCCCGAGCCTCGTCGCCTGCTCGAGCCCGGCGCGGGTGAACAGCATGCGTGCGGCGAAGGGCCCGAACTTCGCCGCAGCCTTGGATCGCAGGTGCGCCTGTCCGACGACGGCGGAGACGAGCTCGGGGGAGTGGCCGGCCGCGCGCAGCCGCGAGACGGTGCGGGCCACGTCGGCGGTCGATTCGATGGGCCCGACCGCGTCGAGCAGCTCGAGACCGGCGGGGGTCAGCAGGGCGCGCAGCTCGGACATCTCCACGTGCTCAGCCTAATTGCCCGTGCGGGGGGACTGCCCGCCGCGCACGCTGGCACTCGCATTGCGTGAGTGCCAGCCGAGCGCCTAGACTGGATTAGCACTCTCGGGTTGAGAGTGCGAACAAGTCTTTCGTGTCAGCGTCAAGAAAGAAGAGGTAGACCGTGTCGGTTTCCATCAAGCCGCTCGAGGACCGCATCGTCATCAAGCAGGTCGAGGCCGAGCAGACCACCGCGAGTGGCCTGGTCATCCCCGACACCGCCAAGGAGAAGCCCCAGGAGGGCGAGGTCGTGGCGGTCGGCCCCGGCCGCATCGACGACAACGGCAACCGTGTTCCGCTCGACGTCGCCGTCGGCGACCGTGTGCTCTACAGCAAGTACGGCGGCACCGAGGTGAAGTTCGGCGCAGACGAGTTCCTCGTCCTGTCGGCTCGCGACGTCCTGGCGGTCGTCGTCCGCTGATCTGCGGAATCTGATTCCCGCCCCTCGTGAGGGGCAGGGTCAAGGTCCTGGAAGGGGCCCGGATGCGCTTCGCATCCGGGCCCCTTCTGCGTCCGCCACCGGGCATCGGTTTCCTGCCGAACTCTGCGGCAGCGGCCGGGCGGCCGAGGGCGCGCCGCCGCCGCGGGCGTAGGGTTGTGCGGTGCCCCCAGAGACGACTCGTGCCACGCAGACCGCCGGAGTGGCCTATGCCGGTGCCGCGTACCTCCTCTGGGGAGTGCTTCCGCTCTACTTCCTGCTCCTCGTTCCGACGGGGCCGTGGGAGGTCGTGGCCTGGCGCGTGCTGCTGTCGTTCGTGTTCTGCCTCCTGCTGCTCACGTTCACGCGCGGCTGGGCGGCATTCGGCGTCATCCTCCGACAGCCGAAGCTGCTGGCCTGGACGGCCCTGGCCGGTCTTCTGATCTACGTCAACTGGCAGGTGTTCCTGATCGGAACCCTCAGCGAGAACGTCGTCGAGACGAGCCTGGGCTACTTCATCAATCCGATCACGACCGTGCTGCTGGGCGTCTTCGTGCTGAAGGAGCGCATCCGCAGGTTGCAGTGGGCCGCCATCGCGATCGCGGCGATCGCGGTCGTCGTGATCGTCGTCGCCTACGGCGATTTCCCCTGGATCGCCCTGTCGCTGACGGCGTCCTTCGGGGTCTACGGGCTCATCAAGAAGAAGATCGGTCCCGCCGTCGATGCGGTCAGCGGTCTGACGCTGGAGTCCTTCTGGCTCATCCCGATCGCCGTGGTGCAGCTGATCGTCGTCGCCCAGACGACGGGGATCACGATGGGGGCGAACGGGTGGCCGCACGCGCTGCTGCTGGCGTTCGCCGGCGTCGCCACAGCGGTGCCCCTGCTGCTCTTCGCCGCAGGAACCCGACGCATCCACCTCACCGTGATCGGAATGATCCAGTTCATCACCCCCGTGATGCAGTTCCTCATCGGCGTCGTCGTCCTGCACGAGCCGATGCCTCCGGAGCGCTGGGCGGGCTTCATCATCGTGTGGATCGCGATCGGGGTGTTCGTCGTCGACCTGCTGCTCGCCGCACGTCGGGGGCGCAGGATTCCGCGTGTCGAAGCGGCCTGATCCCGAGGCTCATCCGTCGGGGAACCCGGTGTCGGATCGTTAACGCACCGAGATACTTGCAACCCCTGCGCGCAGGACTCACGGCCTAGTGTTAGAGCACCCGATTGTGGCCAGAATCCACGTTCAGTCACAATCCACGTTCAGTTACGCAAGGGAGCATCATGAACGCATTGAAGGGCTCGCGCACAGCGAAGGTCTTCGCCGGGATCGCACTGATCAGTGCATCCGCCATCGTCATCGCCGGCTGCAGCAGCACTCCGAGCTCGGAGAGCGGTGGCAGCGACAAGCCCGCAGCCGATCTGACGCTCAAGCTCGGATCGCTGCTTCCGCAGACGGGGTCGCTGGCATTCCTGGGCCCGCCCATGGAATCCGGCGTCGGACTCGCGGTCCAGGAGGTCAACGAGGCCGCTGCCGGTGTCACGATCGACCTGACGGCCGAGGACGAGGGCGACACTGACACCAAGGCCTACGAGACCTCGATCACCAAGCTGCAGGGCGCCGGCGTCGCCGCCATCGTCGGAGCCGCCGCATCGGGCGTCTCCAAGCTCATCCTCGACGGGAACGTGAGCGCGGGGATCCTTCAGATCTCGGCGTCGAACACGTCTCCCGACTTCACCACGTGGGATGACAGCGGCCTGTACTTCCGCACCGCACCCAGTGACCTGCTGCAGGGCGAGGTGCTGGGCAACCTGATCGCCGAGGACGGCGCCAAGAGCCTCGGCATCATCTACCAGAACGACGCCTACGGCACCGGCCTGAACGACGCCATCACGACGACGTTCGAGGGCACCGGCGGCGAGGTCGTCGAGTCGGTCTCGTTCAACGTCGGCGACGCGCAGTTCGACGCTCAGGTCGAGTCGATCAAGGCCCAGAACCCCGACGCGGTCGCGATCGTGTCGTTCGACCAGTTCAAGACCATCGCGCCGCTGCTGGTGAACGCCGGCATCTCGGCCGACAAGTTCTACATGGTCGACGGCAACCTGTCCGACTACGGCTCGGAGATCCCGGTCTCGCTCGAGGGCGCGCAGGGAACCAAGGCCGGTCCTGCTCTCGCGGATGACTTCACCACCCGTCTCCAGGACTACTGGACCGGCGAAGGCAACCCCGAGGTCAAGGACTTCACCTACGCGGCAGAGGCGTACGACGCCGTCATCCTCGTGGCTCTGGCCTCGCTCGCGGCCGGCTCCACCGAGGGCGCGGACATCGCGGCCAAGATGCAGGAGGTCTCGGGCGGTTCGGGCGACGGCAAGAAGTGCACCAGCTTCGCCGAGTGCGCCAAGATCATCAACGACGGCGGCGTGGCCGACTACGACGGCTACTCCGGCGACATCACGTTCGATGAGGCCGGCGACCCCCAGGGTGCCTCGATCGGCATCTACAAGTACGGTGCCGACAACATGATCACCCGCACCAACTGATCACACGATCACATGACGAAGGCCCCGGATCCGATCCGGGGCCTTTGTCGTGGGGTCGAGTCTGTGGCTCAGGCCGCGTCGGTGCCGAGCGTTCCGAGGTAGAGACCGATCACCTTCGGGTCGTTGAGCAGGTCACGGCCGGTGCCCTCGTGGGCGTCCTTGCCCTGATCGAGCACGTACCCGCGGTCGCAGATCTGGAGGCAGCGTCGGGCGTTCTGCTCGACCATGATCGTCGTGACGCCGGCCTTGTTGATGTCGGACACCCGGATGAACGCGTCGTCCTGCCGCACGGGGGAGAGCCCGGCCGACGGCTCGTCGAGCAGCAGCACCGACGGATCCATCATGAGCGCGCGCGACATGGCGACCATCTGCCGCTCGCCGCCGGAGAGGGATCCAGCGCGCTGCTTGAGGCGCTTGCCCAGCTCGGCGAAGATGCCGGTGACGAACTCGAGCCGTTCCGTGTAGATCTTGGGGTTCTGGTAGAGCCCCATCTGCAGGTTCTCCTCGATCGACAGCGACGGGAAGACGTTGTTCGTCTGCGGCACGAAAGCGACCCCGCGTCGGACCAGCTTGTCGGCCTTCAGGCCGACGATGCTCTCGCCCTTGACCGTGATGTCGCCGCTGCGCACGTTCACCAGCCCGAAGATCGCCTTCAGCAGGGTCGACTTGCCGGCGCCGTTCGGGCCGATGATCCCGATCAGCTCGCCCTGGCGAGCGACGAGGTTCGCGCCGTTGAGGATGTTCACCCCGGGGAGATAACCGGCGTGGACGTCGGTCAACTCGACCACGACGTCGTCCTGAGGCGCGCTCTGCGGTGCGTTCGTCGGCGATTCCGCGCTCATGCGGTGCCCTTCCCCTCTGTGCCGGAGGCGGGATCGCTCGCTTCGAGCTCGGCCTCCGCCTCTGCTTCGATCTTCTCGCGGAGTCGGATCGCGGCGGCGTCCTCGAGCACCGGGATGCGTCCGGTGACCGCGCCCAGGTCGAGATCCTGGTGCGCACCGAGGTACGCATCCACGACCGCGGGGTTCTCCATGACCTCGTCGGGAGGTCCCTCCGCGACGACGCGGCCCTCGGCCATGACGATCACCCAGTCCGCGATGTGGCGGACCATGTGCATGTCGTGCTCGACGAAGAGCACCGTCATCCCCTGCTCCTTCAGATCGAGGATGTGGTCGAGGAGCGACTGCGTGAGAGCGGGGTTGACGCCGGCCATGGGCTCGTCGAGCATCACCAGCGTCGGGTCGCTCATCAGCGCCCTGGCCATCTCGAGGAGCTTGCGCTGGCCACCAGAGAGCGACGCCGCGAAGTCCTTCTCCTTGGCATCGAGCTTGAAGCGCGTGAGCAACTCGCGTGCCTTGCCTTCGATCTCGGTGTCCTGCGCTCGCCAGAGGAAGGGGAACAGACTCGACCAGAAGCCCTCCCCGCGCTGATGCGGAGCTCCGAGCTTCATGTTCTCGAGGACCGTGAGGAGCGAGAGCGATTTGGTCAGCTGGAACGTGCGGACCTGTCCCATCCTTGCCACCTTGAACGACGGGACTCCCGAGAGGCTCGTTCCGTCGAAGGACCAGGTGCCGCTGTTGGGCTTGTCGAATCCGCAGAGCAGGTTGAACAGCGTGGTCTTGCCTGCTCCGTTCGGGCCGATCAGTGCGGTGATCGCTCCTCGCGGCACTTCGAGGTGGTCGACGTCGACGGCGGTCAGGCCACCGAAGCGACGCTGGACCGCATCGACGACGAGGATCGGATCGACCTTGGCGACCCCCGGCTTCACCTCGCCCTTGGTCAGACCGGTCGTCTTCGGGCGTCGGATGCTCCCTGTGGCGGGCGCGGCGTTCGCCGTGCCCTCGGCAGAGCCGGGGACCTGTTCCGGGGTCAGTTCATTTGACAAAGGTCATCTCCCTCTTGTCTCCGAGGATGCCCTGCGGGCGGAAGATCACGAGCAGCATCAGAGCGATGCCGACGAAGACGAAAACGAGCGTCGATGCCTGGCTGTCGGACATCGGCAGCAGGCCTGCTTTCGCCAGGGAGGGCAGGAGGTTGGCCATGAAGGCGAACACCACCCAGAACAGCACGGCGCCCAGCGTCGGTCCGAACACCGTGGCCGCCCCGCCCAGAAGGAGGATGGTCCACAGGAAGAACGTCAGCGACGTCGAGTAGCTGCCGGGGACGACGGCGGAGGGGAGGACGAAGATGATCCCGCCCGCGGCACCGATCACGCCACCCACGACGAGCGCCTGCATCTTGTAGGCGAAGACGTTCTTGCCGAGCGAGCGCACGGCGTCCTCGTCTTCGCGGATGCCCTTGAGGACGCGACCCCAGGGGCTGCGCATCAGCGCCCACACCAAGAGGATGGCCGCGGCGAGCACGATCACGCCGAAGACCCGGTTCCAGAGGTCGTTGGCGCTGTACATCCAGGGTCCGAACCCGTAGGTCCCGGGGGGAATGGGGTTCGCGTCGCGGAACCCGCCGTTGTACTGGGCCAGGCCGTCGGCGCTGTTGGTCCATTCGTCGAACAGCTGCGTCGTGAACAGCAGTCGCACGATCTCACCGGCGGCGATCGTCGCGATCGCCAGGTAGTCGGCGCGAAGTCGCAGTGTCGGGATGCCGAGCAGGACGGCGAAGAGCGCGCCGCCGAGCAGACCGATGAGCATGCCGATCCACCAGGGCAGACCGAAGCTCAGCACCGAGATGGCGTAGCCGTAGCCGCCGATGGCCATGAAGGCGGCCATACCGAAGTTGAGCAGTCCCGCGTATCCGAAGTGCACGGCCAGGCCGGTCGCCGCGAGGGCGTAGGCGATGGTGACAGGGCTGAACAGGTAGACGGCCGTGTTCGAGAAGATGCTTCCGAAGTCCATGGCGATCAGCCCAACCTTTCCCTGCGTCCGAGCAGCCCCTGCGGTCTCACGAGGAGGATGACGATGAGCACCACGAGGGCGCTCGCATACTTCAGGTCGGACGGGATCCACAGGGTGGAGACCTCGACCGCCATCCCGACGATGAGGGAGCCCACCAGAGCACCGAACGCGGTGCCGAGGCCGCCGAGCGTGATCGCCGCGAAGATCAGCAGCAGCATCTGCATGCCCATGTCCCACTTCACGCCGGGGCGGAAGTAGGCCCAGAGGATGCCGGAGATGGCCGCCAAGGTGCCGGAGAGGATCCAGACGTAGCGGATGACCTTGTCCACATCGATCCCGGAGGCGGCGGCGAGCTGCGGGTTGTCGGAGATCGCGCGTGTCGCCTTGCCGATGCGGGTGCGCGTCAGGAAGAAGGCCACGGCCAGGATCACCACGATGCTCACCCCCATCGCGATCATGTCGATGTAGGACAGCGAGATCGGCCCGAACTGGATCGGCGTGGGGCTGGCGCCGGGGAGCTGGTAGGTGCCGCCGCCGATCATGAACTGGAAGGCGTAGCGCAGTGCCAGCGAGAGTCCGATGCTGACGATCATCAGCTGCACGACGCCGAGACCGCGTCGTCGCAGGGGACGCCAGATGCCGGCATCCAACGCCCAGCCGAACAGGCCGCCGCCGATGACGGCCGCGGCGACGCCGAGCCACAATGGGAGGTGCCAGAACGTGGTCGTGACGAGGGCGACGAGGCCGCCCCAGGTCACCATCTCGGCGTGCGCGAAGTTCGACAGCCGCGTGGTGCCGTAGATGAGAGCGGCACCCATCGAGGCCAGCGCCAGCAGCAGACCGAAGTTCAGGCCGCCGACCAGTCGCGAGAGCAGCTGGTCGATGAACGAGACGGTGATCCGCTGCCCCTCGCCGAGGAACAGATTCATGATCTTGGTCCCCGTGAGACCGAACTCGACCTCGAAGGAGGCGGTCGTTCCCGCGATCGGCTGCGTGCCCGGTGGCAGCAGGCTCGCATCGACGATCACACCGTCGGGGAGGGTCGACTCGTCGACCGTCAGCGTGTACTTCTCCTTCTCGGGCACGTACAGGCGCCACTTGCCTTCGGCGTCGGTCTCGGTCTCGCCCTTGAAACCGTTGCCTTCGATCGCCATGACGACGCCTTCGACGGGTTCGTCATCGAAGGTGACGACGCCGGCCAGGTAGAAGTCCGTGACCTCCTGCCCGTCGTCTGTCGTCTCGGCCGAGGCCGATGAGGGGGGCATGAACACGAACGCGCTGAGCGCCATGAGGACAGCGAGCAGCGCGACCACCCAGGGGCGCTTTCGCTGCACGGCGATTGTTGTGGGTCCCACGCAACCTCCACTTTGAGTGCTGTGTCTCTGCGATGTCGGGTTCGACCGCAGGGATGGACGACGCACTTGAGCGTAATGCGCGATCGGCGATTCACCTACGGTCCGTGTCAACAGTCCGATAACGGCGGGGCTCTGGGAATGTTCTCGGACGTGTCTCGCTTAGAATCTTCATACGGGCCGCGGCCCCGCACCGGCCGACGTCGACCACCCCCTCGCACTCGGACATGCGCGACTCGCGCAGAAGGAGAATCCATGGAACAGCACGATCCCTTCGGCTTCGTCGGGCTGACGTACGACGACGTGCTGCTGCTCCCCGGGCACACCGATGTGATCCCGAGCGAGGCCGACACCTCGTCGCGGATCACGCGCCGCATCTCGGTCGCCACCCCGCTGCTCTCCAGCGCGATGGACACGGTCACCGAGTCGCGCATGGCGATCGCGATGGCGCGCGAGGGCGGCATCGGAATCCTCCACCGCAACCTCTCCATCGCCGACCAGGCCGCGCACGTCGACCGCGTCAAGCGCAGCGAGTCCGGCATGATCACCGACCCCATCACGACGACGCAGGACGCGACGGTCGAAGAGGTCGACAACCTCTGCGCGAAGTACCGCATCTCGGGTCTTCCCGTCGTCGACGACGAGGGCAAGCTCGTCGGCATCATCACGAACCGCGACATGCGGTTCGTCTCGGGCTTCGAGCGTCAGACCACCTTCGTCAAGGACGTCATGACCAGGGAGAACCTGGTCACGGCTCCGGTCGGCGTGGCCGCGGGCGAGGTCATCGCCCTGTTCGCGAAGCACCGCGTCGAGAAGCTGCCGCTCATCGACGGCGACGGCAAGCTCGCCGGCCTCATCACCATCAAGGACTTCGACAAGAGCGAGAAGTACCCGCTCGCCACCAAGGATGACCAGGGCCGTCTGCGCGTCGGCGCTGCCATCGGCTTCTTCGGCGATGCCTGGGAGCGTGCCGAGGCGCTGCGCGACGCCGGTGTCGACGTTCTCGTGGTCGACACCGCCAACGGGCAGTCGCAGGGCGTCATCGATCTCGTTCGCCGGTTGAAGGCCGACGAGTCCTTCGCCCACATCGACATCATCGGCGGCAACGTCGCGACCCGCGAAGGCGCCCAGGCCCTGATCGACGCCGGCGTCGACGCCGTCAAGGTCGGAGTGGGCCCCGGGTCGATCTGCACCACGCGCGTCGTCGCCGGTGTGGGAGTGCCCCAGGTCACGGCAGTCTACGAAGCATCGCTCGCCGCTCGCCCCGCCGGCGTCCCCGTGATCGCAGACGGCGGCCTGCAGTATTCGGGCGACATCGCCAAGGCGCTGGTCGCCGGTGCCGACGCCGTGATGCTCGGCTCGCTCCTGGCCGGAACCGACGAGTCTCCCGGCGAGATCGTGTTCCAGTCCGGCAAGCAGTTCAAGCAGTACCGGGGCATGGGTTCGCTGGGCGCGATGCAGACCCGCGGCAAGCAGACCTCGTACTCGAAGGACCGCTACTTCCAGGCCGACGTCCCCAGTGACGACAAGCTGATCCCGGAGGGCATCGAGGGGCAGGTGCCCTACCGAGGACCGCTCTCCGCCGTCGCCTATCAGCTGGTCGGCGGACTGCGCCAGTCGATGTTCTACGTCGGCGCGCGCACGATCGAAGAGCTCAAGACGCGCGGCAAGTTCGTGCGCATCACCTCGGCGGGTCTCAAGGAATCGCACCCGCACGACGTGCAGATCGTGGTCGAGGCCCCGAACTACAAGAAGTAGTCGTCAGCCGACGCACGAGGGACCGGATGCGAAACGCATCCGGTCCCTCGTGCTTGCTGCGTCGCGCACGGGTCAGCCGCAGGTATAGGTGACCCCGTTGACCTCCCAGACGCCTGTGCCGAGTTCGGCACACATGCCGAAGATGGCGGCGAAGAAGGCGATGAAGAGGATGATCCCGATGATCTCGACGATCGTCAGGACCGCGCCGACGACGATGCCGGCGATCGCGAGACCCTTCGGCTGTCCGGCTTTGCCGAGCTTCACGGCGGCGACGATGCTCAGGATGAGGCCGATCGGGGCCGCCACGAACGCCAGGACGAGTCCGACGATCGACAGCACGCGCCCCGGCGGGCTCGGCTCGGGCTGCGGATACGCAGGCGCGGCGGGCGCCGAGTAGCCGGCGGCGGGCGCGGCGCCCGGCCCGGCGTCCCACGTCGGAGGCCCAGTCGGAGGTGCGGCCGGAGGGGCCGGGGGCGCGGTCGGTGGCGGGGTCACCGGGTTCGAGGAATCCGGTGCAGGCGGTTCGGGGAACGGGGGATTCGTCATGTTCTGTCCTGTCGACGGGGTGAGAGGTCACGCGCCGGCGGTTCCGGTAGCCCCGAGCGTAGCGAGGGCCCTCCGCTCGCACCATCCCCCACGGTGCGCGGCCGGTGGGCCGGGACGGGCTCCGGTTCCCGCCCTTCCGTCGATCGGCGAGCGGGCGTAGCGTGCGGGTATGTGTCGGAACATCGTCCCGTTGAACAATCTCGAACCCGCAGCCACCGATGAGGAATGCCACGATGCCGCCCTGCAGTTCGTGCGCAAGATCGCCGGGACCACGGCGCCGTCCCGAGCCAACCAGGCCGCCTTCGACAGTGCGGTCGGCGAGATCGCCCACGTCGTGAGCCGTCTTCTGAGCGAACTCGTGACCACCGCGCCACCGAAGAACCGCGAAGACGAGGCGGCGAAGCGGCGGGCGAGGTCCGCGGAGCGCTACGAGGCGATCCGGGTCTTCCAGCAGGAGAAGCGTGCCGCTCGCGCGGGAGGGTAGGGGAAGCGCCGACGGCGACGGCGACGCCGTATGCCAGAATCGACATACCCCGCTCGACTTTCCCTGCGGTCCCGGTGTTGAAGGCGCCGAGATCGCGTGACCGATCCCCATCGGTCAGGGAACCTCCCCAAGGAGAGCTGTAGAAAATGTCTGAGGATTCTCCTCGCGTACTCGTCGTCGATGACGATCCAGACGTCGCCCTGCTCGTGAAGACCGTGCTCGAGCGGCGCGCCGGATGCATCGTCGATGTCGCCGGAGATGGCCTGTCGGCTGTGGAGCGCGTCGCCGCCGTGCGTCCCGACGTCGTCGTGACCGACATCGAGATGCCGGGGCTCAGCGGTCTCGAGCTGCTGGCCGAGCTGCGGCGCACGGTGCCCTCGGTTCCCGTCGTGGTGATGACCGCCCATGTCTCCGTCGAATACGCGGTCTCCGCATTGCGGGCGCAGGCCGATGAGTTCCTGACCAAGCCGCTCGACAACGGCAAGCTCGTCGAGGCGGTCATGCGTCTCGTCGAGGAGGGCCGTCGTCGTCGAGAAGAGGCCCGCAAGCCCGAGCGGGTGCTCGCGATCGGAGCGCACCCCGATGATGTCGAGATCGGCGTCGGAGGACTCCTCGCCGCGCATGCCAGGGCTCAGGACGAGATCACGATCCTCACTCTCTCCCGCGGAGCCAGAGGGGGAGATGCCGACAGTCGGCAGAACGAGTCCCTGGCGTCTGCCGACATGCTGGGCGCCCGTCTCTTCCTGAAGGATCTCGTCGACACCGAGATCTCGGGAGGCGGCTCCACCGTCCGGATCATCGAAGAGGTCGTGCAGGAGATCCAGCCGACGATCGTCTACACCCACTCGAGCCACGACCGCCATCAGGATCACCGCGCCGTGAGCGAGGCGACCATCGTGGCCACGCGGCGCGTGGGAACGGTGGCGTGCTACCAGAGCCCGTCATCGACGATCGACTTCCGCCCCACGCGATTCGTTCGCATCGATAACTTCCTCGACGACAAGCTCCGGCTGCTCGAACGCTTCGGCTCCCAGACCGCGAGTCGTGACTACCTGGAACCCGAGTTCGTCACCGCGACGGCGCGGTACTGGTCGAGGTTCGGCGGGGGCACCGCCGTCGAACCCCTGGAAGTGGTGCGCGAGACAGCCGAGTTCATCGGCGCCCACGAACTCACGCGACGGGAGAGCTGATGACCAAGCGGGTGCTGGTGACGGGTGCGGGCGGGCCGGCGGGTGTCGCCGTCATCCGGTCGCTGCTTCGTCGATCCGATCTGACCGTGTTCGCCGCCGACATGGACGGCTGGGCGAGCGGCATCTACCTCGTGCCTCCGGCGCAGCGTCGGCTGGTGCCGCCGGGGAGGGATGACGACTTCGTGCCGGCGATCGCCCGGTTGGTCGCGGAAGACGACCTCGACCTGGTGATCTCGACCGTCGACGTCGAACTCATCGCCCTCGCGGGTCGGCGCGACGAGCTGGCCCCCGCCGTCCTGGCAGCGCCCTCGGCGGAGACTCTGCACACCGCGCTCGACAAACTCGCTCTCGCCGAGCGCTGCGCACCGACCGGACTCACCCCGCGCACCGTCCTCGCCGGACCGGACGCCGAGGCCGTCGACTGGGAGTTCCCGGTCTTCGCCAAGCCGCGTCAGGGGGCGGGCAGCCGCGGTGTGCGGCTGGTCCCCGATCGCGCAGCCCTCGAGGCGCTGCCGGGCGACGAGGGGCTCATCGTGCAGGACTTCCTCCCGGGGGAGGAGTACTCCGTCGATGTCATCGCCGACGCCGCGGGCACCATCGTCGCCGCTGTGCCCCGCACCCGCGCCAGGGTCGATTCCGGTGTGGCGATCGCCGGACGCACCGTGCGCGACCCCGAGCTCGAGGAGGCGGCGGCATCGATCGCGCGCGCGATCGGGCTCGTCGGCGTCGCGAACGTGCAGCTGCGTCGCGATCGCAGCGGCCGGGCGGTGCTGCTCGAGGTCAACCCACGCTTCCCCGGTGCCCTGCCCCTGACGATCGCGGCCGGTGTCGACATCCCGTCGCTCGTCGCTGATCTGTTCCTCGGCCGCGAGCTGCCCGTGCGGATCCCGTTCCGCGAGATCGCCTCGGTGCGCTTCCTGGAGGATGTGATCGTCGAGATCGACGACGTGCTGGTCTCCGACCATGCGGGGCATCAGGAGGAGCTGTGAGCCACGCGCTGCTTCGCGGCGACCATCACGTGCATTCGACGTTCTCGGACGATGCGGTGTCGACGCTCGCGCAGAACGTCGAGGCGGCGGCATCGGCCGGGTTGAGCACGCTGCGGCTGGTCGATCACGTGCGCCGGAGCACCACCTGGGTTCCGGAGTACCTCGCCGCCGTGCGTGCCCTCAGGGTTCCGGACGGCCTCACCGTGCTCACCGGCGTGGAGGCGAAGATCCTCGACGTCGCCGGCGCACTCGATGTGCCGCCGCTTCCGGACGGGATCGATCGGATCCTCATCGCCGACCACCAGTTCCCCGGCGTCGACGGCCCTCTCGGCCCCTCCGCCGTGCGGGAGCGGATCACCGCAGGCTGGGCGACCGACGACGTGCTCGACCAGTTCGTCGAGGCGCTCATCGCGACGATGCGCCGGTACCCGGGGAACCAGCTCGCGCACTGCTTCTCTATCCTCCCGAAGATCGGTCTGTCGGAGGCCGAGGTGGGCGCAGAGCGGACGGATGCCTGGGCGCGAGCCGCGGCCGAGACCGACACGCTCGTCGAGGTGAACGAGAAGTGGGGCTGCCCCGGGGCCGGGGCCTTGACTGCATTGCGTCGTGCCGGCGCGACGATCGTCGCCTCCACCGACAGCCACGACGCGTCGGAGGTCGGCCGATACTCCCGGATCCTCCCGTTGCTCGACGCGGGGGAGGCATCCTGATGACGGACCTCTCGGTGCTTGAGACCGTGCTGGTCGTCCTCCTCCTGCTGTGCGTCCTGGTCGGCACGCTGCCCGTGATCAACACCGGGTTGCAGTTCCTCGCGCTGCCACTGCACGCGTTCCGCAACCACTATGGCAAGGCCGCGCCGTACCACCCGAACGTCGCCGTCATCATCCCGGCGTGGAACGAGGGGGCGGTGATCGGCCCCGCGATCGAACGTCTGCTGCAGCTGGAGTATCCCGCCGAGCGCCTCCGGATCTTCGTCGTCGATGATGCCTCCACGGACGACACCCCCGCGATCGTCGGCGCCAAGGCGCAGTCCCACCCCGGTCGCGTCGTGCATCTGCGGCGCGAGAAGGGCGGCGAGGGCAAGGCGCACACTCTCAATCACGGCCTCGACGTCGTCCTGGCCGACTCCTGGACCGAGTCCGTGCTGATCATGGACGCGGATGTGATCTTCGCGCGCGACTCGCTGCGCAAACTCACCAGGCACCTCGCCGATGAGAAGGTCGGCGCCGTCACCGCGTACATCGCGGAGGGCAGCCGCGACCGCAACTACCTCACGCGGTTCATCGCGATCGAGTACGTGATCGGCCAGCTCTCCGCCCGTCGCGTGCAGAACGTGGGCGGCGCGATCGCCTGCCTCGCCGGCGGTGCGCAGCTGCACTCGCGGGCGAACCTCGAGGCCATCGGCGGAAGGATCCCCACGGGGACGCTCGCCGAGGACACGATGACGACCTTCGAGGGGCAGCTCAAGGGGCGGCGGATGGTCTTCGAGCCGCACGCCGTGGTGCTGGCCGAGGAGCCGCGGACGATCGACAGTCTGTGGAAGCAGCGGCTGCGCTGGGCGCGCGGGAACGTGCAGCTCACCTCGATCTATCGCAAGCTCTGGTTCCGTCCGAGCCGGGAGCACAACCTGGGCAGCTTCGGGTTCGGTCTCGCGTGGTTCACGATCCTGCTGCTGCCCGCCTTCATGCTCCTGGCCGCGGCGGGGATGCTCGCACTGCTCGTCCTGCACAGCGACATCGCCGAGTTCGTCTTCCGCTTCATGTGGATCTCCGCAGCCTGCATCTACCTCTTCTCGATGCTGTACTCGGTGCAGCTCGATCCGCGGACCGGCCGTCATTCCTGGCGCGAGGCGATCATGTTCCCGGGGCTCGGGGCGCTGATCCTGATGGCCATCGCGCTGTTCCCCTGGGCGTTCGAGTCGCTCCTCAGGGTGATCGGGCTGGGGCTCACGGATCAGTCGCGCTTCATGTGGGCCGTGATCTTCTACCTGTGGGGGCCGATCTCGATGCTCGGCATCTGGCTGGCGCGTGCCGTGGAGCCCCTTCCCGGCGGCCGGTTCTTCGCGGGCCTGCTGCTCTACATCTGCGGGTACGGCTCCCTGCTGTGCGCCATCACCGTCGACTCCTACATCAAGGAGTGGCGTCGGGCCGATGCCTCCTGGATCAAGACCGAGAAGATCGGACGTGTCGACTCATGACCGAAACCCCGTCGCATGATGCCGAGGAGGACGAGATCGTCTCGGACGCCAGACGAGAGCGTCGGCTCATCCCGCAGGCGCTGCTCGCCCTCGCCGTCGTGGTCGTCGTCGTCGTGGTGCGAGAGCTGTTGCTTCGATGACCGGCAGGCCGCTGGCCCTCGTCGTCGAGGACGCCCCTGATCAGGCCGCGCTGCTGCGCCGCTACCTCGATCGTGAGGGCTTCGACGTCTTCGTCGCCCGCGACGCGGAGTCGGCGATCGCGGCGTTCGCCGAGATCGACCCCGTCCTGGCGGTGCTCGACCTCTTCCTCCCCGGCATCTCGGGTCAGGAGTGCGCGCGCGCAGTCCGCGAGCGCTTCCCGGAGTGCTTCCTCGTGATCAGTTCGGTGCTCGACGCCGTCGACTACCCGCCGGCCGATGCCGTCCTGCCGAAGCCGATCACGGGCTCCGATCTGCATGCCATCGTGGAGAGGGTTCGACGATGAGGGCGACACCGCTGGATCGTGCGGAGAACCGCTGGTACCAGGTCTTCGACAACCCGAGCCCGCTGCTCAAGCAGGCGCCGACGGTCATCGCGACGGTTGTCGCGGCGATCCTGACCTGGTGGGTCCCCGACCTTCCGATCTCACGCATCGCGCCGGCGGTGGCAGGGGTCGCCATCGTCCTCGTCGCCACGGTGGTCGCGGCCGTCCTCACGGTACGCGGGGTCCATGAGGGCTGGGTCGTGCTGCTCATCCCCATCGTCGACATCGCCGGTCTCGGGCTCTTCCGCACCGGCACCGGGGGCCCCACCTCGCTCTTCTCGTCGCTCGTGCTGCTGCCCGTGGTCTGGCTGGCCGCGGCCCCCGGCATCCGCTGGGTGTTCGTCGTCGGCGGGTTGACCTCCATCGCCCTGCTGATGCCGTACTTCACCGACCCACCCGACACCTCGGTCGAGTGGCTGCGCGGGGTGGTGGGTCCCCTCGTGTTCTCCGCGGTGGCCGCCGTCATCAACCAGCTCTCGCGGCAGCAGCGCATGCGCGTCGAGCAGGCGGAGGAACTCGTGGCCGAGCGCACCAGGTCGCTGTCGGAGAACGTCGCGATGATCGTGCAACTGCGCGACAAGGAGCGTCAGTACCGAGAGCTGTTGGATTCCTTCGAGAGCCTGTGGTCATCGATCACGGCGCAGGCGGTGATCGCCACGGACCGCGGCGGCATCGTGACGGCCTGGAATCCCGGGGCCGTCCGGCTTCTCGGCCTGCCGGTCGACGAGGCGCTGGGCGGCGTCCGCATCGACCGCTTCTTCTCGAGCGCCGCGCTGTCGATGCTGGCCTCGGACAACACGGAGCCACCGCATCCGGTAGACGGCCTGTCGATGGCAGACGGCGCGCTCGCCCCCGGCATCAGGGCTCTGTTCGCCCAGGCCGACGCGGGGCTCACGGTCGACGGCGACATCGAGGTGGTCACGGCGGGAGGCACCACGGTTCCGGCGCGCGTGACCGTCAGCCCGCACAAGGACGGCGCCGGTGCGCAGCAGGGCTATCTGTTCGTCCTCACCGATGAGACCAGGGCCGTCGAGGTCGCCCGCATGAAGGACGAGTTCGTCGGGATGATCTCGCACGAGCTGCGCACGCCCCTCAGCGCGATCATCGGTTTCCTCGACCTCCTCCAGAACGATCCGGCGCAGCCGCTCACCGACGATCAGCAGGAGTTCGTCGGCATCATCGAGCGCAACGCGCAGCGTCTGCTCAACCTCGTCGGCGATCTGCTCTTCACCGCTCAGGTCGAATCCGGACGATTCCCGCTCGAGCGCGAGGAGGCCGACGTCGCCGCGCTGGTCCGGTCGGCGGTGGCGTCGGCCGGCCCGCACGCGCAGCGAGAGGGAGTCGAGCTCGTGGCGGAGGTCGAGCCCGGTGCCGTGCCCGTCTTCATCGACGCCGGCAGGGTGGGGCAGGCCATCGACAACCTGCTCTCCAACGCCATCAAGTTCACCCCGCGAGGGGGCACGGTCACCGCCCGCGTGCGCGC
This sequence comes from Microbacterium sp. DWRC1-3, assembly GCF_049896645.1. Taxonomy (NCBI): domain Bacteria; kingdom Bacillati; phylum Actinomycetota; class Actinomycetes; order Micrococcales; family Microbacteriaceae; genus Microbacterium; species Microbacterium sp. DWRC1-3. The sequence goes on from NZ_JAFCUS010000002.1 coordinate 706,416, forward strand.
GGTCGACGGCGGCGTGGAGTTCTCGATCGCCGACACCGGGGTCGGCATCCCCGAAGACGAACAGGGGATGCTCTTCACCCGCTTCTTCCGCGCATCGACCGCGACGCGCAATGCGGTGCCGGGGGTGGGGCTCGGTCTCACGATCACCCGCGCGATCGTCCTGGCGCACGGCGGGACGATGGAGGTCTCGAGCCAGGAGGGCGTGGGAACGGAGTTCCGCTTCACCCTGCCGGCAGCTCCCCGCACCGAGGTGCTGATGAGTCTGAGCCGCGCCGACTGATCGCGGCTCCAGAGGAGAGGACATCGCCGTGACGCCGTGTGTCCGGGTGTGAAGCCCGATGACGGACGGCAGGCGCGACGCGGGCGCTGCTCGCTAGCGTCGGGCCATGACTCTTCTCCAGGAACAGCTCGCGGGTGTCGCCGACGTCACTGCGGCCGAGCGTGCACAGCGACTCACCGACGCCGGAGCGGCGTGGAACGAGCGGATCGCGGCGGACCACGCGAACGCCCAGCTCACCTACCGGGTCAGTGGTCGGGGCATCGGGTCCGTGGCGACCGAGATCCGTGCGGGAAAGCACCGCTTCCTCGTCGACGAACCGGGTGCGCTCGCCGGCGACGATGTGGCGGCGAGCCCGGTCGAGTACGCGCTGGGCGCGCTGGTCTCGTGCCAGGTCGTCGTCTACCGGCTCTACGCGCAGGCTCTCGGGCTCACGATCGACGAGATCGAGATCACGGCCGAGGGCGACCTCGACGTGCGCAAGCTCTTCGGCATCGATGAGTCGGGGCGCGCCGGATTCCACGACGTGCGGGTGTCGGTCGATATCACGGGACCGGACGGTGCGGAACAGTACGAGAACCTGCGCGCCGTCGTCGATGCGCACTGCCCGGTGCTCGACCTGTTCGCCGCGCCCGTTCCGACCTCGAGCGTTCTCGCCTGAGCGGAGTTCGGAGCATCGCGGCTCCGCCTGATAGCCTGGTCGGCTCGGCATGCGCGGGCGGAAGGACGGCCACGCACCGTGGGCTCTATCGATGTATCCAGCGTCTCCTTGACGCTCCCTGACGGCAGACCGCTTCTCGATGAGGCGAGCTTCCGTGTCGGCGCCGGCTCGACGAGCGCGCTGATCGGCCCGAACGGCGCAGGGAAGACCACCATGCTGCGGATCATCCGCGGTGACCAGGCCGCCGATGACGGCGTCGTCACGATCGACGGCGGGCTCGGTGTCATGGACCAGTTCGTCGGCCACGGCGAGGCCGGGGAGACGGTGCACCAGCTTCTGGTGCGCGTCGCCCCTGCGCGCATCCGCGGGGCGGCCGAGGCGCTCGAGTCCGCCGAGAACGCGCTGATCGAACGCGACGAGCACGACACGCAGATGGCCTACGCGTCGGCGATCGCCGAGTACGCGGATGCGGGCGGCTACGAGCACGAGACCGTCTGGGACCAGTGCACGATCGCAGCCCTCGGTGTGCCGTACGAGCGCGCCAGGTATCGCGAGCTCACCACCCTCTCCGGCGGAGAGCAGAAGCGGCTCGCGCTCGAGGCCCTGCTGCGCGGCCCGGATGAGGTGCTGCTTCTCGACGAGCCGGACAACTACCTCGACGTGCCCACCAAGAGGTGGCTGGAGGAGCAGTTGCGGCAGACCTCGAAGACCGTGTTGCTGGTTTCGCACGACCGGGAGCTGCTCGCACGCGCCGCCGATCGGCTCATCACGCTCGAGCCCGGAGGCGCCGGCGCCACGGTCTGGGTGCACGGCGGCGGATTCGGCACGTACCAGCAGGCGAGGACCGACCGGATGGACCGGCTGGACGAGCTGCGCCGGCGCTGGGACGAGCAGCACGCGAAGCTGCGCACCCTGGTGGCGAACCTCAAGGTGAAGGCCTCGGCGAACGACGGCTTCGCCTCGCGCTATCAGGCCGCCCAGACCCGCCTGCGCAAGTTCGAGGAGGTCGGCCCGCCCGAGGAGCGCCCGCCCGCCCAGGAGTTCGACATGCGGTTGCGCGGCGCCCGCACGGGCAAGCGGGCCGTGGTCGCGCAGCGCCTGGAACTGACCGGGCTGATGCGTGCGTTCGACACCGAGGTCTGGTACGGCGATCGGGTGGCCGTGCTCGGATCGAACGGATCGGGCAAGTCGCACTTCCTGCGGCTGCTCGCCCGCGGCGGCAGCGACCCCGACTCGACGCTCGGCCATGTCACCTCGACGGGCGAGCAGCTCGGCCCGGTGGCGCACACCGGCACCGCCACCCTCGGAGCGCGGGTCGTTCCTGGACTGTTCGCGCAGACGCACGCGCATCCGGAGTTCGTCGGGCGCACGCTGCTGGAGATCCTGCATCGCGGAGACGATCGTCGTGCCGGGATGCCGCGCGACGCCGCGAGCTCGGCTCTGGACCGCTACGGACTCGTGCGGCAGGCCCAGCAGACGTTCGACTCGCTCTCGGGAGGACAGCAGGCGCGTTTCCAGGTGCTCCTGCTCGAGCTCTCCGGTGCGACGCTGCTGCTGTTGGACGAGCCGACCGACAACCTCGACCTGGAATCGGCCGAGGCACTCGAACAGGCACTCGCGCGCTTCGCGGGCACGGTGCTCGCGGTCACGCACGACCGCTGGTTCGCGCGGTCCTTCGACCGGTTCCTGGTGTTCGGAGGAGACGGCGAGGTCTACGAGTCGGATGAGCCGGTGTGGGATGAGAAGCGGGTGACGCGCACGCGGTGACGCCTCCGGGCGCTCAGGGCAGCCGGAAGGGCGCAGCGGCGCGCGCGTCGGGGTCGGTGGCGAGGTCGGCGAGCACTCCACCGACGCCCGGTGCGAACTTGAAGCCGTGGCCGGAGAATCCGGCTCCGACGACGATCCGGCCTCGCCGGTCGAGCACGAAGGTCCCGTCGTCGGTCGAGGTGTAGGTGCAGCTGATCGGCACCGCGGATGCCGGGTCGAGGCCGGGCATCCACTCCCGCACGTAGTCGGAGAGCGCGCGCTGGTGCGTCGGCAGGTGCGGACGGGCATCCGGGTCGACGGCATCGCCGACACCGTGGAACCCCACCTTGACCCCTTCGCCGGGCGTCGGCATGCCGTACACGGCCGCGGGGTACGCCTCCGGGTCGACGTAGTGGTTGAACGACGGCCACGGGGCCTCCGTCAGCGGCCGGAAGTGCGCCGGCGTCTCTTCGGTGACGGTGAGAGCCGGCAGGTCGAGGCGCGGGAGGAGCGTGCGCGTCCACGCGCCGGCCGTCACGACGAGGGTCTGCGCGCGCAGCCGGGTGCCGTCGGAGAGGCCGATCTCCGCACCGTCCGCAGTCTCGGCGATGTGCGCGACCGGAGTGCTCCAGCGCACCTCGCCGCCGCCGACGACGATGCGCCGTTCCAACTCCCGCAGCGTCTCGGTCGCCCGTACGACCCCGGCATCCGAGGACCACAGCACGTCGCCGTCGAAGCGCATGCCCGGCCACCGGGTGCCCGCCTCGACGGGGGAGAGGACCGTGTTCGGGATGCCGCGGGCATCGAGCCCCTCCTGCACGGCGGCCATGTCGAGACGGCCGTGCGTGACGAGTCCGTGCAGCCGCAGAAGCGGCTCGCCGTCGACGTCTCCGAGCGCATCCCAGCCGGCACGGGCGCGCACGAGCAGGTCGAGGTAGTGCTCCTCGCCGTAGGCGTTGTTGAAGTTGCGGGTCGCGCCGTGCGATGCGCCTTCGTGGTGTCCGCGGGCGAATCGCTCCAGCACCACGGGGCGAAGGCCTCGGCGCACCAGCTCCCAGGCCGTGGCCAGGCCCATGACGCCCGCGCCCACGACCACGATGTCCACGTCGTCGGTCCTCATGCTGCCTCCCGGTCTCGGATCCAGTCTCCCAGCACGGGCGACTGCGGCCGCCGGGTAGGCTGGAGGGGTGACCATGGAGATCGAGCTCGGCCGAGGAAAGCGTGCACGTCGCGCGTACACGTTCGATGACATCGCGGTGGTGCCTTCCCGGCGCACGCGCAACCCGGAGGATGTGTCCACCGCCTGGACGATCGACGCCTTCGGCTTCGGGATCCCGGTGCTCGGAGCACCGATGGACTCGGTGGTGAGCCCGCAGACGGCGATCATGCTCGGTCAGCTCGGCGGTCTGGGCGTGCTCGACCTCGAGGGTTTGTGGACGCGCTACGAGAACCCCGAGCCGCTGCTGGCGGAGATCGCAGGCCTCGACGCGGCGACGGCCACCGTCCGCATGCAGGAGCTGTACTCCGAGCCGATCAGGCCCGAGCTCATCACCCGTCGCCTCGCCGAGATCCGCGAGGCCGGCGTCACCGTCGCCGGGTCCCTGACCCCCCAGCGCACCCAGGAGTTCTACGACACCGTCGCCGCCGCCGGCGTCGACCTGTTCGTGATCCGCGGCACCACGGTGTCGGCCGAGCACGTGTCGAGCGTGGCAGAGCCCCTCAACCTCAAGAAGTTCATCTACGACCTCGACGTCCCCGTCATCGTGGGCGGTGCGGCGACCTACACCGCTGCCCTGCACCTGATGCGCACGGGAGCCGCCGGCGTGCTCGTCGGCTTCGGCGGGGGAGCGGCATCGACCACCCGCGCGACCCTCGGCATCCACGCGCCGATGGCGACCGCTGTCTCCGACGTCGCCGCCGCGCGTCGCGACTACCTCGACGAATCCGGTGGACGCTACGTGCACGTGATCGCCGACGGCGGCGTCGGCACGTCCGGCGACATCGTCAAGGCTCTCGCGATGGGCGCCGATGCGGTCATGCTCGGCGTCGCGCTCGCTCGCGCCACCGACGCGCCCGGCCGCGGGTTCCACTGGGGCCCCGAGGCCCATCACCCCAAGCTGCCGCGCGGCCACCGTGTCGAGGTCGGAGGCATCGGCACGCTCGAGGAGATCCTCTACGGTCCTGCGCCCGTCGCGGACGGCACCGCGAACCTCATCGGTGCGTTGCGCAAGTCGATGGCGACCACCGGGTACTCCGACCTCAAGGAGTTCCAGCGGGTCGAGGTCGTGCTCGCACCGTACGAGGCCTGAGGTCCTGCGCTTCACCGTGACCACTCCTGCCCTGTTCCCCCCGACGCTCCGCGAGGTCATGCTCCGGGGACGTTGGATCGCGATGCTCCTGCTCTGCCTGCTCGTGGCCGGAGTCTTCGCCTGGCTCGGTCAGTGGCAGCTGGAGCGCGCGATCGAGACCGACCCGCCCGCGCCCGGTGCCACCGAAGAGGTGCAGCAGCTCTCGGATGTCCTCGAGCCCGGCCAGTATCTCCCCGAGCCGCTGGTGGGCCAGCGCGTCGAGACCACGGGGGCCTGGGTCCCCGGCGACTTCATCGTCGTGTCGAGTCGGTTCAACGACGACGTCCAGGGGTACTGGGTCACCGGTCAGCTCCGGGTCGACGAGCGCGTGTCCATCGCCGTCGCGATCGGCTGGGCGCCGGACCGTGAGACCGCGGATGCGGCCGTGAAGGATCTCGAGGCCGGCGCCGACGGCTCCGAGGTCGACATCACCGGACGCATCATCTCGGACGAGGGTCCGCGGGTGCCGCCGCATTCCGATCCGCAGCAGCTCGACCGGATGTCTCCCGCCGCTCTCCTCAGCCGCTGGCACGATGCCGAAGGTCTCGACGTCTATCGTCCGTACCTCGCCTCCACGACCGCCACCGCCGGGCTGGTCGACATCTCGTCACCGGCACCCGATGAGATGTCGCCGGTCAACTGGCTCAACGTGTTCTATGCGGTCGAGTGGGCGATCTTCGCCGGCTTCGCCTTCTACCTCTGGTACCGCCTCGCGAAAGACGCCTGGGAACGCGAGGTCGAGGAGTTCGAAGACGAGGCCGAGGCCAGAGCCACTGCCGGATAACCCGCGCATTCGCGCGCCCCGAGGTGCGCAATTGTGCGGCGCGGCAGGTCGTTAGCGACCTTCGTCAGGGGTCGCTCGGGCCATCCGGTGATCGCTCGATGACGAATCGGAAAACTCCGTTGAGGATGTCGGGACCGCTCCGTATGCTCGCACCATGTGAGCATGCTGGGAGTTTCCCCTGTGTGCCGTGACAGTCCTGAGAAGTGTCGAACCCGATCGAGGAGACAGCACCGATGATGTCCGCTCCAGATGACGAGAACCGCGCGGTTCCCGTCTCGCACCGTAGAAGTCGGGGGCGCATCGGCGCTCTCGCCGTGACCTGCGTCGCCGCGCTGAGCCTCGGCTCGCTGGCCGCGGTTCCCGCCACAGCCGACACCACGGGCACGGGGGTGGTGATCAACGAGGCGTATCTCTCCGGCGGCAGCGCCGGGGCGGCGTTCAAGAACAAGTTCGTCGAGCTGTACAACCCCACCTCTGCCCCGATCACCCTGGACGGGATGTCGCTGCAGTATCGATCGGCCACCGGCTCGGCCGCCTTCAACGGTGTGGCTCCGCTCACCGGTGTGATCCCGGCCGGCGGCTACTACCTGGTGCAGGGCAACAGCAACGGTGCGAACGGCGCCGAGCTGCCCGCGCCCGATGCCGTCAGCGCCCTGACCCCGAGCGGCACCAACGGCACGCTCGCGCTCGTCGAGGGCACTGCGGCTGTGAGCCTCACCCCCGGCTCCGTCGTGGGCGTCGACGGCGTCGTCGACCTGCTGGGCTACGGCACCTCCAACACCTTCGAGGGCACCGCCGCCACCGCACCGGCAGGCAACACCGACGTCAAGTCGCTCAACCGCACGGGCGGCGTCGACACCGACGTGAACAGCGCGGACTTCACGCTCTCCGCCACGATCACCCCGCAGAACTCCGGCGACACCGACCCGGGGACCGGCCCGGGCACCGACCCGACCGAGGCCACCATCGCCGAGGTCCAGGGCACGACCGACGTCTCCCCGCTGAGCGGGCAGACCGTGCGGGTCGAGGGCGTCGTCACCGCCGACTACCGCACCGGCGGCTACAAGGGCATCGTCATCCAGACGCAGGGCTCCGGCGGCGCGACGGATGCGACTCCCGGCGCCTCGGACGGCGTGTTCGTCTTCCTGAACGCCTTCAACCCCACTCTCGCGATCGGCGACCTCGTCTCGGTGACGGGCGCTGTGAGCGAGTACTTCGGGCAGACGCAGATCAACCCGGCCGCGGCCGGTGATGTCTCCGTCGTGACCGCTGGCGTCGGCGTTCCCGCCGTCACCCCGCTGCCCGCCGCGGCGCAGGGCGCCGACCGTGAGCAGTACGAGAACATGTACGTGGCGCCGGAGGGGACCTACCGTCTCGCCTCCAGCCACCAGCTGTTCAACTTCGGCACGCTCTGGCTGAACGCCGGCGACGCACTCGCCGTCAAGAGCACCGAGACCACGCGTCCGGGCGACGCGGCCGCAGCGATCGCGGCAGCGAACCGCGCCAACCGCATCCTGCTCGATGACGGCTGGTCCATCCAGGTCACGAACAACGGCCACCCCGGTGAGCAGCCCTACTTCACCAAGGAGACGGTGGTCCGAAACGGCGACACCGTCGACTTCGGCGACAACGGCTACGTGCTGCAGTGGGGCTTCAACGACTGGCGCCTGCAGCCGGTCGTGCCGATCGACGACTCCTCGTCCGCCGACCTCAAGGTCGGCTTCGAGGCGACGAACCCCCGCACCGACAGCGCACCGTCCGTGGGCGGCGACGTCCAGGTAGCGTCCTTCAATGTCTACAACTACTTCACGACGCTGAAGAGCGAGAACTCGAGCGCTCGGGGCGCGGCGAACGCGGCGCAGTTCGCGATCCAGAAGTCCAAGATCGTCGCGGCGATCAACGGACTCGACGCCGACATCGTCTCGCTCATGGAGATCGAGAATTCGGTCAAGCTGGGCAAGCCCATCGACACGGCCCTCAAAGACTTGGTCGCCGGGCTCAACGCCGACGCCGGCAGCGACGTGTGGGGTTACGTGCCGACGCCCTCCGCGTTGAACGACGCGGCGACGACCGACTTCATCACCAACGCGATCATCTACAAGAAGGATGCGGTCAAGCGGGTCGGCGACAGCGCCACCGTCACCGACGAGACCGTGTGGGGCAACGCCCGCGAGCCGATCGCCCAGGCGTTCGACATCGACGGCCGCGTCGTCACCGTCGTCGCGAACCACCTGAAGTCGAAGTCGCCGCCCGAGGGCGCGGGGGCGGAGCCGGCCGACGGCCAGGGCTTCTTCAACGCCGACCGCGTGAAGCAGGCGAACGCGATCCTCGCCTTCACCGCTGAGCTCGAGCAGACGACCGGTAGCGGCGACATGCTGCTGATCGGCGACTTCAACGCCTACGGCAAGGAAGACCCGATCGACGTCTTCACCTCCAACGGGTGGAGCGACCTCGTCGCCGACAAGGCCTCCGGTCAGTACACGTACACGTTCGACGGCGAGCTCGGCTCGCTCGACCACGTGATCGCGTCGCCGTCGCTCGCCTCGTCGATCACGGGCGCGGGCGTGTGGGGCATCAACTCGCCGGAGTGGAGCGACCGCGGCTACGCGTTCGGTGCCACCGAGCAGGGAACGCCCTACCGCTCCAGCGACCACGACCCGATCATCGTGGGCGTCTCCTCGGAGATCCCGCCGGTGAGCATCGACGTCGTCACGGTCAACGACTTCCACGGTCGGATCGAGGCCGACGGCGCCGCCGCGGGTGCTGCGGTCCTCGCCGGTGCGGTCAAGCAGTTCCGCGAGGCGAACCCGAACACGATCTTCGCCGGAGCCGGCGATCTGATCGGTGCATCCACGTTCACCTCCTTCATCAACGACGACAACCCCACGATCGACGCGCTCAACGCGGCCGGCCTCGACGTCAGCGCGGCGGGCAACCACGAGTTCGACCAGGGCTGGGAAGACCTTCGCGACCGGGTGCAGGAGCGCGCGGACTGGGAGTACATCTCCTCGAACGTGTTCGTCACCGAGACCGGCGAGCCCGCGCTCGCACCGGCCTGGGTGAAGGAGCTCGACGGGGTCCGGGTCGGATTCGTCGGTGCGGTCACCGAAGACCTCGACTCGCTCGTCTCGCCCGAGGGCATCAAGGACCTCGAGGTCCGCAGCATCGTCGACTCCGTGAACGCGGTGGCCGACGATCTGCGCGACGGCGACGAGTCCAACGGCGAGGCGGATGTCGTCATCCTGCTCGTCCACGAGGGCGCTTCCAGCGTCGAGCTGTCCAGCATCACGCCGGACTCGCCCCTGGGCGAGATCGTCTACGGCGTCGATGACGACGTGGATGCCATCGTGTCGGCGCACACCCACCTCGCCTACAACCACGTGATCGACGGCCGTCCGGTCGTCTCCGCGGGGCAGTACGGCGAGAACCTGGGCCTGATGAACATCAAGGTCGACCCGAAGACGAAGGACCTGATCTCGATCACCAACGAGATCAAGCCCCTCACCGCTGCGGGCAAGCCACTGTATCCGGCCGTCCCCGAGGTGGCCGACATCGTCGCCAAGGCGAAGGCCGAGGCCGATGTGCTGGGCGCGATCAAGGTCGGAGACATCACCGCCGACTTCAACCGCGCGCGTCAGACGAACGGATCCGAGAACCGCGGTGGCGAGTCCACCATCGGCAACTTCGTCGCCGACGTGCAGAAGTGGTCCACGGGTGCCGATGTGGCGATCATGAACCCGGGTGGTATCCGGGCGAACCTCACGTACGCTTCGGCCGGAGCATCCGATCCCGATGGCAACGTCACGTACCGCGAGGCGGCGACGGTCCAGCCGTTCGCGAACACGCTGGTGACGCTGACGCTCACGGGTGCGCAGCTGAAGGGCGTGCTCGAGGAGCAGTGGCAGCCGGCGGGTTCGGCTCGCCCGTTCCTGAAGCTCGGCGTCTCGGAGGGGCTGATCTACACCTACGACCCCGCCGCGGCACAGGGTTCGCGGATCACCTCGATCACGCTCGACGGCACACCGCTCGACCCGGCGGCGAACTACACCGTCGCTGCCAACTCGTTCCTCGCGGCCGGTGGAGACAACTTCTTCACCTTCAAGCAGGGCACGGGCAAGCGCGACACCGGCAAGATCGATCTGCAGTCCATGGTCGACTGGTTCGACGCGAACAAGACCGCGAGCCCCGACTACGCCCAGCGCGCGGTCGGCGTGGCGGTCACCCCCGCGGACGCCGACGGCTACAGCGCCGGCGACCAGGTCACCGTGTCGCTCTCCTCGCTGGCGTTCAGCGCCGGTGAGCCGGCCCCGGGTGAGGTGTCGCTGTCGCTCGGCGGCACGCAGCTCGCGGCCGGTGCGATCGACCCGTCGGTGGTCGACACCACCGACGAGGGCGGGCGCGCCAGCCTGACCTTCACGGTGCCGTCCGGCGTGTTCGGTGAGCAGGTGCTCACCGTCGCCGTCGCCGGTACCGGAACCACGGTGCAGGTGCCGTTCACGATCGCCGGCGAAGAGGAGTTCGCGGGAACGATCGCGCTCGGCTCGTCCAAGGTGACCGCGGGCAAGAACCTCAAGGTCACCGGGGAGGGCTACGCGCCCGGCGAGACCGTGAGCATCGAGCTGCGTCCGAAGAAGGGCAAGCCGGTGCAGGTCGGCACGGTCCAGGTGCGCGCAGACGGCACGTTCAGCACCTCGGTCACCGTTCCCAAGAGCGCCCCGTCGGGCAAGTACACCGTCGCGGCGTCGCAGGCCGACGGAGACGCGGCCACAGCCACCGTCACCGTCAACCGCGCCGGAGGCATCATCGGTGCGATCCTCGACTGGCTCTGGGAACTGCTGACCCGGTGGTTCTGATCCGGGAAGAGCGGAACTGATCCGGTAACCGGATGACACGGACGAAGGCCGTCGGGTGCGAACCCGGCGGCCTTCGTCGTCTCCTCTCCGATGCGCCGGCGACCGGATTCGACACGATTTCCCGACGGCTAGACTGGAGGCATGCCCGAACCGAAAGTCGCCAGCTTTCCGGCGATCCGCGGTGCGCTGAAGTTCTACCAGATCGCGTCGATCATCACAGGAGTCATGCTGCTCCTGCTGCTCGCCGAGATGGTGCTGAAGTACACGCCGATCCACCTCGAGCTCTTCCTCGGAGGCTCCGGGGGGCCGCTCTGGTTCGCCGGCGTCCTGGCCGGGCCCGACTGCCAGTGGTGGTCGCTCTTCGCCCCGTGGACGAACTCGTGCGAGATGACCTCGCTCGGCGACGGGTTCAACGTGTCGCTGTTCATCCTCGTGGCGCACGGCTGGTTCTACGTCGTGTACCTGTTCTCGTGCTTCCGCATGTGGAGCCTGATGCGCTGGCCGTTCCCGCGCTTCATCCTGCTCGCGCTCGGCGGTGTCATCCCGCTGCTGTCGTTCTTCATGGAGGCGATCGTCGCCCGTGAAGTGAAGACCTATCTCGCCACCAGGGAGTCCGCAGAGACTTCCGCCCCCGCCCCGGAAGGTGTCCGTTGACCGAACAGTCCGAGACCCAGCAGCGCCCTGCGCTCGTCGTCGACTTCGGCGCGCAGTACGCGCAGCTGATCGCCCGTCGCGTCCGCGAGGCGGGTGTCTACAGCGAGATCGTGCCGCACACCGCCACGGCCGAGGAGATCGCCGCCAAGAACCCGGTCGCGATCATCCTCTCCGGTGGTCCTTCGTCGGTGTACGAAGAGGGTGCTCCGCGCCTGGACCCGGCGGTCTTCGACCTCGGTGTGCCGACCCTCGGCATCTGCTACGGCTTCCAGTACATGGCCCAGACTCTCGGCGGAGAGGTCGCGAACACCGGCCTGCGTGAGTACGGGGCGACGGATGCCGTGATCACGGGTGACGGCGGAACACTGCTGGGCGGTCAGCCCGCGCAGCAGAACGTCTGGATGAGCCACGGCGACCAGGTCGCCAAGGCCCCGGAGGGCTTCGACGTGCTCGCGACGACGGATGCGACCAAGGTCGCGGCGTTCGCGAACGAGGAGCGCGGCTTCTACGGCGTGCAGTGGCACCCCGAGGTCAAGCACTCCGACCACGGCCAGCGCGTGCTCGAGAACTTCCTGCACAAGGGTGCGGGCCTCGCCTCCGACTGGAACAGCGGCAACGTGATCGCCGAGCAGATCGAGCGCATCCGTGAGCAGGTCGGCGACGCTCGCGTGATCTCGGCCCTCTCCGGAGGTGTCGACTCCGCCGTCTCCACGGCCCTCGTGCACAAGGCGATCGGCGACCAGCTCACGGCGGTCTTCGTCGACCACGGGCTGCTCCGCAAGGGCGAGCGCGAGCAGGTCGAGAAGGACTACGTGGAGTCCACCGGTGTGCGACTGATCACGGTCGACGCGGCCGACACCTTCCTCGGCCACCTCCAGGGTGTGACCGACCCCGAGGAGAAGCGCAAGATCATCGGACGCGAGTTCATCCGCGCGTTCGAGAAGGTGCAGCTCGACCTCGTCGCCGAGGCCAAGGCCTCGGGCGGCGCCCCGGTGAAGTTCCTCGTGCAGGGCACGCTGTACCCCGACGTCGTCGAGTCCGGCGGCGGTGCGGGTACCGCGAACATCAAGTCGCACCACAACGTGGGCGGTCTTCCCGACGACCTCGACTTCGAGCTGATCGAACCGCTGCGCGCCCTGTTCAAGGACGAGGTGCGTGCGATCGGTCGCGAGCTCGGCATCCCCGAGGCGATCGTCGGACGTCAGCCGTTTCCGGGGCCCGGTCTCGGTATCCGGATCATCGGTGAGGTCACCGCTGACCGTCTCGAGATTCTGCGTGAGGCCGACGCCATCGCCCGCGAGGAGCTGACGAAGGCCGGTCTCGACCAGGAGATCTGGCAGTGCCCCGTCGTGCTGCTGGCCGATGTGCGCTCGGTGGGCGTGCAGGGCGACGGCCGCACCTACGGTCACCCGATCGTGCTGCGCCCGGTGTCGAGCGAAGACGCCATGACGGCCGACTGGACCAGGCTGCCGTACGACGTGCTCTCGAAGATCTCCAATCGCATCACCAACGGTGTCCGTGACGTCAACCGCGTCGTGCTCGACGTCACGTCGAAGCCGCCGGGGACGATCGAGTGGGAGTAGGGAGCGCGACGCTCCCCGACGCGGCGCCGGCACTTCCCGACGCCGCGTACGTGGTGCTGTCCAGCCGGCTGATCCCCGGCATGGACGGCGGCTACACGATCGCGACACTCGCACGTGCGCGTCAGCTCGCCGCCGCCGGTGTCGCCGACGGCACAGGACCGCAGCTGCTCACCTTCGATCCGGGAACAGCCGCCGACCATGCCGAGCACCGGCGGGCTTTCGCGGAGCAGGGCGCACTCGCCGACCCTTCGCGTCTGCGCAATCTGTTCGATGAAGCGGTTGCGGAAGGCGGGGGAGCGGCCGACTGGCTGCGTGCCGCCGCCGACGCCGCCGTGAGCGCCGATCCCGACGTCGAGTACCGGGTGCTGGCTGATCCCGAGGGGCGACCCTTCGTCGCGCTGCCGGTGATCCCGGGGAACCCGGATTGGCACCTGACCGAGGAGCCCGTGCTCGTGTACGACGCCGCGGGTGCGGTGGCCGGGGCTCTGCACGGGTTCCGCGGCCTCTACCGGGCCTGGCTCGACACGGTGACGGACGCGTTCGGCGACCGGCAGATCATCGTGATCTGCGAGTCCCGACAGCTGGGCGAACTCATCGCCGACTGGTCCGACCCGCGCGTGCGCATCCTGCACACGATCCACACCATGCACGTGGAGGCGCCGTACACCCCGGATGCGCCGATGAACACGCTCTGGACGCGGTGGTTCCGCGTGGCGGACAGGTTCGACGCCGTGATCTGGCCGACCGCCACGCAGCGTGACGATGTGGTGGCACGGTTCGGCTCCTCGGCCTCTCACGTCCTGGTGCCGAACCCCATCGCGCCGGTCGAACGCCGCGATGATCTGCGCGAAGACGGCCTGGTGGTCGTGCTCGGCCGCCTCGCACCCGGAAAGCGCATCGATCATGCCATCCGCGCGTTCGTCGCCGCAGGCGTTCCCGGCACCCGGATGGAGATCTGGGGCGGAGGCCCCGAAGAGGACCGACTGCGGGCACTCATCGAAGAGCTCGACGCCGCCGACCGCGTGCTGCTCGCCGGCTACACCGACTCACCGGGGACCGTGCTCGACCGGGCATCGATGATCGTCACCGCGACCGCCTTCGAGGGGCAGCCGTTGTCGATCGTGGAAGCGCTCCTGCACGGTGCGCCCGTCGTGTCGTACGACGCCCGCTACGGCATCCGCGACGTGCTCGAACAGGGCGGCGGCGTGCTGGTCCCCAGCGGCGACGTCGACGCGCTCTCCGAGGCGATCCGCGCACTCCTGACCGACCCGGAACGACTCGCGGTGCTGAGCGCCGAGGCCCCGTCGGTCGCTGCAGCGTGGAGCCCTCAGCGTTCGCTCGACGCGCTGACCGCCGTGATCGCCGATGCCGCCGCGCGCCCGTCGCGTCGCGCTTGACCGTCGTCGCGCGATCGTCGTCGAGGGACCACCCCTCACCGCACCGCCCGCGAGAACTTTCTTCGGAGAGAATTCCGGGATGATGTCGATCCGGGCCGTTCCCGTTCGACGTCATTGATGAGAGGGTCGAGAGACGGCCCTTCGAACAAGGAGAACATCATGAAGTTCATGCTCATCATGCGCGCGACCGACGAGGCCGTCGAGGCGTACAAGGAGATGCCGTTCGAGCAGGTCATCGAGGCCATGGGCAAGTACAACGAGTCGATGATGAAGGCCGGAGTGCTCGTCGCCGGCGAGGGTCTGACCGACGCCGCCGAGGGTTTCGTGGTCGACTTCAGCGCCGAGAAGCCGCTCATCACCGACGGCCCCTACGGCGAGACCAAGGAGCTGTTCAACGGTTTCTGGATTCTCGAGGTCTCTTCCCGCGAAGAGGCTGCGGAGTGGGCCAGCCGCGCGCCTCTCGGACGCGGGTCGTACCTCGAGGTGCGCAGGGTGACCGGAGTCGAGGACTTCCCCGCCGACAACGAGTGGATCGAGAAGGAAGCCGGCTGGCGCGAGGAGCAGGCTCAGCGCGCCCAGCAGTGAGGCGATAGCGGCGATGCACGCTTCCGCTCACGGTGAGACGGCGCGTTCGGCACCCGACCCCGGGTCTGCCCAACGCGCCGTCTCCGCCGTCTGGCGCATCGAGTCCGCCCGCATCGTTGGTGCTCTCACCCGGATGGTCGGCGACTTCGGTCTCGCGGAGGAGCTGGCCCAGGAAGCGCTCGTCGATGCGTTGCAGCAGTGGCCGACGGATGGGGTTCCTCGCAACGCCGGTGCCTGGCTCACGGCGGTGGCCAAGCGCAGGGCCGTCGACCGATGGCGACGGCAGGAGCGCCTCGACGAGCGTCTCGCCCTGCTCGCGCACGACCTCGAGCAGGAGCAGGGGAAGGGCGGAGACCTGCTGTGGGATCCGGATGCCGTCGACGACGATGTGCTGCGTCTGATCTTCATCTCCTGCCACCCTGTGCTCTCCCGGGAGGCTCAGGTCGCTCTGACCCTGCGTGTCGTGGGAGGGCTGTCCAGCGAGGAGATCGCGCGCGCCTTCCTGGTGCCGACCGCCACCGTGCAACAGCGCATCGTCCGTGCGAAGAAGACGCTGGCCGCCGCGAACGCCCCGTTCGAGGTTCCCCCGCGTGAGGAACGCGCCCAGCGCATCGGTGCGATCCTCGGCGTGCTGTACCTGATCTTCAACGAAGCCCATGCCGCCAGCAGCGGTCCCGAGTGGATGCGTCCGGAGCTGAGTGACGAGGCCATCCGCCTGGGCCGGGTGCTCGCCGCACTGATGCCGCAGGAGCCCGAGGTGCACGGACTGCTGGCGCTGATGGAGCTGACGGCGGCGCGGTTCGCCGCGCGGGTGGATCGCCACGGCGACCCCGTGTTGCTGGCCGACCAGGACCGCAGGCGCTGGGACCGCAGCCGCATCGCGCGCGGGCGGGCGTCCCTGGCGAGAGCGGACGCGCTCGGACGCGGACGCGGCGCCTACTGCCTGCAGGCCGCGATCGCCGAGTGTCATGCGGTTGCCCGGTCGGTCGATGAGACCGACTGGGACCGGATCGTGCTCCTGTACGAGGCACTCGGCCGCATCTCCCCGTCGCCGGTCGTGGAGCTCAACCGTGCCGCAGCCGTCGCGATGGCCACCGGGCCCGCGTCCGCGCTGCGCATCGTCGATGAGCTGACGGGTTCGGGGGCACTGCGCGGCTACCACCTGCTGCCGGCGACGCGGGGTGAGCTGCTGCGTCGGCTCGGGCGCGAGGAGGAGGCGAGGAGCGAGTTCGTCGTCGCCGCCGGTCTCGCTGGCAACGATCGGGAGCGGGCGCTGCTGGAGCGGAAGGCGAGCGGGGCCGAGAAATGACTCGTCCCCCTCGGAAGCCGGAGCTGCCGAGGGGGACGAGCGGTGGGATCGACGTGCACGACGTCGCTTCCCCGGTGTGTCAGCTGCGCGCCTTCTGGCCGCGACCGGCGATCAGGCCGTAGATCAGGAGCACGATGATGGAACCCGCGATGGCGAGGAGCCAGGTGCCGAGGTCCCAGAACTCGGTGAGCGGACGGTTGAGGATCAGACTGCCGAGCCAGCCGCCGAGCAGCGCACCGACGACGCCGAGGAGCAGCGTGATGAACCAGCCGCCACCCTGCTTGCCGGGAAGGATCAGCTTGGCGATGGCTCCGGCGATGAGGCCGAGAAGAAGAAAGCCGAGAAAACTCATGGTCAGCTCCTGTGGATCGGGAGCCCCGGGGTGCCGGGGCTTCTGACATCCACATTGCCGATGTCGCTGCCTGAGTGCCAACCCCTTGCGCGCACGCCCCCGGGTATGCAAAGAGGTCCGCCTCCCTCGGGAGACGGACCTCTTCGTGATCTCGTGACGTGCGACGTCAGTTGTTGCCGCGGACGATCGCGATGATGCGCAGGATCTCGATGTAGAGCCAGACCACCGTGACCATGATGCCGAAGGCGCCGAGCCAGCCGTACTGGCGGGGAGCGCCGTTGCGGACGCCCTGCTGGATCTGGTCGAAGTCGAGCACGAGCGAGTACGCCGCCATGATCACGACGAGAACGCCGATGATGACACCGAGCGGGATGCCCATGATGTTGGCGCTGAGCATTCCGAACGCCTGTCCCTCGGGCAGCACGCCGGTCCACATGAGGACGACGTTCAGCAGCGAGAAGACCAGGTAGCCGATCATGGCGATCATGAAGATCTTGGTCGCCTTCTTCGACGCGCGGATCTTGCCGCTCGCGAAGAGGGCCAGGGTCACACCGACGACCGAGACGGTCGCGAGGGTCGCCTGGAAGACGATGCCGGGGTAGATGACCTCGAAGAACGACGAGATGCCACCGATGAAGAGGCCCTCGAACGCGGCGTAGGCGAAGATCAGCGCGGGCCGGACCTTCTTGCGCGACGTGAACGTGATGACCATCGCGAGCACGAAGCCGCCGAGTGCGCCGACGATCCACGGCAGCATGTTGGGCTGGAAGTCGCTGTACGGGTTGTACTTCGGCACATCCAGGCCACCGAGCGTCAGCACCCAGCCGATCGCGGCGGTGACGAGAAGGATGCCGAACAGGCCGGCGGTCTTCCAGACCGTGTCCTCGACCGACATGCGGTCGGTCTCGATGGCACCGGCCGGCGGGGCGGCGTACATGCCTTCGAGCTGCGCGTTGGCGGCGGCGTCCATCGCCCCGTGCTGGAGCGAGGCATTCTGCGCGCCCTGGGCAGCCTGAGGTCCGCCCGGGTACGTCGCGACGTTGCGCGGGTCCTGCTGCTGGAAAGCAGGGTTGTTGAAAGCGAAGTTGCTCATTGGTGGGCCTCACTCCAAAGGGGGGTAGTAGGTCTCTTGCCTCAACGATACTCGGGAGGGGACGTCGACGGGGTGTTCTACGCTGAGAGCGTGCCCAGGAAATCACCCCTCGTCATCGGGCACCGCGGTGCGCCCGGCTACCGTCCGGAGCACAGTCGCTCCTCCTACGAGCTCGCGCTCGCCATGGGAGTCGATGCGGTCGAGCCCGACGTCGTGGCGACGAAGGACGGTGTGCTCATCGTGCGGCACGAGAACGAGATCTCGGGCACGACCGATGTGGCCGAGCACCCCGAGTTCGCCGACCGCAAGACGACCAAGCGCGTCGACGGGCAGGCGCTGACCGGCTGGTTCAGCGAGGACTTCACCTGGGCCGAGCTGTCCACGCTGCGCATCCGCGAACGACTGCCGGAGGTGCGGACGTCGAGTGCGAGCTTCGACGGCGCCCAGCCGATCCTGCGCCTCCGGGACGTGCTCGACATCGTGCGCGACGGGTCGGCGGAGCACGGACGCGAGATCGGTGTGGTGCTCGAGGTCAAGCACGCCACGTACTTCGCGAGCATCGGCCTCGACCTGGCCCCGCTGATCGACCGCGAGCTGCGCGAGGCCGGATGGGCGGAGGGCGAGCTGCCGCTGGTGATCGAGTGCTTCGAGTCGACGGTGCTCGGTCAGCTGCGCGAGCGCGGGATCTCTGCGTCGTACATCTATCTGATCGAGGCATCGGGACGTCCGTACGACCTCCTGACGGCCGAGGGCTCGCACGCGCTCACATACAAGGCGACGGTGAAGGCTCAGGGACTCGACGGCCTCGTCGGGCGCGTCGACGGCATCAGCGTGAGCAAGAAGATGCTGCTCGACCGCGGCAACACGATCGTCGCCGACGCGCACGCACGAGGCCTCCAGGTGTTCACCTGGACGTGCCGCCCGGAGAACGCCTTCCTCGCGGCGGAGTTCCGCGGCCAGGGTGGACGCGGCGACTACGGCGACTACGAGGCGGAGTGGGGAGTCATCGCCCGCCAGGGCATCGACGGCGTGTTCGTCGATCATCCGGATCTGGGCGTCGCCTTCTTCCGCAGCTGACCTGCGCGCGGGCTCAGAGTGCGTGGAGCCCGCTCAGAGCGTGCGGTCGAAGGCGCCCCTGCGGGTGGAGACGATCTCCTTGCCGAGCGGCATGAGAGAGACCGGCACCATCTTGAAGTCGGCGATGCCCATCGGGATGCCGATGATCGTGATGCACAGCAGGATGCCCGAGACGATGTGGCCGATCGCGAGCCACCACCCCGCGAGGATCACCCACAGCACGTTGCCGAGGAACGACCCGACGCCCGCGGTCGGCTTGCTGATGACCTCGCGGCCGAACGGCCAGATCGCGTAGGCGGCGATGCGGAAGGAGGCGATCGCCCACGGGATAGTGATGATCGGGATGCACAGCAGGATGCCGGCCAGGACGTACCCGAGGAAGAGGGCCCATCCGGCCAGGATGACCCAGATGATGTTGAGGATCGTGCGCATGAGCTGATTGTGTCACCTGTGTTCGGGTGGGCCTGAGCATCCGCCCCGAGGTCCGGGGTGCGACGGCTCCCCGATGCCAGACTGACCGCATGACCGGAATCGTGGTGCAAGACGTCAGTAGAGCGTTCGGGACGGTGCAGGCGGTGAGGGGGGCTACTCTTCGGGCCGAGCCCGGCCGCGTGACCGGCCTCGTGGGGCCGAACGGAGCAGGCAAGACGACGCTGCTCCTGATGCTCGCCTCCCTCCTCGCCCCCGACACCGGGACGATCAGCATCGGGGGTGTCGATCCATCCGTCGATCCGCTGGCGGCGAGACGTCTTCTCGGGTGGATGCCGGACGCTCTCGGCGCTTGGCCGTCGCTCACGGCGCGGGAGACCATCGTCACGACCGCTCGCCTGTACGGCATCGACAAGCCCGAGGCCGCGGTCCGTGCCGAGCAGCTGCTGGCGCTCGTCGGGCTCGCCGACCTCGCCGATTCCCCCGCGAAGGTGCTGTCCCGCGGGCAGAAGCAGAAGCTCGGACTGGCCCGTGCCCTCGTGCACGACCCGAAGGTGCTGCTCCTCGACGAGCCGGCTTCCGGCCTCGACCCGGAGGCGCGTGTGCAGCTGCGCGTGCTGCTGCGCCGTTTCGCAGCGGAGGGCCGCACGGTGCTGATCTCGAGCCACATCCTCTCGGAGCTCGAGGAGGTCGTCGACGACGCGGTGTTCCTCGTCGCCGGTGCCGTCGTCGATGCCGCTCCCGCGCGGAGCATGGTGCGCGCCTGGCGGGTGCGCCTCGCCGGCGCGACCGAGGAGCGGATGAAGGCCGACGCCTGGCAGGTGGCCTCGAACCTCGGCATCGCCCCCGAGTCGCTCGCCCAGGATCGCGGCGCGGTGCTCGTCGGGTTCGAGGGGGAGGACGCCGCGGCGCAGGCCCTGCGGCATCTCGTCGAAGCAGGACTCCCTGTCGTGGAGTTCGCACCGGCGCAGAGCCAGCTGGAGCACACGTTCCTGAACCTGCAGCACACGACACCACATCAGGCACCCACCGGAACGGAGGCGGGCGCATGAGTCTCGCGAACATCGGCATCATCGCCCGACTCGAACTGACCCAGCGCCTGCGCAGTGTGGGCTGGTACGTGCTGCTCGGCGTCTTCGCCCTGGTGCTGCTCGGCGTCACGGGGCTCTCGTTCGCCGTGTACTCCTGGGGCGATGCCATCGGCGCAGGCGTGTACTCGATCGTCGTCAACATCGTGCTGCTGCTCGTCGTGCTGGTGTCGCCGACGCTCAGCGGCAATGCGATCAACGGGGATCGGGATGCGGCGACGCTCGCCGCGGTGCAGGTGACCGCCGCATCGACCGGTGACATCATGCTCGGCAAACTCGTCGCGGCGGTCGCCACCGGCGGAGCGTTCCTCGTCGTCGCGCTGCCTTTCCTCGCCCTGTCGCTGCTGGGAGGAGGAGCGAACCCGGTCGTGCTGCTCCTCTCGCTGCTCGTGCTCGCGGCGGAGATCATCATCGTGGCCGCGATCGGCGTGGGTCTGAGCGGACTCATCGCCCGTCCGCTGTTCTCGGTCGCGACGACCTATCTGGTCGTCGCCGCGCTCGTGTTCGGTACGCTCATCGCGTTCGGGCTCGGCGGCATGGCGGTGCGCAGCGAGGCGACCGTCTATTCGCGTCCGTACGACGCCAACGGCAACCCCGACTGTGATCGCTGGGAGGTCAACAGCACGCAGGAGGTGCCGCGGTTCGACCTGGTCTGGTGGACGCTCGCCGCGAACCCGTTCATCGTCCTCGCCGATGCGACCCCGACCGAGTTCTCGCCGGAGGGGTATCCGGTCGACATGTTCGGTCAGATCAAGTACGGCCTGCGCAGCGCCCAGCAGTCTCCGCTCGAGCAGCGCTGGGACCCGTGCGACGGGGATGGCCAGACACCTACGGCCGAAGAGGTGATCGCTTCGTCGGTGCCGAGCTGGTTCGTCGGCCTCGGCGTACAGGTCGTCATCGCGGGCTCGCTGTTCGCCGGCGCCTGGGCGCGCACCCGGACGCCGGCTCGACGTCTGCCTCCGGGAACCCGCATCGCCTGAATGCTCCGGTCGCACCTCCTGTCGCGCTGAGCCGCGGCAGGCGACAGGATGTGCGACCGGAGCGGCACCGAGTGCGCTGACGAGGAGGATGCGGGCAATCGCCACCTCCCGTTCATCTGCCGTGCACCCGAGGGATCCTCTGCGGCCACGCGGGATCGGTGGTCTGGGCTGGTACCCGACTGAGTCCCCTCCCGGTCGGCCCCGCGACCAGCGGGGACCGCCGGCCCAGCCACCCAGGAGTCCTCCATGCCCCGCCTGCACAGTGCAGCGGCGGTCGCGGCGGTGTGCGCCTTGAGCGCCGCCGCCCTGCTCGCCACTCCCGCCGCCGCGATCGGTGCCGATCCCGGCATCCCCTCCGAGACGGTCTCGGCCGCTCCGAGTCTCGTGCTGAACGAGATCGTCTATGACGACGCGGCGACCGGTCTCGCCGACCAGGTCGAGATCTACAACGCCGGAGCGGAGACGGTCGACCTCACCGGATGGACCATCGCCGATGAGAAGCGCGACAGCTTCGGCACGGCTCCGCAGGGTACCTCGCTGGCTCCGGGGGAGTTCCTGGTGCTCGTGAAGGATGTCGACTTCGCCTTCGGGCTCGGCAAGGGCGACGAGGTCGTGCTCTTCGACCCGAGCGGCACCGAGGTCGACTCCTACGCCTACGAGAACACCGCACCGTTGTCGGTGTGGGCGCGCTGCCCCGACGGCACGGGGGCCTGGGCGCCGGCGACGGCGGCCACGCCCGGCACCCCCAACGACTGCTCGGTCGCACCGGTCGCCGGCTCCATCGTGATCAACGAGGTCGACTCGCAGCCCGCCGACTGGGTGGAGTTCCACAACCCCGGCACCGAGGCGCTCGACATCTCGGGCTACGAGATCCGCGACAACTCCGATGACCACCGCTGGCAGTTCCTCGACGGCACGCAGATCGGAGCGGGACAGTTCCTCGTCGTCGAGGAGGGGACGGTGGGTCTCTCCGGCGGTGTCGAAGCCGCGTTCCGTGAGCCGATCGGCATCGGCAGCGCCGACCGCATCCGCCTCTACAACGCCTCCGGCGCGATGATCGACGACACTCTGCCGTGGCAGGGGCACGCCGCGATCGACGGAGACTTCGCTGCAGCCACCCTCGCGCGATGCCCGGACGGCGTCGGCGCCTTCGTGCTCGCCCGACCGACTCCGGGGGCGACGAACTCGTGTGTCATGCCCGACGTCGTCATCAACGAGATCGAGTCGAACGGCGATGCCACCGACTGGGTCGAGGTCGTGAACACCGGCACCACGTCAGTCGACCTGTCCGGCTGGACAGTGATGGACAACGACCCCGCAGGCCATGCAGCCGAGACCACACCGCTGCCGGCGGGCACGATCGTGCAGCCGGGCGGCTACTTCGTCTTCGACCAGCCGGCGAACTTCGTCTTCGGACTCGGCAACGGCGACACCGTCACCGTCCGTGACGCGAACGGCAACACGGTCGACGAGCACACGTACGCCGCGCACGCCGCCGGCGTCCTCGCCCGTTGTGCGGACGGCACGGGCGATCTCATCGACATCGCGGTCTCGACCAAGGGACTGCGCAACGCCTGCGGCAACCCCGTGCGCATCAACGAGGTCGAATCCGACGGCGGCTCGCCCGACGACTGGGTGGAGCTGGTCAACCCGACCGGCACCGCGCTCGACGTGTCGGGCATCGTGGTGAAGGACGACGACGACACCCACGCCTACGCGATCCCGGCCGGCACCAGCATCGGCGCGGGGGAGTACCTCGTGATCGAGCGGGCCCAGCTCGGCTTCGGCCTCGGCGCCGGCGATGCGGTGCGGGTGTTCGACGGCGACCTGCTCGTCGACGAGGCCTCCTGGGGCGACGGCCACGCGGCGACCACCTGGGGCCGCTGCCCCGACACCACGGGTGCCTTCGCCGGCACGGCCGAATCCACGAAGGGCGCGGCCAACGTCTGCGCGGGAGAGATCGCGGTGGCGACGTGGCCCGGCTCTGCCGACGTGCGCGTGGTCGACAGCATCCCGACGTTCCTCGAAGACAGCTCAGGACTCGACGTGCAGGAGACCGCCGATGGCGCCTTCCTCTGGGCGGTCGACAACGGCGAGGGTCGGATCTGGAAGCTCGAGGCGCACGCCGACGGCTCGGTCGAGAAGGCCGACGGATGGGATGCGGGCAAGCGCGTGCGCTTCCAGAAGGATGCCGCGAACCCGGCAGCCGCGGGCCCCGACACCGAGGGCATCACGGTCGACGGCGACGGCTTCGTGTACGTGGCCTCCGAACGGGACAACAGCGCCAAGGGTGTGAACCAGAACGTGGTGCTCAAGGTCGACCCCGACGCCTCGAACGGCGACCTCGTCGCTCAGCAGGAATGGGATCTGACCTCTCTGCTGCCGGCCGTGGGTGCGAACCTCGGCATGGAGGCCGTGCAGTGGGTGCCGGACGCGGCGCTGGCCGGGAAGCTCTTCGACGACAGCAAGAGTGCGGCGTACGACCCGAAGAGCTACGCCGGTCACGGCGGTGGGCTGTTCTTCGTCGCGGTCGAGGACAACGGCCACGTCTACGCCTTCGCCCTCGGGTCCGACGGTTCGGCGACGCTGGTCTCGGAGATCGCCCCCGGTCTCACCGGAGTGATGGCGCTCGACTACGACAGCGTGCGCAAGACGCTGTGGGCCGTGTGCGACGACGGCTGCCAGGGCCGCTCGGCGGAGATCACGCTGAACGGCACCGCGCAGCCGGGCACCGCCCACTACGCCCGCCCCGCCGGTATGCCCGACATCAACAACGAGGGCTTCGCGACCGCGCCGGCCTCGCTGTCGGTCGACGGGCAGCGTCCGGTGTGGTGGTTCGCCGACGGCTTCGCGTCCGAAGCGCTGCGCACCGGGACGCTCCCCGGAGCCAGCGGTGAGAACCCGGGCGGTGAGACCCCGCCGCTTCCGGGCACCGGCCTCGTCGACGACAACCGCAACGGTCTGACGGTGGACCCCTCGATCGCGACACCCGGGCAGAAGGTCACCGTCACCGTCGGTGTGAAGAGTGCGGGCGCGCAGGTATCGGTGTGGATGTACTCCGACCCGTCGCGGATCGCGGCGGGGAC
The DNA here is from genome assembly GCF_049896645.1 of Microbacterium sp. DWRC1-3. Classification (NCBI taxonomy): domain Bacteria; kingdom Bacillati; phylum Actinomycetota; class Actinomycetes; order Micrococcales; family Microbacteriaceae; genus Microbacterium; species Microbacterium sp. DWRC1-3. The sequence continues at coordinate 730,718 of NZ_JAFCUS010000002.1, forward strand.
GCTCACCTCCGCGGGCACGATCGCGGTGACGATCCCCGCCGATGCACCACTCGGCGCGCACCGGATCGCCGTGTTCGACGCGAGCGGTGGGATCCTCGGCTGGGCGGACATCCGCATCGCCGCAGGGACGGGCACCGGTGCCGGGACCGGCACCGGTGCAGGTGGACTCGCGACCACCGGCTCCGAGCTCCCCGTGGCGGCCGTCGCCCTGGCACTGATGCTCCTCACCGCCGGTGCGGTGGCCGTCCGCCGTCGGAAACGCGACGCCTGAGCCGGAGGAGGGGTGCGCAGGCCGACCGCGCACCCCTCCTCCTGCCGTCTGCGCCCCGGGATCCCGTGCCGTGGTGTCGGTGCCGACGCCTAGACTCATAAGGCCATGACCGAAGCTCCTCTCATCGTCCCCTCCACCACCGGTCCTCGCTCGTCGGGAGCCCCTGGACAGGACGATCTCCTCGCCGGCCTCAACCCGCAGCAGCTCGAGGCCGTCACCTATCGCGGTCCCGCGCTGCTCATCGTCGCGGGGGCCGGATCGGGCAAGACCAGCGTGCTCACCCGCCGCATCGCCTCGCTGCTGCGCGGGCGGGAGGCATGGCCGAGTCAGATCCTCGCGATCACCTTCACCAACAAGGCCGCCGGAGAGATGCGCGAGCGTGTCGAGGGACTGATCGGCGACGCCGCCCGTGGCATGTGGATCTCCACGTTCCACTCCGCGTGCGTGCGCATCCTGCGCCGTGAGGCCGAGCAGTTCGGCTACACCAAGTCGTTCACGATCTACGACTCCGGCGACTCGCGGGCGCTCCTCAAGCGCCTGGTCAAGGAGCACGAGGCCGACGCCTACGGGCTCACGCCCGCGTCGGTGCAGTCGCGCATCTCCAAGCTCAAGAACGAGCTGTCCGACGCCGAGTCGTACGCGCGCCAGGCCAACATGAGCGATCCAGCCGAACGGGTCTTCGTCGAGGTCTTCGCCGACTACCAGCGCCAGCTGCAGAAGGCCAACGCCTTCGACTTCGACGATCTGATCGGGCAGACCGTTTACCTGTTCCGGGCGTTCCCGCAGGTCGCCGACACCTACCGCCGCCGTTTCCGCCACATCCTGGTCGACGAGTACCAGGACACCAACCACGCCCAGTACTCGCTGATCCACGAGCTCACGCGCCCCGTGTCGGGGGCTGCAGGTTCCGCCCCCGATCCATATGCCTCCAACGGCATGATGATCTTCGAGCCCGACCCCGCACCCACGGCGGATGCCGGTGAGCCCGGCGCCTCGCTCACCGTGGTCGGCGACTCCGACCAGTCGATCTACGCGTTCCGCGGGGCGGACATCCGCAACATCAGCGAGTTCGAACGCGACTTCCCGGGTGCTCGAGTGGTGCTTCTCGAGCAGAACTACCGGTCGACGCAGAACATCCTGTCGGCGGCGAACGCGGTGATCGGCAACAACTTCGACCGCAAGGACAAGAAGCTCTGGAGCGACAAGGGCGACGGCGATCCCATCATCGGCTTCACGGGCTACTCGCAGCACGACGAGGCGCAGTTCGTGGCCGATGAGGTCGAGGCGCTGCACCGGGCCGGTATGCCCTACTCCGAGATGGCGGTGTTCTACCGCACGAACTCGCAGTCCCGTGCGCTGGAGGAGATCTTCATCCGCTCCGCGGTGCCGTACAAGATCATGGGCGGCACGAAGTTCTACGACCGTGCCGAGATCAAGGATGCGCTCGCGTATCTCGTCGCGGTCGCGAACCCGGCCGACGAGATGTCGGTGCGGCGCATCCTGAACAAGCCACGGCGCGGCATCGGAGACGTGACCGAGACGGCCATCGCCCGGTTCGCCGAGGAGAACGGCATCAGCTTCCGCGATGCGCTGTCGATGCCGGGCCAGCTCGGCGTCGGGCCGAAGATCCAGGCAGCGATCGGTCAGCTCGACGCGGTGCTCGCCGAAGCCGCCGCCATCCTGACACCCGCCAGCGGCGAACTGCCGCCGCCCACCGCGGTAGCCGACGGCCTGAGTCTGCTGCTGGGCAAGAGCGGGTATCTCGACGCACTGCGTGCGAGCCGCGATCCGCAGGACGAGGCGCGCGTCGAGAACCTCGACGAGTTCGTCGCCGTCGCCCGCGACTTCGCGCGCAACAACCCCGAAGGCACGATCGTCGACTTCCTCACCGAGGTCGCCCTGGTCTCCGATGCCGATGACCTCGACGACGAGTCGGGCTCGGTCTCGCTCATGACCATGCATACGGCCAAGGGTCTGGAGTACGACGCCGTGTTCGTCACCGGCGTCGAGGAAGACCTCATCCCGCACCGCATCTCGGCCGGCGAGCCCGGTGGACCGCAGGAGGAGCGTCGACTCTTCTACGTCGGCATCACGCGTGCCCGCAAGCGTCTGCACCTGTCCCTCGCGATGACGAGGGCGCAGTTCGGCGAGGTCACTGTCGCGATGCCCAGCCGCTTTCTGCAGGAGATCCCGGCGGGCCTGATCGACTGGCGACAGTCGCCGGGCGATGTGAACTCGCGCGGCGGCATGCAGTCGCGCGCACTGAACGCACGTCGCCAGGGCGGCTTCGGCGGTTCGAGTTCCGGCGACCGGTTCGCGGTGAAGTCGCTGCCGGGGCGCGACTCCCTGAAGCCGCTGTCGACGGCGATGGACAAGTTCCCCAACCGGGTCACGGCCAAGATGCGCGACAACGGAGACCTCGAACTCGCCGCCGGCGATCGCATCCGTCACGTCGACTTCGGCGAGGGGCGAGTGGACGCGGTGACGGGTGAGGGTGCGAAGCGCATCGCCCACGTGCGATTCGACTCGGCAGGACAGAAGAAGCTCCTCATCAAGGTCGCACCGATCGAGAAGATCTAGCCCGCCGCGGGTGTTTCCGCTTCGGCGAAGCACCGGTCGGATTGCCGGTTAGGCTGGCTCATATGGCCCTCTTCTCCCGCCGCAAGAAGTCCGGTGACGATGCCGTCGCCCCCACCACCGAGGCCGTCGAGACCGACGCCGCGCAGAACGATACGCGCCCGACCGACGCGCCCACCGTCGAGGCGGAGCAGCCCGTCGCGGCACCGTCGATCGGCATCTCGGTGCAGGCTTTCCGGGGCGTCGGCGCGGAAGCCGGGCCCGAAGTCGCGCTGCCGAGCGCAGAGGGCGCGTCGACCACCGACGCGCAGCCGGTTGCGGCGCCCGCCGCACCACGGACCACGCCGCCTCCGACCGCTCAGCCGCAGGCGCCAGAGGAGCGGCGTCTGCCTCTCGCCTCCGCGATGCCGCCCGAGCAGACAGAGACCGTCGCCGGGATGAAGGACAACGTGCTGCTGCGCGAAGCCCTCACCGAGATCGAAGCGGGCGCGACCAACGACCAGCTTCTCGGCGTGATGCGTCAGGCGCTCCAGGGGCACCTGTACATCCGTGTGAACGGCGATGCGCGCGCACAGATCAGCGAGGGTAAGCCGCTCTCCGTCGCCGTCGTGCGCGACGCAGAAGACCGTCAGTACATGCTGGCGTTCAGCTCGGCCGGCGCGGTGCGCGATTCCGTGCAGCTCGAGGCGGACCCGTCGGGGACGTCGGCCGTCGCCCAGCCGGTCACCTCGGTGCTGCAGCAGGTCGTGTCCGGCGACTTCGCCGGACTCATCGTCGACAACGCTTCGGCGCCGCACCGTGTGGTGTTCCCGACCGAGCTTCTGCAGAAGACCCTCGAGCAGGCCGATGTCGACATGACCGTGAAGAGCATCCTCGCCGCCCCGCGCGAGCAGGATTCCGTCGTCAAGGTCGGCGAAGCCCTCGCCACGAAGCGGATGTGGGTGGCGGTCAACGACGGCTCCGGCGGTGGCCCCGTCGGTATCGCCGAGGCGCAGACCACCGACGGCCGCCGATTCCTGCAGCTGTTCTCGCACCCGCTCGAGGTCATCGCGCTGGGACGCGGCGACCGTCCGCTCCCGTTCGCGCCCGAGCAGCTGGCGAAGGTGCTCACCAGCCACACCGACATCGCCGGCGTGATCGTCGACTCGGCCGGCCCCTCGATCGTCGTCGAGCGGGATGCACTCACGCCGGTTCTCGTACTGGCGGTCGACCTCGGCGACTGATCCGACGCGACCGATGCGAACCCCGCGCGCCGTCGAGGCGCGCGGGGTTCCGTCTGTCCGGGCGGCGCTCTAGGGTCGGAGCATGGCCTCCGAACGCGTGACCCTGATCGTCGCCGACTCCGATGGCGAGCGTGAGGTCGCGCTCTCCAGCCCGAATCGAGTGGTGTGGCCCGACCTCGGCATCACCAAGGCGGAGCTGGCGGAGTACGTGCAGCTGGTGGCGGTGCCGTTCCTGGCTGCGAACGGCAACCGCCCGGTGTCGCTCGAGCGGTTCCGCGACGGCATCGGCCCCGCAGGCGGAGCGCGGGCCGAGGACTTCTTCTCGAAGAACCCGCCCAAGGGGACCCCGGACTTCGTCGACGCCGTCATGGTGACCTACAACAGTGGGCGTCAGCATCCGCAGATCGTCCTGAACCGGGCGAGCGCGATCGTGTGGGCCGTGCAGATGAACACCATCGTGTTCCACCCCTGGGCGTCGCTCGCCACCGATGCCGACAACCCGGTCGAGCTGCGCATCGACCTCGACCCGCAGCCCGGCACCGACTTCGCGGATGCCGTGAGGGCCGCCCACGCGTTGCGCGAGGTGCTGCGCGAGGCCGGGTTGGACGCGTTCGCCAAGACCAGCGGCAACAGAGGCCTGCACGTGTTCGCGCCGATCGAGCCGACGCACGAGTTCCTGGACGTGCGGCATGCCGTGATCGCCGCCGGCCGCGAGCTGGAGCGGCGGATGCCGGATCAGGTCACGACGAACTGGTGGAAGGAAGAGCGCGGCGAGCGCATCTTCGTCGACTTCAACCAAGCCAACCGCGACCGTACGATGGCCGGCGCCTACAGCCCTCGCGCGCTTCCCGGCGCGACCGTCTCGACACCCGTGGCGTGGGACGAGCTCGACGGCCTCGACCCGACCGCGTTCACGGTGCGCAGCATCCCGAAGCGCCTGCAGGAGGTCGGCGATCCCTGGGCCGCGATGCAGGACGCACCGGGCCGCATCGACACGCTGCTGGAGTGGTGGGAGCGCGACAGGGAGAACGGGCTCGGAGAGCTTCCCTTCCCGCCGGAGTTCCCCAAGATGCCGGGGGAGCCCCCACGCGTGCAGCCGAGCAAGAAGGTGGCGGCGAACTGGGACGACGACGGCGCGCCGGCGGAGAAGGACTGACGTCCCTCGGCCCAGGACAGCTCAGCTCAGGACATCCGCGAGGTCGTAGCCGGCGACGGTGTCCAGCTGCTCGTAGGTGCACGAGCGGGCATCGCGATCGGGGCGCCAGCGCTCGAACTGCACGGTGTGGCGGAAGCGGGCGCCTTCGAGCTGGTCGTAGCGCACCTCGAGCACCCGCTCGGGGCGCAGACGCACGAAGCTCACATCCTTCGATCCGCTGAACCGCGACCTCTCGCCCTCCGCGGTCACGGCGTCTCCTGCTTCGTCACGTTCGACCAGCGGGGCGAGCTCCTCGACGAGCTCCTGTCGGCGGGCGTCGCTCCACGCCGCCACTCCGCCGACCTGACGAAGCACTCCGTCGCCGCCGTACAGCCCGACCAGGAGCGAGCCGACTCCTGAACCGGACTTGTGGATGCGGTAGCCGAGCGCGACGACGTCGGCCGTGCGGGCGTGCTTGATCTTGAACAGGGTGCGCTTGCCCGGGGCGTAGGGCTGGTCGAGCGGCTTCGCGACGACGCCGTCGAGACCCGCGCCCTCGAACTCGGCGAGCCAGCGCACCGCCGCATCCCGATCACGGGTCGTGCGCGTGAGGTGCAGCGGATGCTCGACGCCCTCCATGAGAGTCTCGAGACGTGCCCTCCTGGTCTCGAAGGACTCGGCGAGCAGATCGTCTTCCCCTGAGGCGAGCAGGTCGAAGGCGACGAACATCGCAGGTGTCTCGACGGAGAGCTTCGCGATGCGTGAAGCCGCGGGGTGGATGCGCTGGCTCAGCGCCTCCCAATCCAGGCGCTGCGATCCGTGGGCCCCGGTGGCGACCACGATCTCGCCGTCGAGCAGGCATGGTCCAGGAAGCAGATCGGGGATCGCCTCGACCAGTTCGGGGAAGTAGCGGGTCAGGGGCTTCGCGCCGCGCGACCCGATCTCCACCGTCTCGCCGTCCCAGGCGATGAGCCCGCGGAATCCGTCCCACTTCGGCTCGTACAGCAGGCCGCCGGGGGTCTTCGCCGGGTCGGGTACCGCCGGCACCGCCTTGGCGAGCATCGGAGCCGGGATCTCGTAGCGCATGGTCCCATCCTGGCCGCAGGCGATCCGCGGCGGAAGGGGAGGGGATCAGTCGAAGAGGTCGGCCAGGGTTGCAGGTTCACCGGCATCCCGCAGAGCTGTGCGGGCAGCGTGCCAACCGGCCATGCCGTTCACGGACGGACCCGGAGGTGTCGCGGCTGATGCCAGATACACACCGTGCATCGGTGTGCGCCAGGGGGCGGGGGAGAGGGTCGGGCGCCGCAGTGCCTGGCGCATGTCGAACACTCCGCCGGAGATGTCGCCACCGATCTCCGTGGGGTTGACCGCCTCGCGCGACGATGCCGGCACCGCGTGGTGCGCGAGGATGAGGTCGCGGAAGCCCGGTGCGAAGCGCTCGACCTGCGCGGTGATCGACTCGGTCGGGTCGAGGTCCGATCCCGGCGGCACGTGGATGTAGGCCCAGAGCACCGCCTTGCCTGCGGGAGCGCGGGAATCGTCGAGGATCGAGGGCTGCACGGCGAGCACATAGGGCCGTGCGCTCACTCGTCCGGCGGCGACGGCGTTCTCGCTCGCCCAGACCTCGGCGCGCGTGCCGCCCAGATGCAGGGTCGGCGCGTGGGCGACGTCGGGGTTCGCCCACGGGACCGGTCCGTCGAGGGCGAAGTCGACCTTCGCGGCTCCCGGCCCGTACCGGTACGAACGGAGCGCACGGGCGTAACCCGCAGGAACGTCGGGGTGCGTGAGCGCGAGCCGCGGTGAGGTGTTCAGCAGCAGCAGGTCCCCGCGACGGGGATCGCCCCAGTCCAGAGTCCCCAGGTCGGAGACGGGCGTGCCCGCCTCGACCGTGCCGCCGTGCTGCTCGAGGTCGGCGACCATCGCGTCGGCGATGCGCTGCGCTCCGCCCCGCGGATACGGCCAGCCGCCCGCGTGCCCGAGTGCGGCGAGCAGCAGGCCGGCGGCGGCACCCGCCAACGAGGGCAGGGCGGAGTTCGCGTGGGCGACGACCCCCGAGAGCAGAGCCGCAGCCTCTTCGGTGCGGAAGGCGCGAGCGGCCAGGGGGGTTCCCTGGTCCAGCATGCGGATCGCGAAGCGGGCGGCGGTCACCGGGTCGCGGGGGAGGCGAAGCAGCTGATTGCCGGTGAAGTCGACGACGCCGTCGATGTGCGTGCTGAGCGGACGCAGGCGCGAGGTCCAGGCGGAGCCGTCGACTCCGAGCGCGGCCGCCGTGCGCTCGATGTCGCGCCAGGCGATCGCCGCGCGTCCGTCGTCGAGCGGGTGGGCGTACGAGGCCTCGGGGCGGATCCACTCGATGCGCCGGTCGAGGCCGAACGCCTGGAAGAACGGGGAGGCGAGGGCGGCCGGGTGCACGGCGGAGCAGACGTCGTGCCGGAACCCCGGAAGAGTGGATTCGCTGGTGCGCACGCCGCCGCCGATCGTGTCGGCGCCCTCGAGCACTCGCACCCGGTAGCCGGCGCGGGCGAGCGTGACGGCTGCGGCGAGCCCGTTCGGGCCGGAGCCGATGATCGTCGCCTGGGCCATGACGTCAGTTTGGCACGTATACGAGCGGAAAACGGTCGAACGCACCCCTCCGGGCGTGCGATCCTGGAACTGATGAAAGAAGCACAGGGGCCGACCCCCGCAGGCACCTCCCGTCCATACCGTTCGCTCCCGGAAGCGTTGCGCGCGCATCGCATCGATCCGTCCAACCACGCGTTCATCACCGCCATCGTCGAAGAGATCGGGATCAGCTCGTTCATCGACCGCGGTCGCTACATCGAGGCGATCCGCCGTGGCGAGGGCGCTCCGCTCCACATCGGGCGCACCTACACGAACGGCTTCACCGAAGACGAGCGTCTCGTCGTCGGATCCGCCCCGTTGCGACTGCAGCCGAGCGAGGGGCGCGCACCGTACTTCTACGTCAGCCACCCGAGCGAGTTCATCCCGCTGACGCCGCCGCGTGCGGCGAAGCGCACGACGACTCCTCGTGTCTCCGCGCCCCGCGCCGAGAAGGCCCCGAAGCCCGTGGAGGAGCGCGACTACGGCGTGTGCGACGTGTGCTTCATGGTGAAGACGCCGTCCGGCGGCTGCGGCTGCGACTGAACATGAGCACCGCTGCGGGATCAGCGCTCGACCGACCGCTGATCCGCCTCGCCGACCTCACGGGACCTGATGCGATCGAGGTCGGCGCGGCCGTGCGCGCCTATCTGCAGCAGACCGAGCTCGAGAAGAGCCTGCAGGAGCACGGGACCACCCTCGCTCCGGTGCCGCCGCTGCCCGAACGCTACCTGCGCGAGGTCGAAGACCCTGCGGCGGCGTACGCCGCGCACCGGGTGCGTGTGGCGCTGCTGGGCGCACGCGTCGTCGGCGTCGTGGTCCTCTCGGTGCGCGACGAGGTGGCGGAGGTCAAGCGCCTGTGGGCGGAGCCTGCGGCGCGCGGTCGCGGGGTGGGTTCGGCGCTGCTGGACGCCGCCCTCGACGATGCGGCCGTTCTCGGTGCCGTGCAGGTGCGGCTGTCGGTGTGGGACTGGCGTGATGGTCCCGTGCGTCTGTATGAATCGCGGGGATTCGAGCGGGTGCCCTCGTGGGACGAGCGCGAGCGGCTCGTGTGCATGGTGCGCGCGGTCTGAGCCGACCGCATCACGCCGAGTGCTGAGACAGACGGTAGCGGCCGGGGGTCATCCCCACGAGCGGTGTGAACTGCTGGATGAACTGGCTGGTCGTCGCCCACCCGCAGGCCGCGGCCGTCTCGGTCACCGAGGTGCCGTCGGCGAGCAGGACGAGCGCACGATGCACGCGCAGCTGGAGACGCCACTGCCGGTATCCCATGCCGGTCTCCCGAGGGAACAGGCGGCTCAGGGTTCGCTCGGTGGTTCCAGTGCGCATGCCGAGCTCGCCGAGGCTCACGGGCGTGGCGAGGTCGTCCTCGACGATGCGGGCCGCCCGACGCAGACGCGGGTCGTGCGGTTCCGGCAGATGCAGCGGCTGCTCGGGGGCGGTGATCGCCTCGTCGACGATGACCCGGCGTAGGTGCTCCAGCGCGCCCGCGCTGCGGGGGCGGTCGGATGTCATCGCCAGGAGGGCCTCTCGTGCGAGCGGCGTCGCGACGAGGACGGCGGGGGTGGTCGGCAGCCGCGCGGCGAGCTCCGCGGTCAGGTGGACGATGCGCATGTCGGTGCGTCCGTGCGCGCGATGACGGTGCTCCGCGCCGGCGGGCACCCACGCCATGCGCGTCGATGGCGCGATCCAGGCCCCGTCGTCGGTGAGCAGTGAGAGCACTCCCGAAGCCGCATGCACCAGGTGCCCGAGCGGATGGGCATGGCGCGGTGAGGTCTCGGCGTGCGCGAAGCGGTAGGCGCCCTCCATCGGCAGAGTGGCGAGGGCGTCGAAGTCGACCAGGCTCAGATCGACGATCCGAGCGGATTGGCGTGTATTCGACATCACGTTGCAGTTTACGTGTTTTCTGATGCGGTGCCCGGGTGCTGGACTCGAAGCATGACCACGATGCACGAGCCGCTCGACACCGCCCCGACCCCGCTGACCACGCCGTCGGCTCGTCACGGCGGCGTCCTGTTCGGGGTCTACGTGGGCGTCGGGCTGCTGTTGATCGCGCTGAATCTCCGCATGGGTGTCGCCTCGGTCGGCCCGGTGCTCCCGGCGATCGAGCGCGACCTCGGCATCCCCTCCGCGGCGGCAGGTCTGCTGACGACGATCCCCGTGTTCGCCTTCGGTGCCTTCGCCTTCCTCACCCCCACGCTGACCCGCCGGATCGGGCTGCATCGGCTGCTCGCGCTGACGATGGTCGTCGTGGCGGTCGGCATCGGCACCCGCCTCCTCGACTCTCCGGTGGCGCTCTTCGGCGGCACGGTGCTGGTCGGCGCGGGTATCGCGGTCGCGAACGTCTGCATGCCCGCGGTGATCAAGCAGGACTTCGCGCACCGTCTCAGTCTGATGATGGGGCTGTACTCCACGGCGCTGTTCGTGGGCGCTGCCGCGGCCGCCGCCTTCACGGTGCCGCTCATGACCGCGCTCGACGGGTCATGGCGTGGCGCGCTGGCGTTCTGGGCCGTTCCCGCGGTCCTCGCGCTGCTGGTCTGGCTGCCCCGGGCGGTGCGCGGGTCCGCGAGCGTGGCCGGAACGCCCGGCGACGCGATCGCGGAGCCGCGGGACGAGCCGCGGATGTCGGTGCTGCTGCGCGACCCGGTCGCGTGGGCGGTCACGGTGTTCATGGGGTTGCAGAGTCTGAGCTACTACGCCGCGCTGACATGGATCCCGACGATGCTGCAGGACGCCGGAGTACCGCTGGCCGATGCCGGTCTGCTGCTGTCGTACTCGAGTTTCCCCGGGGTCGCGGCAGCGCTCCTCGCGCCGATGATGCTGCGACGTATCCGGCCGACGTGGCTGCCCGTCCTGCTCTCGACGCTGCTGTGCGCAGCGGGGCTGATCGGCCTCCTCGTCGTGCCGGGAGGAGTCGCGCCCTGGGTGTGGATGACGCTGCTCGGGCTCGGCCAGGGCACCGCCATCACGCTGTCGCTGACCTACATCGTGCTGCGGGCTCCCGACGCGGCGCACACGGCGCACCTGTCGACCATGGCCCAGGGGATCGGCTACCTGCTCGCCGGTTTCGGCCCGATCGGACTCGGCATCCTGCATGCCGCCGTCGGCGGATGGGCGCTGCCGGTCGCGGCGCTGGTCCTCCTGCTCGGTGTGCAGAGCGTCGCCGGGGCAGCGGCGAGCAGAGAGCGCCACGTGCGCGCCGGCGGCCGGTGAGTCGACCCCGGCGAACAGCGGCTCAGACGAACGCGCTCATCCCTGTGATGTCGCGCCCGAGCAGCAGCGCCTGCACGCTCTCGGTCCCCTCGTAGGTGTGGATGGCCTCGATGTCGGCCATGTGCTGCATCACGCCGTTCTCGAGGAGGATGCCGTTGCCGCCGAGCATGTCGCGGGCGGTCGAGGCGATCCGGCGCGCGGCTCGCGTGTTGTGGAACTTCGCCAGCGACGCCTGGGTCGGGCGCAGCTCGCCGGCCGTCTCGAGGTCGGCCATGCGCCGGCAGTACAGCTGCATGGCGGTGAGGTCCTCGAGCATGTGGGTGAGGCGCTCCTGGACCATCTGGAACTTGGCGAGCGGCTTTCCGAACTGCACCCGCTGGGTCGCATACGCCAGCGCCGCCTCGTAGCAGGCGGTCGCGTGTCCGAGCGCCGACCACGCGACGCCCGAGCGGGTCGCGTACAGCACGATGGAGGCATCCTTGAAGCTCTTCGTCCCCGGCAGCACGGCGTCGAGCGGAACCCGCACGTCGTCGAGCGCGATGTGCGCCTGGTGGATCGCGCGCAGCGAGGCCTTGCCGCGGATCACGCGGCCGGTGTAGCCGGGGGTGTCCTGTTCCACGAGGAAGCACCGCACGGCGCCGTGCTCCTCGGCGCCCTCGTCGTCGACGCGCGCCCAGACGAACGTGATGCCGCCGGAGGCGCCGTTGCCGATCCACTTCTTCGTCCCGCGGATGACCCATTCGTCGCCGTCGCGGCGGGCCACGGTCTCCAGCGAGACCGAGTCCGAGCCGTGGTCGGGCTCGGTGAGCGCGAACGACCCGAGAACCGAGCCGTCGGCGATATGAGTGAGCCACTGCTCCTGCTGCGCGGGGGAACCGAACAGCGCCAGCGTGCGCAGCGCGAGTCCGCCCTGCACCGCGAGGATCGTGCCCAGCGATCCGTCGCCGCGGGAGATCTCCATGTTCACCAGGCCCGCGGCCAGCGGGGACAGGCTCGTGAGCGCGGGGTGCTGGACGCCGTCGACGACGAGATCCATCTCGCCCATTCGCCGGGCAGCCTCGAGCGGATACTCCGCACGGTCCCAGGCATCCGCCATCTGCGGGGCGACCTCGTCGATGTAGGCCTTGGCGCGGTCCCACGCCGCACGGTCGGCAGCGGGGATGTCGGAGAAGACCGCGTAGTAGTCGCTGTCCTGACGTCCGGTGATGTCGTACGACGAGACGCGCTCGCCGGGGAAGGGGGAGGCTGCAGTGCTCATGGGGCTCCTTCGTGGCACCAAGTATCGTACCCCTCGATACTCGGTTCCACGACCCTCGCGAGACTAGTCGAGCTGGGACTGCAGCCGGCGACCGACTTCGGCGATCGGCATGGAGCGGGGGAACACCGCCACGACCATGTCGTCCGGGGCGGCTACGGCATCGTCTCCGGCGACGCCGTAGCGACGACGCACATCGGCCAGCGCCGTCTGCAGTGTCGCCAGCGGCACCTTCTTGCGGCCGCGCAGCAGCTGGCGCAGCACGTGGTTGTGCACCGCCGTCACGAGGGCGGCGAAGCCGACCGCATCCAGCGGGTCGACACCGGGGAGCGCGCCGCGCAGATAGTCGTCGAACAGGCGCTCATAGCGGAAGACCGTGATGATCTCGCGTTCGCGCAGCACGGGCACCTGACGCACGATCTGGTAGCGGCGCCTGGCGAGTTCCGGATCGTGCGCGAAGTGGGCGAAGACCGACTCGGAGGCTGCGCACACCGCACCCCACGGATCGTCGTGTCCCTCGTCGAGGAACTCCCTGAGCTGTTCCAGGAGCACCTCGTGATCGGCGAAGACCACGTCCTCCTTGCCGCCGAACTGGCGGAAGAACGTCGAGCGGGAGACTCCGGCGGCCTTGGCTATCTGCTCCACCGACGTCTGGTCGAACCCCTGAGCGCTGAAGAGTTCGAGCGCCGCGGCGACGACGCCGGTGCGCAGTTCTGCGGATTCGTGCATGGCGAAAGCCTAGACCTCGCCGGGCGGAGACGCCGAGGCGCCGACGTCATACTGAGGAGCGTGAGAGATGACGGGATCCCGGCCGGCTGGTTCGACACGCGGCGGCGCGGCACGCGGCGCTGGTGGGACGGCACGAGATGGACCTCCCACATCACCGTGCACGGGCGGCGGACGACTCTGGCCGAGGACAGTGCGGCGGTGCGCAGACAGCTGCTCGTGAGCGAGCTCGTGCTCGCGGCGGTGCTGGTCGGGGCGATACTCATCGCCCTGTGGGGCTCCCTGCCGGTGCTCGTGGTGCGCCCCGTGATCGTCGCCACCGGCGCCGCTCTGGTGGTGCTGCCGTTCCTGATCACCCGGCAGCTGCGTCGGGCCGCGCTTCCGGCGCGACGAGCAGGGGTGCCCGCCCGGCGCTGAGAGCCGGGGCCGCAGGAGCGCCCAGGCCGAGGTAGTAGGCTGGGGGACTGGTCGATGTCTCGACATCGAGAGAATTACCAGACAGCAGCCCAGTGAAGGAACCACAGTGGATCTGTACGAGTACCAGGCACGAGACGTTTTCGAAAAGTACGGAGTGCCGGTCCTCGCCGGCATCGTCGCGGACACCCCTGAAGAGGTGAGGGCGGCTGCCGAGAAGATCGGCGGAGTGGTCGTCGTCAAGGCTCAGGTCAAGACCGGCGGCCGTGGAAAGGCGGGCGGCGTCAAGGTCGCCAAGACGCCCGACGAGGCGTATGAGGCAGCGAAGGCCATCCTCGGCCTCGACATCAAGGGTCATGTCGTCAAGCGCGTCATGGTCGCGCAGGGCGCGCGCATCGCCGAGGAGTTCTACTTCTCCGTGCTGCTCGACCGCGCCAACCGCTCCTACCTGAGCCTCTGCTCGGTCGAGGGTGGCATGGAGATCGAAGAGCTCGCCGTCGAGCGCCCTGAGGCGCTCGCGCGCGTCGAGGTCAACCCGCTCACCGGCATCGACAAGGCGAAGGCCGTCGAGATCGCCCGCGCGGCGAACTTCCCGGAAGACCTCGTCGAGAAGGTCTCCGACGTCTTCGTGAAGCTCTTCGACGTCTACAAGGGCGAGGACGCGACGCTCGTCGAGGTCAACCCGCTGGTCCGCACCGAAGAGGGCGATATCATCGCGCTCGACGGCAAGGTCACGCTCGACGACAACGCCTCCGAGATCCGCCACCCCGAGCACGAGGCGCTCGAGGACAAGGACGCCGCAGACCCGCTCGAGGCCAAGGCCAAGGAGTCGGGCCTCAACTACGTGAAGCTCGACGGCGAGGTCGGCATCATCGGCAACGGCGCAGGACTGGTCATGTCCACGCTCGACGTGGTCGCCTACGCGGGCGAGAACCACAACGGTGTGAAGCCGGCCAACTTCCTCGACATCGGCGGCGGCGCTTCGGCTGAGGTCATGGCCGCCGGCCTCGACGTCATCCTCGGCGACCCGCAGGTCAAGAGCGTGTTCGTCAACGTCTTCGGCGGCATCACGGCGTGCGACGCCGTCGCCAACGGCATCAAGGGTGCCCTCGAGACGCTGGGCGCCACGGCCTCCAAGCCGCTCGTCGTGCGCCTCGACGGCAACCGCGTCGACGAGGGTCGTGCGATCCTCGCCGAGTACGCGCACCCGCTCGTGACCCTGGCCGCCACCATGGACGAGGGCGCCGACAAGGCCGCCGAGCTCGCCAACGCCTGAGACTGAAGGACGAGAAGAATGTCGATTTACCTCAACAAGGACTCCAAGGTCATCGTCCAGGGCATCACCGGCGGCGAGGGCACCAAGCACACCGCACTGATGCTCAAGGCCGGCACCCAGGTCGTCGGTGGCGTGAACGCCCGCAAGGCCGGCACCACGGTCTCGCACACCGACAAGGACGGCAACGCCGTCGAGCTGCCCGTCTTCGGCTCGGTCGCCGAGGCCATGAAGGAGACCGGCGCCGACGTGTCGATCGCCTTCGTGCCCGGCGCCTTCACGAAGGACGCGATGATCGAGGCCATCGATGCCGAGATCCCGCTGCTCGTTGTGATCACCGAGGGCGTTCCCGTCGGCGACTCGGCCGAGGCCTGGGCCTACGCCCAGAGCAAGGGCAACAAGACCCGCATCATCGGCCCGAACTGCCCCGGCATCATCACGCCGGGCGAGGCGCTCGTGGGCATCACGCCGGCGAACATCACGGGCAAGGGACCGATCGGCCTCGTGTCGAAGTCGGGCACCCTGACCTACCAGATGATGTTCGAGCTGCGCGACCTGGGCTTCTCCACCGCCATCGGCATCGGCGGCGACCCGGTCATCGGCACCACGCACATCGACGCGCTCGCCGCGTTCGAGGCCGACCCGGAGACCAAGGCGATCGTGATGATCGGCGAGATCGGCGGCGACGCCGAGGAGCGTGCGGCCGACTACATCAAGGCGAACGTCACCAAGCCGGTCGTCGGCTACGTCGCGGGCTTCACCGCTCCCGAGGGCAAGACCATGGGTCACGCCGGTGCGATCGTGTCCGGTTCCGCCGGTACCGCTCAGGCGAAGAAGGAGGCCCTCGAGGCCGCCGGCGTCAAGGTCGGCAAGACGCCGTCCGAGACGGCAGACCTGATGCGCGCGATCATCGAAGCGCTCTGATCTGAGCTACGCTTGATCTGAAGGCCCCGGACTCCACTCCGGGGCCTTCTTTCATGCCCGTCCGTGCCCGTTCGGTCGGCTGCTCGACGGCGGGCAGCGCCCCGGCTCAGCTCCGCGGCGCCACGGCATTCAGGAGGCGATCGAGCGCCGCGTGCGCATCCGTTCGCGCGTCGTCGTCGTCCGGGCGGGCGACGAGCCAGAGGGCCAGTTCGTTCATCGCCCCGGACAGCGCCGCGGTGAGCGGGCCCAGGAGGGCGGGGGAGACGCCGGCCTCGCGCAGGCCGGTGCGCAGCTCCTGCTCCGGTCCCTCTCCGTCGAGTCGGCGCCACTCCTCCCACCCCAGAACGGCAGGACCGTCGATGAGCAGCACGCGCGACGCGGCTCCCCGGGTGATGGCGTCGAGGAACGCGTGGCTGCCGTCGCGGAGCGCGGTGTCCGGGGTGCTTTCCGCGGTGGCTGTGACGATCGCATCGGCGACGATCCGCTGCTGCTCCGCGGCGACGGCGGCGAACAGCAGCGGCTTCGACGTGTAGTGGTGATAGACGGCTCCACGGGTCACCGCAGATGCGCGGGCGATCTCGTCGACGGACGCTGCCCCGTATCCCTGCGCGGCGAAGTGGGACGCGGCGGTCTCGAGAATGCGTCGTGCAGTCTCGGCGGCGTCGGCCGCGGATGCTCGGGCCATGGTCTTCCTTTACATGCAGGTTGTATGTATCCTAGTCCCGCCAGATACAAACACAGTGTACGTAAGAGGGGCAGTCATGCAGATCACAAGCTTCTACCCGGTGCTGATGGTGGACGATGTCGCCACCGCCGCGCGCTTCTATCGCGAGGAGCTCGGCTTCGAGGTGGTGTTCGAGGCCGACTGGTACGTGAGCCTGCGCATCGACGGCGGTGAGCTCGCGATCCTCGACCGGGCGCACGAGACGATTCCGGAGGGCTTCCGCGAGCCCGTGCGCGGTCTGCTGCTGAACGTCGAGGTGCCGGATGCGGCTTCCGAGCATGCGCGACTGGTGGGGGAGCAGGGTCTTCTTGAGCGACTGCCCCTTCGAGACGAGGCCTTCGGGCAGCGACACTTCATCATCGAGGCGCCTGGCGGCGTGTTGATCGACGTGATCGAGCCGATCGAGCCGTCGCCGGAGTTCGCGGCCGCCTACGCCTGAGCCTCGGGAGGTGGTCGTCTTCGTCAGATGCATGACTTCTCGACGGATGCATGACTGCTCGGGGCGTGTGCTCCTGCATCCGGCGGATGCTCATGCATGTGACGGCCGCGGCGGATGGAGGCACGAGAGAGGGGCGGGTGCCGCAGCACCCGCCCCTCTCGTGATCTCGGATCGGTGTCAGATCCCGACGCCGAAGAGGGCCTCGATCGGACCTCGGGCGAAGAAGATCAGGAAGCCGGCGCCCACGACCCACAGCAGCGGGCTGATGGTCTTGGCCTTGCCGGAGAACGCGTGGATGAGCACCCAGCTGACGAAGCCCGCACCGATGCCGTTCGCGATCGAGTAGGTCAGAGGCATGACCGAGACGGTGAGGAACACCGGCAGCAGCACGCGGAAGTCGCTGAAGTCGATGTAGCGGATCTGCGCCATCATCATCGCACCGACGATGATCAGCGCTGCGGCGGCGATCTCGGTGGGGACGATCGAGGTCAACGGGGTCAGGAACATCGCGATCAGGAACACCACGCCGGTGACGACGTTCGCGAGACCCGTGCGGGCGCCCTCGCCGATGCCGGCACCCGACTCGATGAAGACCGTGCTCGAGGACGAGGAGGTCGCACCACCGGCGATCGCACCGACGCCCTCGACCACCAGCGCCGACTTGATGCGCGGGAAGTCCCCGTTGTCGTCGGCGAGGTTCGCCTCCTTCGCGAGGCCCGTCATGGTGCCCATCGCGTCGAAGAAGTTCGTGAACAGCAGTGTGAAGACGATCATCACGATCGCGACGAGGCTGACCTTGCTGAGGTCGAAGCTGAAGTCGACGGCGCCGATCAGGCTGAGGTCGGGAACGCCGACGGGAGAGCCGCTGAGCGCAGGTACCGTGAGGCCCCAGCCGCCGGGGTTCACCACGTTGCCCTCGTCGTCGAAGCCGCGGGCGCCGATGTGCCAGATCGCCTCGACGATGACCGCGAGCACGGTGCCGCCGATGAGGCCGATCAGCATGCCGCCCTTGATCTTGAGAGCGACGAGGATGCCGGTGAGCAGCAGCGTGATCACGAACAGCAGGGTCGGCACGGTCGCGACCGAGCCGTTCACACCGAGGCCGACCGGGGGAGACGAGGCGCCGGTCGCGGTGACGAAGCCCGAGTTGACGAAGCCGATGAAGGCGATGAACAGGCCGATGCCGACCGTGATGGCGATCTTCAGCTGGAAGGGGACGGCGTCGAAGATCGCCTTTCGCAGCCCGGTGGCGGCGAGCAGCACGATGACGACACCGTTGATCATGACGAGTGCCATGGCCTCGGGCCAGGTCACCTGACCGACGACCGAGAACGCGACGAAGGCGTTGATGCCGAGTCCTGCGGCGAAGCCGAACGGCAGGCGCGTGACGAGCCCGAACAGGATCGTCATCACGCCGGCGGTCAGGGCGGTGGCGGCGCCCACGGCGTTGAAGCTGAGCATGTCTCCGGCGACGTCGGGCTTGCCGGAGAGGATGATCGGGTTGAGGATCACGATGTAGGCCATCGTGACGAACGTCACCAGACCCCCTCGGATCTCGGTGCCGATCGTGGATCCGCGCTTGCTGATCTCGAAGAAGCGGTCCAGGGAGTTCTTGGGCTCGGTGGATGCCGGGGCGGGCGGGGCAGTTGTCATCGGGAAACCTCCGGAGAAACGCTATCGTGTCGCCGACCTCACGCGCGCCCCCGGGGCTTCGTCGGCAACTCGTCGTAGTCTCGAAACGCTATGCAACGCCTCCTCGTCGCGCTCCTCGCCGCTTTCGACGCCGCCATCGCCGCGGCGGTCGGTCTCGTCGTGCTGCTCGCGCCGCTGACGCTGCTGTGGACGCTCGCCTTCGGCATCACAGCCGACTGGGGCGCGCTCTGGCCGCTCACCGGGACGCTCTGGGAGTTCGGCCATGGGGTGCCTCTGGCGGTCACCATCCCGGACGAGCTCCTCGTCGCTCTCGCGATCCCGTCGGAGGCGGCCTCGTTCGCGGTGTCGATCACCCCGCTGGCGTTCCTGCTCTTCACGCTGCTCTTCGCCGCGCGCTCGGGGTCCAGGGCCGCGTCGGCCGGGGCCTGGCTGCTCGGATCGTTGTCGGGCACGGTGGTGTTCGCCGCGATCTCCACGGGCGTCGCGCTGACGGCGCGGCTGGAGGCCGTGCAGACCCCGCTCCTCCTCGCGATCGTCCTCCCTGCCGCCGTCTACCTCGTCGGTACGCTCTGCGGTGCCGTCCGCGTCGCATGGGAGGAGGGCGACGGCGGCATCCTCGACCGTCTCCACGACCGTATCGACGCCCGCGAGGATTGGGCGCCCGTGCCCGTCGCGATCATGCGCGGCACGGCCTTCGCGCTCGTCGGCGTCGTCGGCGCGGCAGCCCTGGCGCTCGCCGTGATGACGCTGTTCCGCGGCGGCGAGGTCGTCGCCCTGTTCCAGTCCGCCCGCGTCGATGCGCTCGGTGCGACCGTGATGACCCTGGCGCAGCTCGTCTACCTGCCGACCCTCATCGTGTGGGCCGCATCCTGGCTCGCCGGTCCCGGCTTCGCCGTCGGAGCGGGAACCGCAGTGTCGCCCGCGGGCACGCAGCTGGGCGTCGTGCCCGGCATCCCCGTGTTCGGGCTGCTGCCCGAGAACAGCTCGATGTGGATGCTGATCGTCGTGCTCGTCCCGATCGCCGCCGGGGCGTTCGCAGGCTGGGCCGTTCGTTCCCGTCTCGTCTGGGAGGGCACGCCGCTGGGCATGATGCAGCGCGCCGCGATCGCGGTGGGGATCGCCGGCGTGAGCGCGGGAGTCTTCGGTCTCGCGGCCGTGCTGGCGAGCGGTTCGATGGGTCCGGGTCGACTGGCGGAGGTCGGCCCCTCGGCACCGGCGTTCATGCTCGCGCTGGGTCTGGAGATCCTCGTGGGAGCGGCGATCCTGCTGCTCTCCCCGCGCCATCGCGATGAGTTGGCCGAGGAGCGCACCGACCGCTGGATCGCCGAGATGACGGAGCTCGACCCGAGCCTCACGTCGGCCGGTGCACCCGCGGCCGGCGCGGTGCCGGGGATCCCCTTCTCCGACACGCAGACCTTCGACGACACGGCACCCCTGGACGATCTCCGCGGCTTCACACCGCCTCGAGTCGACCGCGACTGACACCCGCCGCGTATGTGCGGACGTCGGGCGGAACAGGTCGTCCCACCCCGGTAGACTGGGCGCGTGCTCACGGTCGCCGTTCTCATCTCGGGCACCGGCTCGAATCTTCGCGCCCTCCTCGAGGCCGCTCGTCATCCCGATTTCCCCGCCAGGGTGATCGTCGTCGGAGCCGACCGCGAAGCCGACGGGCTCGCTCACGCCGAGGAGTTCGGCATCCCCAGTTTCACGGTGCCGTGGCACGAGCACGACAGCCGCGAGGCGTGGGGCGAAGAGCTCGCGCGCCAGCTCGCCGTCTGGAACCCGGACCTCGTGGTCCTCAGCGGACTCATGCGTCTGCTGCCGCCGTCACTCGTCGCGCAGTACTCGCCGCGCCTCATCAACACCCATCCCGCATTCCTGCCCGAGTTCCCCGGTGCGCACGGCGTCCGCGATGCGCTCGCCTCCGGTGCGGACGAGACCGGCGCCAGCGTCATCGTCGTCGACGACGGTGTCGACACCGGCCCGATCCTGGCCCAGGAACGAGTCCCGATCCTCGACGGCGACACCGAGCACAGCCTGCACGAGCGGATCAAGCCCGTCGAGCGCCGTCTGCTCATCGACGTCGTCCGCGCGATCGCCGACGGTGATCTCGCCCTCAGCCCTTCTTCCTGACCCCTCCACCCGACGCCCCCGCACGAAGGAGCCATCATGGCCGGCCCCCGCCACGACCCCACGCTCTACCGCGACCGCGACACCGTGCCGATCCGGCGCGCGCTCGTCTCGGTGAGCGACAAGACCGACCTGCTCGTCCTGGCCGCGGCTCTGGCCGATGCGGGTGTCGAGATCGTCTCGACCGGTTCGACGGCGTCGACCATCCGCGATGCGGGCTTCCCCGTCACAGACGTGGCCGCCGTCACGGGCGTCGCCGAGATGCTCGACGGACGCGTCAAGACGCTGCACCCCAAGATCCACGGCGGCCTTCTCGCCGACCTGCGCCTCGAGGACCATGAGCGCCAGCTCGCCGAGCTCGACATCACCCCCTTCGAACTGGTCGTCGTCAACCTCTACCCCTTCGTCGAGACCGTCGCCTCGGGCGCCGTCGGCGACGACGTGGTCGAGCAGATCGACATCGGCGGACCCGCGATGGTGCGTGCCGCAGCCAAGAACCACGCCAACGTGGCGATCGTCGTCTCGCCGCAGTCGTACCCCGGGATCATCGCAGCGCTCGCCCAGGGCGGCACCTCGGTCTCCCAGCGCCGCGAGCTCGCCGCCCGTGCCTTCGCACACACGGCGGCCTACGACACGGCGGTCGCCTCCTGGTTCGCCGAGGGCACGCTGCAGGACGACGGCGACCTCCCGACCCATCTCACGATCCAGGCCGAGCGCCTCGCCACTCTCCGCTACGGCGAGAACTCGCACCAGCGCGGCGCGATCTACACGCGCGCCGGCGGTCACGGCATCGCTCAGGCCAGGCAGCTGCAGGGCAAGGAGATGTCGTACAACAACTACGTCGACGCGGATGCCGCCCTGCGCGCCGCGTACGACATGATCAAGCCCGCCGTCGCGATCATCAAGCACGCCAACCCGTGCGGCATCGCGACCACCGCGCCGAACGCCCTCGACCCGATCGCCAGCGCCCACCTGCGCGCCCACGAGTGCGACCCGGTCTCGGCCTACGGGGGCGTGATCGCGGCGAACGGCACGGTGACGCTCAAGATGGCAGAGAACCTCAAGGACATCTTCACGGAGGTCATCGTCGCGCCGTCGTTCGAGCCGGCCGCGCTCGAGGTGTTCAAGGCGAAGAAGAACCTGCGTCTGCTGCAGCTGCCCGAGGACTGGCAGCAGGAGCGCATGGACGTGCGCCTCGTCTCCGGCGGACTGCTGCTGCAGGATGCCGACCGCTTCCCGGACGACATCGTCTCGGTCGCGAAGAACTGGGAGCTCGTCTCGGGAGAGCGTCCGAGCGACGAGGAGATGGAGAACCTCATCTTCGCCTGGAAGGCGTGCCGCGCGGTCAAGTCGAACGCGATCGTGCTCGCGAAGGACAACGCCACGGTGGGTGTCGGCATGGGCCAGGTCAACCGCGTCGACTCGTGCCGCCTCGCGGTCGAGCGTGCGGGGGAGCGCGCCGCCGGATCGGTCGCGTCGTCCGATGCCTTCTTCCCGTTCGCGGATGGGGCCCAGGTGCTGATCGACGCCGGAGTCACGGCGATCGTGCAGCCGGGTGGCTCGGTGCGCGACGAGGAGGTCGTGGACGCTGCGCGCAAGGCCGGCGTGACGATGTTCTTCACCGGGGAGCGTCACTTCTTCCACTGAGCGCTCGCCGTCATCGGGAACGCGTTCCCGTCGCACGCCCGCGTGGCACCTATATACTGGGGGCTCACTGGGGCGATGGGGCGACAGTATGGAAGCACAGGCGCGTGCGACGTCGAACGAAGGCATGTCGGCTGTGCCGTGGCTGAGACCGACGTCCTATTGGATGCCGGCGCACTTCGTGGATTCGGCCTGGGTCACGCACGGTGCGTTCGCCGCCTGGCTCATCGACGTGCTGCGCCCGCGAGACGTGGTGGAACTGGGCACGCACAACGGCTTCTCGTGCTTCGCTTTCGCCGAGGCCGCCAAGAGGCTCGGGCATCCGCTCACCATCAACGCCCTGGACAGCTGGGAGGGCGATGACCACGCCGGCTTCTACGACGATTCCATCTACCAGTCCGTGCGCTCGATCGCGTCGCGCGACTACCCGTCGTCGGTCGAACTGCATCGCGGCTACTTCTCCGACACACGTCCGCGTTTCGCCGCGGCGTCCGTCGATCTCCTGCACATCGACGGACGCCACGGGTACGAGGACGCCCGCGAGGACTACGAGCAGTGGCGGGACACGGTTCGCGACGGAGGAGTGATCCTCTTCCACGACATCGCCGAACGACGCGACGACTTCGGCGTATGGCGCCTCTGGGAGGAGATCTCCGAACCAGGGCGCGTGTTCGCATTCGAGCACGGGCATGGGCTCGGTGTGCTCGCGGTGGGGGACATCCGGCACGAGCCGCTGCGCGCACTCTTCGAGGCGGAGACGTCGGTCGCCGACCGGATCCGCGTTGACTTCGAGCGTCTCGGCGAGATGATCGCCCAGGTCGCGCGCATCCCGCATCTGGAGGCGGAGGTCGCGTCCCTGCATGACGTCGTGGACATGCTGCAGACGGAGCGGGCGCGCCTGTCGGATGTGATCGTGGCGCGCGACGACGCCATCACAGCGGTGCACCGCAGCGCGAGCTGGAAGGTGACGAAGCCGTTGCGCGCAGCCGGGCGGATGGTTCGACGAGGCCGCTGACGGCAGGGTCAGCCGCCTTACGACAGTCATGTCCGATTTCCGCCAGTCGACGTCGGCGGAGGGTGGCAGAGTGGGGGCATGACCTTCCCCGCGAACGGCTTCGACGAGCGCTACCGTGCGATCAGCGCACGCGACACCCGCTTCGACGGGCAGTTCGTGACGGCCGTGCGATCGACCGGGATCTATTGCCGCCCGAGCTGCCCTGCACGCACCCCGAAACCGCAGAACGTGACGTTCTATCCCACGAGCGCCGCCGCGCACGAGGCCGGGTATCGGGCATGCAAGCGGTGTCTGCCTGAAGCCGCGCCCGGTTCTCCGGCGTGGGACATCCGCGGCGACACCGCCGCGCGTGCGATGCGCCTGATCTCCGACGGCGTCGTCGAGCGCGAGGGCGTCCCGGGGTTGGCCGCGCGCCTGGGATACTCCAGCAGGCACCTCACGCGCCTGCTCAGCACCGAGCTCGGCGCCGGCCCTCTCGCGTTGGCGAGGGCGCATCGAGCGCACACCGCGCGGATGCTTCTCGTGGGCACCGACATGCCCATCTCCGACGTCGCCTTCTCCGCCGGTTTCGCCAGCATCCGCCAGTGCAACGACACGATCCGCGAGGTCTTCGCACTCACACCGGGTGAGCTCAGGGCACGTCGCCGGTCGCACGCGTCGGCGGCACCCGGCGCGATCGACCTCGTGCTGCCGTACCGAGGACCGCTCGACGCGAGCGGCATCTTCGCCTGGATGGCCGCGCGCGCCGTCCCCGGGATCGAGGAGGTCACGGCGACGTCGTTCTCCCGACACCTGCGCATGTCGGGCGGGCCCGCCTGGTTCGAGGTGCGCCAGGACGAGACGGCGCGCCTGCATCTGCGCGCCCGCGTCGCGCGGCTGGGCGACCTGGCCCCGCTGGTGTCGACGGTGCGGCGCATCTTCGACCTCGATGCCGACCCGCTCGCGATCGAAGAGGCGCTCTGCGCGCACCCCGAGCTCGCGCCGCTCGTCGCCCGCACTCCGGGCATCCGCGTGCCGGGATCCGCCGATCCGCACGAGATGCTCGTCCGTGCCATGGTCGGGCAGCAGATCACCGTGGTCGCCGCCCGCACGGCGCTCATCGCCCTCGCCGAGGCTCTCGGGGAGCGCACCGACAGCGGCCTGCTGTTCCCGACCATGACGGCGATCGCCGAGCGCGGTGCCGAGGTGCTGCGTGGACCCGCCGCCCGTATCCGCGCCATCACGGGCGCCGCAGCCGCTCTCGCCGACGGGTCCCTGCGGCTGACGGTCGGCGACGACGGCACCGAGCAGCGTGCCGCACTGCTCGCGATGCCGGGTATCGGCCCCTGGACCGCCGACTACGTGCGCATGCGTGTGCTCGGCGATCCCGATGTGCTGCTGCCGGGTGACGTCGCACTGCGCGCCGGCGCGGCGGCGGCGGGCCTGCCCGGGGAGGCCCGAGCGCTCACGGCGTGGTCCGAGCGCACCGCACCGTGGCGCAGCTACCTCAGCGCACACCTCTGGCGCGCCGCCCCGGTGCGCCCTGCCGCATCTCGGCGCGCATCCGCCGCCCACCCCGCCCCCACCGGCGACACCACGACGAAGGAGACCTCATGACCGCCATCCTCCAGACCATCGAGACCCCGGACGGCGCTTTCACGATCCTCGCCGACGACCGTCAGCGGGTGCTGGCCTCCGGCTGGACCTCCGACGTCGAGGCGATCCTCGGCCGGCTGTCCGCTGCGCATCGTCCCGAGGAGTTCCGCGAGGGAGAGACCGATGCCGCAGCCGCCGCACTCGCCTACTACGCGGGCGAACTCTCGGCCATCGACGCGGTCGCCGTGAAGCAGTCCGGAACCGCGCTCCAGCTCGCCGGCTGGTCGGCGCTTCGGGCGATCGAGCCGGGCGAGCCGCTGACCTACACGAGCTTCGCGACACAGCTCGACAATCCTCGGGCCGTGCGGGCGGCGGCGTCCATCTGCGCCCGCAACGCGCCCGCGCTGTTCGTGCCCTGCCATCGCGTGCTGCGTACCGACGGCAGCCTCGGCGGATTCGCCTGGGGTCTCGACGTCAAGGAGAGTCTGCTCGCGCGGGAGAGCGCCGGCGTTTGAGCCGCGGGCACCACGACGGGTCGTCGTCATGGTGCCCGTCGACGAAGCATCCGCACCGACGCGGCCGTAGGCTCGTCCCGTGACCGCCAACGATGCACTCGTCCTCCACCGCCGTGCCGTCGTCGCCGACGCGCACAACGACCTGCTGTGCTCGGTGGCGACCCGCCCCTCGGATGAGTGGTCGGACTACTTCCGTACGCAGTGGCTCCCGCAGCTGCAGGAGGGCGGTGTGGACCTTCAGGTCCTGCCCGTGTTCATCGACGACGTGTACCGCCCGGAGGGGGCACTGCGTCGCACCTTGCGCATGATCGAAGCCGCCCACCGGCTGGCGGAGGGCAACGCCGACGCCGTCGGGCTGTGCCTGGACGGCGATGACATCGACCGCGTGATCGGCGAAGGGCGCATCGCGCTGGTACTCGCCCTGGAGGGGATGCCCGGAATCGCCGACGACGTCGAGCTGCTGGAGACCGTGCATCGCCTCGGGATCCGGATCGGCGCGGTCGCGCACTTCGGACGCAGCGCCTTCGCCGACGGCAGCGGCGAAGACGCCGCCGGCAGCAGGCTCACCCGCACCGGAATCCGGGCGCTCGCGGAGATGGAGCGCGTCGGCATGATCTTCGACATCAGCCATCTCGGAGCGGGCGGAGTCGACCACGTGCTCGAGATCGCCACACGGCCCGTCATGGCCACGCATTCCTCGGCGCGTGCGCTGTTCGACCACCACCGCAACCTGACCGACGCGCAGATCGCCGGGGTCGCGGAGAGCGGGGGAGTCGTGTGCGTCAACTTCTTCGCGCCCTACCTGCACGAGAGCGCCTACACGATCGACACCCTGATCGACCACTTCGAGCGGGTGGTGTCGGTCGCGGGGATCGCGCACGTCGGGATGGGGTCGGACTTCGTCCGCGAGGTGCTCGCGGACACGACGGCCCCGTGTTGCGTGCAGACGACGATCGAGGGAGTCCCCGCCGACCGGTACCTCCCAGGACTCGATGGTCCGACCGGGCTTCCGCTCGTGACCGAGGCTCTGCTGCGCCGCGGCTGGCCGGAGGCGGACATCCTCGCCGTGCTGGGCGGCAACGTGCGACGCTTCCTCCGGTCGGAGCTCGCCGTCACCGCCGGCGCCTGAGCGTCACGAGGTCTCCTTTCCCGCGACCTCGACGATCGCGGTGCAGGAATCGGGAATGACTCTTGCTTTCAGCTGGTTCACAGCAATAGGCTGGTGGGCTGTCGCGCCAACCGGACGACATCGCCGAGCCCCTGAGGAGGACACCATGACCACGATCGCCATCGCGCGGATCGCAGCTCTCGGCTCGACCACGGCGCGCCCGCTCTCCTAGAGCCACCCCGCCCCTTCTTCGTCGGATGCCGGACTCTGTGAGTCCGCTCTCGCATCCGTCCCCTTCCGCACCCGCTGTCCATACGAAACTCGTCTGAGAGACATGTCTTCCTCGCCTTCCGCGCAGAACCCCTCGCCGTCATCGACTCTTTCCACTCCGGCCGCACTGTGGCGCCTGAAGCCCTTCGTGAAGCCCGTCATCTGGCGGCTCGCCGGCGGTGCCGCCAGCGCGCTCATCGCCGCCGTCATCGCCCTGATGATCCCGATCGTTCTCGAGCAGATCATCAGCGGCCCGGTCTACTCCGGTGATCTCAGCGCCATCGTCTGGGGCGCCGTCGCCGTCTTCGCCCTCGCTCTCGGCGAGGCACTGATGGTCTGGCTGCGACGCCAGTTCGTGCTCAACCCCTCGACCGAGGTCGAGTACAAGATGCGCACCGAGCTCTACTCGCGCCTGCAGACCCTCCCGGTGTCGTTCCACGACAGATGGGGCTCCGGTCAGCTGCTCAGCCGCATGATGCAGGACATCGGCCTCATCCGCCGCTGGCTCGCGTTCGGCCTCGTGCTGCTCGTGGTCAACATCCTCACGATCATCATCGGATCCGTGCTGCTGTTCCGGTGGCACTGGCTGCTGGGCGTGATCTTCCTGGTGACCGCGATCCCGCTGTGGATCCGCGGCTACCTGTTCGAGAAGCGCTACGGCGCCCTCACCCGTCGCAGCCAGGATCAGGCCGGTGACCTCGCCACCAGCGTCGAGGAGAGCGTGCACGGCATCCGCGTGCTCAAGGCGTTCGGGCGCGGCAAGCACGCCCTCAGCCGCTTCAGCCGTCAGGCCGAGACTCTGCGCGAGACCGAGATGAGCAAGGCCGGCGCGATCGCGTCCATCTGGTTCTGGCTCGACCTCATGCCGCAGATCGCGTTCGGTCTGAGCCTGATGTCGGGCATCTGGCTGATCTCGGTGGGGCAGATCGACGAGGCGCAGCTGTTCGCGTTCTTCGCGATGGCGGTCGTGCTGCGCTGGCCCATCGAGTCGATCGGCTTCCTGTTCTCGTTCATGCTCGACGCCCGCACGGCGACCGACCGTGTGTTCGACATCTTCTCGGAGACCAACACCATCACCGACCCGGAGAACCCGGTGCACATCGAGAACCCCCGCGGAGAGCTCGCGTTCGAGAACGCGCACTTCCGCTACCAGGATGCGGGCGCCCACGAGCGCGATCTGCTCGACGGCATCGACCTGGTGCTGCGCCCCGGTGAGACCATGGCGCTGGTCGGACTCACCGGCAGCGGCAAGACCACGCTCACCACGCTGCCCACTCGTCTGTACGACGTGACCGGTGGCAGGGTCACGCTCGACGGCGTCGATGTGCGCGACCTTCCGCTCGCGGAACTCCGTCAGCACATCGCGATGGCGTTCGAGGACGCGACGCTGTTCTCGGCGACGGTCCGGGAGAACGTGCTCCTCGGCCGTGCCGAGCTCGATGTGCACGGCGAGGAGGGGGAGCGCGTGCTGCGCGAAGCCCTCGACGTCGCCCAGGCGTCGTTCGTCGATGCGCTGCCCGACGGCGTGGAGACGGTCATCGGCGAGGAGGGGCTCAGCCTCTCCGGCGGCCAGCGGCAGCGACTCGCCCTCGCTCGCGCGGTGGCGGCGAACCCGAAGGTTCTCGTCCTCGACGACCCGCTGTCGGCGCTCGACGTCGACACCGAGGCTCTCGTCGAGGAGGCCCTTCGCCACGTGCTCGCCGACACCACGGCCATGATCGTCGCGCACCGGCCATCGACCGTGGCGCTCGCCGACCGCGTGGCCCTGCTGGAAGCCGGTCGCGTGACGGCGGTGGGCACGCACTCCGAGCTGCTGAAGACGAGCCGGCACTACCGTCACGTCATCTCCAGCCTGGAGGCGGAGGAGGCGGCGCGGACCGGGGCGATCCCGGTGATCCGCGATGAACAGGCCGAGATCGACGAAGAGGTCCAGGAGGGCCTCGGGATGCGAGCCGCCGACGAAGACCCGATCACCGAGAAGGAGGTGCAGCGATGAGCTCCGCCATCACCGGAACCCAGAACGAGGACCGTTCCGAATACACCCGTGACGAGAGCAGGGAGATCCGTCGTCGGTCCCTCCGACTGCTCGGATCCCTGGTCAGCCCTCTGAAACCGCGGATCGTGCTGGCCGCCGCGGTGCTGGTCGTGTCGACCGCTCTGCAGGTCGCCGGCCCCATCCTCATCAGCATCGGCCTCGACCGCGCACTGCCTGCGGCCATCGAACGGGCCGACTGGATGCCGACCTTCATGATCGGCGGCATCTACCTGCTGGCGGGAGCGCTGGCCGCCGTCCTGATCGCCTGGTACGTGATCATCGCCGCCAAACTCACCCAGGCGGTGCTGCTCGATCTGCGCAAGCGCATCTTCCTGCACACCCAGCGCCTCAGCCTGGAGTTCCACGAGTCGTACACGTCTGGCCGCATCATCTCGCGCCAGACGAGTGACCTCGACTCGATCAAGGAGCTCCTGGACGGCGGCCTGAACGAGCTCGTCTCCGGCGTGCTCTTCGGCCTGTTCACCTTCATCGCCCTGTGCGTGTGGGACTGGCAGTCCGGACTCATCCTCGCGATCGGCGGAGTGCCGCTGTTCTTCCTGATGAAGTGGTTCTACTCGCGCTCGCAGCTCGTCTACCGCGAGTCGCGCGTGATCAGTGCCAAGGTGATCGTGCAGTTCGTCGAGACGATGACCGGCATCCGTGCCGTGAAGGCGTTCCGCAAGGAGCCCCGCAACGACAAGGCGTTCCAGGAGATCGCGGGCGAGTACCGCGATGTCAACCGTCGCTCGATGCTGCTGTTCGGCACGTTCGAGCCCGGACTCATGGGCGTGGCCGCGCTGGTGCTCGGCATCGTCGTGCTGTGGGGCGGCATCCGCGTCTCCGAGGGGGCGCTCACGGTCGGTGTGCTGCTGTCCGCCGTGCTGTACGTGCGCAACTTCTTCGCTCCGATGCAGGAGATCGCCATGTTCCTGAACTCCTACCAGTCGGCGACGGCCGCGCTGGAGAAGGTGTCGGGCGTGCTCGAAGAGGTGCCGACGGTTCCGGACCCCGAGAAGCCGGTCGACCTGTGGGAGTCGCGCGGACACATCGAGTTCGACGAGGTGACCTTCGGGTACAACGGCGAGAAGACGATCCTCCCGAACTTCTCGCTCGACATCCCGGCGGGGCAGACGATCGCCCTGGTGGGAACGACCGGTGCCGGCAAGTCGACGCTCGCCAAGCTCATCTCGCGCTTCTACGACCCCTCCGAAGGGCGGGTGACCCTCGACGGGGTCGATCTGCGCTCGCTGCACCCGAAGGATCTCCGTCGCGCGATCGTCATGGTCACGCAGGAGGCCTACCTGTTCAGTGGAACCGTCGCCGACAACATCGCACTCGGCAAGCCGGAGGCGACGCTCGACGAGATCAAGGCCGCGGCACGCGCCGTGGGGGCCGACGGCTTCATCTCGTCGCTGCCGGACGGCTACGGCACCGATGTGAACAAGCGCGGTGGGCGGGTCTCGGCCGGTCAGCGCCAGCTCATCTCCTTCGCCAGGGCGTTCCTCGCCGACCCTGCGGTGCTGATCCTCGACGAGGCCACGGCATCGTTGGACATCCCGTCGGAGCGTCTGATCCAGGATGCGCTGCAGACGCTTCTCAAGGACCGGACGGCGATCATCATCGCGCACCGACTGTCGACGGTCGCGATCGCCGACCGGGTGCTGGTGATGGAGCACGGCCGCATCATCGAGGACGACACCCCCGCCGCGCTCATCAGCGGCACCGGGAAGTTCGCGCAGCTGCACGCAGCCTGGCAGGAGACGCTCGTCTGACCACTCCCTCGACGACTGCGGCCATGCCCGACCTCGCCGGTGCGGCGGGGCCGCCCTGGCCGCAGCGGTCGAGGGGTGGGCGAGCACCCGTGGGTGAGCGTCGAGCGCGGCGCGTGGGTAGCATCGAGGTATGGACCCGTTGCTGCTCGTCGCCGAGTGGTGGTGGATCGCGCCGACTGCGGTCGCCGCGGGGACGGTGGGTGTGATGGGAATACGTCGTCGCAACAGCACGGTCAGCGGACGCCGCCTCGCGGTCGACGCCGCGCGTCACGACCTCAGGGAGGCGCAGCTGGCTGCGGCCGAGCGACGCACCGCGTGGAAGATCGCGCGTGCCGACCTGGCTCGCGTCACCGCGGAGCGGGCCGCTCAGCGCGCGACCGCCGAACAGGTGGCGGGAGCGCGACGGATGCTCAAGGAGCGCGAGCGCGATGCGAAGGCCGCCTCGGCGGATGTGCGCGCGCGTCAGGTCCGCCTCAACGCCGCGAGAGCCGCGGTGCCCTCGGCATCGGAGCCTCGCCCCCTGGAGCGTCTGCACGCCGCGCATGAGGCCGTGACCGTCCGGTGGATGCGGTACGAGACCGACCCCGCCCTGCAGATCTCCTACCCGGCGATGACCGATGTGAAGCATCCGCAGACGGCGGCATACCTCCGCGCCGCAGGTCACGCGGCAGAGATGCGCCGCGCGGCAGCCGGGCGCATCACCCCGGCGGAGTTCGCCGCCTATCGCGATGCCGTCGCCGACCTGGAGCGCGCCTTCGAGGCGGCAGAGCACGCTGCGAAGGTGCAGGCAGGGGAGGCGCCGGAGGCGGCGGCGTGGCAGGACGCCGCGCAGGACATGCTCAACCGTTCGGCCGAAGCGATCGATCGGGCGGCGGGCGCTGCCGCCGCGGCGCTGTCGTCGTGGACGAGCCGTCGCAAGCCCGGCGGCAAGCCGGACGATCGCCCCTGACGCCCAGGCGCGCGACCGCGTGAGAGCGCTCCCCTCGAGCACTGTGAAGGGCGACGAGGTCTCGATGGGGGAGGGGATTCGAGACCCCGCCGCCCGGTCTAGGTCGTGACGCGGATCTCGGCGATGACCTCGCCGTAGGCGGTCTCGCCCACGGGAGTGAAGCCGACGCGGTGGAAGAAGGTCTCCGGCCCGCCCTCGCCGGCCTCGTAGATCACGTTGACGTGGTCTACGCCGCGTTCGCGGGCTTCGTCGACGAGCGCCTCGACGGCGTACCGGCCGACACCGCGGCCCTGGTCGTCGGCGTCGACGTTGATGCGCCACAGCACGGAGCGGAAGTGCTCCTCCGGTGCTTCGGCGTCGAAGTTGGCACTCACGAAGCCGACGACCTCGTTGCGATCCAGGATCACCCGCTGCCAGGAGGTCTGCGGGTTGATGACGGTCGCTGCGATCCCGTACGAGACCGGAGCGAGGAACTGCTCCTGTCCGGGCTTGAGCGACAGGTTGTTCACGGCGACGATCGTCGCAGCGGAGAGTTCGACCATGCGCAGTTCGGACATGGACCCAGGCTAACCCCTCCGGGCGCACCGGACACGTTTCAGGGGAACATTTCGCCGTGCTGTGGCCGTTCGTCGACATCCGAACGGCCATCGGTCGCAGGCCGGGGCCACGGCGTCAGACCTGCTCAGGTATCTTGGTATCGAGACAAATAGCCCCGTGAACGGAGAACCTCCCGGTGACCGACGACGCCATCATCTACACGCACACAGACGAGGCACCGGCGCTCGCCACCGCCTCGTTCCTTCCGATCATCCAGGCATACACCGGCCAGGCCGGCATCGAGGTCGAGACCCGCGACATCTCGCTGGCCGGCCGCATCCTCGCCGCCTTCCCGCAGAAGCTCACCCCGGAGCAGCAGGTGGGCGACTCGCTCGCCGAGCTCGGCGGTCTCGCCACGCTCCCCGAGGCGAACATCATCAAGCTGCCGAACATCTCGGCCTCCATCCCGCAGCTGAAGGGGGCGATCGCCGAGCTCCAGAAGCAGGGCTACGACATCCCCGACTTCCCGGACGAGCCGTCCTCCCTCGAGGAGAAGGACGTTCGCGCGCGCTACGACCGCATCAAGGGCTCCGCCGTGAACCCGGTGCTGCGCGAGGGCAACAGCGACCGCCGTGCCCCGCTCGCGGTGAAGAACTACGCCAGGAAGCACCCTCACCGCAACAAGCCGTTCGCCGCGGGATCCAAGACCCGCGTCGCGACACTCGGTCACGATGACTTCAAGCACAACGAGCGCTCCTGGGTCGCCGCCCACGACGACGTGCTGAGTTTCCGCCACACGGCGAACGACGGCACGGTCACCGTGCTGAAGGAAGGCCTCAAGGTCCTGCCGCGCGAGATCATCGACGCGACGTTCCTCTCGGCCAAGGAGCTCGACGCCTTCCTCGCCGAGACGCTCGCCCAGGCCAAGGCCGACGACGTGCTGTACTCGGTGCACCTCAAGGCGACCATGATGAAGGTCAGCGACCCGATCATCTTCGGTCACGTCGTGAAGGCGTTCTTCGCCGATGTGTTCGCGCAGTACGGTGACAAGCTCGCCGCAGCCGGACTCAGCGCCAACGACGGTCTCGGCTCGATCCTCTCGGGTCTGGCCAACGTGGCGGACGGCGCGGAGATCGCCGCCGCCTTCGACAAGGCCATCGCCGAGGGGCCGCGTCTGTCGTACGTGAACTCCGACAAGGGCACCACGAACCTGCACGTGCCGAGCGATGTGATCGTCGACGCATCGATGCCCGCACTGGTGCGCAACGGCGGCAAGCTCTGGGGCAAGGAGGGCGAAGAGGCGGACACGCTCGCCGTCATCCCCGACTCGTCGTACGCGGGCGTCTACCAGGCCGTGATCGACGACGTGATCGCGAACGGCCCGTTGGACCCGGCGACCATCGGCACCGTCCCCAACGTGGGGCTCATGGCGCAGGCGGCCGAGGAGTACGGCAGCCACGACAAGACCTTCGAGATCGCCGCAGACGGCATCGTGCAGGTCCTCGACGGTGAGGGGACCGTGCTCATCGAGCACACGGTCGGCAAGGGCGACATCTGGCGCGCGACGCAGACCAAGCACATCCCGGTGATGGACTGGGTCAAGCTCGCGGTGACCCGCGCCAGGGCGACCGGCGACCCCGCCGTGTTCTGGCTCGACGCGAACCGCTCGCACGATGCGCAGATCATCGCCAAGGTGCACCAGGGTCTCGCGACGCTCGACACCAAGGGCCTCACGATCACGATCCTCGCGCCCGAGGAGGCCACGCGTTACACGCTCGCACGCATGCGCCACGGGCTCGACACGATCTCGGTCACCGGCAACGTGCTGCGCGACTACCTGACCGACCTGTTCCCGATCCTCGAAGTCGGCACGAGCGCCAAGATGCTCTCGATCGTGCCGCTGCTCGCGGGCGGCGGGCTGTTCGAGACCGGTGCGGGCGGTTCCGCACCCAAGCACGTGCAGCAGCTGGTCGAGGAGAACTACCTGCGCTGGGATTCGCTCGGCGAGTTCTTCGCGCTGGCCGCGTCGCTCGAGCACTTCGCCGACCGCACGGGCAACGACAAGGCCCGTGTGCTCGCCGAGACGCTGGATGCCGCCACCGGGATCTTCCTCGAGGAGGACCGTTCGCCCGGCCGTGCTCTGGGCACGATCGACAACCGCGGCAGCCACTTCTACCTGGGCCTGTACTGGGCTCAGGAGCTGGCGAAGCAGACGAAGGACGCCCAGCTCGCCGCCGCCTTCGCGCCGATCGCCGCCACGCTGGCGCAGAACGAGGAGACCATCGTCTCCGAGCTCAACGCGGTGCAGGGCAAGCCGGTCGAGATCGGCGGCTACTACCGTCCGGACGACGCGCTGGTCGAGGCCGTCATGCGTCCCTCCGCGACGCTGAACGGCATCGTCGACGCACTGCGCTGACGCGAGAGAAGGGGGCGGATGCTGCGGCATCCGCCCCCTTCTTCGTACCCGGGCGGCTCCGGGAGACGGCCTGGCGCCGTCAGCGGAGGGCACACCGACTTCGGAACCGTGCCGCCGTCAGGAGCGCCGCTGGACGGCGCTCTCCTCCCTCCGTTCACAGGACGGTGGGGGAGGAGCGATCGTCAGTAGTGGACGGAGACCTCGAGGCCCTGGGGAGACCAGTCGTAGACGTACTTGGCGAGGTCGATCGGCAGGTTGACGCAGCCGTGACTCATGCGCTGGCCGAAGTTGTTGTGCCAGTAGGTGCCATGGAATCCGATGTTCGGGGCGAACCACGTGATCCAGGGAACGTCTTCCGTGCAGTACGGAGCGCCTTCGTAGCAGCCCATGTCCTGGATGCGGGTGTGCGCGAAGACCTTGAAGTTGCCGGTGGGGGTCAGCGTTCCGGGGAGGCCGGTGGAGACGGCCCAGGAGTTCACGACCTCGTTGTTCTCGTAGAGGACGGCCCGCTGCGAGCTCAAGTTGATGTCGATGCGGCGGAACAGGCTCACCGTCTCGAACGGGGTCTCGGTGACCGTGAGGGCGAACGTGCCGTCGCCGGCCGCGAGCTTGTCGGCGAACTGGTCCGCGACGTCCGACGTGTCGCCGAGCGCGCGGCCCGCGACGCCCTCCTGCTCCGCGCGGAGCACGTTTCCGGCGGAATCGACGATGTTGGTCGCGTTGACCGGAGCACGGTCCACGAGAGCGGGAAGACCATCGACGGTGGCCTGGATCGCCTGCGGGTCGGCCTCGATGCGCAGCTGGCCGTCGTCGTCGACGACCGAGAGCCAGGACGCGGCGACGGCGGGATCGACAGGAACGGTGCGCTCCTCGCCGACGTAGAAGCCGACGGCCGGGAGCATCGTGTTGAGTGTGGACGCGGTGGCCGTGGCGTCGTCGTCGGAGACGGCGGGCTGGGCCGTGGCGGCGTCGCCCGAGTACTCGAGCGTGGTGCGGCCGTCGCCGACCGCCTCGGTGAAGGCGGCGTTGAGGCCGGCGACGTCGATCCCGGTGCCGGTCTCCGACGGGGTGATGACGAAGGTGCCGCTGGCGGCGTCGAAGACCACGCCGGCGTCCACGGGGTCGTCGAAGCTCGTCGGCACTGCGGCGCGCAGTGCCGCGGTCGCCTTCTCGGAATCGAACGCGATCTCCGCCGGTACGGGGTCGCCCATCCAGGCTCCGAGGTTCCAGAGCGGGTGCTCGGCGAAGGCCGTGTCGGCGAGAGCCGTCGCGTCGACGTTCACACCGAGGTCGGTGCCGGTCAGCACGGTGCCCTCTCCTTCGCCGGTGAGGGTGACCTCGGTCTCGGCGAGGTGGGCGTTGATGGTGTCGGCCGCGGCGCCCGGGGTCATCCATCCGACGGGGATGCCCGCGACCGTGGTGCCGGGCGCGATGAGGATCATGGAGGCCGCGCCCGCACCGATCGCGATGACGCCGAGACCCAGCCCGATCCAGAGGCCGAGGCGGCGCTTCTTGGGTGACGGTTCGATGGGGGCCCAGGCGAGGGGCTGTTCGCCGGTGGACGGCGGGACGGTCTCCGTGGGAGCTCCCGTCGGTGCGAGTACTGCGGTGGGCGCGGAGTCATCTCTCTGCGCCTCGGCTGCGCCCGGCGCAGAAATCAGATCGGTCACGAACTTCACCCCCCGGCTCTCAAACGTGTCCTGACGTTCAATGGTACGGGATGGGAGGTAACGGGGAGGCAACGGTCCGTGATAACGTGCCTCCCCGCATCAGGCCCGTCAGTCGATGATGGCGATGCCGTCGATCTCGACCAGCATCTCTTCGCGCGGCAGACCGGTGAAGACGGTGGTGCGCGAGGGCAGGACCCCATTCGTGGTGTGCGCGGTCACGAAGGCGCCGTAGGCATCGTTCATGATCGGGAAGTCCTCGCGCTTGGTCAGGTAGACGCGCAGCATCACCACGTCGTCGAAGGTCGCACCGGATGCCTCGACGATCGCCTTCACGTTCTCCAGGGTGCGGGTCGTCTGGGCGGCGACGTCACCGGGGAACAGGTACTCGTTCGTCTTCGGGTCGACGGGACCCTGGCCGGACACCTGCACGAACGGGCCCTTGCGGATCCCCTGCGAGAAGGTGTGGGCGGGGGCGGGAGCGGCGTCGGTGGAAACTCGGATCTTCGCGGTCATGCCGCCAGCCTAGTAGCCTTGTTAGATGCCTCTACAAATTCCGGATCCCGTTCTCGGCGCCTGGACGAAGGGCTTCCCGGCGCGTGCTGCGGGCCTCCGACTCTCGGAGGTGGCCGACGCCGATCTGCACCTCTCCGACCTGGTCACCCCGGTGTTGACGGTGCACGAGGACGCCCTCACCCACAACGAGGAGACCGTCTTCGCCTGGGCGCGGGAGCAGGGGGTGCTGCTCGCGCCGCACGGCAAGACCACCATGGCCCCCGCACTTTGGCAGCGGCTGCTCGACGCCGGTGCCTGGGGGATCTCGGTCGCCACGCCCTGGCAGGCCGAGGTGGCCATCGACGCCGGCGTCTCGACCGTGCTGATCGCCAACGCGGTCACGGACCCGGCCGCGGTGCGGCGGCTGGGAGAGCTGCTCGCCGCCGATGAAGGACTGCGCGTGCTGTGCTGGGCGGACTCGCTCGCAGGTGTCGCGATCCTCGCGAAGGAGATGCGCGACGCCGCGCGGCCGCTGGATGTGCTGGTCGAGCTCGGCGGGGCGCACGGTCGTACCGGGGCGCGCACCGTGGAGGAGGGAGTGCGGATCGCGCAGGCCCTCTCCGCCGCGCCCGGCCTGCGGCTCGCGGGTGTCACGGGATACGAAGGGCCGTTCGGTCCGGACCGCAGCGAGGCCTCCGTCGCCGCCGTCGATGCGTACCTGCGGACGCTCGTCGAACTGCACACGCGCCTGGACTATCCCGACGATGTGCGCCCGGTGCTCAGCGCCGGTGGCAGCTCCTTCCCCGATCGTGCCGCAGCGGTGCTCTCCGAGGCGGCAGCCGAGGCCGATGTCGTGCTGCGCTCCGGTGCCTTCCAGATCCACGACGACGGCTTCTACTCCCGGATGTCCCCGTTCGGCCCGCTCACCGGGACCGCGCCGCTCCGTTCGGCGATGCACGCCTGGTCACGAGTGGTGTCCCAGCCGGAGGACGGCCTCGCGCTGCTCGATGCGGGCCGACGCGACGTGCCGTTCGACCTCGACCTGCCTGCTCCGCAGAGCGTCGCGGGCGAGGTCACCGCGCTGAACGATCAGCACGCGTTCCTGCGTGTCGCGGACGATGCGACGGTCGCCGTCGGCGATGTCGTGCGGCTGGGACTCTCGCACCCCTGCACGGCCTTCGACAAGTGGCGGGTGGTCGCGGTGATCGACGACCCCGACGCCGCCGACCCCCGGGTGATCGGAGCGGTCGCGACATGCTTCTGAGCGCGCACAAGGCTGCGGCCGGGCTCGTACGGGTCTATCGCGGAGCCACCGTCATCGACGGCACGGGGGCGCCGCGGTACGTCGCCGACGTCGCCGTGGAGGGGGCGAGAGTCGTCGCGATCCTCCCCGACGGCGCGGAGGGGTCCGAGCTCGAACTCCCCGACGGCGCCGTGGAGATCGCGGCCTCCGGGCTCATGCTGGCCCCGGGTTTCATCGACATGCACGCGCACAGCGAACTCGCCGTGCTGAGCGGTGCGGCGCACGATGCGAAGATCCGCCAGGGCGTCACGACAGAGGTGCTCGGCCAGGACGGTCTCGGCTACGCACCCCTCGATGATGCCGCGGCCGCCGTCATTCCGGCGCAGATCGCCGGGTGGAACGGGATGCCTGCACAGGCACCGTGGCGGACGATGGACGATCTGCTCGCGGCGATCGACGCCGCGGCCGTCGCGAACGCTGCGGTCCTCGTCCCGCAGGGGAATCTGCGGATGATGGTCGTCGGTCATGAGAACCGTCCCGCGACGTCGACCGAGATCTCCGCGATGGCCGATCTGCTGGGAGAGGCACTGGATGCGGGAGCGTTCGGCATGTCGAGCGGCCTCACCTACACCCCGGGGATGTACGCCGACACGGCGGAGCTCGAAGCCCTGTGCCGCGTCGTCGCCGAACGCGGCGGATACTGGGCGCCGCACACGCGCAGCTACGGGGGCGCGGCGCTCGAGGCGTACCGGGAGGCGCTCGAGATCGGACGTCGGACCGGCTGCCCGGTGCATCTCACGCACGCCACCATGAACTTCGCCCCGAACCGGGGTCGCGCGCAGGAACTGCTGGCCCTGATCGATGAGGCGATCGCGGACGGCGTGGACGTGACGCTGGACACCTATCCCTACCTCCCCGGCGCCACCACGCTCTCCGCGCTGCTGCCGAGCCGGCTGGCAGCGGGCGGCGATCTGCTGGGGGCCATCGCAGCCCTCGACGCCGCAGGCAGGGAAGCCGTGCGCGTGGAGCTCGAGGAGATCGGCTGCGACGGCTTCCACGGCGAGAAGGCCGATTGGACGCAGATCCAGATCTCCGGCACGGCGAACCCCGCCCTCGCCGCTCTCGTCGGACGCACGATCGCCGAGATCTCGACCACGACCGGTCGCCGTGCCGTCGACGTGGTGCTCGACACGATCCTCGAGGACGCCGGCGCCACGGGCATCCTCATGCACATCGGCGACGAGGAGAACGTCCGCGCGATCATGCGCCACCCGCAGCACTCGGGTGGCAGCGACGGGATCCTGATCGGCGCCCGGCCGCATCCGCGTGGGCGCGGCACGTTCCCGCGGTACCTCGGGCACTACGTGCGTGAGCTCGGCATCCTCACCTGGGAGGAGGCCGTCCGTCACCTGGCCGGGACGCCGGCGAGGCGGCTGGGGCTGGATCGCGGCGACGCTCCTCGCGGAATCGTCAGACAGGGGGCGACCGCCGACCTGGTGTTGTTCGACCCGGAGACCGTCGCGGCGGGGGCGACGTTCGAGGCGCCTCTCACCGCCCCGAGCGGCATCGTGGAGGTGCTGGTCGGCGGCGTGCCGGTGCTGTCGGACGGGGACGTGACCGGCCTCACCCCCGGACGTGCGCTGCGGATGCCGCCGCCTGCGCACCGCGCGACGGTACCTCGTGTCGAGGCCGTGATCGATCCGGCCCTTCCCGCCTTCGTGTGGACGGCCCGGACGCCGATCCTCGCCACTGCCGATCTCGCCGCCTCCGTGGCGCGGCTGGGCGGCGGCGGGGGAGGAGGCGACACCGAGCTGCCGCCGATCCGTCTGTGCGTGGACGAGACCCTCGGTGCCGAGGCCGCAGCGGCGGGCCGTATCGCCGATGAAGCCTTCCGCGTGAGCGTGAGCGGCGCCGGCATCGAGGTCA
This sequence comes from Microbacterium sp. DWRC1-3, assembly GCF_049896645.1. Taxonomy (NCBI): domain Bacteria; kingdom Bacillati; phylum Actinomycetota; class Actinomycetes; order Micrococcales; family Microbacteriaceae; genus Microbacterium; species Microbacterium sp. DWRC1-3. The sequence continues at coordinate 770,440 of NZ_JAFCUS010000002.1, forward strand.
GGGGGGCGAGTCCGGTCGGAGTGTTCCGGGGCGTCACCACGCTGCGACAGCTCAGGGACCCCGAGGCTTCGACGGCGGTGATCCCCACCGGCGTCTGGGAGGGGGCGCCCGCCTATAACTGGCGCGGGACGATGCTCGACGTCGCCAGGCACTTCCGCACGGTCGACGACGTCCGCCGTCTGATCGATCTGCTCGCCGACCATCACCTCAACGTCCTGCATCTTCACCTCACCGACGATCAGGGCTGGCGCTTCGAGGTGCCGGGCTTCCCTCGGCTCACCGAGGTGGGCGCGCGCCGCGAGGCGACGCAGCTCGGGCACGGGCCGCTCTCGACGGTCGAGGTCGGCGTGCACGAGGGCTTCTACACGACCGCGCAGCTGCGCGAGCTCGTCGCCTACGCGCGCGAGCGATTCGTGACCCTGCTACCCGAGGTCGAGCTTCCCGGGCACATCCAGGCGGGCCTGGCGGCCTACCCCGAACTCGGCAACGTGGACGTCGGGGAGCCGATCCTCTCCGCCTGGGAGCGCTTCGGGGTGAACCCCCGCACCCTCGCTCCGACGGATGCCGCGCTGGCGTTCGGGCGGGCGGCGATCGATGCCCTGTGCGACGTGTTCGACTCGGAGTGGATCGGGATCGGCGGCGACGAGGTGCCGGTGACCGAGTGGGCCCAGAGCCCCGCGGCCGCCGAGCGGATGCGACAGCTCGGGCTCGACACGCCGCACGACGTGCAGCCGTGGTTCACGGCGCACTTCGTCGCGCACGTCCGTGCCCGCGGTCGCGTCGCCCTCGCCTGGGACGAGGTCCTCGAGGGGGATGTCCCCGAGGGGGTGCGCATCCTCGCGTGGCGTGGTCCCGCCGCGATGCGCGAGGCGCTCCGTCGTGGCATCGAGGTCGTGGCGTGCCCCGATCTCGAGGTGTACCTCGACTACCCGCAGTCGGATTCGGAGGAGGAGCCGATCAGGGTCGGCCCGCCGCTGTCGATCGAGCGCGCCTACACGTTGCGCGTCGAGGACGGCGCGGTCGGGGGACAGGCGAACGTGTGGAGCGAGCATCTGCCGTCCAGGGATCGCGTCGATTTCGCGATGTTCCCGCGTCTGTCGGCGATCGCCGAGAGGCTCTGGGAGGGCGGGGACGCCGCGCCGTATGCCGACTTCGGACGGCGTCTGCCGACGCACCTGCGCCGGCTCGCCGCGGCAGGGGTGCGGTATCGTCCCCTTGACGGGCCGGAGCCCGGACAGCGCCGCCCCGGCGTGCCGGGGAAGCCACTCACGATCGAGGCTCGGGAGCAGATCGTCGCGGGGCTCGTGGAGCGTCTCATCGAGCGCTCGAAGACGGTCGTCGCCGACGACCCGAAGTAATGTAACGTTTCGGTAACCCTCCTCGCGCGTCCGCGAGCGGAGGTTGCGCAATTTTTGTTCGTAAGGTCTACTAACAAACATGTCCGTTTCGGATGAACAGCGTTCCGCATCGCCGTCAGAGTACGTCGGTGCGAATGCGCACGCCTTCGGCCCAGGGCGCCACCTGCGCTCGCGATCCAAGGTGCTGCCCGAGCACGCCCGCGGTCACAACCGCGCCCTGGTCCTGCAGACTCTGTACCACGCAGGGGCGATGAGTCGCGCCGACCTCTCCCGGGAGACGGGGCTCACCCGGGTCACCATCTCCGACCTGGTCGCCGAGTTCATCGCCGATGGGATCGTCATCGAGATGGGCGTGCGCGAGGCCGTCGGCCCGGGCAAGCCGCCCATCCTCATCGACATCGACCGGTTCGGTCACCAAATCGTCGGTCTCGATCTCTCCGGACCCGACGCCTTCACCGGCGCGGTGCTGAGCCTCGACGGCGACGTGCTCGAACGACGTGCGGTGCCGCGTCCGCAGTCGCCCGACGGCGAGGCGGCGTACGCAGCTCTCCGGGAGCTCGCGCAGACCCTGGTCGCCGCATCCACCCAACCGCTGCTCGGCGTGGGCATCGGCACCCCGGGTGTCGTGCGCCCTGACGGCCTCGTCCTCAGCTCTCCCAACCTCGGCTGGACGAACTTCCCGCTCGAGGCGAAGCTCGGCGTCGATCTCGACCTGCCAGTGCTCGCACGCAACGACGCCAACGCGGCGGTGCTCGCCGAGTACACCTTCGGCGATGCGAAAGCCGACTTCATGCTCATCAAGATCGGCAAGGGCGTCGGAGCCGGCCTCATCACCGGCAGCCAGCCGCTGCTGGGCAGCCGCTTCGCGGCGGGCGAGATCGGGCACGTGGTCGTCGGAACCGATGGCGGACCCCGCTGCGCGTGCGGAAAGGACGGCTGTCTCGAGGCGTGGCTCAGCGTCAGCCGCCTCGGTGCGGCGATCGCGGCGGAACCCGATGCGCGCGACGAGATCCTCCGCGATGCCGGAACGCGCATGGCGATCGCCATCGCTCCGATCGTCGCGGCCCTCGACCTCTCCGAGGTCGTGCTCTCCGGACCTGCCGATCTGCTCGACGGCATCCTGATCGATGCCGCGATCGAGACTCTGCACGCTCGCACCCTCGAGGGTGTTTTCGAAGACGTCGTGGTGCGCCTGACGCACCAGGAGGACATCGTCCTGCGGGGAGCCGCGGTCATGGTGCTCTCCGGGCAGCTGGGAGTGTCGTGACCGTCACCTCCACCCGCACCGGCACGACGGGCAGCGACATCCGATGACGGGTGCAGACACGGCCGACCGCTCCGGTCGGCAGATTCGAGTGGGCCTGGACGTCGGCGGCACCAAGATCGACGCGGTGGCCGTCGACCCCTCCGGTCACATCCGCGGACGGCTGCGACGACCCACCGGATGGGGCGATGACGCCGTCGTCGAGAGCATCGTGATGGCCGTGACGGCGCTCGCCGACGAGAGCGGATTCCCCCTCGCCGACGTCGGCTCCGTCGGCATCGGCATCCCGGGGCTCGTCGACGCCGAGGCCGGGCGGGTGGATCACGCGGTCAACCTCGGTGTGGAGTCCCTGGACCTCGCCGAGAAGGCCGAACGCGCGCTCGGCGTGCCCTTCCGGGTGGAGAACGACGTGAAGGCCGCAGCCCTCGGCGCTGCGGTGCTGAGCGGGATCGCCGGCTCCATGGCGTATCTGAACCTCGGAACGGGCGTCGCCGCCGGCATCGTGATCGATGGGCGCATCTGGCGTGGCGCTCGGGGAACGGCCGGCGAGGTCGGTCATCTCTCCGTCGACCCGCACGGACGCCTGTGCGGTTGCGGACAGCACGGATGCGTCGAGACCTTCTGCGGCGGCGGTGCTCTGGCCAAGGCCTGGGGACGCCCGGGTGCGCTGCCGATCAGGGACATCTTCGACGCGGCGGACGCCGGCGATCCGCTGGCGCTCTCGCTTCGCGACGACCTGTACCACGGAGCCGCAGCCGCCGTGCGCGTGCTCGTGCTCTCCGCCGACGTCGAGACGGTGGTCATCGGGGGAGGGCTCACGGCTCTCGGTGACCGGCTCGAGAACGGCATCCGCGCGGCGCTGCACGCCGGCGCCGAGGCGTCACCGTTCATGCGGTCGCTCCGCTTGGATGAGAGAATCGAACTGCTCCCGGCGGGGTCTCCCGCCGCCGCATTCGGCGCCGCACTGGTCGGCGCCTCCATCACCGAGAAGGAGATCGTTCCGCATGGCTGAGGTCGTCATCGTCGAGAATGCCGAGGCCGCCGGCGCTTTGGTCGCCACCGAGATCGTGGAGCTGATCGCCCGTCGTCCCGACGCGGTCCTCGGCCTCGCGACCGGGTCGACCCCGCTGCCGGTGTACCAGGCGCTCCGCTCCCAGCTCGCGGGTCGCGACGTCTCCCAGGTGCGCGGCTTCGCCCTCGACGAGTACGTCGGCATCGACCCCGCGCACCCGGAGAGCTACCGCTCCGTCATCACGCGTGAGGTCGTCGAGCCGCTCGGACTCGACCTGCAGCGCATCCATGTCCCCAACGGCGCGCAGGCGACGATCCAGCACGCCGGCGACGACTACGAAGCGGCCATCGACGCCGCAGGCGGTGTCGACCTGCAGATCCTCGGTATCGGCACGGACGGGCACATCGGCTTCAACGAGCCCGGATCGTCGTTCGCATCGCGCACTCGCGTGAAGACGCTCACGGAGCAGACCCGCGAGGACAACGCCCGCTTCTTCGACTCGATCGACGACGTGCCCATGCACTGCATCACGCAGGGGCTCGGGACGATCCTGAAGGCGCGTCACCTGGTGCTGCTCGCCTTCGGCGAGGGGAAGGCCGCAGCCGTCGCCGGCGCGGTCGAGGGTCCGCTTACGGCGCTGCTGCCCGGTTCCGCGATCCAGCTGCACCCGCACGCGACGATCGTGGTCGACGAAGCCGCAGCTTCGCGCCTCGCGCTCGCGGACTACTACCGCTACACGTTCGCGAACAAGCCTTCCTGGCAGGGCATCTGACACCTGCCCGACGCCTGGCCCGCGCTCAGCCCGCCGACGCGGGCCAGGCGATCGGGAGCAGGTGCTCGACGCTCAGGGGCGCCAGCGGGAGTGTGGCGATGTCGTCCGGGGTGATCCAGCGCAGTTCGGCGAGCTCGGCTTGGACCGTGACCGCCCGGGGATCGACGGACGTCGCGAACGCTTCGGCGATGACGCGGTGACCCGGCTCGTTCGCGGCCGCGGACACGAAAGAGCCCAGCGGCTGGAGATCAGCTTCGTCGAGCTCCAGCCCCAGCTCTTCGTGGAGCTCGCGGATCAGCGTCTGCGCCGCGGACTCGCCGGCCTCGGGCTTGCCGCCCGGCTGCATGAACATGCTCGTGCCCTGCTTGCGGACCACGAGCACTCGTCCGGCCTCGTCGACGATCACGGCCGCGCTCACATGGATGTCAGGCATCGAGGCTGAACACCTTTCCGGGGTTGAGGATGCCGAGGGGATCGAACACGGCGGCGATCTGACGCTGAAGCTGCCATTGGTCATCGCCCAGCTCATCGACGAGCCATCGGCGTTTCAGGACGCCGATGCCGTGCTCGCCCGTCAGGGTGCCCCCGAGGCGGATCGCGGCGCGGAAGAGATCATCGGCGGCCGCCCAGACGTGCGGCGGGGTCTCCGGCCCGTCGAAGATGAAGTTCGGGTGCAGATTGCCGTCGCCGGCGTGGGCGACCGTCGGGATGGTGATGCCGTACTCGCGTTCGATGCGCGCGATCTCCTCGAACATCGCCGGCATGGCGCTGCGGGGCACCGACACGTCTTCGATCAGCGTCGTTCCCAGCGAGGCCATCGCCGCGTGCATAGACCGCCGGATGGCGAGGAGGCGCTCTCCCTCGACACGGTCGTGGGAGACGACCGTCTCGCCGTCGTGGGCGCGCAGGATCGCGGCGATCGTGTCCGCCTCTTCAGCGGCAGCCGGCCCATCGGTCTGGATGGTCAGCTGGGCCGTGCCCGCAGACGGGACAGGGAGGGCGAGCAGGGCGTGCACGGCCGCGAGGCTGGCGGCATCCATCAGCTCCATGATCGCCGGCTGCACGCCCGCGGCCGTCACGGCGGCGGAGGCTGCAGCAGCGCTGCGTACTCCGGGGAAGGTCGCGGTGACGGTGCAGGTCTCGCCTGGCACGAGTCTGCGCAGCTTGAGGGTGGCTCCGACCACGACGCCCAGCGTGCCTTCCGAGCCGACGATCAAGGCGGTGAGGTCGAGGCCGGTCACGCCTTTGACGCTGCGGTGACCGAGGTGCAGCAGCCGGCCGTCGGCGAGGACGAGGTCGACGCCGAGCACCGCGTCGCGCACCACTCCGTACTTGGCGCACAGCAGACCGCCGGCGCCCGTGGCGATGTTGCCGCCGACGGTGGAGATGTCGCGGCTGGCGGGATCCGGAGCCCACCAGAGACCGTGCGTGGCGAGTTCGGCATTGAGGTCGGCGTTCAGGATGCCCGGTTCGACGACGGCGAGCAGGTCGTCCGGGCGGATCTCGCTGATCGCGGTCATCCGCCGCAGCGACAGCACGATCTCGCCCGCCCCGGCGTTCGCGGCTCCCGCGAGTCCGGTACCGGCGCCGCGAACCACGACCGGTGTGCGCGTGGCCGTCGCGATGCGCATGGTCTGCTGCACGTCTTCGACACGCTCGGCGTGGACGACGGCGAGAGGTCGCCCCGCAGCGGCGTGGCCGGAACGATCTGCTCTGGCCTCCTCGAGCGATGCCTCATCGGTGTCGACGAGCGCGCCGAGGGACTCCTGCAGGAGTGACAGGACGCTCACGACAGTGCGCTCACGAGGGGAACCTCACGACAGCGCGCGTCGACCGCTGAGCACGCCGGCGACCACGGCGACGAGGGCGAATGCGGTGCCGATCAGTGCCTGTCCCATCGACCACCACGCGATCGTGACGCCGACGTAGATCAGCAGCTCGACGGCTGCGCGCAGGAAGGGGTGCACACGCAGCACCGGGCGCGGCGAGAGGAACAGCGCCCAGACCAGGATCACGACGACGGGCGCTCCGACACCGATGACGATGTTCCAGGGAAGATCCCAGCTCGCGAAGCCCCACAGAGCGAGAGAGGCCACGGCGACGACGAGGACGACGGCGCGGACGATGTCGAGAGCGGTGATGACCGGACGCTCGACGCCGGGAACAGGAGCGGGATCCGAGGGCATGGATCCAGTCTATTCGGCGACGGGGGAGTCCTCGGTCGGGACGGCGCCCGCCTCGACGGGCGCGGCGACATCGGCGACCTTGGTCGTGATCGGCTCCTGCTCCACGGGAGCGGGAATCACCGGCTCGGCCACGACGGGTGCGGCCACGACGGGTGCGGCCACGACGGGTGCGACCTCGACGGGTGCGACCTCTGCCGGTGCGACCTCTGCCGGAGCTTCGTCGACGGGTGCGACCTCTGCGGGAGCATCGGTCGTGATGACGACATCGTCGACAGGAGCGGAGCTGACCGGGTTCTCATCGACGGGAGTCTGGTCGCTCTCCGTCGGGTCCTCCTCGACCGGACCCTCTTCGATGGGGATCTCGATGCCGGGGCGGTTGGGCTGCAGCGCGAGGAGAGTGGTGTCCGCGAAGGGCGCGTCGCCCGTGTCGAGGACATACCGGAAGGTGACCTTCGTCGAAGCGGCGAAGTAGTACTGGAACAGGCCGGGGCGCAGGTCGATCTCACCCGCTCCGGAGTCGTCGAGCACGATCGTGTCACCACCGCCGTGGCTGCCGTCGAGAAGCGCTTCGACCGTCGCTCCCGGTGCGCCGGTGATCGGCACGCGGTAGTGCACGGTCAGCTCGTCGAAGACGATCGTCGCGGTCGTCCAGGTCGGCGCTTCCGTGGGAACACCGGGGTCGACGGGCTCGACGGGCTTCTCGGGCTCGACCGGCTTCGTCGGTTCGACGGGGGCCGTGGGCGGGGTCGTGACGGGTGGCGGTGTGACGGCCGGTGCGGACGACGGATCCTGTCCTGGCTCCGCCTGATCGTCGGTCGGGGGCGCGGGCGCCTCCTCCGGCACGACGACGGGCGTTTCGATGATGACGGGCTCGTCGAGGCTCATCTTCTCGTCGGGCCCGACGTCCGCCGAGATCGAGGACGGGTCTTCGTCCCCGGCGTTCGGGAGCGACGTCGCGGGATCGGCTCCGGCGAGTCCCGGGATGATCGTGGAGGCGGCGACGACGCCGGCGACGACCAGTGCGGCCGAGCCCACGCCGACGAGTGCACCGATCCCGGTGAACACCCCGCCCGCCGCGCCGGCACCGGCGCCGGCGGAAGAGCCCGCCGTGCCGCCTGCCGAGCCGCCGGCGCCGGAACCCGAACCGCCCGAAGCGGCGAGGCCCGTCGCGGCGTGCGTGACACCGGGGTCGCCGGCGAAGACGGCACCGGGAATGCTCGACGGCATGGCCGCCAGAGCGACGATGGGCGTGCCCGCACCCTGCAGCGTGGCGAGGTAGCCTGCGGCGCCGGTGACGCCGAGCACGAGAGGCAGCAGCACCAGGGCGAGACGCTTGGAGACGTCTTTCGCCTCGGCGGCGACGATCATGCATCGGGCGCACTCGTCGAGGTGGAGCTCGAGTCGCTTGTGATCGCGGGTGCTGAGGTTGCCGCGCGAATAGGCGCCGAGGTGCTCGATGGTCCACTGGCATTCGGAGCCGTCTTCGGCGCTGCGCAGATGCGCCTGGATCCAGGCTTCACGAAGGCCTTCACGCGCACGGAACGCCAACTGCGACACGGCGCCGGCCTTCATCCCGAGGAGGGGCCCGACCTCCTGCGGCTTCATCTGCTCGATCTCGGTGTACCAGAGCACCTCCTGCCAGCGGCTGGGGAGACTGCGGAAGGCCTGCGCGGTGAGGCTGCGATCGAGCGCCTCGCTCGCAGCCTGGTCGGTGGTGTCGGGGTCGGCGACGGTGTCGAGTTCGTCGATCGCGGTCTCGCGACGAGCACGTCCCCACCCCGCCGCCGTGTTGCGGATGCTCGTGAAGAGGTAGGCGCGGAAGGAGCCGTTGGGGCCGCCGCCCTTGATGATCGCCTGATAGATGCGCGTGTAGGACTCCTGCACGAGGTCATCGGGATCGATGGAGGAGGTGACCGAGCGCGCCACGGAGAGCCCCGACGGGTAATGCCGTCTCCAGAGTTCACCGAACGCCTCCGTGTCTCCCGAACGGGTGCGGAGGATCAGGTCGGCGTCGCCGATCGTTTCGTCGTGAGTCGTGTTCTCTTCGTGCACAATCATCCATCTGTCGCCGGGCGCGGGTGCGCCTCTACGGGAAGAGACGCATGAGAGCGCCTCTCATCACGCGACTTCTCCATTCTCTCGCGAATCTCCCAGGGAAGCCACCCTCTCCACGAACTCCAAGCCGATGCCCGGGTTCGCGCGAGGGGGCCTCCGGCGGCGTCTGCAGACGGTATCCGAAACTCCTTCGAAGATTTTCGAGAAGTCGCGTAATGAATCGGGAGGGGCGTCGTCTCATCCCATAGAGACAGCCGTGAGGATCCCACCGGGGGGCGGGATCCAGGCACTGGTGCGGGGGGTATTCGCGCCGGTCGGGCGGGTCGGGAGCCTCGGGGGAGGAGAGCCCGGCCGCCCGTCTCACGAGGGGGAATGAGGCCGCCGATCTGGGGAACGGCGGCCTCCCACACGTTTCGATCCGAGGATCGGGATGACTTCTCGAAAGATTTTCGAGAAGTCGCGTAATGAATCGGGATGAGCATCGTCTCATCCCATAGAGACAGCCGTGAGGATCCCACCGGGGGGCGGGATCCAGGCACTGGTGCGGGGGGTATTCGCGCCGGTCGGGCGGGTCGGGAGCCTCGGGGGAGGAGAGCCCGGCCGCCCGTCTCACGAGGGGGAACGAGGCCGCCGATCTGGGGAACGGCGGCCTCCCGCCCCATCACACACGTATGACCGGAGAGCGCAGAGCTGCGCGTCGCGCGCGGCGCCGTCTCAGACGAGCAGCCGTGGTCCTGACCACACGCGCGCGACGCGCAGATCCGCATCCAGAAGCACGGCATCGCCGAGCATTCCGGTGGTCAGGCTGCCGAGGGATGCATCGCGTCCGATCGCACGCGCCGGCGTCTGCGTGAGTGCGCGAACGGCTTCGGGAAGCGCCACTCCCGCCTGCACGGCACGCTGCAGGGCCACGTCCTGCGTGAGCGTGGAGCCGGCGATCGACCCGGTGTCATCGGCCCTCGCTACGCCGTTCTCGACCGTGACGCTCACGGCCCCGAGGTCGTAGTGGCCGTCGGCGCTGCCCGCAGCCGCCATCGCATCGGTGATCAGTGCCACACGTGCGGGTGCGGAGTCGAACACGAGCTTGACGACGTGCGGATCGAGGTGCACGTTGTCGGCGATGGCCTCGAGCACCACCCGGTGATCGGCTGCCGCTGCCAGCACCGGTCCAGGAGCACGGTGATGGATGCCCGGCATCGCATTGAACGCGTGGGTGAGGATGGAGGCCCCTGCCTCGAAGGCGGAGACGGCCATCGTGGCGTCCGCATCCGTGTGGCCGACGGCGGCGGCCGAGCCCGCGGCCACGATCTGCCTGATCGCGTCGAGCCCGCCGGGCAGCTCCGGCGCGATCGTGATCTGGCGGACGGTGCCGCGTCCGGCATCGAGCAGGAGGGCGACATCCGCCTCCGTCGGGTGACGCAGCAGCGACGGTTCGTGCGCGCCGTGGTGCCCGGGGTCGAGGAACGGGCCCTCGAGGTGCGAGCCCAGGATGTCCGCATCCGTCTCGGTGAGATCGGCGATGAGCGCGACGCTGCGGGCGAGGGACTCCAGGGGCGCCGTCACGAGCGAGATGACCGCGCGGGTGGTGCCGTGCGCACGATGCATCTCGCGCCCGGTGCGGATCGCCTCCACGCCGTCGTCGAATGCGGCGCCGGCGCCGCCGTGGCCGTGGATGTCGACGAATCCGGGAGTGAGCAGGGCGCCGGGACCGGCGAGGGCCACCGCATCGACGACCTCATCCGCCGCGGTCCACTCCGATCCCGTCCCGCGACCGGTGACGACGCCGTCCTCGATGCGGACCCAGCCGTCCTCGACGATGTCGCCCCCCTCGACGATCCGTGCGGAGTGGATGACCAGCGAACCGGTCGCGGAGGAGTGGGTGATCAACGTGCGCTCCAGGGGATCTCGTCTGCGGGATGGAAATCGATCCCCTCAGCTTTCCACAGCGGAGCGAGCGCGCCGACGCGCACGCGGAAGGACTCCCATCCGCGTTCGGGCGCTTCTCTCGGCGACCAGGCGACCTCGGCCTGAGCCGCCGCACGGGGGAACACCAGCTGTTCGACCTCGCCGAGCGTGCGGGTGGTCTCGGACCAGAGCGGGGCCTCGACGCCGAGGACCGCGGCGTCCGGCACGTCGAGGACGGCTGTCGGCTCCCACTCGTAGGCGGAGCGGACGTCGATGATCCCCGCCCAGGTGAGGCCGAGGGGGAAGTCCTCCGCGTACTTCATGTCGAGGTAGGTGACGTCCGCCGCCGACATGATGAGGGCGCCTCCGCGCTCGACGAAGTGCGCGGCCTCCTCGGCATGCGTGCCCTCGGGGGTGGTCTTGCCCCAGTACTGTCCGACGGTTCCCTCGGCGATGTTCGTCGCGGATCCCATCTCATGCCAGGCCATCGGGATCTTGCCCGCTTCCACGACGATCGCGGTCGCGCGCTCGGCGAAGAGGTCGAAGTCGGCCTGGGGCGTGCCGAGGGATTCGTCGCCGCCGATGTGGATGTACGCACCCGGGGTCATCTCGGCCAGCTCTTGGACGACATCGCGCACGAAGTCGTAGGTGCGCTCCTCGTGGATGCGGACGCTGGAGTGGCCGACGCCCCAGCCCAGGTACGTCTCGCCGGCGACGGGCAGCGGCTGGCCGAGCCGCGCGGAATCCGCGATGAGGTTGTCGTTCAGCACCGGCGCCTCGACGAGCTCGGGGTAGGCCACACCGATCGCGTGGGTGTGACCGGGCAGGTCGATCTCGGGGATCACGATCATGTGACGCGAAGCGGCGTACGCCACGATCTCGCGGTAGTCGGCCTTGGTGTAGAAACCGCCGGGGTCGCCGCCCACCGATGTCGCGGAGGCCCGTTCCGTCAGCAGCGGCCAGGCATCGATGTGCACGCGCCACCCCTGGTCGTCGCTCAGGTGCAGGTGCAGGTGGTTGAACTTGAGGGCGCTCGTGCTGTCGATGAACTTCTTCACGTCGTCGACGCCGAAGAAGTGCCGGGCCACGTCGAGCATGACGCCCCGTCGCGGGAAGCGCGGGGAGTCCGCGATGTCGGCGCCGAGCAGGGCCCAGCCGGAGTCGTCCTGTCGCAGCAGCTGCAGCAGCGTCTGCACGCCGTAGAAGAGGCCTGCCTCATCGGCGCCGACGATGATCGCACGCTCGCCGATCTCGAGCGTGTACCCCTCCGGCGCCGAGGAGCCGTGGTCGATCAGCAGCTCGATCTCGCCGGAGGCCTCGTCAGTGGTGGTGAGGCGGATGCCGGTGCGGCGCTCGACCGCATCGATCAGCTGGGCGGCAGCGGGGGAGGAGCCGTGCACACGCGTCGTCGCGGTGATCGGCATCCGTCCCTCTCGCGCGGTGGCGGACACAGGCGCTGGCACGAGCGGAAGAGGATGAGGAAGGACCATGAACAAAACCTACCCGTCGGCATCGCTCAGGGGAATGGCGGAAGTCGAATCGATTCTGCGACGATCGTGGACACGCTGGCGTGCGGGGTCGTCGCATCGGCTATGCTCGTAGACGTCGCGACTGGCGTCTGGGTGGACTACCACCGGGGAGCGACTGACCACGGAATTCGACCGCGCGCCTGGGCCGATAGGAACACCCCTTTCGAATCCGTCGTCAAAGGAGCACGTCATGACCGACCGTTACTTCAACGCCCCGCTTTCCGAAGTCGACCCCGAGATCGCTGAGGTCCTGGATCGCGAGTTGACGCGCCAGCAGACCTTCCTCGAGATGATCGCCTCGGAGAACTTCGTGCCCGTCTCGATCCTGCAGTCGCAGGGCTCGGTGCTCACGAACAAGTACGCCGAGGGCTACCCCGGACGCCGGTACTACGGCGGCTGCGAAGAGGTCGACGTCGCGGAGTCCCTCGCGATCGAGCGGGCGAAGACTCTCTTCGGCGCCGAGTTCGCGAACGTGCAGCCGCACTCCGGTGCGTCGGCGAACGCGGCGGTCCTGCATGCGATCGCGCGCCCCGGCGACACCCTGCTCGGCCTGTCGCTGGACCAGGGCGGCCACCTGACGCACGGCATGAAGATCAACTTCTCCGGTCGTCTGTACGACATCGTCGCCTACGGCGTCGACCCCGAGACCTCGACGATCGATATGGCCGAGGTGCGCCGTCTCGCGATCGAGCACAAGCCGAAGGTCATCATCGCCGGATGGTCGGCCTACCCCCGCACGATGGACTTCGCGGCCTTCCGCGCGATCGCCGACGAGGTCGGTGCGCTGCTCTGGGTCGACATGGCGCACTTCGCCGGTCTGGTCGCCGCTGGTCTGCACCCGAACCCGGTGCCGCATGCCCACGTCGTCTCCTCGACCGTGCACAAGACGATCGGTGGTCCGCGCTCGGGCTTCATCCTCACCAATGACGCCGATCTCGCCAAGAAGATCAACACCGCGGTGTTCCCCGGTCAGCAGGGCGGCCCGCTCATGCACGTGATCGCCGCGAAGGCGACGGCGTTCAAGCTCGCAGCCACCCCCGAGTTCAAGGAGCGCCAGGAGCGCGTGCTGCGTGGCGCGAAGCTCATCGCGGAGCGCCTGTCGCAGCAGGATGTGAAGGACGCAGGCATCGCGGTGCGCTCCGGCGGCACCGACGTGCACCTGGTGCTGGTCGACCTGCGCGACGCCGAGATCGACGGCAAGCAGGCCGAAGACCTGCTGCACGACATCCACATCACGGTGAACCGCAACGCCGTCCCGAACGACCCGCGCCCGCCGATGGTCACCTCTGGTCTGCGCATCGGCACCCCGGCGCTCGCGACCCGCGGTTTCGGCGACACCGAGTTCACCGAGGTCGCCGACATCATCGCGCTCGCGCTGCTTCCCGGCGCTGACGTCGAGTCGCTGCGCGCTCGCGTCGACGCCCTCGCCGCCGCGTTCCCGCTCTACCCCGACCTGCAGCAGTGACCGCGAAGATCCTCGACGGGAAGGCGGCGTCCGCCGCGATCCGTGCCGAGCTGACCGAACGCGTGGCCGCACTCAAGGCGCGAGGGATCACGCCGGGCATCGCGACCGTGCTCGTGGGCGCCGACCCGGCCTCGCAGCTCTACGTGGGTATGAAGCACCGGCAGTCCGAGGCGATCGGGATGAACTCGATCCAACGCGAGCTGCCCGCCGACGCCACGCAGGCCGACGTCGAAGCCCTGATCGACGAACTCAACGCCGACACCGCGTGCCACGGGTACATCGTGCAGCTGCCGCTGCCGAAGCACCTCGACACCGATGCGATCCTGGAGCGGATCGACCCGGCGAAGGATGCCGACGGTCTGCACCCGACCAACCTCGGTCGTCTGGTTCTCAACGTCAACGGGCCCATCCACACCCCGCTGCCGTGCACACCGCGAGGGGTGATCGAGCTGCTGCTGCGCAACGACTACGACCTCAAGGGGAAGCACGTGGTCGTGGTCGGGCGCGGCGTCACGATCGGTCGCTCGATCGGGCTGCTGCTCACGCGACGCGACCTGAACGCCACGGTCACGCTCACGCACACCGGAACCGTCGACATGCCGCGCTACCTGCGAGAGGCCGATGTGATCGTCGCCGCGGCCGGGGTGAAGCATCTGATCCGCGCCGAAGACGTCAAGCCCGGCGCCGCCGTGCTCGACGTCGGCGTGACGCGAGAGACCGACCCCGAGACCGGGAAGAGCCTGGTGTTCGGCGATGTCGCCCCCGACGTCGCCGACGTCGCCGGGTACATCTCCCCGAACCCGGGAGGCGTCGGCCCGATGACGGTCGCGCTGCTCATGACGAACGTCGTGGAAGCGGCCGAGCGGATCGCCTGACGCCAGCTCGCGCACCGCATGTGAAAGGCGCCCGTCCTCCTCGGAGGATGGGCGCCTTTCGACGTTCGCAGCCGGTGCGTCGCGCCCGGTTCAGTCCGGGTTCGGGTCGGCTCTTCGCACTCAGCCCAGTTCGTCGAGCATGCGCCGCTGCTCGGGCGTGAGACCGTCGTCGAGCTCGTCGCGCGCGGCGCGTGTCTCTGGCGCCTCCGCCGCGGCAGCGGTCGGAGACGCCGTCTTCGTCTCGCCACCCTTCACCCGCGCCTGCACCGAGTCGTAGATCTCTCCCGCCTTGGCGCGGAGCCGGTCGTCGATCTGGTCGTAGATCATCCATCCGAACAGCAGCGCGAGCGGCGGCAGCACGAACGCCCAGAAGCCGGAGGCGCGCACACCGCTCAGCCACATCGTGAGTACCCAGACGATCAGCTCGACCAGATACACCAGCACGTACTGCACGACCTTCTCGCCGGTCTTGGTGCGCTCGGCGGCCGACTTCGCCGCCGACCTGCGGAAGGCTCCGGCGAGCAGGGGCTTCACGAACAGTGCGGCGAGGGTCAGGATGACGGATGCCCACAGGGCGTTGAACCCGACTGAGACGCCCGGCAGCAGCAGGCCGATCACCAGCAGTGCGGCGACATTGAACACGTAGAGCGCGGCGAACCGGACGATTCCGTTCTTCATGCGACCAGAATCCCACATCCTCCCGCGGAGGATCACCCCTGCGCGTGCAGCGTGCTCTCGATCCCGCTGATGCGTGCCTGCTCGTCGAAGCGGAAGGTCGCGGTGCCCGTGGCATCGGAGACATCGGCGCCGGAGAACGCCTCGTCGGTCCAGGCGAGGGTCCAACCCGCGAGTCGGGCGAGGTCCCAGACGGAAGTGCGCGCATCGGGGAGGCTGATGCCCGAGAGGACACGGGGCAGCGCCATGACCGCATCCGCCACGGTGAGCGGTGCCAGCGGAGCATCGAGCACGAACACCGCACGGGTTCCGTTGCCGACCGGGGCGGAGTAGTAGGGGGAGCGTCCGGTGAGCTCGACCGCGACGGCACCGACCGTGTGCGCGGCCTGTGCGATCCAGTCGTCGTCGCCCGAGACCTCGGCGGGGAACGGCACCTCGGGAGCAGTCAGCTCGGCGATCCCGTGCTCGTTGCCGTAGGCCTGCAGCTGCGCGGCGACACCCTGTGCGTCGCCGCTCGGGTGCGCCCAGGCCCACAGGAGCGAGCGGGGCCCGGGGGCGATCGTCGCGATCAGGTGCGCGCGCGCCACGAGCTGCCGCGACGGGTCGGCGTCGGCGGTGAAGGTGAGGGTGCCCGCGGCCAGGTCCGCGTCCCAGCGGTGCTCGCCGAGGGCGTCGGCGGCTGCGGAGAGAGCGTCCTGACGGAGCGCGACGAAGAGGGCGGCACGGTCGGCGAGGGGCTGGAGCGCGGCGAAGGTCATGCCGACAGTCTCGCGGTCGATGCTATGAATCCGCTAGTTCAGGCGTTGCCTGCCCCAGGCCGCAGGCGCACGACCCCGCGGATCAATAGCTGGCGCGGGAGCCGCCGTCTGCCGAGGTGAAGCGCGCGGCGAGAGCCTCGGAGGCGCGGGCGAGCAGCGCCACATCCGCTCCGACCGCCACGAAGTCGGCGCCCGCGGCGAGGTAGGCGTCGGCGGCTGCCGGGTCGAACGCGTTCACGCCCACGGCCTTGCCAGCGGCCTTGACCGCGGCGAAGACCCTCTCGACCGCGGCCGTGACATCGGGGTGGGTCTGCTGACCCAGCAGGCCCATCGACGCGGACAGATCGGAGGGGCCGACGAACACCGCGTCGACACCGTCGACCGCGGCGATGTCGGCTGCGGCCTCGACGCCCGCTGCCGTCTCGATCTGCACCGTGAGGGAGACGTGCTGCGCGGACTCCTGCAGGTACTGATCGACACGGTTCCAGCGCGCGCTGCGGGCCAGAGCACTGCCCACGCCGCGCACGCCCTCCGGCGGGTACCGCGTCGCGGACACCGCGGCGCGGGCCTCGTCGGCCGACGACACCATCGGCACGATCAGGTTCTGGGCCCCGAGGTCGAGGACCTGCTTGATCGCGACGGTGTCGTTCGACGGCACCCGCACGAGCGGGGCGATCGGGTACGCGGCGACAGCCTGCAGCTGCACGAGCACGGAATCGAGCGTGTTCGCCGAGTGCTCCATGTCGATCAGCAGCCAGTCCAGTCCCGACCCCGCGGCGACCTCGGCGAGCAGCGGGCTGCCGGAGCAGACCCACATGCCCACGAACGCTCGATCGGAGGCCGCGAGCTGCTCACGGAACGAGGGGTCTAGACGAAGCGGCATGCAATTGTTCCCATCGGTCCGTAATCGCACAGCACTTCATCGCCGCGCGACACCCACATCGGGCGTGTGAACGATCCTGCCAGGATGATCTCCCCGGCCTCGAGACGCGCGCCGTGCTGATGGAACTTGTTCGCGAGCCACGCGACCCCGGTCGCCGGGTGGCCGAGCACTCCGGCGGCGACGCCGGTCTCCTCGATCTCGCCGTTGCGGGAGAGCACGCCGGGAACCCAGCGCAGATCGATCTCGTCGGGGCGCCGGTGCACCGTGCCGAGCACCATCGCTCCGTACGCGGCGTTGTCGCTGATCGTGTCGACGATCGTGCGGCCCTCCAGCTCGATGTGCGAGTTCAGCACCTCGAGCGCCGGCACGGCGTAGTCGATCGCCGCCAGGGCATCCTCGAGGGTGCAGTCCGGGCCCTCCAGCGGGGTCTTCAGCACGAAGGCGAGTTCGACCTCGATGCGCACGTTCGAGAAGTGATCGACCGGGATCTCGGAGCCGGACTCGTACACGGTGTCGTCGAACATCACGCCGTAGTCCGGCTCGGTGATGCCCGTGGCCTGCTGCATCGCCTTGGACGTCAGCCCGATCTTGCGGCCGACGAGCCGGCGACCCGCGGCGATCTGGGAGTCCCTCCAGACACCCTGGATCGCGTAGGAGTCCTCGACCGTGGCCTCCGGGTACCGCGCCGTGATGCGCGGGATCACCGCGTGCGTGCGGTCGGCCTCCGCGAGCTCCGCCGCGATCTGCGTGATCGTGTCTGCTGACAGCATCCGTGCCTCCTAGAGCTGGTGGCCCAGCTTGTACTCGCCCTGCTTGTACTCGGGCATGTCCTTGTCGTCGTCCGCTCGCGTGTACGAGAAGCCGTCGGCGCCGATGGTCACCGCCATCTCGCTGGAGTCGGTGCGGGCGACCACCGGCTGCGGGTTGCCGTCGAGGTCGAGCACCAGCGACGCATCCGTGTACCAGGACGGGACGACGGGGTTCCCCCACCAGTCGCGGCGCTGGTTGTCGTGCACATCCCAGGTGATGACCGGGTTGTCGGGGTCGCCGGTGTAGTAGTCCTGCGTGTACACCTCGACGCGGTGCCCGTCGGGGTCGCGCAGGTAGAGGTAGAACGCGTTCGAGACGCCGTGGCGGCCGGGACCGCGCTCGATCGAGTCGGAGCGGCGCAGGGCTCCGAGCTTGTCGCAGATGGCGAGGATGTTGTGCTTCTCATGCGTGGCGAAGCACACGTGGTGCATGCGGGGTCCGTCGCCGCCGGTCATGGCGGTGTCGTGCACGGTGGGCTTGCGGCGCATCCAGGCGGCGTAGACGGTGCCCTCCTCGTCCTGGATATCCTCCGTGACGCGGAAGCCGAGGTCCTGCATGAACCCCACGGCACGCGGTACGTCGGGGGTGACCTGGTTGAAGTGGTCCAGGCGCACCAGCTCGCCGGGGATGTGCAGGTCGTAGCGCCACGACATCCGCTCGACGTGCTCGGTGGCGTAGAAGAACTCGTACGGGAAGCCCAGCGGGTCGACCACCCGCACCGAGTCGCCGATCCCCTTGACGAAGCCGTTCTCGTTGCGGCGCACGTCGCAGCCGAGCTCCGTGTAGAACTCGACGGCGCGGTCGAGGTCTTCGGGCGTGCGGACCCGGTACGAGAAGGCGGCCACGGCGGCGATCGGGCCCTTGCGCAGCACCAGGTTGTGGTGGATGAACTCCTCGGTCGAACGCAGGTAGATCGCCTCGTCGTCCTCCGCGGTGACGTAGAGCCCCAGGACGTCGACGTAGAACTGGCGGGAGGCGGCGAGGTCGGTGACCACGAGCTCCATGTACGCGCAGCGGAGGATGTCCGGCGGCGAGCTCTGCGGCGTCGCGATCGGGTTGTCCGAGCGGATCGGCGCCTCCTGGGAGACGTAGAAGCCCGAGGAGGTCAGGGTCATGTCGTCGCGGTGTGTCATGTCAGCGTCCTTGCGTGAGGGTTCCGGTCGCACTTTCTGTCGCATCCGCGCGGGCGGGGCGGCACAAAGTGCGACCGGAACGAGACAGTGGGGTCAGTTCTTGCCGAAGGTCGGGTTGTGGGAGTGGGCCGCGAGCGTGATGTGCACGCTCTGCTGGTCGGTGTAGAAGTCGATCGAGCGGTAGCCGCCCTCGTGACCGAGGCCCGAAGCCTTCACGCCGCCGAACGGCGTGCGCAGGTCCCGCACGTTGTTGCTGTTCAGCCACACCATGCCGGCTTCGACCGACTGCGCGAAGTTGTGCGCGCGCTTGAGGTCGTTCGTCCAGATGTAGGCGGCGAGCCCGTACTTGGTGTTGTTCGCGAGCGAGAGCGCCTCCTCGTCGGAGTCGAAGGGCGTGATCGCCACGACGGGGCCGAAGATCTCTTCCTGGAAGATACGGGCGTCGGGGGAGACGTCGGCGAACACGGTCGGTGCGACGAAGTTGCCCTCCTCGAAGCCCTCGGGGCGACCGCCACCGGCGACCAGGCGGCCCTCGGTCTTGCCGATCTCGACGTAGCTCATGACCTTGTCGTAGTGCTCGGGGTGCACGAGCGCGCCGACCTCGGTGGCCGGGTCGTGCGGGTAGCCGACCTTGACCCGCTTCGCCTGCGCGGCGTAGCGCTCGACGAACTCCTCGTAGATCGAGCGCTCGACCAGGATGCGGGAGCCGGCGGTGCAGCGCTCGCCGTTGAGGGAGAAGACGCCGAAGATCGTGGCGTCGACTGCGGCCTCGAGGTCGGCGTCGGCGAAGACCACAGCGGGCGACTTGCCACCGAGCTCCATCGACAGGCCCTTGAGGAACGGGGCGGCATTGCCGAAGATGATCTGTCCGGTGCGGCTCTCGCCCGTGAACGAGATGAGCGGCACATCGGGGTGCTTCACGAGCGCGTCGCCCGCGTCTTCGCCGAGACCGTTCACGAGGTTGAAGACGCCCTTGGGCAGCCCCGCCTCCTCGAAGATGCCGGCCCACAGGGATGCCGACAGCGGCGTGAACTCGGCCGGCTTGAGCACGACCGTGTTGCCGGTCGCGAGTGCGGGCCCGAGCTTCCACGACTCGAGCATGAACGGCGTGTTCCACGGCGTGATGAGGCCGGCGACACCGATCGGCTTGCGGTTGACGTAGTTCATCTGCTTGCCCGGCACCTTGAAGGCGTCGTCGGACTGCGCGACGATCAGGTCGGCGAAGAACCGGAAGTTCTCGGCGGCGCGGCGGGCCTGTCCCAGCGCCTGCGTGATCGGCAGGCCGGAGTCGTACGACTCGAGCTCGGCCAGGCGTGCGTCGCGGGACTCGACGATGTCGGCGATCCGGTGCAGCACGCGCGAGCGCTCGCGGGGGAGCATCCGCGGCCAGGGGCCCTCGTTGAACGCGCGCGTGGCTGCCGCGACGGCGAGTTCGATGTCGGCCTTCTTGCCGGCGGCGGCGGTCGTGTAGGTCTGGTTGGTGACCGGATCCAGCACGTCGAACGTGTCGCCGTCGACGGAATCGACGAACGCGCCGTCGATGTAGTGCTGGATGTGGTCGGGGAGGTCGGCGGGGATGCGCGAATCGGTCATGAGATTTCTCCGGTCGTCTGGGCGGAACGTGTGTGCAGTGCGTCGAGGAACGCGTCCATCGTGCGCCAGCGGTGGTTGCGGGCGGCGAGTTCGATCTCGAGCGGGTCGGCGCCCGCGCGGATGAGGTCGAGGATCTCGGTGTGCTCCTCGACCGAGTGCTGGGCGCGTCCGGGGATCGACGCGAAAGTCGTGTCGCGGATGGCGGAGAGCCGCGACCAGCCGCGGTGCACGAGGTCGAGCAGGTGAGGGTTGGGGCACGGCTCGAACAGCACCGAGTGGAACTGGCGGTTGAGCTCGGTGAAGGCATGGGCGTCGAGATGATCGAGCATCTGCGCCATCCGCTCGTTGATGCGGGCGGCCTCCTCGAGAGCGTCCTCGTCGAGCAGGGGAGCCGAGAGCGCGGTGGCGCAGCCCTCGACCAGGCCGAGCGTCTGCATGGTGTGCGCGTACTCGCTCTCGTCGACGAGGGTCACCCGCGCTCCGACGTTGCGCTCGAACGTCACGAGTCCCTCGGCTTCGAGGCGGCGGATCGCCTCGCGCACGGGGACGACGCTCATCTTCAGATCCTCGGCGATGGAACCCAGCACCAGCCGGTAGCCGGGGCTGAACATGTGCCCCGTGATCCGCGAACGGAGCCACTCGTACGCGACCTCGGACTTGCTGGCCGTCGTCGTGGTCATCGCGTGCTCCGGTGGGCCGTGGCCTCCTCGTAGCGGGCGCGCCACTCGGCGTTCAGGGGGAACAGGCCGTCGACGGGGTGACCTGCGGCGACCTGCTCGGCGATCCAGGCGTCTTCGATCTCCTGCGCGACGGCGCTGGCGGCGACCTCGGCGGCCAGGGCCGGCGGGATCACGATCACTCCGTCGCTGTCGCCGACGATGATGTCTCCGGGCTGCACGGTCGCACCGCCGCAGGAGATCGTGACATCCACGTCCCACGGCACGTGCTTGCGGCCGAGCACGGAGGGGTGCGCGCCCTGCGAGAACACGGGGAGTCCGATCTCGGCGACCGCGTCGAAGTCGCGTACGCCGCCATCGGTGACGACCCCGGCGGCGCCGCGGACCTTCGCGCGCAGGGCGAGGATGTCGCCGAGGGTGCCGGTCGTGGCATCGCCTCGGGCCTCGATGACGATGATCTCGCCGTCTTCCACGGCATCGAACGCGCGCTTCTGCGCGTTGTAGCCGCCGCCGTGCGCGGCGAAGAGGTCTTCGCGGAAGGGCACGAAGCGCAGCGTCTTGGCGGTGCCGACGATCTTGCTGCCGGTGATGTTCGCCGACACCCCGTCGATGAAGCAGGAGTGGTGTCCGCGCTTGCGGAGCTGGGCCGAGAGACCGGCCGTCGGGGCGGCGAGGAGCTGGGCGCGCAGTTCGGGGGAGAGGGCAGGAGCCTTCTCGACGGGAGGCAGGCCCGCCTCTTCGCGAGACCCCCAGGCCTCGGTGCGCTGCAGGTCGTCGACGGCGGGGAGCGATCCGATCTCGCCGTCGAAAGGGGTCTCGCCCTGCGTCACGGTGGTGACGAGGCGTCCGGACGTGGGGGCGCCGGGGGCATCCGGGGCGTCCACCTCGATCTCGACGACGTCGCCGGGGACGATGACCGATGAGCCCGCGGGGGTTCCGGTGAGGATCACGTCGCCCGGTTCGAGGGTGAAGTGCTGGGAGAGGTCGGCGACGAGCTGCGCGAGCGGGAAGATGAGCCCGGCGGTGGTGTCGTCCTGGCGGAGCTCGCCGTTCACCCAGGCGCGCACCCGGAGGGCCGCAGGGTCGACGGTGCGGGCATCGATCAGGTCGGGACCGAGCGGCGTGTAGCCGTCGCCGCCCTTGGAGCGGACGTTGGAGCCCTTGTCGTTCGCGCGCAGGTCGTACAGTCCGAGGTCGTTCGAGGCGGTGACCCACCCCACGTGCGCCCAGGCCTCGTCGAGCGAGACGCGGCGCGCGGCCGTGCCGATCACGAGGGCGATCTCCCCTTCGAAGGCGAGCAGCTCCGTGCCGGCCGGTCGCTCGACCGTGCCTCCGGAGGCGCCGACGGAACTGGCCGGCTTGAAGAAGTACGAGGGTGAGGCGGGGCGTCTGCCGCGCTGATCGGCGCGTGAGGCATAGCTCAGATGGATCGCGATGATCTTGCCGGGGCGGTCGATTGTGTCCGTCACGGGGCGCCTCCTCGCGCTCGTCTGCGTTGTCGTGCGGGACGCCTTGTGCGTCGTATTCGAAATCATATATCATCGGTTCACCCCTCGGCAAGCACTTCGGATCCATTCCGCTGCACGCCGTGACAATGCGGTCACAACCAAAGGAGACACCCCATGAGCGGGCAGTCACAGGCTGGGTTCACGCCCACCGGAACCATCGCGACGGCGGCCGATCGACGCCGCGTCGTGTTCGCCACCGTCGTCGGCACCACGGTCGAGTGGTACGACTTCTTCATCTACGCGACGGCCGTCGGGCTCGTCTTCGGCCAGCTCTTCTTCGCCCCGCTCGGCGAGAACAGCGCCCTGATCGGCTTCGCCACGGTCGGCGTCAGCTTCCTGTTCCGCCCCCTCGGCGCGTTCCTCGCCGGGCACTACGGCGACAAGCTCGGGCGCAAGACCGTGCTGATGTGGACGCTGATCCTGATGGGCGCCGCGACCGCGCTCATCGGTCTGCTGCCCACGTACGAGACGATCGGCATCATGGCGCCGATCCTGCTGGTGCTGCTGCGCATCGTCCAGGGCATCTCGGCGGGCGGTGAATGGGGCGGCGCGGTGCTGATGGCCGTCGAGCACGCTCCTCGCCGCAAGCGCGGCATCTTCGGGGCGTCTCCGCAGATCGGCGTGCCCCTCGGTCTGCTGCTCGCCTCCGGTGTGATGGCGCTGATGACGGTGATCGCCCCCGGCGACCAGTTCCTCGCCTGGGGCTGGCGTGTGCCGTTCCTGCTCAGCGTCGTGCTGATCCTCGTCGGCTACTACGTGCGCCGCAAGGTCGAGGAGAGCCCCGTCTTCACCGAGCTCTCGGCCCGCAAGGAGAAGGCGCGGATGCCGATCGCGCAGCTGTTCCGCAAGCACCTGCTGCTCGTGATCATCGCCGCATTCGTCTTCGCCGGCAACAACGCCGTGGGCTACATGACCACCGGCGGGTACATCCAGGGCTACGCCACGAACCCGGAGGGGCCGATCGGCCTGGAGCGGGGCCCGGTCCTCTGGGCCGTCGCCGGATCCGCGGTCACCTGGCTGCTCACGACGCTCCTCGCCGGCTGGCTGTCCGACCGCATCGGCCGTCGCACGACGTACGTCATCGGCTGGGTGCTGCAGCTGGTCGGTGTCTTCACGCTCTTCCCGCTCGTCAACACGGGCGAGATCGGTCTGCTGTTCGCCGGGCTCGCGATCCTCACGATCGGTCTCGGCTTCACGTACGGACCGCAGGCGGCGCTGTACGCCGAGCTGTTCCCGGCGAGCATCCGCTTCTCCGGCGTCTCGATCTCGTACGCCATCGGCGCGATCGCCGGTGGGGCCTTCGCGCCGACCATCGCCACGGCCATCGTGAGCGCCACCGGGTCGACCCAGGCCGTCACCTGGTACCTCGCGGGCATGACCGTGCTCGGTCTCATCGCCACGCTGCTGCTGCGCGACCGCTCGGGCATCCCGCTCGGACCGGATCACGAGGAGGAGCAGTCCGTCAGCCCGATCTACGGACTCGCGAAGGCCTGATTCTCCGGAGTCACCCGAACGCGTGAGCACGTCCCCCTCCGGGTGGGCGTGCTCACGCGTCGTCGCGGCGGTCAGCCGTCGAGGGATTCGCGGATGACGGATGCCGAGCGCTGCAGCCGCGCGGCGATCTCGGCGTCGTCCAGGTCGGTGGCCACGTGCACGACCGCGATCGCGGCGGGGCGCTGGCCGCGCAGGGTGAGGGGGACGGCGACGGACTGCACGGTGGGGATGACCTCATCGTGGCTCGTCGCATATCCGCGGCTCCGGGTCGCCTCCACATCGGCGGGCAGTGACGACGGCACCGCTTCGGGCCACTCGTGCTCGGGGAGTTGCGCGAGGATCGCCTTGCCGGGAGCTCCGACCGTCACCGGGTGGCGGGCGCCGGGGCGCTGGGCGACGCTCGCGACGGCGTGGCGGGGCTCGACGCTCGCCAGCGTGATGCACTCCTCGCCGTCGAGCACGGCGAGGAAGCAGGTCATCCCCAGCTCGTTGGCGATCGCGGTGAGCTCGGGGAGGGCCTCGGCCTGCAGATCGTGGGCGACTCCGGCCGCGAGCGCCGCCATGCGCGCGCCGAGGCTCACGGCGCCGGCCGTGTCTCGGGAGACGAGCCCGTGGTCTTCGAGGGTGCGCAGCAGGCGATAGGCGATCGAGCGGTGAACGCCCAGGCGCGAGGCGATCTCGTCGATCGTGAGGGGGCCGCGTGCGTCGGCCAGCACCTCGAGGATGCGGATGCCGCGGCTGAGGGTCTGCGAGGCGGGGGAGGCGGCGGTGTTCTCGGGCATGCGGGCGCTCCCTTGCGATCGCGGACGGCGAGGTTTAGGCTGTGTTCAATAGTAGAACTCTGTGTTCGAATATAGAACACGCGGGTTCAGGATGCAAGACCCGACAGGCAACACCCGACGAAGAAGTCCGGAAGGAATCGACGACGATGCAGTTCCACCACCACGGCTACGTCTCCGCTGACCCGCGCGTGCAGGACGCCGCCGGTATCGGCGCCGCGCGCTCCGCCGACCTTCCCGACCAGATCGACGTGCTCATCGTCGGATCGGGGCCGGCGGGGATGCTCCTCGCGGCCCAGATGGCGCAGTACCCCGGCATCTCCACGCGCATCATCGAGAAGCGCGACGGCCGCCTCCCGCTCGGCCAGGCCGATGGCATCCAGCCGCGCAGTGTCGAGACGTTCCAGGCGTTCGGGTTCGCCGAGCGGATCATCGCCGAGGCCTACAACATCGGCTGGATGAACTTCTGGGGGCCGAACCCCGACAAACGCGACGAGATCGTCCGCACCTCCCGCACGTCCGACTACGCCTACGACATCTGCGAGTTCCCGCACCTGATCGTCAACCAGGCGCGAGTGCTGGACTACTTCGCCGAGGCCGCGGCGAACGGACCCGGCCGCATCGTGCCCGACTACGGGGTCGAGTTCACCGGTCTCACGGTCCACGACACGGGGGAGTACCCCGTGGAGGTGGGGATCCGCTACGTCGCCGGCGAGCGGGCAGGAGAGGCGAGGACCATCCGCGCCAAGTTCGTCGTGGGGTGCGACGGTGCCCGCAGCGGTGTGCGCCAGGCCATCGGGCGCACGCACGTGGGCGCCTCGGCCGCGCACGCCTGGGGCGTCATGGACGTGCTCGTCAACACCGACTTCCCGGACTGGCGCACCAAGTGCGCCATCAACTCGGAAGCGGGCAACATCCTGCACATCCCGCGCGAGGGTGGCTACCTCTCGCGCATGTACATCGACCTCGGCGAGGTCGCGGACGACGACGATCACCGGGTGCGGCAGACGCCCATCGAGGAGATCATCCGTCGCGCCAACGAGATCCTGCACCCGTACACGCTCGACGTGCGCGAGGTCGCCTGGCACAGCGTGTACGAGGTCGGACACCGCGTCACCGACGGCTTCGACGACGTGATCGACGGGTCGGGGCGGACGCCGCGCGTGTTCCTCACCGGGGACGCCTGCCACACGCACAGCGCCAAGGCGGGCCAGGGCATGAACGTGTCCATGCAGGACGGCTTCAACCTCGGCTGGAAGCTCGGCTCGGTGCTCACCGGACGCGCGTCCGAAGACCTGCTGGCCACGTACGGCGCCGAACGGCGGCCCGTGGCGCAGCAGTTGATCGACTTCGACCGCGAGTGGTCGAGCCTGATGGCCCGAAAGCCCGAGGAGATCTCCGACCCCAACGAGCTGGCCACCTACTACCTCGCGACGGCCGAGTTCCCGTCCGGATTCATGACGCAGTACACCTCGTCGATGATCACCGGGTCCGACACACACCAGTCCCTCGCCCCGGGATATCCGCTGGGCAAGCGTTTCAAGTCGGCCGAGGTCGTGCGGGTCGGCGACGGCAACGTGGTGCACCTCGGACACCACGCGAAGGCCGACGGACGCTGGCGCGTCTACGCCTTCGGCGACCGCACCGGCGACGCGCTCGCCGCGTGGGCCGAGAAGGCCGAGCCCCTGTTCGCGCGCTTCAC
This sequence comes from Microbacterium sp. DWRC1-3, assembly GCF_049896645.1. Taxonomy (NCBI): domain Bacteria; kingdom Bacillati; phylum Actinomycetota; class Actinomycetes; order Micrococcales; family Microbacteriaceae; genus Microbacterium; species Microbacterium sp. DWRC1-3. The sequence goes on from NZ_JAFCUS010000002.1 coordinate 796,873, forward strand.
CCCGGCGGACGCCGATGTCGATGCGGTCTTCGATGTGAAGGCCGTCTACCAGCAGCCGTTCGAAGAGATCGAGGTCACCTCGGCGCCCGCGCTGTTCCAGCCGAAGACCGGCCCCCTCGGACTCACCGACTGGGAGAAGGTCTATGCCGCAGGCCCCAGCAAGTGGACCGAGACCGACATCTTCGCCGCGCGCGAGCTCTCCCGCGAGGGCGTCGTGATCGTGGTGCGCCCCGATCAGTACGTGGCGGCGATCCTTCCGCTCGACGACATGGCCGAGCTGGCCGCGTTCCTCGAGGGGGCCCTGCTGCCTGCACGCTGATCCCGTCCTCGACATGACACGTGTCATGTCGAGGAGATGACACTGCCCTCCGGTCTCCTCGCCCTCGGCGGAGGAGGCTGGAGGCATGAACAACACCTCCGTGGACGGGTCGGCGACGCGGGCCACCGCTCGACCGGTATCCGCCGCCCCGATCGATGACCCCGTGGTGCTCGAACTGAGCGCCGTGAAACGACACTTCGGCACCGGCGACCGCCGCGTGCAGGCCGTCGACGGGGTGGACCTGTCGATCCGGCGCGGGGAGGTCGTCGCACTGCTGGGACCCAACGGCGCGGGCAAGACCACCACGCTCGACATGCTGCTGGGGCTCACGCAACCCAGCAGCGGCACCGTGCGGGTGCTCGGCGTCGCACCGGAGCGCGCCACCTCGAGCGGAGCGATCGGGGCGGTGCTGCAGACCGGCGGGCTCCTGGGCGACCTGACCGTCGGCGAGACCGTGCGCCTCATCGCCTCTCTTCACGGTGCGCAGGCTCTCGGCAGAGTGGACGAGGTCCTCGCCAGAGCCGACCTGGAGCACCTCGCCCGCCGCCGGGTGTCGAAGTGCTCCGGCGGGGAGCAGCAGCGCGTGAAGTTCGCGCTCGCGATGGTCTCCGACCCCGACATCCTGGTGCTCGACGAGCCTACCGCGGGCATGGATGTCACGGCACGCCGCCATTTCTGGGACGTCATGCGTGCGGATGCGGATGCCGGACGCACGATCATCTTCGCCACCCACTATCTCGAAGAGGCCGAGCAGTTCGCGCGCCGAACCGTGGTGATGCACCGGGGGACCGTGGTCGCGGACGCCCCCACGGCGCTGCTGCGGGCCAGTCTCGGCGAGCGGACCGTCTCGGCGACGGTCGACGAGGGCGCAGCGACCCTCGTCGCGACCTTGAGCGCGACCGACGGCGTCGTCGCCGTGCGACTCGACGGAGATCGTCTCAGCCTGCGCGCCGCGGATTCCGATGCCGCCGCCCGCATCCTGCTCGAAGGCGGCGCCCACGACCTGGAGATCGCCGCCCCCACCCTGGAAACCGCCTTCACTGCTCTGACGGAGAACTGACATGCTCGTCTCACCCACCATGCTGCGTATCGAAGGCGTCCGCCAGCTGCGCAACCCCTACACGCTCGCGTTCACCCTGGCGATGCCGGTCGCGATGTACCTGCTGTTCGGCGCCGGGATGGGGTACGGCTCGCTCTCCGCCGGCCACGGGAACGTCTCGTTCTACGTGATGACCTCGATGGCCGCGTACGGCACGGCGGTCGCGATGAGCTCGCTCACATCGCTCGCCGCGACCGAGGCGAAGCAGGGCTGGGGGCGCCAACTCGCCATGACCCCGCTGACCACCGCCGGATACGCGCTGACGAAGCTGCTCACCGCCGTGACCTTCGCGGCGCTGGCGCTGGTGGCCGTGTTCGCCGCCGGGATGATGACCGGTGCGCAGGTGGAAGACGGCTGGCGCTGGGTCGCGACGGCGGGCATCATCCTCGGGATCGGCCTCATGTACGGACTGTTCGGGCTCGGCGTCGGGCTGTTCTTCAGCTCGGACTCGGCAGCGGCTCTCGCCTCGATCTCGATGACGTTCTTCGCGTTCTTCGGCAACGTGTTCATGCCGCTCGACGGCGTGATGCTCGACATCGCCCGATTCACGCCTCTGTACGGCTTCGTCGCCCTGAGTCGCTGGCCGCTCACCGACGGGGTGCTCACGACAGGACAGACCGACCCGCTGTGGATGCTGTTCCTCAACGTCGTCGTCTGGCTCGCGCTGTTCGCCCTGCTGGTCATGATGGGCATGAAGCGCTCCAGGGCGCGGCAGTAGCGGTGCGCGACGACAGTAGGTTGGACGGATGACGCCACACGCGAAGCGCGAGACGAACAGCGCCACGGGGAAGGACCCGTGGGCGCGGTTCGGATGGCTGATGGCCGTGATCTGGCTCGTCTTCCTGGTGTATCCGGTGATCGCGCTCCTGCGATCCGAAGCGCCGCCGGCCTGGGTGATCGTGGGCTGGGTCGCCCTGGTCGCGTTCATCGTGCTGTACGTCACCGGCTTCATGCACGGCATGCGCGGTGGCGGGGGACTCGGACGTACGCCGTCGACACGGCAGTGGATCACGTTCGCAGCGCTCATCCTGTGCGCACTGCTCTCGGTACCGGCGGAGGGCGGATCGGCGCTCAGCTTCCTGCCGTTCGTGATGTCCTTCGCCTCGTACGGTCTGACGCGTGCGTGGCATTGGATCACGACCATCGCGGCGGTCGTGGTCACGGCGCTGTGCGTGTTCCTGCTTCCCGGGGGGATGAGCTACCTGTCGATCCTCGCGATCGTGGCGCTTCTCGGAGTGGTCAACACGGTGTCGACCTGGCTCATCCTGCGCTCGGCGGAAGCGGAGCGGCTCGGCCTCGAGCTGGCGACGAGCGAGGGGCGCGAGGCCGTGGCCCGTGACGTGCACGATCTGATCGGTCACTCCCTGACGGTCGTCGGTCTCAAGGCGCAACTGGTGCGGCGGCTGATGGACTCCGATCCGGAGCGCGCCAAGGCCGAGCTCGCCGACATCGAGCGGCTCACGGCGGAGGCTATCGCCGGGGTCCGCTCGACGGTGGCGGGAGCGCGGGTGACCACGCTCGTCGAACAGCTCGCGTCTTCTCGGGACTCGTTCCGCGCGGCCGACATCGAGATGCAGGTCGAGGGGGAGCCGAGCGCCCTGTCGCCGGTGCAGGCGATCACCGCGAGCTGGATTCTCCGCGAGGCGACGACCAACACCCTCAGGCATGCGCGAGCGCAGACGGTGCGGGTGCTGCTGCTGCCGGGGCGGCTGGTGGTGGAGGACGACGGGGTGGGCATCGGTGCGGCCGAAGGCAACGGCATCCGCGGCATGCGCGAGCGCGCAGCGGCGGCGGGCGCGGCGTTCGCGCTCGGCGCGACGGAAGACACGGGCACGCGCGTGCAGGTGACGTGGTGAGCGTCTCGGCCGGCGACACCATCCGGTTGCTGATCGCCGACGACCAGGCGCTTGTGCGCGGCGCGCTGGGGGCGCTGCTCGAACTCGAGCCCGACCTCACCGTGGTCGGCATGGCCGCGGATGGAGCGGAGGCTGTGCGACTCGCGGGAGAGCTTCGTCCTGATGTGTGCCTGATGGACATCCAGATGCCGGGGATGGACGGCGTGGAGGCGACGCGACGCATCAGGCAGGCGAGCGCGGGGACGCGCGTGCTCGTGGTGACGACGTTCGCGCGCCCCGGCTACCTGCGCTCCGCCTTGGATGCCGGAGCGAGCGGCTTCATCGTGAAGGACACCCCTGCCGAGGAGCTCGCCGAAGCCGTGCGGCGTGTGCGGTCGGGACTGCGGGTGCTGGATCCGGTGCTCGCCGCCGACAGTCTGTTCGACGGCGCGAACCCGTTGAGCGACCGGGAACGGGAGGTGCTGCGTCTCGCCGCGGACGGGCGCTCCGCCGCCGCGATCGCCTCCGAGGTGTTCCTGTCGGCGGGAACCGTGAGAAACCACCTCTCGGCGGCGATCGGGAAGACAGGGGCGGCGAACCGGGCGCAGGCCGTGCGGATCGCTCAGGACAAGGGATGGATCTGACGCCGCTTCGGTGTGGCGGCACGCCGGTGGCCGCGCGTACGGTGGACGCCGACGGGCGACGACGCCCGACAGGAGGAGTGTGTGATGGACTGGAAGATCGAGCTCATCTTCGTGCCGGTCACCGATGTGGACCGCTCGAAGCAGTTCTACGAGAAGATCGGCTTCACCGCCGACTGGGATCAGACGCCGACCGAGGGGCTGCGCTTCGTGCAGATGACACCACCGGGCTCGGCGTGCTCGATCGCATTCGGCACGGGGTTGGGCATCGACCTCGAACCGGGCACGCAGAACACGATCCAGGTCGTGGTGCCGGATGCCGACGAGGCGCTGGCGCACCTGCAGGGCCTCGGCGTGGAGGCACGGGGTGTGCAGGACCTCGACTGGGGGCGGTTCGTGTCCTTCGATGATCCGGACGGCAACACCTGGACGCTGCAGGAGCTTCCTGACTACGGCGCCTAGACGACGACGTCCGCGACGACCTCGATCTTGAAGCCTGCGGCGTTCTCGAGCCAGCCGGCGTAGTGCCGGTCGCCACCGGCGTGCGGGTAGCGGTCCGTGTAGAGCGGGTGCCAGCCGTGGGCGGGCGCCTCGGCCATGATCGCATCGACCGCGTCGCGGGCACCGCCGTGGAACGCGAGGTGGTTGAGGCCGGCGCGTCGGCGATCGTGTGCGGCGTGTGACAGGTTCGGCGACGTCGTGAGGGTGAGGTAGGCGTCGCCGGCCATCCAGGACTCCCCGCCGGGCCACTCGCCGTCGAGCGTGAAGCCGAGCCGGCCCAGCACCCAGCGCCACTGCGCGCGCACCTCATCGAGGTCGGCGATCCACAGTTCGACGTGATGGAGACCCGGCATCGTCCGAGTCTGCCAGGTGAAGGGCCGGCGACGGATGCGTCAGGAATTCACGCGGATGATCTCCTGCTGGTACGGAGCGATGACATCGCCCGAGATGCGCAGGTCGAGCAGCAGGAAGCGTCGCGTCGCCGTGTCCTCCTCGGCCCAGCTCGCGAGGCGGTCGAGGTCGGAGAGCGTGCGCACGACGACGCCCTCGGCTCCCACGGCCGCGCCGAACGCGGCGAAGTCGACCTCGGGGATGCGCATCGGGCCTTCCGCCAGCCCCTTGAGGCCGTAGAGGTTCACCTCGGCTCCGTAGGCCGCGTCGTTCCAGACCACGGCCATGCCGCGGCCGCCGGCCGCGCGCACGGCGGACTCCAGATCGGCGATCGCCATGAGTCCGCCGCCGTCACCGGAGGTGAGCACCACGGTCGACTCGCGCCGTGCCAGGGCCGCGCCCACGACGCTCGGCCATCCCTGTCCGATCGACTGGAACGCCGTGCCGACCATCATCATGCGGTCGGGAGCCGCAACCGGCCAGTACATGTTCGCCCACCCGATGAAGTGGCCGCCGTCGGAGACCACCACGCGGTCTTCCGGCAGCAGCTCGGCGATGCGTCGGGCGGCCGAGCGCGGGTCGAGCCGTCCGTCGGGAGCGAGGTCGTCGCCGGCGTCGTACGTGCGCGCGGCGGCGACGTCGACCGTCTCACGCCAGGGGTGCGCCGACCCGGCTGTACCGATCCGGGCCACGAGCTCCTCTGCGGCGAGCCGGGCGTCGGCACGCACGAAGCCTCCGACGTGCGCGTGCGTCGCGGCCGGTGCCGTGTCGATCTGGAAGACGCGGGTGCCCGGCGCGAACAGCTCACCGAAACGCATCGTGAACTGGTTCAGTGCGGCGCCGAACACGACGGCGACATCGGCGGAGCGCACGAGCTCCATCGCGCCGTCGGCACCGAAGCCGCCGGTCACGCCGAGGTCGTACCGCGTGTCGGGGAAGACCCCGCGGCCGAGCGCCGAGGAAGCCGTGAGCGCCCCGGTCGCTGCGGCCAGCTCTCCCAGTGCGGAGCTCGCTCCGGACAACCATGCTCCGCGACCGGCCAGCAGGAAAGGCCGCTCGGCGCCGGCCAGAGCGGCGGCGATCTCGTCGAGCATCGCGTCGGCGAATTCACCGCGCGGGGCGAGAGGTGCGGGGATGCGCGGCGACGGTGCCTCCGGCACCTCGCCGGCCTCGAGAGCTGCGACGTCATACGGGATCGCGAGGACGACCGGTACCCGGTAGGTGAGGGCGTGCTCGATCGCGATGACGGTGGTGGCGGCGGCATCGGCCCGCCCGACGGTATAGGTGCGGGCGCCCACGGCGGAGGCGAGAGCGATCTGGTCGACATCCCAGGGGCGGGGACCGGAGGTGGGTTCGTCACCGACCACGAGCACGAGCGGCACGTGCGCCTGCACGGCCTCTGCGAGCGCGGTCAGGGTGTTCGTGAAACCGGCGCCGTACGTCGACGTGCCCGCGGCGATGCGGCCGGACGCGCGGAAGTGGGCGTCGGCGGCGACCACGGCACCCTGCTCGTGGCGCACAGCGGTGAACACGGCATCCGTCTGCGTCTCGATCGCGTCGAGGAAATAGGCGTTGCCGTTGCCCATCACGCCGAAGACGGCGTCGATGTGCTGAGCGAGGGTGAGGGCGACGTGCGCGGAGACGGTGGGCATGCGAAAGCCTTTCGAGACAGGGACGGAGGAACTGCGGGATCCGTATGTGTCTCGCCTCCGCGTCTTCGCGAAGTGCTTCGTGCCTCTTTTTCAGGCACCGGCCGGGCCGGACCCGCTCAGTCTACCGGCGGGGGAGCAGCGCAGGATGCGGGAGAATGCAGGAATGACTGATGCAGAGATCGAGCGCGAGACACTCACCTGGGACGGCTTCGGGGCGGCGACGCGCGATCTCGCGCGCGACATCCTCGACAGCGGTTTCATGCCGGAGGTCGTCGTCGCGATCGCGCGTGGCGGTCTGCTCCCCGCCGGAGCGATCGCGTACGGACTCGGCGCCAAGAACTGCGGGGCTATCAACGTCGAGTTCTACACCGGGATCGGCACTGTGCTCGACGCCCCAGAGGTTCTGCCTCCCGAGCTCGACATGGCCTATCTCGACGGCCGCCGGGTGCTGCTCGTCGACGATGTCGCCGACTCGGGTCGCACACTCGCGCTCGCCGTGCAGCTGCTGAAGGACAAGGGCGCCGACGTGCGCTCGGTCACGATCTACACCAAGCCCTCCACGATCATCCAGCCCGACTTCGCGTGGAAGGACACCGATCTGTGGATCGACTTCCCGTGGTCTTTCCGCGGGACGGTCCGCGAAGAGGACCAGGGCCTCGCGCCGTCAGCGTGAGGCCGGCGGGTCAGCCGCGCAGCAGGGAACGCAGCGTCTGGATCGTGTCGGCCTCGGCCGGCGACTTGTCCTGCCGGTAGCCCTTCACTCGGGCGAATCGCAGGGCGACGCCCCCGGGATATCGCGGTGAGCGCTGCACGCCGTCGACCGCGATCTCCACGACGAGTTCGGGGCGCAGGAACACGGTGGACGCCGTGCGGTGCGACTCATGCTCGGGGAATTCGGCGGTCTGCCACCGCAGGAGTTCGTCGGTGAGGCCCTTGAAGGTCTTTCCGACCATGACGTAGCCGTCGGCGTCGCCGAACTCTCCCGAGGGATCACGGGCGCCCAGGTGGAGGTTCGAGAGCCAGCCGCGGCGGCGGCCGGAGCCCCACTCCGCCCCGAGCACGACCAGATCGAAGGTCAGCACCGGTTTGACCTTCACCCAGGACTTGCCGCGCCGACCGGCGGCGTACGGCGCATCCACGGCCTTGATCACGACGCCTTCGTGTCCGGCGGCGAGAGCATCGCGCGACAGCTGCTCGGCGGCATCCGCATCGTCGGTGACGATGCCCGGCATCCGCCAGTCGCCGACCACGCGTTCGAGCTCGGCCAGACGGACGGAGAGCGGTTCGTCGATCAGGTCGCGCCCGTCGACGTGCAGCACGTCGAAGAACCACGGTCGCAGCACGAGCTCGCGCGACACATCGGCACCGAACCGCGACATGGTCTCCTGGAACGGGCGCGGCCCGCCGTCTTCGTCGAGCGACAGCGTCTCGCCGTCGAGGATGACGTCGTGCGCCGGGAGAGCGCGCACGATCTCGACGATCTCGGGCACGCGGTGCGTGATGTCGGCCAGGCTCCGCGTGTAGACGCCGACCTCGTCGCCGTGGCGATGCACCTGGATGCGGGCGCCGTCGAGCTTGTACTCGACGGAGGCCCGGCCGGTGACCTCCAGCGCGGCAGAGGGCGTCGCAGCCGTCGCGGCCAGCATGGGCAGAACCGGGCGCCCGACCCGCAGGCCCACCGCCTCGAGGTCGCCTTCGTCTCCGGTGAGTGCGATGCGGGCGGTCTCTCCGAGGTCGCCCGAGAGCATGGCCGCGCGCCGGACGATGGCCGCAGGGCGGTCGGCGGCCCGCGCGATGGCATCGAGGAGCACGCCCGAGAGGGCCCCGGTGCGCAGCTCGCCGAGCATCGCGCGGGCGAGGAAGTCCCACTCCTCGGCCGTGGCGTGAGAGGCGAGGTCGCCGAGGATCCCGCTGCGCACCGACGCGGAGCCGGTGCCCGATGTCGTCGCCAGCGCGTCCAACGCCTGGTCGACCTCGCCGACGGTCAGGGCCGGGCTGTCGGCGTGGGCGATGTCGAGGGCGGAGATGCCACGCCACCCGACCCCCAGCCTGCCCTGGCGGGGCGCCGCGAGCAGCAAGCCCACGACGGCGGGGATCTCGGTCGGGTCCGCGCGCGAGAGCAGTTCGGCGAGGGCATCGATCTTCGCGAGCCTCGACGAGGTGGCCCCGACCCGGTCGGCGGCGGAGACGAGCTCTGTGAGCATCATGGGGGAATTCTCGCACCGGTGTCGGACATTCGTCTCGCCGGTGCCGGCGCGCTCAGCGCCCGTGGAAGACAGGCGTGCGCTTCTCCTGGAAGGCCGCGAACCCTTCGCGGTAGTCATCGGTGTTGCACAGTGCGGCCTGTGCGGCGTTCTCGATGCCGACCGCGTCCCACAGCGCGAGCCGCTCGTCGCGGATGCGGGCGATGAGCTCCTTGCTCGCGAGGAACGCCGCCGTCGCGCCGCGGGCAGCGGTGGCTGCGGCATCGGTCGTCGCCTGCACGACCTCGTCATCGGGGAAGACGCGCGAGAACAGGCCGGAGGCCACGGCCTCGGCGCCGCTCATGAGGCGCCCCGTGTAGATCAGGTCGAGTGTCTTGTGCGCCCCCAGCCGGTCGAGGAACAGGGCGTGTCCACCTGAGTCGAGGGTCGCGCCGAGTGCGGCGAACGGGGACCCGATCTTGGCCGACTCCGCGACGTACACGACGTCCGTCGCGATGAGCAGCCCGAGTCCGACCCCGAGGCAGGCGCCGTGCGCGACGGCGAACGTCGGTGCGGGGAAGCGCGCCATGCGCTGCAGCAGCGGGGTGACGAGGCCGCCGAGATAGCCGAGCACATCGTCGTCCCGAGGGTCGACCCCCGAGATGTCCCGCCCGGCGCAGAACGCGCGCCCTTCGCCGCGGAGCACGAGCGCGCGCACACCGGCGATCTCCGCGGCCCCGTAGGCGGCATCCAGATCCGCCAGGGCCCTCTCGTCGAGCGCGTTCAGCTTCGACGGCGCGTTCAGGACGATCGTCGCGACGTCGTCGGCGATGGCGAGGTCGATCATGGGGGCCTCCGGGTCAGACGTCGTAGTCCACGACCACGCGGTCGCTGGTCGGATGGGACTGGCAGGTGAGCACGAATCCGCGTTCGAGCTCGTCGGGTTCCAGGGCGTAGTTCTCGGTCATGGTCACGCTGCCCTCGATCACACGGGCACGGCAGGTGCCGCAGACACCGCCCGCACACGCGAACGGCGCATCGGGCCGCACGCGCAGTGCCGCGTTGAGCACCGACTCGTGCGCGTCGACCGGGCTCTCCACGGTCGAGGAGACGCCGTCGAGCGTGACCTCGATGCGCACGGTCTTCTCGCCGGCGCGCACCTGCACGGGTCGGGCCGCGCGAGCCGGTTCGTCGCCGGTGGTGAACAGTTCGAAGCGGATGTGCGAACGCTCGACCCCGACGTCGGCCAGCACCTCGCGGCAGAGGTCGACCAGGGCGAGCGGTCCGCACAGGAACCACTCGTCGACGCTCGACGGCGGGATCAGCGTGCTGAGGATCGTGCGCAGCTTCTCCTCGTCGATCCGCCCGGAGAGCACCGGAGCCGCGCGCTGCTCGCGGGAGAGCACATGGTGCAGCACGAGTCGGGTCGGGTAGCGGTCCTTGAGGTCGGCGAGGTCTTCGAGGAACATCACGTCGAGCGTGGCCCTGTTCGTGTACAGCAGTGTGAACCGCGACGTCTCGGACCGCGTCAGCACCGTGTGGGCGAGCGCCATCAGCGGCGTGATGCCGGAGCCGGCGGCGATGCCCACCACGTGGCGGTCGTCGAGGTCGTCGAGCGCCGAGGTGAACGTGCCCTGCGGGCTCATCACGTCGATCTCGAATCCGGCGTGCAGGCCGGTCTGCGCCCAGGTCGAGAAGAGTCCGCCCTCGTCGCGCTTCACGGCGACGCTCAACCGGGTGTCCTGTCCGTCGTCGCGGTGCTCCGGCGCACGGCACAGCGAGTAGGAGCGCCGCACCTCGACGCCGTCGAGGGTGGTGCGCAGCGCGACGTACTGGCCGGGAAGATGGTCGTACTCGTCGGCGAGTGCGGCGGGCACGGTGAACGTCACCTCGACCGCGTCGTCGGTGAGTGGGCGTACGTCTTCGACGGTGAGGGTGTGGAAGCGGGCGCGCGTGCGCGGAGCGGCCGCGCGCGGCGTCGTCGCACGCGGGAGGGAAGCCGGCGCGGAGGTGAAGAGCGACATGTCAGTGCACCTTGAAGTGATCGAAGGGCTCGAGGCAGGCGCGGCACTCGAACAGCGCCTTGCACGAGGTCGAGCCGAAGTGGGAGACCTCGCGGGTGTCGAGCGACCCGCAACGAGGGCAGCGCACGCTCAGCGAGAGGCGGATGGGGCCGGTCGAGACGGCAGCCCGGCCGGAGGGCGGCGCGATGCCGTAGGCCGCGAGCTTGGTCTTGCCTGCCTCCGTCATCCAGTCCGTGGTCCAGGCGGGGGAGAGGACAAGGCGCACCTCGACCTCGTCGAAGCCGGCGGCGGTGAGGGCGAGGATCACGTCGTCGCGGATCGTGTCCATCGCGGGACAACCGCTGTAGGTCGGGGTGATGTCGACGTGGACGCTGGTGCCGTCGACCTCGACCGCACGGAGAACGCCGAGGTCCTCGATCGTGAGGACGGGCACTTCGGGGTCGGGGACGGAGGCGGCGATCCGCCAGGCGGCCTGCGTCGGGGTGAGGGTCACCATGTCGCCCCCGGATGCCGTCGGGCGAGCACCTGCATCTCGGCCAGGATGTGCCCGAGCGGCGTCGCGTGCGCGCCGTCGCGCCCACCCGCCGACGAGGACATGACGGCGGGAACCGACACGTCCGCCTCGGCGAACACGGTGTCGACCACGCGGTCGAACGCGGGGCGCAGGCTCGAGGGCCGCGCGGCCGCATCTCCGAGCCGGTCGATCAGGTCGTCGTCGCGGAACAGCTCGTCGACGTACGGCCAGACGTCACCGATCGCCCGGATGATGCGGGTGCGGGACTCCTCGGTGCCGCCGGCGAGTCGCAGCATCCACTGCACGGCGTGATCGCGGTGGTAGTCGACCTCCTTGAGCGACTTCTCGGCGATCGCGGCGAAGGTCTCGTCGCTGCTGGCGCGCAGGGCCGAGTACAGCTCGAACATGTAGGTGGCCACCACGAACTGCCGCGCGATGGTCTGGGCGAAGTCGCCATTGGGCTGCTGCACGATCCAGGCGCAGCGGAACTCGGGCTCGTCGCGGAAGAAGGCGAGATCGTCTTCGCTGCGGCCGTCGTACGAGCCGGCATAGTGCAGGAAGGAGCGTGCGTGGCCGAGCAGGTCGAGCGCGATGTTGCCCAGGGCCACGTCCTCCTCCAGCTCGGGGGCGCGCGAGATCCAGGCGCCCAGCTGCTGGGACAGGATGAGCGCGTCATCGCCGAGGCGCAGTGCATACTCTGCGATGTCGGCCGACGCGGCGACCGCGCCGGTGCCGGAGAGCTCCTGCGAGAGGCTGATCTCGTCGACGGAGACGTCGCCGTGGATGTCGCCGTGGACGTCGGTGCCCTCGTGCGCGGTGGTCGGGTGCGGTGCGCTCACAGGTGCGGCACTCCCTCGGAGGCCGTGTAGTACACGGCGTGGCGGTAGTTCTTGCCGGCGGGGCTCTCGAAGTACGCGCCCTTGGCATCCGGGTCGCTCGTGGTGATCGCGTCTGCCGGCGCGACCCAGATCGAGACGCCCTCGCCGCGGCGCGTGTAGAGGTCGCGGGCATTGCGGATCGCCATCTCGGCGTCCGGCGCGTGCAGTGAGCCGACGTGCACGTGGCTGAGGCCCCGGTTCGCGCGCACGAAGACCTCCCACAGGGGCCAGGGTTCGCGCTCGTCCGCTCCCGGCGTCGCCATCACGCCACCGCCTTCGTCTTGAGGGACTGCTTGCGCGCGTACTCGGCCGCGGCCTCGCGCACCCAGGCGCCCTCTTCGTGCGCGGTGCGGCGCCGTTCGAGACGCTCGGCATTGCACGGTCCGTTGCCGCGCACCACCTCGAAGAACTCGTCCCAGTCGATCTCGCCGATCACGTACTGGCCCGTCTCCTCGTCGAAGCGCAGGTCGGGGTCGGGCAGGGTCACGCCGAGGATCTCGGCCTGGGGCACGAGCATGCCGACGAACCGCTGACGCAGCTCGTCGTTCGAGAACCGCTTGATCTTCCACTTCATCGACTGCGCCGAGTTGGGGGACTGGTCATCGGGCGGCCCGAACATCGCGAGACTCGGCCAGTACCAGCGGTTCACCGCATCCTGGGCCATCGCGCGCTGCTCCTCGCTGCCCTGCATGAGGGTCAGCAGGATCTCGAAGCCCTGGCGCTGGTGGAACGACTCCTCTTTGCAGACCCGCACCATGGCCCGCCCGTACGGGCCGTACGACGCCCGGCACAGCGGCACCTGGTTGCAGATCGCGGCACCGTCGACGAGCCAGCCGATCGCGCCCATGTCCGCCCAGGTCGGGGTGGGGTAGTTGAAGATCGACGAGTACTTCGCCTTGCCGCTAATGAGCTGATCCATCATCTCGTCGCGCGTGGTGCCCAGGGTCTGCGCTGCGGAGTAGAGGTAGAGGCCGTGGCCGGCCTCGTCCTGCACCTTCGCCATCAGGATCGCCTTGCGCTTGAGGCTCGGCGCGCGCGTGATCCAGTTCCCCTCCGGCTGCATGCCGATGATCTCGGAGTGCGCGTGCTGGGAGATCTGCCGGACCAGCGTCTTGCGATACGCCTCCGGCATCCAGTCGCGCGGCTCGATGCGCTGCTCGTTGGCGATGAGCTCGTCGAAGAGACGTTCCTCATCGGAGATCTCGCCCACCAGGGACAGGTCTGCGGCACTGGTCATCGTCGACTCCTCGGCATCCGGTCAACTTTACTGACCGATCGTTAGGTAATTCTGACACAGAGGACGGTCGGATTCAAGGCGCGACTCTCACTGCGAGCGGGAGATCAGCTCCAGGAGGGCTCGCCCGTAGGCCTCGGAGGGGTCTGGATGCTCGAATGCGAGCGCATCTCCGCCGATCTCGATGTCGACCCGGAAGGTGTCGTCGAGGCGCACCAGTGCGCGGAAGGTGCCCCGGAGCAGGTCGCGCAGCTGATCCTCCCTCGGCAGCCACACCGCATCCGCGAGCGTGACCGCGTCGAGAGCCCACTCGGTGGTCCCGTTGAACGCCAGGTCGGTGCCGCTCGGAGTCTGTCGGGCCTCGATCGTCATCTCGCTGACGGTGAAGACCTCGGCCTCCGCCTCGAGTTCCACATCGTCCGGCAGGTCGAGCTGGAACCGATCGCCCTCCGCGGGGTGCCAGACGAGTCCGCGGTCTCGCAGGGCGACGGCGAGCTCACGTGTGATCATGTCCTCACGCTAGACGAACGGACGCGCCCAGGGGCCGGCGAACCTGGGGATGCCGCCACCGGGGTGTCGGCGGGGTGGGGCAGAGTGGGAACATGACCTCCGCAGCCTCTACCGACACCCGCGAGGCCGCCCGCGCGGCGCTGCGCGAGCTCGTCGGCCGCTCAGACGCCGACTTCCACGACGGCCAGTACGAGGCGATCGAGGCGCTCGTCGAAGGGCGCCGCCGCGCGCTGGTGGTGCAGCGCACCGGCTGGGGCAAGTCGGCGGTCTATTTCGTCGCGACGCTGCTGCTGCGGCGTCAGGGTGCGGGGCCGACCGTGCTCGTGTCGCCGCTGCTGGCGCTCATGCGCGATCAGATCGCGGCCGCCGAGCGTGCAGGGGTGCGTGCGGTCGCGATCAACTCCACCAATGCGCACGAGTGGACCGACGTGCTCGGGCAGCTCGACCGCGACGAGGTCGACGTCCTGCTGGTCTCGCCGGAGAGGCTCAACAACCCGGCCTTCCGTGAGCAGCAGCTGCCGGCGCTCGTGCGCCGCATCGGGATGCTCGTCGTCGACGAGGCGCACTGCATCAGCGACTGGGGCCACGATTTCCGCCCCGACTACCGGCGGCTGCGCGACCTGATCGCGCAGATGCCCGCCGATGTGCCGGTGCTGGCGACCACCGCGACGGCGAACAGCCGGGTCGTGGCGGATGTGGCGGAGCAGCTCGGCAGCCTCCAGGCGGGTGGCGATCTGCGCGGCGATGCCGGAGCCGAGCCGGTGCTCACGATCCGCGGACCGCTCGCGCGCACCTCGCTGCGCCTCGGCGTGCTGCGCCTGCGCGATTCGGCGAGCCGCCTCGCGTGGCTGCTGAGCCACCTCGACGACCTTCCCGGTTCCGGCATCATCTACACGCTGACCGTCGCGGCTGCCGTCGACACCGCCCGCCTGCTGCGCGATCACGGGCACGACGTGCGGGCCTACACCGGGCAGACCGATACCGAGGAGCGCGCCGAGTCCGAGGGCATGCTCAAGCGCAACGAGGTCAAGGCTCTGGTCGCCACGAGCGCGCTGGGCATGGGCTTCGACAAACCCGATCTGGGATTCGTGCTGCACCTCGGAGCGCCGTCGTCTCCCGTGGCGTACTACCAGCAGGTGGGTCGTGCCGGCCGTGCGAGCGAGAGCGCCGACGTGCTGCTGCTGCCAGGCGTCGAAGACCGCGACATCTGGCACTACTTCGCGACGGCCTCGATGCCGGATCGGGAACGCGCGGAGCGGGTGATCGGCGCGCTCGGCGATGCGCCGATCTCGACGCCGGCGCTCGAGGCGATGGTCGACATCCGCCGCACGCCGCTGGAGCTGCTGCTGAAGGTGCTCGACGTCGACGGTGCGGTCCGGCGCGTGCAGGGGGGATGGGTCGCGACCGGTGAGCCGTGGACCTACGACGCCGAACGCTACGAGCGCATCGCCGCCGAGCGCCTGGCCGAGCAGCAGCACATGATCGAGTACGAGCAGACCGACGGATGCCGCATGGAGTTCCTGCAGCGGTCGCTCGACGACGACACGGCGGCGCCCTGCGGGAGGTGCGACAACTGCGCGGGCGGGTGGTTCCCGCGCGAGATCGGCGAGTCCGCGAGCACGCAGGCGGCGGAGTCGCTCGACCGCGTCGGCATCCCGATCGAGCCTCGGCGCGCATGGCCGACCGGTGCCGATCGGCTCGAGGTGCCGGTCAAGGGACGCATCCCTGCCGACGAGCAGGCGGGGGAGGGGCGGGCGCTCGCGCGTCTCACCGACCTGGGCTGGGGAGGGGCACTGCGCGAGATCTTCGCCGCCGGTGCGCCCGACGCCGCGGTGACGCCCCAGCTGCTCCAGGCTTGCATCCGGGTTCTCGCCGGATGGGGGTGGGAGGAGCGCCCCGTCGCCGTCGTCGCCATGCCCTCACGTTCGCATCCGCTGCTGGTCGATGCGCTCGCCCGAGGGCTCGCCGACGTCGGCCGCCTGCCGTATCTCGGCGCGCTCGACCCTGTCGCGGGTGGGCCCACCGGAGGGCCGGGCGGGAACAGCGTCTTCCGCCTCGCCGGGCTCTGGGACCGCTTCAGCGCTCAGCACCTCGACGTGCCCTCTGGTCCTGTGCTGCTCGTCGACGATCTGGTCGACAGCCGGTGGACGATGACGGTCGCTGCCCGCGTGCTCCGTCAGGCCGGGGCGACCCAGGTGCTGCCGTTCGCCCTGGCGCTGCGCGGTTGAGCTCGATCCACCTCGCCGGGTCGAGGCGAGAGGCTCTCAGTCATCGGCCGGGGCGACGCGCGGCGGCCACGTGGTGGCGCCGAGCTCGCGCGAGATGTTGCGGGCCGTCTCGCGCAGGGCGTTGAGGATCGCATCCGAGGCGGGCGTCTGCGAGGTCGGCAGCACCACGGCGACGGCGGCGACGATGGCGTTCGAGGCATCGGCGACGGGGGCCGCGATCGACGACTCGCCGAGCACCGCTTCGTCGAACTCCCCGGCCATGCCGCGTTCGGCGATGGCCGGCAGCTCCAGGGTGAGGCGGGCGAGGTCGGTCACCGTGTCGCCGGTGAGGCTGCGCAGCGGCTGTTCGAAGACGCTCTGCTGGAATCCCTGATCGTAGGCGAGGAGCACCTTGCCCATCGCCGAGGCGTGGGCGGGGATGGCGACCCCGGTCTCGAGCATCTGCTGACTGTCATCCGGGCGCAGATTGTGGTGGATCACGAGCACGTCGGTGAAGTGCGGGGCGCCCAGGCGCACCGAGAGGTCGGTGCGGCGCGCGAGCTCCTGCGTCCATCGCATCGCCCGCGCTCGCACGTCGAGGGTGTCGAGATAGACGTTGCTCAGGCGCAGCAGGGTCGGACCGAGCATGTAGCGCTGGCCGCCCCGCTCCTTCGCGACGAGTCCGTGCGAACGCAGCGACTTCACGATCCCGTGCACGGTCGACGGCGGCAGACTGAGGGCCGCGGCGAGGTCGGTGATACCGAGGTGGCGTGCTCCCTGGAGCAGTTCGAGGACCTTCGCCGCGCGATCGATCGCCTGGATCACGGGAGGCCTCCTTCCGGTGCGTCGTCGAGCCGGTGCAGATGGAGCCGGGCTTCACGAATGATCTTGACAACCCGGCAGGCTCCGAGCATATTCGACATTAACGAATTACTTTCGGATTTTTGCGAAAGACACCTCGAAGGATCAAAGGAGATCGAATGATGAAGAAGCTCATCAACGCCCCGGAAGACGTTCTCGTCGAATCCCTGAAGGGCGTCGCGCTCGCTCATCCCGAGCTCTCCGTCGACCTCGACAACCACGTCATCACCCGCGCCACTCCCAAGGCGCAAGGCAAGGTCGCCATCGTCTCCGGCGGTGGCTCCGGGCACGAGCCGCTGCACGGCGGCTTCGTCGGCACCGGGATGCTGGATGCGGCTGTGGCCGGTGAGGTGTTCACATCGCCCACCCCCGACCGCGTGCAGGTGGCCACCAAAGCCGTGGATCGCGGAGCCGGTGTGCTCCACATCGTCAAGAACTACACCGGTGACGTGCTGAACTTCGAGATGGCCGCCGAGCTCGCCTCCATGGAGGGGATCGAGGTCGGCAGCGTCATCGTCGACGACGATGTCGCGGTGCAGGACTCGCTCTACACGGCCGGACGCCGCGGGGTGGGGCTCACCGTGCTGCTGGAGAAGATCGTCGGTGCGGCCGCGGAGGAGGGGCGCGACCTCGCCGCCGTGGTCGAGCTCGCCAAGAAGGTGAACGGACAGGGCCGCTCGATGGGCATGGCTCTCACCAGCTGCACGGTCCCTGCTGCGGGCAAGCCCACTTTCGACCTCCCGGACGACCAGATGGAGATCGGCATCGGCATCCACGGCGAACCGGGTCGTCATCGCGAACCCCTCGCCCCGGCGTCCGAGATCGCCCGGCAGCTGGTCGAGCCGATCCTCGCCGACATCGATGCCACAGGGCCCGCGATCGTGATGCTCAACGGCATGGGCGCGACGCCGCTCATCGAGCTGTATCTAATGTACGGCGAGGTCGCAGCGCTTCTCGAGAAGTCCGGCGTGCAGGTGGCCAGGAACCTCGTCGGCAACTACATCACCTCGCTCGACATGGCCGGATGCTCGGTGACGCTGCTCAAGGCCGATGATGAGCTGCTGCGGTTGTGGGATGCCCCGGTGAACACCCCCGGTCTGCGGTGGGGCGTCTGATGGCCGCGGTCGACACCGTCGTGCTCACCGACTGGGTCTCCCGGTTCGGTGCGGCCGTCACCGAGAAGCGCGACTGGCTCACCGAACTCGACTCGGCCATCGGCGACGCCGACCACGGAGCCAACATGGCTCGCGGCATGAGCGCCGTCGGCGAGAAGCTCTCCGCCGGAGCGCCAGGAACGGTCGATGAGCTGCTGAAGACCGTCGGGATGACTCTCGTCAGCTCCGTCGGCGGAGCCAGCGGACCGCTCTACGGAACGTTCTTCCTGAGGATGGGGATGGCGGCGGGGCCGGTGACCGCCCTCGACGGCCCCGCTCTCGCGGCCGCGCTGCGGGCAGGACTCGACGGCATCGTCGCGCGCGGCAAGGCCGAAGCGGGGGACAAGACCATGTTCGACGCGATGGCGCCAGCGGTCGACGCGATGGACGCCGCGCTCGCCGCGGGGGCATCGGTCCAGGACGCGGCCAAGGCCGCGTCTGACGCGGCCGCGGCCGGACGCGACGCCACTCTGCCTCTCGTCGCCCGCAAGGGCAGAGCGAGCTACCTCGGGGAGCGCAGCGCCGGGCACCTCGACCCGGGGGCGGCATCGACCGCGATCCTCTTCGACACGCTCGCCGCGGCGGTCGCGGACGACGCCTGATGATCGGCATCGTCGCCGTCTCCCACAGTGCACGGCTCGGGGAGGCGGCACTGGAGCTTGCCCTGCAGATGGTCCATGACGGCGGTGTACGGGTGAAGGTCGCGGCCGGAGCGGGCGTGGATGCCGATGGCGCACCGATCCTCGGAACCGACGCCGTCGCGGTGGCAGCGGCCATCGATGAGCTCGCCGCAGACTGCGACGGTGTGCTCGTCCTCATGGACCTGGGGTCCGCTGTGCTCAGCGCCGAGCTCGCTCTCGAGCTGCGATCCAGCGTCGTGCCCGTGCGGCTCGCGCCGGCCCCGTTCGTGGAGGGACTCCTCGCCGCCGCGGTGTCTGCGGCGGCCGGCGGGTCGCTCGACGACGTCGCCTCGGAGGCGTCGGCCGCGCTCGGAGCGAAGACCGGCGCGCTCGGCGTCGAGGAAGAGCACGCATCGGGGCCCCCTGTTCCCCCGGCGTCGGACGCAGATGTGCAGGTGCGCCGCGTGCGCGTGCGCAATCCGCTCGGCATCCACGCGCGTCCTGCGGCCCTGATCGCCACGGCGGCGGCAGGAGCGGACGTGCGCCTGCGTCGCCTTCCCGATGGCCCCGATGCCGCGGCGGCGAGCCTGACGCGTCTCCTCGTCCTCGGCGCGCGGCAGGGCGACGAACTGGAACTGTCCGCACGCGGCGATGACGCGACGGAGGTGCTCGATCGCCTGGTCGCGCTGTTCGACGACGGCTTCGGTGAGGGCACCGACGACGTGCGTCAGGAGAGCCGACCCGAGAACGACGCCGTACCGACGACGCGAGCCGCGGAAGCTCCGCCGTCGACGCCGGAGAAGGTGACGGGTTCGACGCGCGAGTTCGCGGCCGGCTCCGTGCTTCGAGGGCGCGGGGTGAGCCCCGGCCAGGTCGCCGCCCGCGTCGTCCACCTCGCACCCCCGCTTCCCGAACCCGACCCCGACACGGTCGTCGCCGAAGCGGATCGGGATTCCGAGGTCTCCGCCATCGAGTGGGCGGCCGTCGCCGTCGCCGATCAGCTGCGCTCGCGCACCGCGCAGGCGACGGGGGAGACTAAGGCGATCCTCGATGCCTCCCGCCTGTTGGCATCCGATCCTGAGCTGGTGTCCGAGGCGACCGCGCTCGTGCGGTCGAAGGGATGCAGCGCTGCCCGCGCGGTCTGGGAGACGGCCGTCGTCCACGAGAAGGCTCTTGCTGCGCTCGGGGGCCGGATGGCCGAGCGCATCGCCGACATCCGCGACGTGCGCGACCGGATCATCGCCGAGATCCTCGAGGTCGACATGCCTGGCGTCCCGGAGCGCGATGAGCCCTTCGTCCTGCTCGCCCCCGATCTCGCTCCCGCCGACACCGCGCTGCTCGCCGGGGGAGCATGCGTCGCCCTCGTCACTGCTCAGGGCGGGCCGACCTCGCACACCGCCATCATCGCGCGCTCGCTCGGTCTGCCTGCCGTGGTCGGTCTCGACGACGCCGAAGCGATCCCCGCCGGCGTGATGGTGCTCGTCGACGGCGACCGGGGCACGGTCGAGGTCGAGCCTGCCGAATCGGTCATCGCGCTGGCGCGCGCGTCGGCGACCGCCGTCGACTTCGACGGTGTCGGCGTGCTCGCCGGAGGGCAACGGATCCCGCTGCTCGCCAACGTCGGCGGAGCAGCCGACGCGGTCAGCGCCGCCTCGGCCCGCGCGGAGGGCGTCGGGCTCTTCCGCACGGAGTTCTGCTTCCTCGATCGCGTCGATGCTCCGAGCATCGACGAGCAGGTCGCCGCCTACCGCGGTGTGCTGGCCGCCTTCCCCGAGCGCAAGGTCGTCGTGCGCACCCTCGATGCGGGAAGCGACAAGCCGCTGCCGTTCGCCAACGCCGAGAGCGAGGACAACCCCGCCCTCGGCGTGCGCGGACTGCGGATCGCGCGCCGCCGCCCTCAGCTCCTCGACGACCAGCTGGCTGCGCTCGCTCGGGCGGCTGCCGAGGAGGCGGCGCAGGTCGAGGTGATGGCTCCGATGGTCGCGACGGTCGATGAGGCCGCTGGCTTCGCCGAACGGTGCCGGGCCGCGGGGCTCGACCGGGTGGGCATCATGATCGAGACGCCGTCGGCGGCTCTCCTCGCCGCCGAGCTGTTCGAGGTCGTCGACTTCGTCAGCCTCGGCACCAACGATCTCGCGCAGTACACGATGGCGGCGGACCGGCTGCTCAGCGACCTGGGAGATCTGAACGATCCCTGGCAGCCCGCGGTGCTGAGACTCATCGGTATCGTCGGCGACGCGGGCAGCGCTGCCGGTAAACCGGTGGGGGTGTGCGGCGAGGCCGGCGGTGACCCTGAGCTCGCACCCGTGCTGGTCGGATTGGGAGTGACATCCCTGTCGATGGCCCCGCGATCGCTGGGACGGGTCGCTGCGCGGTTGAGCGCGGTGTCTCCGGCGGCGTGCCGTCGAGCGGCGGCAGCCGCGCTCGGTGCCCCCACGGCCGCCGCAGCGCGGGCCGCCGCCGCGGCGGCGCTCGCCGACTCCGTTGACTAACTGACCGATCGTTCGGTTAGTATGAGCGGGTCGGATGTCGCAGGTGCGACGTACGACCCGCTCGACGAGGAGGTCGACGATGACACAAGCGACGACGCAGGCGACCGACGCCGTGCGACCCAATCGCGCCATGATGGAGCGCGACCGCGCCTCGGCCTCGTTGGGCCTGGTCGTCGAACGCGACGATCCGGGGCACGCGGTCGTCTCGATGCGCGTGCGGGATGACATGACCAACGGCTTCCAGATCACCCACGGCGGATTCGTCTTCGCCCTGGCCGACACCGCCTTCGCGATCGCGTGCAACGAAGACGATCGGGTCACGGTCGCCGCCGGAGCGGACATCTCCTTCCTCAAGCCGACCGTCTCCGGCCAGACGCTCACCGCGACCGCGATCCGGCGATCGCGCACCGGACGCTCCGGCATCTACGACGTGACCGTCGTCGACGAGCAGGGCGACCCCGTCGCCGAGTTCCGCGGGCGTTCCCGCACCACCAGCCAGACCTTCTGACCCCCTGGAGCACCCCGTGTCGATGACGACCGCAACATCCTCCCGTGTCCGCCCGCCCGCAGCCGCCGAGCTCGATGCCGAAGAGCGCATGGGTTGCGACGAGATCGCCGCGCTCCAGCTCGCCCGACTGCAGCAGACCGTGCGCCACGCCTACGCGAACGTGCCTCTCTACACGCGCAAACTCGATGAGGCGGGGGTGCGTCCGGAAGACATCCGCACCCTCGACGACGTGCAGCTGCTGCCCTTCACGACCAAGGAGGATCTGCGCGAGACCTACCCGTTCGGGATGTTCGCGGTGCCGATGTCCGACGTCGCCCGCATCCACGCCTCCAGCGGCACCACGGGGCGACCCACGGTCGTCGGGTACACGCGGGGCGACCTCGACAGGTGGGCTTCGCTGGTGGCGCGCTCTCTGCGTGCGAGCGGGATCCGCCGCGGGATGAAGGTGCACAACGCCTACGGTTACGGGCTGTTCACCGGCGGTCTCGGCGCGCACGCGGGCATCGAAGCGCTCGGAGCGACCGCCATCCCCATGTCCGGCGGCCAGACCGCCCGCCAGGTGCAGCTCATCCTCGACTTCGAGCCGGATGCGATCCTGTGCACGCCGAGCTACCTCCTCACGATCGCCGACGCGATGGCTGCGCAGGGCGTCGACCCGCGCTCCACGTCGTTGAAGGTCGCGGTGCTGGGCGCCGAGCCGTGGTCGAACGAGATGCGTCACGAACTCGAACAGCGTCTGGGGATCGACGCCCTCGACATCTACGGGCTCAGCGAGGTCATGGGGCCGGGGGTGGGCAATGAGTGCCTCGAGACCAAGGACGGTCCGCATCTGTGGGAGGACCACTTCCTGCCGGAGATCATCGACGGGGACAGCGGGGCGGCGCTGCCGGACGGCGAACTCGGCGAGCTCGTCTTCACCTCCCTCACCAAGGAGGCGTTCCCCGTGATCCGCTATCGCACCCGCGATCTCACCCGGCTGCTGCCGGGGACCGCGCGTCCGGGGATGCGACGGATGGAGAAGATCACCGGTCGCAACGACGACATGATCATCCTGCGCGGTGTGAACCTGTTCCCCACGCAGATCGAGGAGCTGGTCCTGGGGATCGAGCAGCTGACCCCGCACTTCATCCTCGAGCTGTCGAAGGAAGGACGGATGGACACGCTGAAGGTGCGGATCGAGCGCCATCCCGACCTGTCCGTGGAGACCTGCCAGAGCGCGGCGGAGGTGCTCGCGCAGCGGATCAAGATCTTCGTGGGATCGACCGTCGCGGTGCAGCTCGCCGAGCCGGGGACGCTGCCTCGGAGCGAGGGGAAGTACAAGCGGGTGTACGACCTGCGGTGACGACCAGCGACACCGCGGTCGCCTCGCGGCCGATGCTCCGGTGCGCACGCCCCATCGGGTGCGAGACTGTGGGGTGATGTCCGAGATGCAGAGCACACGACGAGGCCGCCCCGGGTACGACCAGCAGGGGATCCTCGGTGTCGCCGTAGCCGCCTTCAACGAATACGGGTACGACGCCACGTCGATCGGCATGCTCGCCGAGCGGCTCGGTCTGTCGAAGTCGGCGATCTACCATCACTTCGGCTCGAAGGACGAGATCCTCGACCTCGCTCTCGACGCGGCCCTGAGCGGCCTCGAGGCCGTCGTGGAGAACCCGCTTCCCGAATCGGCCCAGGGGCCGGCTGCACCCAGCGCTGTCGACAGGCTCGAGCACGTGCTCCGCGGCGCCGTCCGTGTGCTCGTCGACCAGCTGCCGGCCGTGACGCTGCTGCTGCGCGTGCGGGGGAACACCGATGTGGAGCGCAAGGCGCTGATCCGCCGGCGGGCCTTCGACCGTCGGATCACCGCGCTCGTGTCGGAGGCGCAGAGCGAAGGCGCGCTGCGTGCCGACATCGATGCGAGCGTCGTCGCGCGACTCGTGTTCGGGATGATCAACTCGATCGTCGAGTGGTACCGCCCCGGCGGACGCGAGGGCGCCGACCGTCTCGCCGACGATGTGGTCGCTCTCGCTCTCGACGGGCTGCGCACGCGCGGTGAGGCCGGAGCCGCGGCCGTCTGACCCCGACTCCGGCGCCGCTGCTACGCCGCCGCCTGCTCCTTCGCGACCAGCGTGAGCACGTCGTAGGTGGCCACGATGTCATCGTGCTGATTCTTCAGCACGGCGTCCCAGCGCACCTCTCCATACTCGTCGGTCTCGCGGGGGGTGATCTGCTTCGCGGTGAGCTCCACACGGATGTCGTCGCCGGGGGAGACCGGCGTCACGAACCTCAGGTTCTCCAGCCCGGAGTTCGCCAGCACAGGACCGGGCGCCGGGTCGACGAAGAGACCCGCAGCCCACGACACCAGCAGATATCCGTGCGCGACGCGTCCGGGGAAGAACGGGTTCGCGGAGGCTGCGGTCTCATCCATGTGCGCATAGAACGTGTCGCCGGTGAACGCCGCGAACGTCTCGATGTCGTCGAGGGTCACGGTGCGCGAGCCGCTTCTGACCTGATCGCCCACGTGGAGCTCGGCCAGAGACTTGCGGAACGGATGCACGCCGCCGTCCTGCTCGTAGGGGCGCGCTGCCGCGCCCTGATGCCAGACGCCGGTGAGGGCGGTCATCATCGTCGGAGAACCCTGCACGGCCGTGCGCTGCATGTGATGCAGCACCGCGCGGATGCCGCCGAGCTCTTCGCCTCCGCCCGCGCGGCCTGGGCCACCGTGCACGAGGTTCGGGAGCGGGGAGCCGTGTCCGGTCGAGCTGCGGGCATCATCGCGGTCGAGGAAGAGCACGCGTCCGTTGTAGGCGGCCATGCCCGTCGCGAGCGCGACGGCGACCTCGGGGTCATGCGTGGCCACACTCGTCACGAGCGAGCCGCCGCCGCGTGCCACCAGGGCGCTCGCCTCGTCGAGGGTGCCGTAGCCGATGATGCTCGACACCGGGCCGAACGCCTCGATCTCGTTGACCGCCGGGCTCTGGGCATCGGGGAATCGCAGCAGCATCGGTGCGACGAAGGCGCCGTCGGGGGCGGGTCCTTCGCTGCCGTCGACGTGACGCACGATCGGGGCGTCGGTCGTACCGATCACGAGTTCTCCGCCACCGGCCTGCAGGCGCCCCACCTGACGCAGCACCTCTTCGCGCTGCGCGGTCGAGGCGAGCGGACCCATCGTGACCCCCTCGGCGCGCGGATCGCCGAGGACGACCCGCGCGGACAGCCGCTCGCGGACCGCGGCGATGACGTCGTCGACGGCAGCCGTCGGCACGATCGCGCGACGGATGGCCGTGCACTTCTGCCCGGCCTTCGTGGTCATCTCGGCGACGAGCTGCTTGATGTAGGCATCGAACTCGGGCGTGCCGGCGACGGCATCCGTCCCGAGGATCGAGGCGTTGATCGAGTCGGTCTCGCTCGTGAAGCGCACGCCTCCTGTCTGCACGCACTCGTGCGCGCGCAGCTGCTCTGCTGTCGACGCCGAACCGGTGAAGGCCACGAGGTCGCCGAGCCGCAGCTCGTCGAAGAGATCGGGCACGCTGCCGGAGACGAGCTGCAGCGAGCCCGCGGGGAGCAGACCGGACTCGACCATCACGCGCACCATCGCCTCGGCGAGATACCCGGTCGGGGTCGCCGGCTTCACCAGGGTGGGGACCCCGGCGAGGAATGCGGGAGCGAACTTCTCCAGCGCCCCCCAGACCGGGAAGTTGAAGGCGTTGATCTGCACCGCCACGCCCCGCAGTCGCGTGTAGATGTGGCGGCCGAGGAAGGAGCCGTCCTTGGAGAGGTTCTCCACGCCGCCGTCGACGTAGACCTTGGCGTTGGGCAGCTCGCGACGGCCCTTGCTGGAGTACGCGAACAGCACACCGATCCCACCGTCGATGTCCACCCACGAGTCCTGTGTCGTGGCGCCGGTGCGGCTGGAGAGCGCGTACAGCTCGGCCTTGCGTTCGGTGAGGGCGAGGGCGAGCTGCTTGAGCCGCACGGCGCGCTGGTGGAACGTGAGCTCCCCGAGCGAGGCCTGCCCGACCGTGCGGGCGTGGTCGAGCGCGGCACCCAGGTCGAGTCCGTCGGTCGAGACGCGGGCCACGACCTCTCCCGTCGAGGCATCACGCACCTCGGTGGCCCGAGCCGCGGACGCCGGCGTCCACCACTCTCCCTCGACGTAGCTGGGGAGGATCTCGGTCATCTCAGTTCCCTTCATGAGGCGTCCCATTCGTAGAAGCCGCGTCCGCTCTTGCGGCCGAGGTGGCCCTCGGCGACCAGGCGACGCAGCAGGGCCGGAGGTTCGAAGCGCTCACCCAGATGGGCGGCGAGGTACTCGGCGATGCCGAGCCGCACGTCGAGCCCGACGATGTCGGTGAGTCGGAGCGGTCCGACCGGATGCTTGTATCCGAGCGTCATCGCCGTGTCGATGTCTTCGGCGGAGGCGACGCCCTCCTCGAGCATGCGGATCGCCTCGAGTCCGAGCGCGACACCGAGCCGGGACGACGCGAAGCCGGGAGCATCGGCGACGACGATCGGCGTCTTGCCGAGGGCGGCGACCCAGCCGCGGGCGGAATCGACGAGCGGGGGAGCGGTGCTCGCTCCGCGCACGATCTCGACGAGCGTGGAGGCGGGCACCGGGTTGAAGAAGTGCATGCCGAGCAGGTGCGAGGGGCGATCGAGCACGGCGGCCAGCTCGTCGATCGAGATGGAGGAGGTGTTCGAGGCGATCACGGCGTCGGAGGCGACGTGTGCTTCGACACGGCGGAGCGCATCGATCTTGAGCGCGAGGTCCTCGGGCACCGCCTCGACGACGAGGGTGCACGGGGCGAACAGCGCGGCATCCGTGCCCGTCGCGAGACGCTCCCGATACTCCTCGACGGGTGCGAGCGCCGTGCCTCTGGCGATCGACGAGTCGACCGACTCGAGCACACGGGCGGCGGCCGCCTGTGCGGCGTCGGCATCGCGCTCGACGACGGTGACCCGGGAACCGGCGAGCAGGAACGCGTGGGCGATGCCGGCGCCCATACGTCCGCCGCCGAGCACGCCCACGTGCCCAGGGGCGAGGGAACTGGTCTCGGTCATCGGTCTCTCCGCTCCAGGAAGTCGGTCATCCGTCGGAATTTCTCCGGGCTCTCGAACAGCTCGGCCTGTGCCTCCAGGTCGACGGCGGGGTGGTGGTCACGAGGCGCGCGGAACACGCGCTTGGTCGCGATGGTGGCTGCCGGGTCGTTCCGGACGATGCGATCGACGATGGCGTGCGCGGCCGGCAGCAGGTCCGCCGGCTCGTGGATCGCCGAGACGAGTCCGATGCGCAGCGCCTCCTCGGCCTTCACGGTGCGACCGGTGAGCAGCAGCTCGATCGCCCTGGCATCTCCGACGATCTCCTTCAGCCGCCATCCGGCTCCTGCCGCGGCGAGGATGCCCAGTCCGGTCTCGGGGTTGCCGATGGCGATGGACGGGGTCGCGATGCGGATGTCGGCGGCATAGGCGAGTTCGGCTCCGCCCCCGAGCGCATATCCGTCGATCGCCGCGATGACCGGCATGGGCAGTTCGGCGAGGCGGATGAACGCGTGAGCGTTGATACCGCGCAGTGCGTCGGCCGCGCGGCGCTCGCGCAGCTCGGCGATGTCGGCCCCCGCCGCGAACACGCCGCCGGCGCCGGTGAGGATCAAGGGGCGCGGTGCGGCTTCGAGCTCGGCGCACAGCGCGTGCAGCGCATCGATGGTGGCCTGGTCGATCGCGTTGCGCTTGTGCGGACGATGGAGCGTCGCGACCACACGGTCCCCGTGGCTCTCGACGAGGAGGGGATCGCCGGCGGGCGAGGGTTCCGACATCACACCTTCTCCACGATCAGGGCGGCGCCCTGTCCGACGCCGACGCACATGGTGGCCAGGCCGTAGCGCGACCCCTCGCGTTCCATGCGGCCGAGGAGGGTGACCAGCAGTCGGGACCCGGACGAACCGAGCGGGTGGCCCAGGGCGATGGCTCCACCGTCGGCGTTCACGCGCGATTCGTCGAGACCGAGCCGTCGGATGCAGGCGATGGATTGCGTGGCGAAGGCCTCGTTGAGCTCGATCGAGCCGATGTCGTCGATCGAGAGGCCCGCCCGTCGCAGCGCCTTCTGAGTCGCGGGAACCGGACCGAGGCCCATGACCTCGGGCGCGAGGCCCGCACTGGTGCCGGCCACGATGCGGGCACGCGGCACCAGACCGTAGCGCTCGACTGCCGCAGCGCTCGCCACCACGATCGCGGAGGCACCGTCGTTGAGGGCGCTGGAGTTGCCCGCGGTGACGACCTGACCGCCGGCCACGACGGGGCGCAGCCGCGCGAGGCCCTCGAGCGTCGTCTCCGGCCGCGGACCCTCGTCGACCGTGACCTCGCCGGAGCCGACGGGCACGCCGACGATCTCCGCCTCGAACCGCCCGCCCGCGATCGCCGCGGCGGCGCGCTCCTGCGAGCGCAGCGCGAAGGCATCCGCCTCGTCGCGGCTGATGCCGTCGACGCGGGCGACCTCCTCCGCCGTCTCCGGCATCGAGAACGTCGCCTTCTCGCGCGCTAGCAGGCGCGGATTCGGGAAGCGCCAGCCGATCGAGGTGTCGAACGCAGCACCGGGCTTCGCCCAGGCCTTCTCCGGCTTGGCCTGCACCCAGGGCGCCCGGGTCATCGACTCGACTCCGCCGGCGAGGATCACATCGGCGTCGCCGGCGCGGACGGCCTGCGCCGCCATCGTGACGGCGGACATCCCCGAGGCGCAGAGCCGGTTGACCGTGATTCCGGGGACGCTGTCGGGAAGCCCCGCGAGCAGCACCGCCATCCTGGCGACGTTGCGGTTGTCCTCGCCCGCCTGGTTGGCGGCACCGAGGATGACCTCGTCGATCTCGACCTGCAGCGGGTCGATTCCGGCGCGCAGCGCCGCTTCGCGCACGACGATCGATGCGAGGTCGTCCGGGCGGACGGAGGCGAGGGCGCCACCGTAGCGTCCGACCGGGGTGCGTACGCCTCCCACGAGGTATGCCTCGGTCATGCGGAACTCCTGACTGCGTTGTCTCGACGGGTGGCCCGTGTCCGGACGATCGATCCGAATTACTGACCGATCGTCCGGTAATTATGTCACAGACTCAGGGATCGCTGCGATCCCGGGTGCTCGGCCCGAGGCTCACGTGAGCAGATCGACGCCCTTGGTCTCCTTGACGAGGGAGACTCCGATGAGCGAGATCACCGCGGCGACCGCGATGTAGACGCCGATCGTCCAGGCCGCGTGGAACTGGTTCATCAGGGCTTCGGCGATCATCGGCGCGAACGCCCCGCCGAGGATCGCGCCGAGGGCGTAGCCGATGGAGACTCCCGAGTAGCGCACGTTCGCGGGGAACATCTCGGCGTAGAGCGCGGCCTGGGGCCCGTAGGAGAGACCGAGCGCGAACGTCATCACGAACAACGCCACGAAGTACCAGAGGATGTTCGCGGTATCGATCAGGAACCACATCGGCACCGCCCACAGGGCGAGTGCGACGTACCCGATCTGGAAGGTGCGGATGCGACCGAGTCGATCGGAGAGGTGTCCTCCCCAGAGGGTGAAGATGAGCCATCCGAACGAGGCGAGCGTCGTCGCCAGCAGAACCGGAGGGCGCTCCATGCCGAGCGTCGCGACGGCGTAGGTCGCGAAGAACGCGATGAGCAGGTAGCCCGCCGCGTTGTTGGCGATGAAGATGATCGCGGTCAGGACCACCTGCTTGGTGTTCTGGCGGAACAGGCGGCTCAGCGGGGCGGATGCCTCCTTGCGGCGACGTCGCAGATCCTCGAAGACCGGGCTCTCGTCGACGGCGCGGCGGATCACGTAGCCGACCGCGATGAGCACGATCGAGAGCAGGAACGGGATGCGCCAGCCCCACTCGAGGAAGGCCTCCGGCGACATCGAGCTGGTGAGCACCCACAGCGTCGAGGTGGCGAGGATCATGCCGACGGGGACACCGATCTGCGGGAACGCGCCGAAGAGTCCTCGTCGGTTGCTCGGCGCATGCTCGACCGCCATCAGTGCGGCTCCGCCCCACTCGCCGCCCGCGGAGAATCCCTGCACGATGCGGAGCAGGATCAGCAGGATGGGCGCGGCGACGCCGATCGCGGCGTAGGTCGGCAGGATGCCGATGAGCGATGTGGACAGCCCCATCATGATGAGGGTGAGCACGAGCATCTTCTTGCGCCCGAGCTTGTCGCCGAGGTGGCCGGCGACGATCGCGCCGAGGGGGCGGAAGAGGAAGGAGATGCCGATGGTCGCGAACGAGAGGACCTGGGCGAAGCCGGGGCTCTCCTGGGCGATCGGGGCCAGGAACAGCGGTGCGAGCACCAATCCCGCGGCCTGGGCGTAGATGAAGAAGTCGTACCACTCGATCGAGGTGCCCACGAGGGTGCCGGCGAGCACCCGCCGTTCTTCGGCGGGCATCCGTGCGGACGAGGTGCGGTCGGAGACTGCTGACGTCATGCGAACTCCATTGTTCTGCGATTCCGGGAGGGGAGGGCGACGAGGCGCCCCGGCTATTCATGACCGAATGGTCGGTCAGTAATTGCCGAGCGTAGCGCATAGGCGCCGTCGGAATCGAGAACCCGCGCTTTCGGTCAGACCCTCCCGAACGCTCGCAGGGGGTGCTCGATGAGTTCGGTAACCCGCCGCAGGAAGCCGGCAGCGTAGCCGCCGTCGCACACGCGGTGGTCGAACGCGAGCGAGACCTGGACGATCCGGCGTGCCACGATCGCCCCGTCGACCACCCACGGACGCTCGATGATCCGACCGATGCCGAGGATCGCCACATCGGGGTGGTTGATGATCGCGGCCGAGCCGTCGACGCCCAGGCCTCCGTAGTTGTTGAGCGTGAAGGTCGACCCGCGCAGGCGCTCCGGCGGCATGGTGCCGGAGCGCGCCGTGACGGTGAGTTCGCGCAGCGCCGTGTCGAGCTGTGCCACGGTGAGCTCGTGGGCGCGGGGGAGCACCGGCACCAGGAGCCCCCGTTCCGTATCCGCGGCGATCCCGAGGTTCACGCCGTCGAAGGAGATGATCTCGTCTCCGCTCTCGCTGAGCCGCGACGCCAGCAGAGGATGGTCCTCCAGCGCGAGCAGCACGAAGCGGGCGAGGAGTGCGGTCAGGGACGGCGCCTTCCCGCCCTCGGGGGCCATCTGCCCGCGCAGGTCCCACAGGGCCGTGGCGTCGACGTCGACCCAGACGGTGGCCTCGGGGATCTCGGACCTGCTGCGGGTGAGCTTGGCGCTGACGGCCCGGCGCAGGGGAGACATCCGTTCGCGGGCGCGCACCCCGAGCCCGTCCACGGTCTCGCCGGTTCGAGGTCCTGTGGTGCCGGCGTGGTGGGCGGCGGCGCCGTCGACGGCGCTGTCCACGGCGGCTCGCAGCACGTCGGCGCGGGTGACGGCGCCGTCGGCGCCGGTCGCGGTGATCGCGTGTACGTCGAGACCGAGGTCCCTGGCGAGTCGACGCACGAGCGGGGAGCGGACGGCGACCGGGCGGCGGTCGGCCGGACCCGAAGGCGCGGGAGCCTCGGAGGTGCGGGGCGCGGCATGCGACGCCGTCGGCGCCGGCGTCGAGACCTGCTCTCGCGGCGCGGTCACCGAGGCGGCGGACGGGCGGCGTCGTCCCTTCGTGGTGCGCGCGGTCGTTCCATAGCCGATGAGGACGTTCCCGGAACCCGCGCGCTCCTCCTCGCGGTACGCCTCGTGCTCGGGCTGCGCCCCAGGAGGCGGGGCGGACGGCGCCGGCGATGTCAGGGGATCGGCCACTTCGAGCACCGGGGCGCCGACGTCGATCGTGTCGCCGGCGGTGCCGTGCAGCGCGGTGACAACCCCGGCGAAGGGCGACGGCAGCTCGACGATGCTCTTCGCGGTCTCGACCTCGGCGATCGGCTGATCGGTCGTGATGGTGTCGCCCACGGCGACGAGCCACTGCACGAGGCCCGCTTCGGTCAGGCCCTCACCGAGGTCGGGGAGCCGGAACACCTGGGCGCCCGCATGCGGCTTCAGCGGAGTGCTCATGCCTCGTCCTCCCAGTGCAGCGTGTCGATCGCGTCGAGCACGCGGTCGACGTCGGGGAGGTACCAGTGCTCGAGCTTCGGAGGCGCGTAGGGGGTGTCGAAGCCCGTCACCCGTCGTACGGGAGCGGCGAGGTACTCGAAGCAGCGCTCGAACACCCTGGCCTGGATCTCGGACGCCACACTCACGTAGCCCGGCGCCTCGGCGATCACGACGGCGCGACCGGTCGACTTCACGGCGGCCGTCACGGTGGCGTCATCGAACGGCGAGAGCGAGCGGACGTCGACGACCTGCACGCTGCGTCCTTCGGCGGCGGCGACCTCGGCCGCTTCGAGCGCCAGAGCCACGGAGGCTCCGTAGGCCAGAAGCGTCACATCCGTGCCGTCGCGGGCGACGCGTGCTGTTCCCAGCTCCGCCGTGATCGAGGTGTCGACCTCGCCCTTGGCCCAGTAGAGCTTCTTGGGCTCGAGGAAGATCACAGGGTCGGGGGAGGCGATGGCCGCACGCAGCAGGGAGTAGGCATCCTGCGGCGTGGACGGGCTGACGACGGTCAGGCCCGGCGTGTGCGCGTAATAGGCCTCGGACGAGTCGCAGTGATGCTCGACACCGCCGATGCCGCCGCCGAACGGGATGCGGATCACCAGAGGCATCCGCATACCGCCGCGGGTGCGGTTGCCGAGCTTGGCGACATGGCTGACGACCTGCTCGAACGCGGGGAGCGCGAACGCGTCGAACTGCATCTCCACCACGGGACGCAGACCGTTCATGGCCATGCCGACGGCGGTGCCGACGATGCCGGATTCCGCGAGTGGGGTGTCGAAGCAGCGCTCTTCGCCGAAGCGCGCGGTGAGTCCGTCGGTGATGCGGAAGACGCCGCCCAGCGCGCCCACGTCCTCGCCGAAGACCACGACATCCGGATCGGACTCGATGGCGTCGGCCAGCGCTCTGTTGAGCGCGGCAGCCATCGTCATCGTCGTCGTGCCGGACGCGGTCTCGGTGCGGGTGTCGTCCTGTGCGATCGTCATCGGTGGCCTCCGTTCAGGGTGCTTCCGGCATCGACGAGACCGGAGCGCTCGATCTCGTCACGCAGCAGGTGCCACTGCTCATCGAGCTGCGGGGATCGGGTCGCGGTCACGAAGCGGAACAGGTCTTCGGGATCGAGGTCGGCATCGGTGTTCAGGGCGGCCCTCATCGCGGTCGCGATCTCCTCCGCGCCCGCCGCGAAGCGCTCCTCGGCCTCGGCGTCGAGTGCGCCGGTGGAGGTGAGGTGTGCGCGCAGTCGCACCAGCGGATCGCGGGCGACCCAGGCCTGCACCTCGTCGCGCTCGCGATAGCGGGTGTCGTCGTCGGCGTTGGTGTGCGCCTGCATCCGATACGTGTGCGCCTCGATGAGGGACGGGCCCCCGCCGGCACGGGCGCGAGACACGGCATCGCCGAGCACGGCGAGGACTGCAGCGACGTCGTTGCCGTCGACGCGCTGTCCCGGCATCCCGTAGCCGACGGCTTTGTGGGCGAGGGAGGGGGCCGCCGTCTGCCGCGCGAGCGGGACCGAGATCGCGAACTCGTTGTTCTGCACGAAGAAGACGACGGGGACGTGGAACACCGCGGCGAAGTTCATCGCCTCGTGGAAGTCGCCCTCGCTGGTCGCACCGTCGCCGCAGAGGGCGAGCACCACGGTGTCCTCGCCCCGATGCTTCGCGGCCTGGGCGAAGCCGACCGCATGCAGCAGCTGCGTGGCGAGCGGCGTGGCCTGCGGGGCGACGCGATGCGCGCGCACGTCGTACCCCGAGTGCCAGTCGCCCTTGAGGAGGACCATGGCGTCGGCGGGCTCGACCCCGCGAGCGATCACGGCGACCGAGTCGCGATAGGTCGGGAACAGCCAATCGGTGGAGCCGAGCACCATCGCGGCGCCGACCTGGCAGGCCTCCTGGCCGTGCGAAGACGGGTAGACGGCGAGGCGCCCCTGGCGCACCAGGGCTCCGGCCTGATCGTTGATGCGCCGGCCCTCGACGAGCCCGCGGTAGGCGGCCAGGAGGGTGTCGGTGTCGGGGAGCGCGTAACGGTCGTCCACGACCGGCGCTCCGCTCTGGTCGATCAGTTGCACCGCGGTGTCTCGCGGGAGCAGGTCGGTGTGCAGCATGCGTTCGCCCTCCTTGCCGAACTCGGTGAGGACAGCTTGCCCGCGGAGCGACAGTCATCCAAGATCTTTTGAAGAATCCTGGATGAATGTGGCTGGAGTGAGGCATTCTTGATCGAAGTGTCAGAAATACTGCGCTGAGGAAAGGGGTCGCATGGTCGCTCTGGACGAGACGGATCGCGCGATCCTCGAGGAGCTGCGCCGTGACGCGCGGGCATCGATGACGGCGATCGCGGACGCGGTGCACATCTCCCGCGCCGGCGCCCATGCGCGGATCAAGCGCCTGACCGATGCCGGCGTCATCATGGGGTACTCCGTGCGCACCGATCCCGTGCTCCTCGGGCACCACGCCAGCGCGTATGTGACCCTCGCGATCGAGCAGGCGACGTGGCAGGCCGTGAGCGAACGGCTGCGCTCGATACCCGAGATCGAGCACATGGCGCTGGTCGGGGGCGACTTCGACGTGATCCTGCTGGTGCGGGCGAATGACGCTCGCGATCTGCGTCGCATCGTGTTGGAGGACATCCAGGCGATCCCGTCGATCCGCTCGACGAGGACCACGCTCATCTTCGAGGACTACCCCCGCAACTGAGCCCCGACCGGATCATCCTTCGCACTCGGACATCTGCGGCGCGCTCCGCGACAAGTGCGGTGACGGTGCTCGTCCGAGAATGAGAGGACGACCGGCGTCCACCCCGCCGCCGGCCAGCGCCACGCTCGAAGGAGAGACACCGATGTCCGATTCCGCAGCTTCCGCAGCCGCAGCGCTGCTCGACCGCATCCAGGCGCCCGAGGGTGCCGGCCGCGAGATCCCGGATGCCGCGACCCGCGAGGTCATCGGCAGAGCACCCGTCGCCACGGTCGACGACCTCGACGACGCGATCGCGAGGGCGAAGGCCGCGCAGCCGGGCTGGGAGGCGCTCGGGCACGAGAAACGCAGCGCGCTGCTCCTCGCCGCGGCCGACGCGATCGACGCCAACGCCGAAGGCCTCGCCCATCTGCTCTCCCGCGAGCAGGGCAAGCCGCTCAACGGCCCGAACGCCCGCTTCGAGCTGGGTGCCTGCTCGGCGTGGCTGCGCACCAACGCCACCACGGTGCTCGAGTCGCAGGTGCTCGTCGACGACGACACCATGCACGCCGAGCTCGTCTACAAGGCCGCAGGCGTCGTCGGCGCGATCGGTCCCTGGAACTGGCCGCTGATGATCACGATCTGGCAGATCGGTCCGTCGCTGCGCATGGGCAACACGGTCGTGGCCAAGCCGAGCGAGTACACGCCGTTGAGCGTGCTCGCGATGATCGCGGTGATGAACGAGGTGCTGCCGGACGACGTGCTGATCGGCGTCTCCGGCGATCGTGAGGTGGGTGCTCGACTGTCGTCGCACCCCGACATCGACAAGATCATGTTCACCGGCTCGACCGCCACCGGCCGCCGCATCATCGAGAGCTCCGCCGGCAACCTGGCCCGTCTCACCCTCGAGCTCGGCGGCAACGATGCGGGGATCGTGCTGCCGGGCACGGACGTCGCCGCCATCGCGGAGGATCTGTTCTGGGGGGCGTTCATCAACACAGGTCAGACCTGCGCGGCGATGAAGCGTCTGTACGTGCACGACTCCGTCTACGACGACGTCGTCGATGCGCTGGCGGCGATCGCCGGTTCCGTGCCGATGGGCAACGGCCTCGATGAGGGCAATGTGCTCGGGCCGCTGCAGAACCGTCCGCAGTTCGACATCGTCAGCCGCCTGGTCGAGGATGCGAAGAGCCGCGGCGCGCGCATCGTCACCGGTGGAGAGGCGGCGCCCGAGCTCGGCGAGCTCTTCTACCGGCCCACCATCGTCGCCGACATCGACAACGATGCGGCGCTGGTGCAGGAGGAGCAGTTCGGCCCCGCGCTTCCCGTGATCCGCTACACCGACGTGGACGAGGCGTTCGCCTGGGCGAACGCGGTCGATGTGGGCCTCGGAGCCTCCGTGTGGGCGAGCGATCCTGAGGCGGCGCGCGATGCGGCGTCGCGGATGCAGTCCGGAACGGTGTGGATCAACTCCCACGGAGGACTGCACCCGATGGTGCCGTTCGGCGGTGTCAAGAGCTCGGGCTACGGCCTGGAGTTCGGCGTCGAGGGCCTCAAGTCCGTCGCCGTCACCCAGGTCGTCTCCGGCCCCGCCCGGAAGGCCTGACCGATGCGCTCCGTCATCGTCGTCGGCGCAGGGACCTCGGGCGCGATCATCGCACGACGCCTGAGCGACGCGGGGGTCGATGTCACCCTCATCGAGGCCGGCGGCTACGACACGAACCCCGCCATCCACGATCCGTCCCGTGCGGGGGAGCTGTGGCACTCCGTCGAGGACTGGGACTTCTTCACCGTTCCGCAGGAGCACGCGGGCGGGCGCCGCCTGCACCTCCCGCGAGGGAAGGTGACGGGCGGATCGCATGCCCTCAACGCCATGATCTGGGTGCGCGGCGCCGCCTCCGACTACGACGCGTGGGAACGCGCAGGGGCCACGGGGTGGGGCTGGTCCGAGGTGGAGCCGGTGTATCAGGCGATCGAGAACGATCTGCTGCCCGTGACCGACGACTACCCCCTCTCGCCGATCCAGGCGTCGATCATCGACGCCACGGTGCAGGAGGGCCTGCCGCACAACCCCGACTACAACGGGGGAGTGCTCGACGGCGTCTCGCAGGAGCAGGTCACGATGCGGGACGGGCGACGTGTCAACACCTGGACCGCCTACGCGCAGCCGGTGGCCGAGCGCATGACGATCCGCACCGGCGTCGAGGTGCACTCGGTGATCGTGCGCGACGGCCGAGCGGTCGGCGTGCGCCTGGGGGAGGGCGAGGGTGCGGAGGAGGTGTTCGCCGACGACGTGATCCTCTCCGCCGGGGCGATCGGTTCCCCCGTGATCCTGCTGCGCTCGGGGATCGGCCCCGCGGCGGATCTCGCCGCGCTCGGGATCCCGGTCGTGCACGATGCGCCCGGTGTCGGCGCCAACCTCCACGACCACCTCCTCTCA
Organism: Microbacterium sp. DWRC1-3; assembly: GCF_049896645.1. Classification (NCBI taxonomy): domain Bacteria; kingdom Bacillati; phylum Actinomycetota; class Actinomycetes; order Micrococcales; family Microbacteriaceae; genus Microbacterium; species Microbacterium sp. DWRC1-3. The sequence continues at coordinate 833,630 of NZ_JAFCUS010000002.1, forward strand.
CCCGTGATCTTCACCACCCGTCGTCCCGTCGGGCCCCCGCAGCCGGGGGTGTCCGTCACCCAGACGCATCTCTTCTGGCGAAGCCGCGACGATCTGGCAGAGCCCGACACGCAGCCGATCCACTTCTCCGTGCCCATGTGGGGCGATCTCGACCCTCGTGGTGACGACGGGTTCACGCTGATGGCGGGCCTGGTGACGCCGCACAGCCGGGGGCGTCTGACGCTGTCCGGCCTTGGTCTGGCCGACCCGCCCCTGATCGACCTCGCCGCGCTCCAGGACGATCGCGACGTGGCCGCGCTGGCCGCATCCGTGCGTCAGTGCCGTCGCATCGGTGCGCGTCCTGCGCTGGGCGAGGAGTGGGGGGCGATCGAGGCGTACCCCGGTCCCGAGATCGCCGACGATCAGGTCGAGGACTGGGTGCGTCGCACGGCCATCACCTACCACCACCAGGTCGGTACCTGTCGGATGGGGTCCGACCCCGAAGCCGTGGTCGATGCCCGTCTGCGCGTGCAGGGGGTGGAGGGTCTGCACGTCATGGACGCCTCGGTCATCCCGACCGTGCCCACCGGCAACACGAACGCACCGGCTGCGATGATCGGCGAGCGCGGCGCCCGATTCCTGCTCGAGGACTGAAGGTCCGGCAGAACGCCGGCACGCCGAGGCATGGCGGAACGCGGTGCCCCCGCTCGACGACGAGGGCCCGCTGTTCCGGCTGCGCCCCCACGCCGAGAGCTGCCGTCTGCGCCGATCGACCTCTTCCCGGTCGGTCTGCCGAGCCGACCGTGCCGCGTTCGTTCACATCAGCGGCAGCGCGACGGCGACGAAGATCACCGCGATCGCCCCGAAACCCGTCGCGAACACGGTGAGCAGGAGCAGGAGGGCACCGCCGGGAAGCGCGCCCGCGGCGCTTCCGGTGAGCACCGCGGTCGCGCGGCGCTGTCGTCTTCGTGCCGCGACCCAGAGCACACAGGCGGTGCCGACGCCGACGACTCCGGGAGCGAAGCCCCAGGCGGCGAAGGCGGGAGGCATCACGAGGGGGAAGACCCGCAGCGAGAGCAGCGAACCGATCGCGATCGCGAGCGCGGTGCGCCGCCACGCCAGCTCGGTCCGCTCCGGCTGCAGGCCGGGATCGTACAACCGGGGCGGTGACGCGGTGCGGCGCATCATGATCCCGACGCGCTCAGCGCCACAGGACGCCGGCCAGGACCAGCAGTCCGACCGTCACGACCACGACGGCGAGGAGGATCGCGGACAGGGCTCCGGGCAGCGGTCGCGACTGCCGCAGCGCCCGTTCCGCGCGCATCCACTCCCACCAGGCGAGGGGTGCGACAACGGTCCCGGTGACCATCAGCAGCAGCGACGCCGCAAGGCGGAAGCCCGGATGCAGATCCAGACCCAGCACCTCGAGAGCCACGCCGCCGGCGATCAGTGCGAGCGCGGTTCGGGTCCAGGCCAGGAACGTCCGCTCGTTGGCGAGCGAGAATCGCGGATCCGGCTCTTCTCCGACGGAGTACACGGAGGAGGGGAAGCGTCGCATCGCCTCATCGTATCGGCGCGCCGCTTCCCCGATCAGTCTCCGTGCACGCGGCGGCCGGCGAACCACGTCGACACGACCGGGGTGCGCACGATCTCGTCGGCGGGTCCCGCGATCGCATCACGCGCGAGCACGACGAAGTCGGCGGACTTCCCGGGGGTGAGAGAGCCGGTCTCGGCGCCGAGGCCCATCGCGGTCGCCGCGTTGATCGTGAAGACCTCCAGCGCCTCCTCGGCCGTGATGGCCTGTTCCGGCCAGAGCGTTCCCGGAGCGCGGCCGAGAGGATCGGCCCTGGTCACCAGGCCCTGCAGTCCCTCCAGGGTGTTCGGGGACTCGCTCACGGGCCAGTCGCTGCCTCCGGCGACCAGCGCTCCGGCGTCGAGCAGCGCGCGGTTGGGCTGAGAGTGCTCGGCCCGATCGCCGAGCACGTCGGCGAGGGCCTGCGGGATCACTCCCGGGTACCAGATGAACGGGGAGATGTCGGCGGAGACGTTCAGCGCCGCCAGACGAGGGATGTCGGAGTCGGCGAGGAACTGGCCGTGCGCGATCTGCACGGGCGTGGTGAAGCCCTCCGAGCGCAGCCGCTGCGCGGCATCGAGGACCAGGCGGGCCGAGCCGTCTCCTGTGCAGTGCACCTTGGCACCGAGTCCCCGCTCGGCGACGGCGCGCAGCCACCCGGTGAGCTCGTCCAGGCTCATGGTCGTCTCGCCGTGGAAGTGCGCACCGTGGGCTGCGTCGGCCGGATAGGGGTCGAGGAATGCGGCCGTGTGCGCCGGCGGAACGCCGTCGAGGAAGATCTTCACGAAGTCGGGACGATGATGCCGGGAGCGGAACTCCTCTCCGCGGTCGAGGAGAGCAGCGCCGATCGGATCGAAGCCGAAGATCTCGTCGTTGATCAGCAGGGACGACACGACCCAGGCATGCAGCTCGTCGGCGCCGTCGAGATCGGCGAGCGCGCGGAGGATGTCCACCGAGACACCCGCATCCTGGAACGTCGTGACGCCGTAGGAGTTGAGGATCTCGACGCCGCGCCGGGAGGCCGCCGCGTGCTGTTGCGGCGTGAGGCCACCCGTGCGGTCGTACGCCTCCTGCACAGGGATCCCCGCGGCCTCCAGCAGCACGCCGGAGGGCGTGCCGTCGTCGGGGTCGAGCAGCGTCACACCCGCGTCGGGAATGCTCTGCACCGTGATCCCTGCGAGCTCGAGCGCGCGACTGTTCGCCCAGCGGTTGTGACGCGAGTCCTCCATCAGCATCACCGGGCGCCCTCCGCTCGCCTCGTCCAGACGACGGCGACTGGCCGTGTTCGCGAGGGCCGGCAGCAACGTCGTCGCGACAGCGCCGCCGACGATCCAGGCGTCCTCCGGCAGATCGGCGGCCTTCTCCCGCACCCGGTCGAGCACCTGGTCGAGCGTCAGCGACGGAGCGAGCGACAGCTCGAACAGGTCCGTGCGCCCGGCGAGGGCGTGGTGGTTGTGCACGTCGACGAAGCCGGGATACACGGCCGCGTCGCCGACCTCGAGCAGTCGGGTCCTGCGCCCGCGGAGCCCCTCCATGTCGGAGCGCGCCCCGACGGCGAGGATGCGGCCGTCGCGCACGGCGAAGGCCTCGACCACGGGGTTCGCACGGTCGGCCGTGCGGATCACGGAACCGGTGACGATGAGGTCGGCGACGTCGGTCATCTCACACGCCTCCGAAGGTCGCAGGCTCCAGCTCCGGCGCATGCAGCGTCGTGGAGAGCAGACGTCCGTGGGCGCCGAACGTGAAGTGCGTCGGCACCTCTCCGCTCTCGTCGAGGCCGAACAGCACCCCGTGCGAGCGGATGGCGTTCACGTCGCGGTGGTCGGCGATGGTCACCGATGCGCAGGGGATGACCTTCTCGCGCCAGGCGAACACGTAGATGCCGGGGCGGATCTGCCACACGCTGTTCTCATCGGTGTCGGCGAGTCCGCGCTCGGGGCCGGCGAGGCACTGCCACGAGTACCACCGCGACGACAGGTAGACGTGCTCGTAGGCGTGCTCCTCGCTGTAGACCCACTCGACGCGGCGACCGATGAGCGTGGTCGTGGGAGCGGCCTCGGCCCCGCGCGCTTCGATGCCCTCGATCACGCCGGGGGCGAAGTGGTGCTGCACCCGGGTGCGGCCCTGCTCCGGCGCCGGCAGGATCTCGGAGAGGACGGCCAGAGCGCGTCCCTGACGCAGGTCGAGCACGAGCGAGACGGCCTCGTTCGGCAGATAGCGGTGGTGAAACTGCACGAAGTAGAGCTGCTCGTCGACCTCGAACGCCTCGTAGTCGTCGGTGTCGGACGCGGCTTCGGTGTCGTCCTCCGCTCCCGGGTGGTAGTCCCAGGTGACGGTGGACTCGGCGAATCGGTGCACGATGCGGGTGCCACGCCCGTCGACGACCGTGACCTCGGTGCCGCTCAGCGCGGTGGAGTGGGGGGCCTTGTTGGCGTCGAAGCCGGGAGCGAGCCCCTCCAGCGGCAACCAGGTCGAGGTGTCGGCGGGGTTCAGCGTGGTCATGGGTTCTCCTTCGGTGGGGGAGCCGGTTCAGCGGTCGCTGAACTTCTCCAGGTCGGTGGCGAGGCCCTCGTAGACGGCCGGCTTGGTGCGCTTCAGGTAGGCGCCGTACCCGATGCCGCCGATCAGGGCGACGATGAGGAGCAGGGGCATCAGACGGATGGCGAGCTCCTCCGATCCGGCGACGATGTTGAAGTTCACCACCGCGAGGACCGAGATCGCTGCGATGCCGAGGAAGCCGATGCCGGGGGCGATGAACGTGCTCCACCACCGCGGATCCTGGCGCCGACGGAAGTACACCACGATCGAGATCGCGGCCAGGCCCTGCAGGATGAGCACGCTCAGGGTGCCGAAACCGAGCATGGCGGGGACGAGCGTGAGGATCGGGTCCGCGCCGGCGAGAGCGAAGATGATCGCCACGACGGCGGCGAACCCGGCCTGCACGATCCCCGCAAGTTGCGGGGCGCCGTTCGGGCGGGTGCGCGCCAGAGCCTGCGGGAGGATCTTCGCCCGTCCCAGCGAGTACAGGTACCGGGTCGCCGAGTTGTGGAACGCGAGCATGGCGGCGAACAGGCTCACCAGCAGCAGGATCATCATCACGGTCGTGAGCGGGCCGCCCAGGTACTGCTGCGAGATGGAGAAGATCAGGTCGCCGGTGGGCAGGTGCTCCAGTGCGGTGGCCTGGGCCTGCGCCACACCCGTCGCGCTCACCACCGCCCACGTGGTGACACCCAGGATGACGCCGATCGCGATGATCGAGGTGTAGGTCGCCCGGGGGATCGTGCGCAGTGGCTGCTTGGCCTCCTCGCTGAACAGCGCCGTCGCCTCGAAGCCGAGGAATCCGGTCGCCGCCAGCAGCAAGCCGATCGGCAGCGAGCCGGAGAACACGGCCTCGGGGCTGAACGCCGAGACGTCGTAGCCGGTCTGCACGAGGACCGAGATGTCGAACACCACGAGCATCAGCACCTCGAGCACGAGGCAGACCCCCAGGATCTTCGAGCTGAAGTCGACGCCGACTCTCGCCAGCACGAAGCACACGACGATGGAGAGCAGACCCCACACGAGCCAGTGCACGTCGAGGCCGGTGAGGTCGCGGATGATCGTCTGCATGAAGAACCCGCTGGTCCCGATCGTGCCGACGACGAAGAAGTTGTAGCCGAGCGTCGCGATCAGACCGGCGATCAGTCCGCCGGTGCGGCCGAGGCCCTTCACGACGAAGGCGTAGAAGCCTCCCGCGTTAACGAGCTGCTTCGACATCTGGGCGTACCCGATCGCGAACAGCAGCAGGATCGCCGCCACCAGGAAGAACGACATGGGCGTGCCGCCGCCGTTGCCCAGCGCGATCGCGAGCGAGGCCACGACCACGATGCCGGTCAGCGGGGCGACAGCGGCGAGGACGAGGAAGACGATCCCGGCGACGCCGAGGGCGCCGGGCCGGAGAGAGGTGTGCGTGTGCGTCGTGGACGCGGATGTCGGGTCTGCCACGTCGGCTCCTTTGCTCGGTGACGGCCGTGCGGACACGGCATCGACGACGAGGGGAATCGTCGATAGAGCGAGTCTGCTCGTGCTGTCGGCGGTGCGCTTGACCCTGAGGGAAAGACGATGGTGTCAGCGTGCACAGCCCGCTCCCGTGCTTTCGACACCGCACCGGCGGGGGAGCAGGATGGCCGTGATGACACCGCCGTCCTCCTGCCGCACCGCCGGTGCAGCGACGGCCTGCGAAGGACGAGATGGATCTGCAGCTGCACGCCAGGACGGTCCTGATCACGGGAGCCGGGAGCGGCATCGGCCGCGCCACGGCCCGCCTCCTGGCGCAGGAGGGCGCCCGCGTGGCGCTGCTCGACCGGGACAGTGCCGCCCTGGACGCCACCGCCGACGTGGTGCGGGCATCGACCGGGCCGGCGCAGGAGACGGTTCGCGTCGTCGCCGACGTCACCGACGAGGCGCAGGTGCGCGCAGCCGTGTCCGCCGCGGTCGCGGCCCTCGGCGGGCTGGATCACGTCGTGTGCTGCGCGGGGGTGTCCGGTCCGGTCGGTTCACTGATCGAGGACACCGACCTCGCCGCCTGGAACGCCGTGCTCGCGGTCAACGTGACGGGGCCGTTCCTGGTGCTCAAGCACGCGCTCCCCGCTCTGCGCCTCGCGGTCGACGCATCCGTCGTCCTGCTCGCCAGCGATTCGGCCTCCGTCGCCTCTCCCGGGATGGCGCCGTACTGCGCGTCCAAGGCGGCGCTGGTGCAGTTCGGACGCGCGCTGTCGGTCGATATCGCAGGCGCCGGGATCCGTGTGAACTCGGTCGCTCCGTCGATCGTCGACACGCCGATGAGCCGCGGCGATCTGGGCGAGGCCGCCCTCGACGATCCGGCGTTCCCCGTCCAGACGGCGGATGAGGTGGCCGCGCACGTGGCCTACCTGCTGTCGCCGCATTCCAGAGCCGTGAACGGCACGACCCTGATCAGCGACTTCGGGTACACGGCCCGGTCGGGATTCCCCGCCTGACGCGACCGCGTCAGCGAAGACCATCGCGCGCACGCGCGTCGGAGAGAACACAGGAGAAGACATGGGACTCGTGGTCGGATCGAGCGTCTCGGGGCGCGTCGTCGTCATCACCGGAGGGGGCACCGGCATCGGCGCCGCGATCGCCGAGCGCTACGCGGCGGAGGGAGCGCACGTCGTGGTCGTCGGCAGGAGGGCGGCGCCCCTGCAGGAGGTGGAGCGGGCGGTCGGTGCAGTGCCCGTCATCGCGGATGCGGCGGACACCGCCTCGGCGAAGGCGGCGGTCGCCGAGGTGCTGGCCCGCTTCGGGCGCATCGACGTGCTGGTCGCGAACGCCGGGGGCCACGGATTCTCACCGGTCGGCGACACCGACGATGCGAGCTGGGAGGCCGCGATCCGCGCGAACCTCACCACTGCGTTCACGATGGCGAGGGAGGCCCTTCCCGCCCTGATCGAGGCGAAGGGGCAGATCGTGATCGTCTCCTCGCTCGCCGGGCTCTTCGCCGGTCCTTCGGTGGCCGGCTACACCGTGGGCAAGCACGCCCTGATCGGTCTGACCCGCACTCTCGCGCGCGACTACGGTCGGCACGGCGTCCGGGTCAATGCGATCTGTCCCGGCTGGGTGCAGACACCCATGGCCGATGACGAGATGGACGAGTTCGCCTCGCACGCGGGTCTCGGATCGCGCGAGGAGGCGTACGCCGCAGTGACGGCCGACGTGCCGCTGCGGCGCCCGGCCCGCCCGTCCGAGATCGCCTCGGTGGTGCGCTTCCTCGGCTCAGGGGAGTCGTCCTACATCACGGGCGCCGTCATCGTGGCGGACGGCGGCTCTCACGTGGTCGATGTGCCCACGATCGCGTTCGATCACGCGGGGATGTAGTCGCCGGCACCCCTGACGGCGCGGGGGTCTCAGCCGATCGTGAGCGTGAAGCCGTCGCCTTCGGCGTCGATCTTCACCTGCGTCAGGTCATCGACGAGGAAGGTGGGCTCGTACGCTGCGGCGTGCGGTCCGACCCCGATCACGCGCATCCCGGCCGCGAGCCCCGCGCGGATGCCGGCGCCGGAGTCCTCGAACACGACGCAGTCGGCGGGGGAGACTCCCAGCAGCTCGGCGCCCCGGAGGAAGCCTTCCGGGTCGGGCTTGGACGCGGAGACGTTCTCCGCGGTGACCGCGAGGGTGGGGACGGTGAGTCCGGCCTGGCGCATCCGTGCCGTCATGAGGGCGACGTTCGCCGAGGTGACGATGGCATGCGGGAACGGCTCGAGGGTGTGCAGCAGGGCGTCCGCTCCGGGGATCATGATGACGCCGTCCACGTCTTCCGCCTCGTTCGCGAGCATGACGTCGTTCTCGCGCAGGTTGATCGCGTGGTCGCGTTCGGGCAGCATGATCGCCATGCTCTGGTGCCCCTGGCGGCCGTGCACCACGCTCAGCACCGTCTCCGGCGCGATCCCGTGCGGCTCCGCCCACGCCAGCCAGAGCCGTTCGACGACCGACGTCGAGTCGACGAGGGTGCCGTCCATGTCGAGGAGGGCGGCGCGGGCGTGGATGATCTCGGTCACCCCTTCAGGCTAACCCCACTACCGCTCAGCGCGAGGACGCGGCGCTCAGCCGCCGAGGTAGGCGCGGTGCAGCAGCTCGGGGTCGGCCTGCAGCGCCTTCGCCGTCCCCTGGAAGGAGACGCGCCCTCCGGCGACGACCACCGCCTCCTCGGCCAGTCCGAGGGCGAGCTGGGTGAACTGCTCGACCAGCAGCACGCCGACACCGGACTCGGCGATCGACTGCACGATCGGCATCAGCCGCAGGAACACCACGGGGGCGAGCCCGAGCGACATCTCGTCGATGAGCAGGATGCGGGGTTTCGCGGCGAAGGCGCGGGCGAGCACGACCATCTGCTGCTCCCCGCCCGACAGCAGGGCGGTGGGCGCGTCGATGCGCTTCTCGAGCTCGGGGAACTGCGCCAGCACCGCGTCGAACTCCGACGGGGTGCGCGCGGTGAGCGAGATGTTCTCGCGCACCGTCAGCGAGGGGAACACCGCTCGCCCCTGCTCGATGTGCACGATGCCGCGGCGCGCCCGCGCCACGCGGGAGAGCTTGTCGATCGGCTCTCCATCCAGGGCGATCGTGCCGGCGGAGTGGGGAGTCACCCCCGACACCGACTCGATCAGACTCGTCTTGCCCGCGCCGTTGGGACCGACCAGCGCCAGCACCTCTCCGCCGGCGACCCGCAACGAGACGTCGGAGATCACGGGCCCGGCGCCGCGGCTCACCGTCACGGCGTCCAGTACGAGTTCGCTCATGTCAGAAGCTCCGTCTCTCCCATGTACGCCTTCACGACGTCGGGGTTCGCGAGGACCTCGGCCTGCGGTCCGCTCGCCAGCACCCGACCGAAGTCGAGCACGGTCAGGGTGGGGCATACGGAACGGACGAGATCGAGGTCGTGCTCGATGATGATCAGGGCGACGCCGTAGCGTGCCGGCAGGTCGCGCAGCCGCGCCGCGAGCGCCAGGTGCTCCTCGTGCGAGAGGCCGGCGGCCGGCTCGTCGAGGATCAGCAGACGGGGACGGGCGGCCACGTTCGCGGCGACCTCCACCAGTCGACGCGTACCCACATCGACGCTGGAGAGGCGCGCGCGCGAGGACGGGCATCCGAAGAACGCGAGCACCTCGTCGATGTCGGAGGTCGCCAGGCGGCGCCGGGCCACGAAGCGCACGTAGGCGCCGACCGTGAGAGCGGGCGGAACCCGGTCCTGCTGGAAGGTGCGCCGCAGACCCCGTCGCGCGCGACGGGTGGGGGAGAGCCCCGCCAGATCGCGGTCGCCCAGCAGCACGCGTCCGCCGTGCTTGGGCAGGAACCCGCTGATCGCATCGACGAAGGTCGATTTCCCGGCTCCGTTGGGTCCGATCAAGCCCATGATCGATGCGGCCGGCACGTGGAACGAGACGTCGTCCAGTGCCTTCAGAGCGCCGAACTGCACCGTGAGCCCTTCCACGGTGAGCACGGGCGCGCCGCTCAGAGCAGCCTCATCGACCGTCGCCGTGGTGGTCGTGGTGATGGCGGCCTCGTCTGCGCCGGCATCCGGCGGCAGGGCGGTGAGCTGCGCGTTCGCTGTTCGCCGGTCCGCACGGCGGTAGAGCAGGTTGCGGATGCCCTGACCCAGGTTGGTGCCGCTGGTGAGAGCCTGCACGCCGAGCACTCCGAAGACGACGAAGCCCCAGTCCTGCGGGATGCCCCAGCGCTTGAGGAGTTCGGGCACCAGCACCCACAGCAGACCGCCGAAGATCGCCATGTCGATCAGGTGGGCTCCCGACATGATGGCCAGCACGTAGAGGGCGAGGGACTGCAGAGGCGTGAAGCTCGATGCGAACGGCAGCTGCACCTGTCCGGCGAGCAGCCCGCCGGAGATGCCGCCGAGGGCCGCCGACACCGCGAAGGCGGTCAGCTTGGCCGTCTGCACGCTCTGCCCCGCAGCGGCCGTTCCGCGCTCGGAGAACGCGACGGCCTTCCAGCTCGAACCCCAGCGTCCCCGCTGCAGGAAGAACACCCCGAGTGCGCAGACCGCCAGCACCACGATGGAGAGGAAGAAGAACTGCCGGTCGTTCGAGAACATCGCTGGCCGCTCGATGGCCGTGCCCTCGGAGGAGCCGGGGAACTGGATCTGCACCAGGGTGACATCGGCGGCCGCGGCGAATCCGAGGGTCACGACTGCGAGGTTCACACCGCGCAGGCGCAGAGCGGGAAGTCCGACGAGGATGCCGACGAGGCCGGCGGCGATGCCGCCCAGCACAAGCCACAGGATGAACCCGCCGGGCGCCTGCATCACGTTCAGCAGCGACACGATCCACGCGCCGACGGCGGCGAAGGTGAGCTGGCACAGCGCGATCATTCCCGCTGAGCCGGTCACGATGCCCAGCCCGAGGATCGCGATCGCGGCGGTGACCGCGCTGATCGCGAGGAAGACGAAGTATCCCGGCAGGGCCGAGCTGAGGATCGCGCCGACCCCGATGCCGGCGAGGGCGACGGCGAACGGCCATGTGACGCGGAACCACGAGCGGTCAGCGAGCGGCATCCCACACCTCCTTGCGCTGCGTCCACAACAGGAGGACGACGATGAACAGGAACGGGAGGAAGTTGCGCACCAGCGCCACCTCGTCGATCTGGGCGACGAGTCCGCCCAGCACCCCCAGGACGAGTCCGCCGACGACAGCCAGGTCGAGACGGCGGAAGCCGCCGAGCAGCGCGGCTGCCGCGGCGGGAACGATGAGCATCGACAGGCTGGTGGCGTCGTTGGACTGCGACGGCGCCACGATGATGATCGCGATCGCGCTGATCACCCCCGTGACGAACCACACCGCGATCGAGAGCGGTCGGGAGCGGATGCCGAGCAGTTCCGCCGTCGTCGGACGCTCGGAGAGGGCGCGCAGCTGCGTTCCCACCCTGGTGCGCCGCAGGACGATCCGGACGGCGACCGCGGTCACGATCGCCATAGCGACGGTCGCGACGGTGACCTGGCTGACCACGACGCCGCCGATCGAGAACGCGGGACCGGCGATGATCGGAGCGAACGGCTGCGGCTTGTTGCCGAACAGGATGAACGACATCGAGATCAGTAGCAGGAGCGGTCCGACCGTCATCGCCGAGCGGGTGGTCGTCGATGCCTCGGACAGCCATGTCGCCGCGATGAAGCCGATCGCCGCGGCGAGGAGGCCTGCCACGAGCACACCGAGCACGGAGCCGGCCCAGATGGGCAGTCCGAGCTCGCGCACCAACCAGACGGCCGTGAAGCCGCCGAACATGCCGGTCGCAGCCTGGGCGAAGTTCACGACCCGCACCAGACGCGACATGAGCGTCAGACACACGCCGAGAACCGCGTAGAGGCCGCCGGCGGCGAGTCCGGCGATGGCGCCTTGCAGCATGGGGCGTCCTTTCTGTTCCGAGGGGGAGGGGGAAGGGCCTGCCGCCGGTAATGCGCCCGGCGGCAGGCGGTCTGTGGGGCTACTACTCGCCGATGCGGAGCCAGTCGTCGGCGACCTGCTCCCAGGCGTGGGTGCCGGACTTGAGGATGATCGGCCAGCCCGCGGTGTTCTGCGTGCCGAACGCGTAGGGGGTGCCGACCATCGGGTTCTCGATGGGGTCCATGCTCTTCAGCGCCGCCGACACGCTCTCGCGGGTGATGTCGCCGTCGATGCCCTTCAGCACCTCGATGAAGTAGGTCGCCGCGAGGTAGCCGCCCTGGCTGAACGAGGTGAGCGGGATGTCGTTGTCCTCCATCAGCGTGCGCCAGTCGGCGTTGATCTCGCTGTCGTCGGTGAACGGGTAGAACTCGGCGGGCACGTAGATGCCGGCGCCCGCGTCATCGATCGCCTCGGCGAAGTTCTCGCTGTAGACGCTCGTCAGGTACAGCCAGGTCACGTCGTCCCAGCCCTGTGCGTTGGCGGCCTTGACCTGTCCGATCGCGTCGGGCTCGACCGGGTTGATCGCGAGGGCCTTGCAGCCCTGCTCGCGCGCCTTGACGATGTAGGGGGTGTAGTCGGATGCACCGTACGGGACCGTGTCGTCGACGTACTTCGGCTCCTTGCCGGTGATCTCGGACCACTTGTCGATCGCGGCCTGGTAGGTCGGACGGGTGGAGCCGGCGATCTCGAGCAGGATGCAGATGTCGTCGAGCCCGAGCACCTCCGACCCGTACTGCAGTGTGAGGGTCATGTCGTTGAAGGGGCCGACATTGGCGGGCGAGATGTTCTCGCTGTCGAAGCACCCCGTGTCCACGCCGATTCCGGGCATCGACAGGATGCTCTCCTGCTCGTAGTACTTGGCGTTGATCTCGCACTCGATCAGACTCGCGGAGCCGACCAGGGCCACGGCGCCGTCGCTGCCCACCAGCTCCCGGGCCGACGCCGTGGCCGTCGCCGGGTCACCCTTGTCGTCGAGGGTCTTGTAGTCGATCTTGCGCCCGTCGAGTCCGCCGGCGTCGTTGAAGGCGTCGAAGACGGCGGCCGCGGCCTGCGAGGCCTCGGGGAACGTCGCCGGTCCACTGATCGTGTTGATGGACCCGACCACGATCGGGGCGCCTTCGCCTCCGCCGGATCCGTCGTCTCCACCGGCGCAGCCGGCGAGGGCGAGGGCTGCCACGGCGATGAGTGCCGCGGTGCCGGATGCTCGCTTGTTCATGTGATTCCTGCCTCTCGTGTTCGGGTGGTGCTGTGTGTTCGGGTGGTGCTGTGCGTTCGGGTGGTGCTGTGTGTGGGTGATGCGGTGCGGGCGGTGCTGCTGGAGGTGCGGGACTCAGTCGCGCAGGGCGCGAGCCACGAGCTCGGTGTCGGTGAACTGCTCGAATGCGACGACCTCGCCGTCGGTCAGGCGCCAGACATGGGCGACCCGCGCGGCGAAGAACCGCCCGGTGCGCCGGAACGTGCCGGAGTAGGTGCCGATTCCCACGACCACGTCTCCCGCGTCGATGACCTCGTCGATCGCCACGGTGTAGTCGTCCCAGTCCTCCTGGATCCGTCGGAAGACGTTCGCGGCGACGGCATCGGGACCGATGTACGTCCCCGCGTAGGGGAAGCCCGCGGCCTCGGTCCACCGCACGTCGGGCGCGAACGGCGCGAGCATCCCGTCGAGGTCGCCGCGGTCGCTCGCCGCGTAGTGCTCGCGGATGATGTCGGCGTTGCCCATGGTGTGTCCTCTTCTCGTCGTCGGTCAGACGGGCTGTGCGTCGGGGTAGGAGACAGACCCGAGCGGATAGATGTGGCCGCCGGCCCGCGAGTGCTCGGAATCGCCGTCGCCGTTGAGTCCGAGGAAGATCCCTGTCGTCATCAGCTGGTAGCCGAGGTCGTGCAGCCAGACGCTCGCTACCGCGATGCGGAACTCGCGGAAGCAGAACAGATACAGCCCGTCGGCGAACTTCCACACCGTCGACAGATCCATGTCGCCGTGACCGCGCTGCACGCCCTCCAGGCACTGCCACGCGTAGCGCTGGCTCGACACGTACACGTGCTCGTACAGGTGGTGCGGGCTGTAGCGGTAGATGTTGCGCTTGCCGATCAGGTCGCGGCTGGGACCGGGGACCTCGCCGGTGACCGGCCCCGCATCCGTCGTCGCCGCCCAGAAGTCCTGGCCGACCTGCGGTGTGCCCTCGACGGCCTCTGCCGCGATGCGGGAGCGGATGACGGTCGCGCGATTCGTGGTGGAGGAGATCACGAGGGTGAGCGCCTCGCGTTCACGGCTCTCGAACGGGATGTTGACGAACACCACGTCGTCGCGCACGCGGACGGCGTCGTAGGGGTCCCGGCCGGAGGTGCCCAGGCCCTCCCACGTCACGGCGTCCTCGTCGAAGCGGAGCGCGAGGGTGCCGCCGTCGTCGAGCGTGAGGGTCAGCGACGTTCCGGCCAGCGGAATGCTCGGCAGGCGGAAGGTGTCGATTCCGGCGGCGAACTCGTCGTAGGTGCGCCATTCGTCGAGTGCCGGGTCGGTCGTGATGTCGGTCATGCGGGTCCAGACGTCGCACGCGGCAGGGCTTCTTCGCCCCGGGCACCGCGTCGTCGCGATGCGCTTGCCTCATGCTCCGTCCGGCGTCGCCCGGCGCTCAAGATCACGGCACCCATCCCGCGCCGAGAGTCAACCGGCGTGCCGTACCGGGCAAGCGGTGGCTCCCGGCGAGCGGCGGCTCAGTGCGCCGCGCGGTACTCGCTGGGGGAGATCCCGAACGCCGACTTGAATGCGCGGCTGAAGTGCGCGGCGTCGACGAAGCCCCAGCGGGCGGCGATCGCGGCGACGGGCCGGTCGGCGAGCATGGGGTCGAGCAGGTCGCGCCGGCACTGCTCGAGGCGACGCGTGCGGATCCACGTCGACACCGTGACGCCCTGCTCCTGGAACAGTCCGTGCAGGTGGCGGGTGGAGATGAAGTGGGCCGAGGCGATCGTGGCGGGACCGAGGTCGGTCGACGCCAGATTGCGGTCGATGTAGGAGCGGATGCGCTGCACGAGGGCGCGGTGCGGGTCTGCCGAGACGCCGTCGAGGCCGAGCTCGCGCGTGAAGACCGTGGAGACGAGGTCGAGGGCGCTGTGGGCGAGGCGGGCTCCCGTGGTGCCGGCGAGTTGGTCGAGGTTGCCGGCGAGCTGCGTCAGGTACGGCACCACCATGCCGCCCAGGCCCTCCTGGCCGGAGATGCGCACGGCGGTGAGCTGGCCGACGACGTCGGGGGGCAGGCTGATGAGGTGCTTCGGGAACATCACGACCATCGTGCGGAACCCCTCGTCGAAGACGAGCGAGTAGGGACGATCGGTGTCGTACACGGCGAGATCACCGGCCTGGAGCACGGCTTCCCGGTCGTCCTGGATGAGCAGACCGGTGCCGGCGAGCATCAGGCTGAGCTTGAAGTACGAGCGGTCGCTGCGGGCGATCAGCTCGGGCGTGCGCTCCACGACGTGCGAGGTGGCGCGCACCTCTGTCACATGGACCTCATCGACCGACGCGCCGCGGATGACGCCGCGGAAGTGGTCCGGCCCTGCCGTGGAGACCTGCAGCGGGACGAACGACTCGGAGACCGCGGCGCGGAAATCACTGATGTTGCGCGCGACGAGAGTCGATACCGATTCGGCAGGAGCAGCGGGTGCACCGTTCATGACTGATCACCTCGGGTGGTGGAACGACGACGTTGTATACGATCCGTTCCGTGATGCTACCACCGGCTGCGGCCGAAGTGCTCGGCTCCTATGATGTGGTCGGGAAGGACGACGATGAACGCTCTCGCGAGCAGGGTCATGCAGGTGCTGCGTCAGGTGCGCGGTCCGGAGACAGCGGAGGCCGTCTTCGAGGCGACCGCGCTGATCGTCGGCGCCGGCTTCTTCGTGGCGGGCTTCGTGATCGGACTCCCTGTCTTCTGGGGTCACGAGCTGGCGATCAGCGGCAGCGGGTCGATCGGCGTCTTCGCTGCATACGGTGGTGCGATCACCGCGGTGATCGCCTTCGCCCTCGGACGCGTCGCGGTGCGACCGGCGCAGCCGAACCCGCAGCAGGCACGCGACGGATTCAGCGTGCCGGGGGATCGGCTGCGGTGGTACGACCTCACCGCCATCGCCTTCGCCCACGCGGCGATCGCGTATCTGGGCTGGCTCGGCATCGCGGAGCTCCTCGAACGGAGCTTCACCGACGCTCCGGTGTTCCCGTTCCCCGGCGCGATCCTGGTGGCGGTCGCCTTCGCATTGACCGGATATGTCTCGTTCCTCAGCGCCGTCGCCCTCACCCCGATGGTGTTGTCACTGGTGCTCGCGGTGTTCCTCGTGGTCGGCGCATTCGCGAGCATGCTCGCATCCAGCGACGTGCACTGGTGGCGCGATAACCTCTCGGCGCTGGGGATGAGCACGAACAGCGCATCGGTCGCGTTCAACGTGACACTCGTCATCGCCGGCGTCATGATCACGACGATCTCCCGGTACGCGACCGCCGGGCTCCCGGCCGAGAGCGCCGACGACCGTCGTGGGCGTTTCATGGTGCGCGGCGGTCTGATCCTGATGGGGATCTTCCTTGCGTGCGTCGGCATCTTCCCCGTGGACGAGTTCTTCCTCCTGCACAACACCGTCGCGACGGGCATGGCCGTCGTGTTCGGGATCGTCGTGGTCGGACTGCCGTGGTTCCTGCCGACCATCCCTCGCGTGTTCGTGGCCTTCGGATGGATCTATGTGCTGGTGATCGTCCTGCTCGCCGCCTTCTTCGCGGTCGGCTACTACAACCTCACCGCGGTCGAGTTGATCGCAGCCGTGCTGATCTTCAGCTGGATCATCGTCTTCCTGCGCACGGCGGGATCGGTCACAGCCCCCGCCGTCACGGACGGTGCGTCAGCGGAGGCGAGCTGAAGGAATCGTCCTCGCCTTAGTCCCAGATCGGGTCGTCGGGGTCGGGGGAGTCCGTGCCGTCGGCGTCGGTCATGATGCGCGCTTCGGCGATCCACGACGTCAGGGAATCGTCGTGGAGCATGTGCGGTCGCGGTGAGCCGAGAAGGTCGGGGTTCGTCACGACGTCCAGCGGCTCATCGCTGGCGAAGATGACGACGTTGCCGAGTGGCCCTTCGTCATCTTCCGGTTCTGCGTCGAGAACGACCGCGATGTGGTCGAACACGGAGCTCAGCGTGGCAGCCTGTCGTCGTGAGTACTCGAACGGGTGCCCGTCGAGCAGGTTCACCGCCACGATTCCATCTGACGCGGAGCGCGCGGCGACGCGGCGGTAGAACTCCTGGCTGGCCACGCGATGCCGGATGACCGCGGCATCCCACAGATCGACGACGGTGAAGCGCGCATCCACCCAATCGGTGTCGACCGCGGTGCTGCCCGCTGCCGCCGCGTCGAGCGCCGGGGATGGGGATGACGGCGCCGACGATCGCTTCCCGTCCGGAAGATCCGCGTCGGCGACCGCTCGCGCATCGCCGAAGATGACTCGCAGATCAGCGCTGGGGGGCAGGGGCAGCGCGGCGATCACCGCGGCATAGAGAGCGGGCTCGAACTCGACCGCGAGCTGAGGCGATCCGGCACGCGTGGCCTCGACGTAGCGCGCGAGCGTGAGTGCTCCGGCCCCCAGATGCACGGTGAACAGCGGTGCACCGGGTTCGGCCGCGGCATCGATCGCTCTGGCGATGTGCTGGATGTAGGCGTATTCGAGTGAGGTGGGCTCGGTCATCGAGACGACGGACTGCGGAATCCCATCGACGCTGAGCTCGAAGCGACCGGGTCGCCTCTTCGACTCCATCAGCTTCGCCTTGCGATTGTCGAGCATGAGCGAGAACACCCGGCGATTCCTTGGCACCCGTCGATCCTAGATCGGGCGACGTCGGTCGGAGGCCACCCTGCCGGGCGACGGCGGGCCGGATCCCCGCACGCGGCTACCCTGGAAGGAACATGGCACATCTTCTCGGCGCTGAGGCGCTCCACCTCGAATATCCGACCAGGGTCGTCTTCGACTCCGTGACCCTCGGCATCGAGGAGGGCGACCGCATCGGCATCGTCGGCCGTAACGGCGACGGCAAGTCGAGCCTCCTCGGCATGCTGGCCGGCATCAAGGAGCCGAACTCCGGCCGCGTCACCGTGCGCGGAGGCACGCGGATCGGCGTGCTCGATCAGGCCGACAACCTGCCGGACGATCTCACGATCAGCGCCGCGGTGGTCGGTGACACCCCGGAGTACGAGTGGGCGGGCGACGCGCGCGTGCGCGACGTCATCGAAGGACTGCTCACCGACCTGCCGTGGGATGCCGAGATCGGATCCCTCAGCGGTGGTCAGCGGCGCCGGGTCTCGCTCGCGAAGCTCCTCACCGGCGACTGGGACGTCATCGCGCTCGACGAGCCCACCAACCACCTCGACGTCGAGGCGATCACCTGGCTCGCCGGGCACCTCAAGAAGCGCTGGTCGCCGAACTCGGGGGCCCTCATGGTCGTGACCCACGACCGGTGGTTCCTCGACGAGATCAGCACCGAGACCTGGGAGGTGCACGATCGCATCGTCGAGCCCTTCGAAGGCGGCTACGCGGCGTACATCCTGCAGCGCGTCGAGCGCGATCGCATGGCGGCCGCGACCGAGGCGAAACGTCAGAACCTCGCCAAGAAGGAGCTCGCATGGCTCCGCCGCGGCGCTCCCGCCCGCACGGCGAAGCCCAAGTTCCGCATCGACGCGGCCAACGAGCTCATCGCCGACGTGCCCGAGATCCGCGACAAGGTCTCGCTGCAGTCGCTGGCCGTCTCGCGCCTCGGCAAGGACGTGGTCGATCTCCTCGACGTCGGTGTGACCTACCCGACGGCGGACGGCGGCGAGAAGGTCGTGCTGCGCGATATCGAGTGGCGCATCGCGCCGGGCGAGCGCACCGGCATCCTCGGCGTGAACGGTGCCGGCAAATCCACGCTGCTCGGACTCATCTCCGGCACCGTGGAGCCGACCGTCGGCCGGGTCAAGCGCGGCACGACCGTGAAGGTGCAGACCCTCACGCAGCGGCTCGACGAGCTCACCCAGCACTGGAACGACCCGGTGCGCGTGATCATCTCGGGCCTTCGCACCTCGTACACGATGGGGGCCGGCTCCAAGGCGCAGGATCTCACCCCGGGGCAGCTGCTCGAACGGCTCGGGTTCGACTCCGCCCAGCTCTCCACTCCGGTCAAGGACCTCTCGGGTGGCCAGCAGCGCCGTCTGCAGCTGCTGCTCGTGCTGCTCGACCAGCCGAACGTGCTGATCCTCGACGAGCCGACCAACGACCTCGACACCGACATGCTCGCCGCGATCGAGGATCTTCTCGACTCCTGGTCCGGCACGCTCCTCGTCGTCAGCCACGACCGGTACTTCCTGGAGCGCGTCACCGACCAGCAGTACGCGATCCTCGACGGTCACCTGCGCCACTTGCCCGGCGGGGTCGACGAGTACCTGCGGCTGCGCCACCTTCAGGCCTCCACGGGGTCGAAGCAGACCGCGACGGCCGCCGCGACGGCGACGGCGACGGCTACCGCCAAGGGGCTCGACGGTGCGGCCCTGCGCACGGCGCAGAAGGAGGTGTCCGCTCTCGAGCGTCGCATCCAGAAGCTCACGCAGCAGGTGAACGCCGCCAAGACCGCGCTGGCCGACCACGACCAGTCCGACTACGAGGGTCTCGGCGACCGGATGAAGAAGATCAGCGAGCAGCAGGCCGAGATCGAGGAGCTGGAGCTGCGCTGGTTCGAACTCACCGAGGAGATCGGCTGACGGAGGAATATCCTTCTCCCAACGCTGTTGGGAGGTAGGGATGGAAGGCCTCGAAGTAACAGTCCTGCTCGGACTCACGATTCTCGTCGGAACCCTTATCGCCCCGCGCGTGCGTCTCGCGCTGCCCCTCGTCCTGGTCATCTTCGGGCTGCTGCTGGGCTTCGTGCCGCAGCTGCGCGAGGTGCAGCTGCCACCCGAGACGGTGCTGCTGCTGTTCCTGCCGGTGATGCTCTTCTGGGAGAGCCTCACCACGTCGCTCCGGTCGATCCGGCGGGACTTCCGCTACATCCTCCCGATGAGCACCGTGCTCGTGGTCGCCTCGGCGTTCGCGGTCGCCGGCATCGGGGTGCTGTTCGGGATGCCGTGGGAGATCGCCCTCATCCTCGGGGCTGCGGTGGCTCCCCCCGATGCCACGGCCGTCGCCGCCCTCGGGCGCCTGCTGCCGCGCCGCATGTTCATGAAGCTCAAGGCCGAGAGCCTGACCAACGACGGCACGGCCCTGGTGCTCTACGCGATCGCGGTGTCGCTCGCGCTCGGCGGTCAGATCACCCCGTTGTCGGTCACGCTCGACGTGCTGCTGTCGTATGTCGGCGGCATCGCCGGGGGCGTCGTGGTCGCCGGCCTCGGCTATCTGCTGCTGCGGCGCACATCGTCGACGATCGTGATCAACGTCGCTCTGCTGCTGATCCCGTTCACGGCGTTCCTCGTCGCGGAGATGGTGCATGCCTCCGGCGTGCTCGCGGTCGTCGTGGCCGGACTCATCGTCGCCTACGTGGCGCCTCGTGTCACGACCGCCTCGTCGCGACGGCAGGCGGATGCGGCCTGGCCGTTCGGCGTCTTCCTGCTCAACGGCGCCCTGTTCGTGCTGATCGGCCTCGAGGTGCAGTACGTCGTGCACGAGATCTCGGCGGCGGCGATCGGGCGCCTCGTGCTCCTCACCCTCGCCGTGTGGGTGACGCTGCTGGTCGTGCGCTATCTGTTCCAACTGCTCAACGTGCTCGTCCAGCGTCCGGCCGGCCCTCGTCCGGCTCCCGGCGCTCGGGCGCGGGCCAGGGTCGTCTCCACGGTCGCCGGCATGCGCGGTGCCGTGTCACTCGCGATCGCGCTGTCGGTCCCCGCTGCCGTCACCGAGGGCGGGGCCGTCAACGGGCGCGATGAGATTGTGTTCGTCACCGCCGGTGTCATCCTCCTGAGTCTGCTCGTGCAGGGTCCGCTCCTGCCCGCCATCGTGCGGTGGGCGCGGTTCCCCGTCGATCATGTCGAGGACGAGGAGTACGAGCTCGCGGAGCGGGCGATCTCCGGGGCGGCGCTCGCCGCGCTCGACGACCTCGCCTCCGAGCACGGCGTCGGGCAGGAGGTGCTCGACCACGTGCGGTCCGAGGGGTATCGGATGCTCGAGGTCGCGAACGCCCGCGCCCTGGCCCGCGAGCAGGCTCTGGTCGATGCGGAGGCCGATGCGCTCGACGAGATGCTCGGCGAACCCGACCCGCTCGGCGCCGGAACCGCGGGACCGACCCGCCCCGTCGCCCCAGGGGCGGATCAGGATTCCGGCGGCGGCACCGCGCAGATCGCGGCGGCCGACGCCACCGACGGCGCGGTGCTGCAGATCATCGCCACTTCGGCGGACGTCGATCTCGCCCAGCGCTCGCCGCTGATCCGCCACGACGAGCACACGCGACTCAAACTCGCCCTCATCGACCGCAAGCGCGAGGTGCTGCTGGGGCTGCGCGGCTCCGGCACCGTCGATGACATCGTCGTGCGCCGCATCTCAGCCCGCCTCGACCTCGAGCAGGTGCGCCTGCAGGGGATCGAGGAGTACGACTGAACGTCGGCGGCAGCGAGCCCCGGCACGACGATCGGCGAACCCCGCCGAGGAAGACGAGGAGTGGGATGTCCACGACCATGAGAGCCATCGTTCTCGACCGGTTCGGCGATGAATCCGAGCTGCGCGAGCGTTCCGTCCCGACTCCGACGGTGGGGGAACACGACGTGCTCATCCGCGTCGATGTCGCCGGCGTCGGGTCCTGGGATCGGGTCGAGCGCGAAGGCCACTTCGAAGGGTCCTTCGGCGTCCCCTCGACGTTCCCCTACATCCTCGGATGGGAAGGTGCGGGAATCGTCGAGGATGTCGGCGCCGAGGTCATGCGCTTCACGCGGGGAGACCGCGTCTACGCGGCGTCGATGCCCGTGCCGAGAGGGGGGTTCTATGCCGAGTACGCCGTGGTCGATCAGGAACACGTCGCACTCGTACCCGAACGCCTCACGAACGAGCAGGCGGGTGTTCTCGCCTGGGATGCGCTGACCGCCGCCAGCGGACTCGACGTGATCGATGCCAGACCCGGAGACACCGTGATGATCTTCGGTGCGAGCGGAGGGATCGGTCACCTCGCGGTGCAGCTGGCGAAGCATCGCGGGCTCCGGGTCCTCGCGGTGGCCTCAGGACGGGACGGGGTATCGCTGGCCGGAGGCCTCGGTGCCGATGTCGCCGTCGACGGTAGGCGGGACGACGTGCTGGCGGCCATCGAGAGCTTCGCTCCGGATGGCCTCGACGGCGCACTCGTCACCGCCGGAGGTCGGGCGGCCGAGGATGCGCTGCGCGGGGTGGCATCGACGGGGCGCATCGCGTGGGCGCACGGCGTGAATCCGCCGCCGTCGGCCGACCTCGTCGAACGCGTGTCGTTCTACGACGGCGACCGCAGCCGGGAGGCGCTGCTGCGTCTGAACGAGGTCATCGAGTCCAGTCTCATCGCCCCGCACGTGGCGCAGGTGTTCGAAGCTGATGACATCGTGACGGCGCACCGGGCGCTGCGAGGCCATTACGTGGGAAAGCTGGCGTTGCGCGCACCGCGCTCCTCGCGCCCGCTGTGATGCTGTGTGCCGCATGACTCCGCGTGTGCGGTGAGGGAAGGGTCCGAGTGTGCGAACACGGCTCGGACCCTTCCCTCACTGCGGGATCAGATGCCGGATAGGTCGACCCAGTGCGTCAGCTTCAGCCACGCACTGCCCGTCCCCGAGAGCTGGTACTTCACCTCGGCCAGCACCCGAGGGGAGGTGAGAGAGTTCTGCGGTGGCTTGATTTGGAAGCCCCATCCGGTGTTGTAGCTATAGCTGTTCGCCGTTGGCGCCTTCTTGATGATCGACGGCACTCCGCCGCCGCTGTAGATCTCCACCTTCCGGTCTTTGAGTCCGAACCCAGGGTCGGGCGTCCAGCTCCCCGTGACCTTCTCTGTCCGAATCTGATCGCCCTTCAAGGTGTACTGGATCGTGATCGACGACTTGACCGAACCGTTGTCATGATTCCCGCCGACTGACGACCGCGGGGCGATGGCGCCCGGCTTCGTCGAAGCAGCTGATGATTCGGTCGAAGGGATCCGCGCTTCGATCGTGGCCGACGTGCTGTTCGTATCCACGGGTATCTGCTCCGACTGCTGATACACGATCGCTCCGGTCCTCACATCGGTGACGACGATTGTCGAGTTCGCGTATAGATGCTCCTCTGTCGCCGCGTGAGCGGTGGCAGGCAGTGAGAAGGACAGAAGTACCGCGGTGGCCGTGGCGAGTGCGACTTTCTTGCGTGTTTTCATGACGTCTCCGGTCGTTGGATCGGTGCCGGACGGCACCGACACTCTTTCGAGTGCGTCGAGCAGAACACACGGTGCGGTTGCCGTCGCCGACTGTTTCTCACCGTCGCCGCCTGTGTCGTTCGATGACGGTCGGCCAGGGCGCAGGCGCGCGCGGTCGATTCGAGTCGGATGGAAGACGGTCGACCCGCCGCTGTGACGCCGTGTGACATTCGATTCCGCCTGCGTCGCGCGGCCTGCCTAACGTATTCGAGTCCCCCAAGAGAGGAACTCCTTCACATGTCACGCCGCACCACTTCCATCCTGGCCGCACTCGCCGCGGTCCCGCTCTTCGTCGCGCTCACCGGGTGTGCCACGGGGTCGTCCGATGCCGGATCCGGCAGCGAGGGATCGTCGGAGAACGAGGTCGTCAAGATCGGCGTCGTCGGCGAGAGCGATCCGCAGTGGCCCGCGTTCGTGGATGCGGCTGCGGCGGAAGGCATCACCGTCGAGCTCGTCGATTTCGGTTCGTACGAGCTTCCGAACCCCGCGCTGAGCGAGGGCGAGGTGGACCTCAACCAGTTCCAGCACATCGTGTATCTGGCGCAGTACAACGAGGCGTCGGGCGATGACCTTGCTGCGATCGGTTCGACGCAGATCTACCCGCTGGGCCTCTACTCGACGAAGTACGACTCCGTGAAGGACATCCCGGAAGGAGAGACCGTCGCTGTGCCCGATGACGCCTCGAACCAGGCCAGGGCGCTGCTGGTGCTGCAGGCGGCCGGGCTCGTCGATCTGAAGGACGGCGGTACCGCGTTCTCGGATCTCGCTGACGTCGATGAGAGCAAGTCCAAGGTCAAGGTCACAGCGCTGGAAGCGGCCCTCACCCCTGAAGCCCTGCCCGATGTCGCAGCGGCCGTCATCAACAACGACTTCGTGGAGGACGCAGGACTTTCGTTCGATGACGCGCTTTTCACCGACGACCCCAAGGACCCGAGCGCGCTGCAGTATGTGAACATCTTCGCGTCGCGCGCTGAAGACGTCGACAACAAGACCTACCTCAAGCTGGTGGAGATCTTCCAGACCGACAAGGGCGTGCAGGAAGGCCTGGCGAAGTCGTCGGGCGGCACCGGTGTGACGCTTCAGACTCCAGCCGACGAGCTTGCATCGCTGCTCAAGGATGTCCAGAAGGACGTTGCCGCCAACGGCTGATCAACGTGACCTGAGAGAATCGGGCGACGCATGAGCGTCGCCCGATTCCGCATCTTCAGGTCGACCACGCCCTTCTCCCCTCTCAAGACCGGAGCACCCCATGCCGATCGTCTCCCTCGAGAATGTGTCGAAGAAATACCCATCCCCGGCGGCGGCCGACGAGCAGATCACGGCGGTCGACGACGTCACGCTGCAGATCGATCAGGGTGACGTCTACGGCATCATCGGCTATTCGGGGGCCGGCAAGTCGACCCTCGTGCGTCTCATCAACGCGTTGGAGCCTGCCTCCGAGGGGCGTATCACCGTGGACGATGTGGAGATCACCGCTCTCACGGAGCGGGAGCTGCGCCGCGTGCGCAGCGGAATCGGAATGATCTTCCAGCAGTTCAATCTCTTCTCATCGAAGAGCGTGCGGGCGAACGTCGCGTACCCGCTCAAGCTCGCCGGATGGTCGAAGACCGACATCGAGGCGCGAGTCACCGAGCTGCTCTCCTTCGTGGGTTTGAGTGACAAGGCGCGGTCGTACCCCGAGCAGCTCTCCGGCGGTCAGAAGCAGCGCGTCGGCATCGCCCGCGCCCTCGCCACGAGGCCGGCGATCCTCCTCGCAGACGAAGCGACCAGCGCGCTCGACCCGGAGACCACTCACGAGGTGCTGTCGCTGCTCAAGAAGGTCAACGAGGAACAGGGCGTGACGATCGTCGTCATCACGCATGAGATGGACGTCATCCAGACGATCGCGACGAAGGTCGCCGTCATGGACCGCGGTCGCGTCATCGAGCAAGGCGACGTGTTCGAGGTCTTCTCCAACCCGCAACACGCGGCGTCGCAACGCTTCGTCGGCACGGTCGTGAAGGGGGTACCGTCTCCGTCCGAACGTGCTGTGCTCCGCGAGCGCCACGATGGACGCCTCGTGACGTTCTCGTTCCGTGACGGCGGTCCGTCCCAGGCCCAGGTCTTTCTTCAGCTCGCCGACGCGGGACTGGAATTCGAGCTGGTGTTCGGGGGAATCAACGACATCCGCGGGCGTGCCTTCGGGCACCTCACTCTCGCGATCCGCGGCGAGGACGGAGTCATCGAGCGGACGCTCGCGAGCATCGCCCAACATGTCGACGTGTCCGACATCGACAGCGAGGAGGTGCGCTGATGGATCGTCTCATCGAGCTGGGGCCGGAGTTCTGGACGGCTGCTGTCGAGACTCTCTACATGGTCTCTCTCACGCTGGTGCTGGGCGGCCTGCTGGGCGGCCTGATCGGCGTCGGTCTGTATCTCACTCGGCCGGGAGGGATGCTGCAGAACCGCGCTGTCTCCGCGGTGCTGAATCTCTTCATCAACTTCTTCCGCCCCATCCCGTTCGTGATCCTGATCACGGTGCTGATCCCGTTCTCACGCTTCATCGTGGGCAGCGGCATCGGCACGAACGCCGCGATCGTCGCGCTGGTCGTGGCATCGATGTTCGCGATCGGTCGTATCGTCGAGCAGCACCTCGTCGGGGTGTCGCCCGGAGTGATCGAAGCTGCCCGTGCCATGGGAGCTGGCCCTTGGCGCACGCTCTTCACCGTCGTGATCCCTGAGGCACTGGGCCCGCTCATCCTCGGATACACCTTCGTCATCGTCGCGCTCATCGACATGACCGCAATGGCCGGTTACATCGGCGCCGGCGGACTCGGCAATTTCGCGTTGACCTACGGCCGTCGTCAGTTCGAGCCCGTGGTGATGTGGGCTGCCGTGCTGCTCATCGTCGTCTTCGTGCACGTGGCCCAGACGCTCGGAACGCGCCTGGCGCGCAAGGTCATGCGCCGCTGACGGGATCTTCGCTGACGGGATCCTCTCCGGCGGGCGCGTGCTGCAGCGTACGCCGCGTGGTGAACACCCGCTCCTCGCGGCTCAGCGGATCGATGAACCGCAGCTCCCGCGCGAGCAGTTGCAGGGGGCGGTCGAAATCGTCGGGCAGGTCCTCGAGCAGCTCGGGGTAGAACCTGTCGTTGAGGATGCCGATGCCGAGGGCGGCGAGGTGCACGCGCAGCTGGTGCATCTTCCCGCTGTGCGGTCTGAGCAGGGTGTGCACCACGCGATCGTCGCTGCTGATCAGCGCGATCAGCGTCTCGGCGTTCGGCTCCCTGGTGTCGTCGACCTCCACCCGCACCTGGGCCCGCGGCTTCTCGATGTGGTTGCGATACACGAGGGGGAACGAGGGCAACTCGCCGCCCTCGGGGAGTGCGGAGACCGCCTCGTAGACCTTCTGCACCTGCCGGTTCTCGAACATCAACTGGTAGGCACCGCGGGTCGCCGGCCGTGTCGAGAACATCAGCAGCCCGGCGGTCGCACGGTCCAGGCGGTGGATCGGCGCCAGGTCGGGATTGTCGAGGAGATTGCGCAAGCGCACCAGCGCCGAGTTCTGCAGGAACTTGCCGCCGGGAGTCGTCGGCAGGAAATGCGGCTTGTCGACGACCACGAGATGCTCGTCCTGGTGCAGGACCTCGATCTCGAAGGGGATCCGCGTCTCGACAGCGGGTTCGCGGTAGTACCAGACGAATTCGACGCTGCCCAGCGGGGCGTCGCGAGGGACGGGGGAGCCGTCGGCCCGCACGATCTCGCCGCGGTCGAACCGCGCGAGCAGACGCTCGGGATCCATGTGGAAGAAGCGCTCGACCATGTAGGCCGCGGCGGTGGGCCACGGCCCGGTCAGCGGCACGTGCAGACGTGTGGCTCCCACGCCGTCGCGCACAGGGAGGGGAGAAGGCATGCCCATCAGATGCGGCCGGTCACGAGTCGAAGCTCAGACTCAGCTTGCGCAGCAGTCCCGCGAGGCGATCCCGATCCGAGCGGGAGAGGGCCTGCAGCAGATCCGCTTCCACGTCGACCAGACGCG
Source organism: Microbacterium sp. DWRC1-3 (assembly GCF_049896645.1). NCBI lineage: Bacteria > Bacillati > Actinomycetota > Actinomycetes > Micrococcales > Microbacteriaceae > Microbacterium > Microbacterium sp. DWRC1-3. Next base: position 860,528 of record NZ_JAFCUS010000002.1, read on the forward strand.
TGATGGCGGCATCCACACGGATGCGGCCGTCGTCGGTGAGCGTCACCAGCACACTGCGGCCGTCACCGGGGTCTGCCTCGCGACGCACGAAGCGCCGTCCGACGAGACGGTCGATCCGGTTGGTCATGGTGCCGCTGGACACCAGTGTCTGCTGCAGCAGCTGCTTGGGGGAGAGCTGGAACGGCGCGCCGGCCCTGCGCAGCGCCGACAGCACATCCCACTCCCAGTGCTCCAGATCGCTGCGACGGAACACGTCACGGCGGGCGCGGTCGAGGTGTCGCGACAGACGATCCATCCGGGACAGGACCTCGAGGGGCGAGAAGTCGAGGTCGGGGCGCTGGGTGTTCCACGCGCCCACGATCCGGTCGACCTCATCCGCCTCGCTCATCCGCCCATTATCCCGTGTGCGAGTCGGCGATCACGGACGCCGCGGGCAGATCGAGTGTCATGAAGGTGCTGTACGGGTCGGCGGTGTAGCCCCCGAACGGTCCGCATTCACGGAAGCCGACTGCGTGGTACAGGGCCCGTGCCGGGGCGAAGAAGTCGGCACTCCCGGTCTCCAGGGAGATCCGACGGATGCCGCGGGCCTCGGCATCCGTCAGGAGGAAGCCGAGCATCGCGCGTCCGAGGCCGCGCCCGCGCAGAGCGGGGTCGGTGCGCATCGACTTGATCTCCTCGTGTGCGTCCTCGACCGCCGCCAGCGCTCCGGTGGCCACGGGGCGGCCGTCGAGGTGACCGGCGAACAGCCGCACACCAGGGGCGAGCAGACGCTCGAACACCAGGGCGTGACGACTCTCCGCCGGTGCCGTGTGCTCCATCTCCGCGTGATGGGCGACCAGGAACTCGGCGAGGGCGGGGCTCGCGGTCTCCACCCGTTCGATCACGATGCTCATCTCGTCAGCATCCCAGAGCCGTGTTTCGGCGGGATGACGAGCGGTGGTGTCAGCGGATGCGGAGCCGGAGCATGGCAGACTTGTCCCCGCGGCGTCCTCGGGGCGGCGCGGTCCGCCGTGGTGTAATGGCAGCACGACAGCCTTTGGAGCTGTTAGGTCTAGGTTCGAGTCCTGGCGGCGGAGCATGACTGGGAACAATCTCGCCATCATCGTCCTCGCCGCAGGCCAGGGCACCCGCATGAAGTCGCGCCTGCCGAAGGTGCTGCACCCGATCAGCGGTCGTCCGCTGGTGGGTCACGTCCTCACCACGGCGGGGCGGCTGCAGGCCGCGCACGTCGAGGTGGTCGTGCGACACGAGCGCGACCAGGTGGTCGCAGCTCTCCAGGCCGACTACCCGGATGCGGTGTTCGTCGACCAGGACGACATCCCCGGAACCGGACGTGCAGTGCAGGTGGCTGTGGATGCTCTCCCCGCCGACTTCGACGGCGACGTGCTCGTGCTCTCGGGCGACTGCCCGCTTGCCGATGCCGACACCCTCTCCGCCTTCCTCGCGGAGCACCGCGCCTCGGGCGCTCCGGCCACGCTGATGACGGCGCTGGTCGACGATCCGACCGGCTACGGACGCGTCGTGCGCGATGCCGACGGCGGCGTCGATCGCATCGTGGAGCAGAAGGACGCCAACGCCGAAGAGGCCGCCGTCCGCGAGATCAACGCCGGGATGTACGTGTTCCGTGCCGCGACGCTTCGGGACTACCTGCCCAGGGTCGGCGTCGACAACGCTCAGGGCGAGATGTACCTGACAGACGTCCCCGGCCTGCTGCGCCGCGACGGCGACCGGGTGGCGGCATCGGTCGTCTCCGACATCTCGGTCACCTTCGGTGTCAACGACCGTGCACAGCTGGCCGAGGTCGGTCGTCTGCTCAACCAGCGCATCGTGCGCCGCTGGCAGCTCGAGGGCGTCACCGTGATCGACCCGACCACCACCTGGATCGATGACGACGCGACGCTCGCGCCCGACGTCACGATCCTCCCGAACACGCAGATCCTGCGGGCCACGACGATCGCCTCCGGCGCCGTCATCGGTCCGGACACGACTCTGGTCGACTGCGAGGTCGGCGAGGATGCGATCGTCCGCCGCACCGACGCCACTCTCGCGGTGATCGGCGCCGAGGCCACGGTGGGCCCGTTCTCGTTCCTCCGCCCCGGCACGGTCCTGGGCGCCAAGGGCAAGATCGGCGCCTACGTCGAGACCAAGAACGCCGAGATCGGCGAAGGCAGCAAGGTGCCCCACCTCTCGTACGTGGGCGACGCCACGATCGGGCGCGGCGTGAACCTCGGCGCGAGCACGATCACCGCAAACTACGACGACGTGAACAAGCACCGCACCGAGATCGGCGACGAGGTGCACACCGGGTCGCACACGGTGCTCGTCGCGCCCGTTAGGCTGGGAGCCGGTGCGAAGACCGGTGCAGGCGCCGTCGTCCGCAAGGACGTCCCCGCCGGCGCTCTGGCCATGAGCGTCGCGCCCCAGCGCAACATCGAGGGCTGGGTCGAGAAGAACAGAGCAGGGACGGGCGCGGCGGATGCTGCGTCCCGCGAGAATTCGGCGGAATAGGCGGACATGGCGCGCAAGAAGAAGACGGTCGATCTGGATCGCGACAACGGCGTGGCCCCCGGGATCATCGCCAAGACCAAGAAGCGGCTCGTCGTCGCCGGCGGTCGCTCGCACCCCGAGCTCACCGCAGCCGTCGCCGAGGCTCTCGGCACCGAGATCGCACCGGTGGAGCACCGCACGTTCGCATCGGGTGAGATCTACGCCCGCTTCGAGGTGTCGATCCGTGGCGTGGATCTCTTCCTCATCCAGACGTTCGGCGAACCGGTCAACGAGTGGCTCATGGAGACGCTCATCATGATCGACGCCGCCAAGCGCGCCTCGGCCAAGCGCATCACCGTCGTCGCGCCGTACTATCCGTATTCGCGTCAGGACAAGAAGGGCCGCGGCCGTGAGCCGATCAGTGCCCGACTCGTCGCCGATCTGCTGAAGACCGCAGGCGCCGACCGTGTCATGAGCGTCGACCTGCACGCGGCGCAGATCCAGGGGTTCTTCGACGGTCCCGTCGACCACCTGTTCGCCAAGCCCGTGCTCCTGGACTACTTCGAGCGCACCCTGTCGCCGGCCGACCGGGAGATCCTCACCGTCGTGTCGCCGGACATGGGCCGCGTGCGTGTCGCCGACACGTGGTCGGACAGCCTCGGCGCTCCGCTCGCGATCATCCACAAGCGCCGCGACCCGAAGGTCGCCAACCAGGTCTCCGTGCATGAGATCGTGGGTGCCGTCGACGGCCGCACCTGCCTGCTCGTCGACGACATGATCGACACCGGCGGAACGATCGTCAAGGCGGCCCAGGCGCTCAAGGCGAACGGCGCCCACCGCGTCATCGTGGCCGCCACGCACGCGATCTTCAGCGACCCGGCATCGGAGCGGCTGCAGGACTCGTCCATCGACGAGGTCGTCATCACCGACACGATCCCGCTCACCGAATCGCGTCGCTGGGACAACCTGACCATCCTCCCGATCGCCCCGCTGCTCGCACGCGCGATCCACGAGGTGTTCGAGGACGGCTCCGTGACGAGCATGTTCGGCGGCGACGCGTAACGCATCGTCACGGCACAGCCCGCGCATAGCCGCCGTGCCTACGGTCGAATGGTCGACGAGCGCGTCGGCCGACACCGAGCCGGGAGGACCACAATGATCCGCACGACCGTACCGACCTCTGTCCGCAAGGGAACCGCACTCCTCGGAATCGCGGGACTCTTCGTCCTCGCCGGATGCTCCGGAACCGCTGACGCCGAGACCCCGAACAGCACCGGCAGCACGCCCGATGCCGGTTCTTCCTCCTCGTCGTCCGGCGGCGATTCAACGGCGACCTACGCCGACGGCACCTACACGGCCGAGGGCTCGTACCAGACGCCGGAGACGGTCGAGGAGATCTCCGTCACCCTCACGCTCGCCGACGGCGTCGTGACCGACGTCGAGGTCACGGGAGACCCGCAGGCCCCCGAGAGCAAGCAGTACCAGGGGCAGTTCATCGCCGGGATCGCCGACGAGGTCGACGGCAAGGCACTCGACGACCTGAACGTCAGCCGCGTGGCCGGCTCGTCGCTCACCAGTGGCGGGTTCAACAAGGCCGTCGAGTCGATCAAGGAGCAGGCCGCCTCCTAGGCGCCTGACTTCCCATGGCGAGTTGGCGCTTCGAGGCCATCGGAACGCACTGGGAGATCGAGACGACGGATGCCCTTCCGGAATCCGTGACGGCAGCGGTCTCAGCGGAGATCCAGCGCTTCGACCGCGAGTGGTCCCGGTTCCGCACGGACTCGGACGTCGTGCGCCTCGGTCGGGAGGGCGGCGCTCTGGCTTCCTCCGATGCCGGGCCCATGCTCGACGCATATCGCGAGCTCTCCGCCGCGACCGGAGGAGCCGTCAACCCGCTCGTCGCCGACAGCCTCGACGCGCTCGGATATGACGCGGGCTACTCTCTGACCGCGGGAGATCCGGTGCGCGCTCCCGATACCTGGGAGCAGCGTCTGTCCTGGACCGACACCGGGGTCACCGCATCCACCCCGGCCCTGCTCGATGTCGGCGCGCTCGGCAAAGGACGCCTCGTCGACCTCGTGACGGCGGTCTTGGCGGGCGTGCCCGGAGATCTCGTGGTCGACGCCGGCGGCGACATCCGCGTCCGCGGGTCCGGTGTGCGCATCGGCCTGGAGCATCCGTTCGACCCGACGAAGGCGATCGGGGTCGTCGAGGTGCAGGATCAGGCGCTGTGCGCCTCGGCGATCAACCGACGAGCGTGGGGGAGCGGGCTGCATCACGTGCTCGACGCCCGTACCGGACTCCCGGTGCGCACCTGGGCCGCGACCTGGGCGTGGGCACCGGAGGCGATGACGGCCGATGCGGTGGCGACGGCGCTCTTCTTCGACGGCGGCGACGAGATCGCGGCCGCCTGGGGCGTCGAGTGGGCGCGGATGAGTACCGACGGACGCGTGCAGCGTTCGCCCGGGTGCCCGGCCGAACTGTTCCTCGCCGCGGGGGAGTCGTCCCCGGCAGCCCAGAACTCGGGAAGAGTGGAAACGTGATCACCTCATTCGCCGCCGCACGTCAGCGGGTCCTCGCGGTGCTGGGCTCGCTGTCGATGTACCGCCTCGTGCTGTTCGCGCTCGTCGCTCTCGCGGTCATCGCCTTCGTGCTCTCGCTGTTCGGCGTGATCGTCTCGCCTACCCCGCTCGAGCTCGTGGCGTCGTTCCTCGTGCTCGCGGTCGTCATCTCCGCCGTCGACGCCGCGGCGCAGCGCCTGCTCCGACTGCCCTGGCGCATCGAGTCGTCGCTGGTGACGGCGCTCATCCTGCTGTTCGTGCTCCGACCGGGCGTCGAAGCCGGCGCGCTGCTCGGTCTCGCGCTCGCCGGTGCGGTCGCGAGCGTCTCGAAGTACCTGATCGCCTGGCGCGGGCGTCACATCTTCAACCCTGCCGCGTTCGGCGCCGCCGTGGTCTCGATCCTCGGAGCGTTCGGTGCCTTCGAGTGGCTGGGCACGTCGTCGTCGTGGTGGGTCGGCACGCCGGTGCTCACGATTCCCGTGGCCGTGCTGGGCCTCGCGGTGCTGTGGCGCACCGAGAAGATCCGAGTGATCCTGGTGTTCCTCGCCGTCGCCGTGGCCACATCGGTCGTGCGGCAGGCCGTGCAAGCCGTGGAGTTCGACATCGCCTTCGACGTCGCGACGGCTCTGCAGTTCGCGCTGGTGCAGTCGCCGTTCCTGTTCCTCGGAGCGTTCATGCTGTCGGAGCCGCTCACCCTTCCGCCGCGCCGCCGGCAGCAGCTCGTGGTGGCTGCCGTCGTCGGGCTGCTCGCGGGGTGGCCGATCTCGGTGGCCGGTCTCTTCACGCTCGGTCAGGAGCGCGCACTGCTGATCGGCAACCTGGTGGCGTTCGCCTTCGCCCTGCGCGGTTCGGTGCGGCTGGTGCTCGAACGGCGCGAGTTCGTGACCCCGACCGCCCAGGAGCTGACGTTCCGCGCCAAGGGCCGGGTGCGTTTCCTGCCGGGGCAGTACCTCGAGCTCGACGTTCCGCATCACCGACCCGATGCCCGAGGGACCCGTCGGGAGTTCAGCATCGTGTCGGCGCCGGCCGATCTGCCGACGCTGCGCATCGCCTACAAGAACGGCGACCAGAAGCATCCCTCGAGCTACAAGCGTGCTCTCGCCGCGGCCGAGCCCGGTGCGACCTTCGCGGTGACCGGAACCTGGGGCGACTTCATCCTGCCCCGCGGTGAGCAGCCGGTGCTCATGGTCGCCGCCGGCATCGGGGTGACGCCCTTCGTGTCGCAATTGCGTCAGCTGCAGGCGACCGGGCAGCAGCGCGACGTGGTGCTCGTGTACGTCGCCTCCGACGCCTCCGAGCTCGCCTTCCGCGAGGAGCTGGCAGCGACCGGCGTGCGCACCGTCGTGTTCACCCGTGACGAGCCCGCCGACCTCCCGGCGCACTGGTCGTGGGCGCAGGGCGCGCGTCTGGATGCGGAGACCCTCGAGCGCACCGTCGCCGACCTGGCCTCGCGCCACGCCTTCATCTCCGGCCCCCCGCGGCTCATCGCCGACCTCGCCCCCGCCCTGCAGAAGGCGCGCAACCTCACGACCGACGCCTTCGCCGGATACTGATCCGGGTCGCGGGCGCGACCCCTCACCCCCGTGTGCACGGTGCCCCCGTGCTCTCGCGTCCTTCCTCGTCCACCTGTCGGGAGCTCGGGCGAATGTCGGGTGATCCGACGGCGATTCGTCCGACATCCGCCCGGACTCCCGACGGGTGGACGGCACCTCTGTTCCTGCACAGTCGATGCGTGAATCGAATCTGCCCGTATATCCGGATGCTCGGCCCCCGCCACGAGCACGGGAGGTGCAGGATCGACGGATGCTCAGTGCCGCTTTCGTGACCGCCCGACACGGCGGAGTCGTCCGGGGCACCCTGCTCCAGAAGTATGGGATCACTCGTCGGATGCGCGCGGAAGAGGTGCGTGTCGGCGCGCTTCAGCGCGTGAGACCTGGGGTGTTCGCCGTGCCGGAGGCGAATGTGCACCTCGTGGAAGCCGCACGACACGGCGGTGCGCTCACCTGTGCACATGCGCTGCGACTGCACGGCGTATGGTGTCTCTACGACGAAGGTCCCGTTCACGTGTGGCTCGGCGGGCGAGGTCGTGCTCACCACGACGAGTGCGAATGCGTGGGGCACTACGACGCGGGTCGCGCGGGCGTCGGACTCGCACCGCTCGAAGAGGTGCTCGTCCATGTTTACCGTTGCGGTGGTGACGAGGCGTTCTTCGCCGCGCTCGAGTCGTCGCTCACGCAGCGGCTGATCTCCGAGGCCGCACGCCGACGAATCCGGAGTCGACTGCCGGCTCGGGCGCACTGGCTCGTCGATCTGGCCAGATCGGATGCCGACAGCGGGCTCGAGTCGCTGCTGCGGCTGCGGCTGCATGTGCACGGGATCAGGCTGGATTGCCAGGTGACGATCCCGACCGTGGGGAGGGTCGACTTCGTGGTCGACGACAGGCTCATCCTCGAGGCCGACGGCAAGGGCAACCACGCGGGCTCTGCGCACCGCCACCGGGATCTGGTGAGGGATGCCGCGGCGTCGGCGCTGGGGTACGAGACGCTGCGATTCGACTATGCACAGATCGTGCATGCCTGGCCCACCGTCGAGGCTGCCGTGATCGCCGCCGTCGTGCGTTTGCGCGAGCGCGGCTGACGTGGGCGCTGGTCCCGGCCCGTCCCTCCCCTCGACCTCGACGCGTGCGCTTGTCGGGAGATCGTCCGGATGTCGGGAGGAAACAGCCCCCACACGCCGGTCCACGAGCAATCTCCCGACAGGTGTGCAGGGAGTGCGGGTGTGCCGGGGAGCGGGGAGCGCGGGGTGTGCGGGTGTGGGGGTGTGGGGAGCGAGGAACGAGGGCGCGAGGCCCCGCGCGACTGTGCGGGGTTCTCACGCCTCCGCGGGGGCGTCGCCGGTCGTCGCCGGGTTCATGGGGATGCGGACGGTGAAGGTCGTGTCGCCGGGCTCGCTGGTCACGGTGATGAGGCCGTGGTGGCCCTCGACGATGGCCTTCGCGATCGCGAGTCCGAGGCCCGTGCCGCCGGTCTGCCGGGCCCGCGAGCTGTCACCGCGGGCGAAGCGGGCGAAGAGCTCGTCGCGGATGGCGGGGTCGATCCCTGGACCGTCGTCGTGCACGCGCAGCACCGCCTCGTCGCCCTCCTGCGCGACGCTGAGGGTGATGGTCGTCCCGGCGGGCGTGTGGGTGCGGGCGTTCGCAAGCAGGTTCGCCACGACCTGATGCATGCGCCCGGCATCTCCCACGATCGTCACGGGTTCGTCGGGCACGTCGATGTTCCAGTGGTGGTCGACCGCGGTCGGCCGCGCGTCCGAGAGGCCCTCGAGGGCCAGCTGGGTCAGGTCGACGGTTCCGTAGACCAGTTCCCTGCCCTCGTCGAGACGGGCCAGCAGCAGCAGGTCCTCGACGAGCCGGGTCATCCGCAGCGACTGGGCCTGGATGCGCTCCAGCGACGACGTCGTGCTCTCGATGACCTCGGGGTGCTCCGCCTGCGGGTCCGACTGACGCAGGGCGCGCAGCGACAGCTCCGAGTACCCGCGGATGGACGCGAGCGGGGTGCGCAGCTCGTGGCTGGCGTCGGCGACGAAGCGCCGCATCCGCTCCTCGTTCTTCTGCCGGGACGCGAGCGAGGTGTTCACGTGGTCGAGGAGCTTGTTCAGTGAGGCTCCGACGAGTCCGGTCTCGGTACGGGGATCGGCTTCGGAAGCGGGAACGCGCTCGGTGATGGTCACCTCACCGCGGTCGAGCTGCTGATTCGCGACCCTGGTCGCGGTCAGCGCGACGGCGCGGAGGGGACGCAGACCCACCCTGATGGTGATCGCGGTGGTCAGCGCCAGGAGGATCAGACCACCGATCGTCGCGAGCGCGATCACGGTCAGCAGCTGCGTGAGCTGGTTCTGGATATCGTCGCGGGGGAGACCGGTCACCACGATCAGGCCGTTGCTCGTCGGCAGCGCCATGACGCGGTAGGAGCCGAGGTCGGTGAGGGTGACGGTCGCGACCCGGGTATCCTTCAGCGACACCGCGATCTCGGCGAGCTGGGCGCCGGTCAGCGGATCGAGCGTTCCGGCGAATTCGTCGCCGTCCTCACTCTTCGCGACCACTCCGGAGAACCCTGTGACGGGACTGGAGACGACGAAGAGAACTCCGACCGGAGGTGCGGGGCTGCTCGCGAGCACGTTCTGCGCGGTCGCCGACGATGGAGCGACAGCCTGGGAGATGCGAACCAGCTGGTGGGCGTATTCGCTCAGCTTCTGGTCGAGCTGATCTTCCATCGTCTTTCCCAGCGTCGCGCTGGTGATGACGGCGACGATGATGAGGATCAGCGACACGAACCCGATCACGGCGGTCATCAGCCGTGTCTGCAGGCTCATCGGCCTTCTCATCATCGTCGCTGAGCTCACTGCGGGGCCTTGATCATGTAGCCGACGCCGCGCACGGTGTGCAGCAGCGGCGTGCGCCCGGCATCGATCTTCTTGCGCAGGTACGAGATGTACAGCTCGACGACCGACGACTTGCCGCCGAAGTCGTAGCTCCACACCCGGTCGAGGATCTGCGCCTTCGACAGCACCCGGCGCTCGTTGCGCATCAGGTAGCGCAGCAGCTCGAACTCGGTCGCGGTGAGCTCGATCTCGGTGCCGTCTCGCACGACCTCGTGGCTGTCCTCGTTGAGGGTGAGGTCGGCGACGCGCAGGATCGACTGTCCGTCGTCGGCGGTGGCGTGGCCGGTGCGGCGGATGATCGCCCGCAGTCGTGCGATCACCTCCTCCAGGCTGAACGGCTTCGTGACGTAGTCGTCGCCTCCGGCGGTGAGACCGGCGACGCGATCGCCCACGGCGTCCTTCGCGGTGAGGAACAGCACGGGGACGAGGTTGCCGGACTCCCGCAGACGCTTGAGCACGGACATCCCGTCGAGGTCGGGCATCATGATGTCGAGCACGAGCGCATCGGGTTCGAACTCGCGCGCCACCTGGAGCGCCTCCATGCCGGACGAAGCGGTCCGCACCTCCCAGCCCTCCATGCGCAGTGCCATCGCGAGCAGGTCGGTCAGCATCTGCTCGTCGTCGACGGCGAGGATGCGCAGGGGGGAGCCGTCGGGGCGGCGCAGTTCGGGCAGGTCGCTGGTCATGTGCCTATTCTGCGGAATCTCCTATGCGATTTCTATGGAGAACGCTATGCGTTGTCTGGGAGATCCGCAGGAGCGTTCAGATCACGCGCTCGTCGGGGAGCGCGAGGAAGTCCAAGCCGTCCTGCAGGGCGAGGCGGTCGGACAGCTCGCCGATAGGTCCGTCGAGATGACCGCAGGCTCGCACGCCGAGGCGCTTCGGGCCCGGCAGTGCGTGATACACCGCGAACTGTCCGCGCGGGTCGACGGCGGGATCGAGCACCGCCGCGCTGACGTGCACGGGCATGCGCAGGCGCCGTGCCGCGATCGCCGCGTCGAAGTAGTCGAGGACGGAGCGAACCTCTGGATGGTCGCGCAGGTGCCGGCGAACGGCCTCTCCGCTGCCCGTGCAGCGCCGCGAGAGGCGCACGTCGTGGTTGCCGAAGCTCGGGACGTCGAGGACCGCGCGTCGGAACCGGGTGTCCCAGGGTAGGGCCAGGGCGCCGATGCCACCGCCGAAGCTGCCGCCGCTGAAGTCGAGCGATCCCGCCACGGCGGGCGCGATCTCGAGGAGGATCGTGGCTGCGCGCCAGATGTCGGCTGCGCTGAAGCGATGCGAGTAGGTGTCGCGATGGGCGATGCCGGCCAGGACATGCTCGTCTGGCGGTGCGGGGAAGCGGCTGGCGGTGCCGACATGTGTCCCGGGGGCGACGGGGAAGATCGCCGCGGTATGGGCGGGCACCCGCTCGACGTCGGGTCCCGTGCGACCGCCGTAGCCGTGCCCGACGACGAGGCCGCGCCGCGCGTCGGCGACGGCATGGGGCCGCATCACGAAGGCGGTGGCGTGTTCATCGGCCGAGGAGCGGAAGCGGATCTCCATCACGCGATGCGTCGCGGTCTGGGGGTGCTCGCGAGTGAGCTCCCACGCCACCACTCCCGCACCGAACTCCTGGAAGGTGCCCCGCCAGAAGGCGTCGAAGTCCTCGGGTTCGGCCGGTGATTCGGGGGGAGCGAGGAGCGCACTCAGCGAGTACTCCGTCATCTCCTCGCGAGGGGTCTGGGTCACCGCGGGCGTCCTTTCGGGGTGGTCTGCCTCGACGACGCTACCGGTGTCGAGCGGAAGCGGCGGCGGGGGGATCGGTGAGGCGCGTTCCATTGACATGATCGCATATGAATTGCAGTATGTGGATCATGGATTCAATAGCTGGCGATGGAGCCGAAGACAATCCCCTGATGTGGAGCCGACGCTCCGTGCTGCGAATGCTCGTGATCGCCGGTGTGCTTCCTCCGGTGCTCGGCTCGTCCTCCGGCTCGGCACCCGCTGCGGCCACCGAGCTCACCACGCCGGGCGGGGTCTATGCCGATGCGCTCCGCCGCCTGGAGAAGCCGAATCTGGCGTTCTCGCAGGTCGCCCAGCTGGTCGGCCAGAACCACCGGATGACTTTTCTCCAGGCGACGTGGGACGGCGGGGCGACCATCGTGCGCGACCTGGAGATCAAGCACAACGGTGGCTGGTTGTCGATCACCGACCCCGCCCATCGGTTCGATGAGCAGTGGCTCGTGCTGGAGGGGGCACTGCCGACGGGGAGCGCCCCGGAGCTGTACGGGCCGCTCGCCCCGAGCTGGCTCGGTTTCACCTCCTACCAGGTACTCGGGCCGCAGGCCATCGAGCTGACCACGAGCACCGACGATGTCGATCTGGTCGTGCGGTGGAGGCTGGAGGGCGCTCACCCCGAGGCTCACCACGTGCTCACGGCCAAGACCGCCGGCGACTACATCGTCGGCTACCAGAGCCAGGACACGAGGTCGCTCGACGACCTCGACGAGGTGCTGTGCGGTTCGTACCAGCATGCGCTCTCGGTGCTCGACGGCTCCGCGCCCCTGGGTGCCTGGGAGCTCTTCGCGCCGATGGCGCTGACGCAGTACTCCGTCGGCGGCGTCGCCGTCACCTCGGGGGTGTACCTGCCGTCTGAGGTCGCCGAATTCGTGCATGAACGTCAGCTCATGGCGGACCGGCAACCGTACGGGATGAGCCTGCGCAACGACAGCCTCGACATCGTGCCGTCCATGTACTCGCCGCAGCCGGGCCTGCGCACGGCCATGACCGTCGGACAGCAGCGGGGATTCGCGTTCGGCATCGCCGCTCGTGCGGACACCCTGTACGGCACCTACGCGCAGCTGTGCCGGAACGAATACGGTCTGAGCGCCTATCGGCACAACGTCTACGACCGATCGCTCACGGATGCCGTGCACGCGATGACAGCGCTGATCGCGGTGGAGCCCAGCGGCGACGACTCGGTCGACTACGTCCCGTCGTACTCGGGCTGGTGGAACCGCGCGAAAGGCTTCGTCGACGTCGAGAACGAGGATGCCGTCCGCGCCGCGGCGAGCGGGGTCGTGCTCGCCGCGCACTATCTGACCGGAACCGCCGACAGCACGCTGTACGACCGTCGCGCGCGGCCGCTCGTGGAGTATCAGCTCTCCCGCAAGGGCATCGGGCACACGCCGATGATCGGCAGCCCGGTCTACAACGACAAGACCCAGTACCGGATCGGGCGGATCCCCACCGATGCCGTGAACCTCGCGTCGCTGTACCAGCTCACGCACGGCCGGAATGCGGGCATCCAGCGGCTCGCGGTGCAGGCGACCAAGGCCGGCGTGGTCGGTCAGAGCAGGGCGCCGTTCTCGAACGCGCTGGCGACGTACCGGGTCACGGGGGATCCGGCCTATCTCGCGGAGGCGACGCTGATCGCGCGGCGCTACTCGCAGGAGCAGATCCTCACGCCCTATCGGAGCAACGGACAGCCGCCGGGCGGCTTCGCGTACAGCTTCTCGAAATACTGGGTCGACCTGCTGGAGATGTTCGAGGCGACGGGGGAGACGGAGTTCCTGGACGGGGCATACCGCGAGGTGCAGCGCTTCATCACGCAGACCGCGGTCCGCCCGGTGCCCGACACCACCGTCACCGTGCCGGTCGGCTCCGTGATCACGCAGCAGTACGACTGGGAGTCGCGCTCCTCGCTCCCGTCGTACCCGACGACGAGCGTGCAGAGCGAGACCGTGCCCGCCTGGTACGTCTCGACCTCGGGGCTGACGTTCGAGGCGCTGTCGTCGTTCAAGCTCGGCGTCAGCACGTTGACGAACCCGGGCGGAGGGTACGTGTTCAACCCCTGCTGGGCCGGAGCCCTGCTGCGCCTGGCGCATCACACCGGTGACGAGCTGATCGCCGACATCGCGCACAACATGGTGATCGGGCGCTTCACGACGTATCCCGGCTACTACGGGCGGCAGTTCCAGGTCGCGCACATGAAGCCCGACTTCGCGACCAGCGGGCCGGTCGGGATCACCGGGTACTACTTCCACCACGCGCCCGCCCAGCTCGGTCTCGCGATGGACTACCTGATCAGCGAGAGCTTCTACCGCAGTGCCGGCGCGATCGAGTTCCCGCACGTGTTCGAGGCGGACTTCGCGTATTTCAAGTTCTTCGCCTACGGTCACGCGCCGGGGACGTTCTTCGGCGAAGGCGGCGTGTGGCCGTACTTCCCCGAGGGGCTGATCGCGGTCGACAACCCTCTGGTCAACTGGATCGGCGGCGTCGGCAACGAGGCCCTGTACGTGAGCCTCACGAACTCCGCCGGCACCGCGCAGCAGGTGGTCGTCGACCTCTCCACCGATCTCACCGGCCTACCCCGCAACTCGTCGACCACGGTCGAGGTGGTGGCCGCGAACGGCGCCCGCTCGACCACGGCGGCCCAGAACGGCCGCGTCACCGTCACGGTGCCTGCTCGCGGGTTGGTGGCCCTGGTGGTGCGGAACGTCACGGTGCAGAGGCCGGGGCTGCCGTTCGACGACATCGTCGATCACGGGCGCGACAGCTTCCACGAGGTCGACTCCGATCCGGCGACCGAGTACGGGGTCGCGCGCGGGATGCTCCTGGTCCGTCCCGACGGGCAGGGGTACGACGCCTACGTGCAGATCGACACCGAGCAGCAGGCCACGCTGTCGTACCGCATCGGCACGCAGGCGGTGCAGCAAGCGCCGCAGAAGGCATACCCGTTCGAATGGACGATCCCCGTCGACGACCTCACCAAGACGTTCCGATACACGATCACCTTCGGGGACACGACCACACCCGAGGTCACGCTGCGACTGCCCGCACGGATCAGCGGAGCGAACCCCGGCCTCGCGGGCGACGTCATCGCGCAGGCGACGGGAACCGCGGGCGACCGTGTGCCGCTGATCATCGAGGTGCGAAACGCCACCGACGATCCGATCACGGGCACCGTGGCGGTGACCCTGCCGTCGGGCTGGCAGATCGACGGTGCGGTCCCGTCGATCTCCGTTCCCGCGCAGGGCTCGGCGCGGGTGGAATCCGCGGCCGTCATCGCGGCCGCCGCAGCGCTCGGCGAGGTCGAGGTGAAGGCGAAGCTGACGATCGCCGGCGAGGAGCCCGTGACGCTGCGCCCCGCCGCGATCGAGGTGATCGACCGGCGCCGGCTGGTGTCGCTCACCTCGGACGTCGAGATCGTCAGCGGCCCCGGCGCGGTAGCCACACTGACGGCTCTGGTGATCAACACCGGGGTCACCCCGCTGCAGGGCACCCTCGCGCTCTACGGCCTCACGGGCTGGAGCGTCGGGCAGCAGAGCGCGACGATCACGGTGCCGCCGAGGTCCGATCTGACCCACACCTGGACGGTGACGGCAGGGGCCGGCGTCGCACCGGGATCGTCGACCCGATTCGAGGCGCGGCTGGATCAGACGCTGCGTCGAGGGGTGCTCGTGCGGGTCGCCGACGAGGGCGTGATCGCCCATACCCAGTCGCCGTGGCCGGGCTATCTGGAATCGGGAAACTGGTACCCCAGCGGGCTCTCGGGCTGGAACGGCACCCGCACGCGGTACAGCGATTCCGACTCGGTCGGCAGCACCGTGACGTGGAACGTCGATCTGCCGCAAGCGGGGCTCTACCGCGTCTCGGTCTGGTACCCGACGAACCCCACGACCACGACCTCGGCGGCCTACGTCGTCGAGCATCAGAACGGCAGCTCCGAGGTGATCGTGGATCAGACGCAGGGGGCGGCGGCCTGGCGCTCGCTGGGCTCGTTCCGCTACGGCGCGGGGGCGACCGGGACCGTGCGGCTCGAGGTGCGCAACACCAGCATCCACCGGGTCAGTGCGGCGCAGTTCGTCCGCATCGGAGACTGACCGGCGCGCGCCCAGACGACGAACGGGTGGGTGGGACCGGAAGGAATCCGGTTCCACCCACCCGTTCGTCTTCGGCAGGAGGGGAACGCGTCAGTGCCGCACGTACTCCTTGATCGCGTCCTCGTCGACGGTCACGCCCAGTCCCGGCCCCGTCGGGACGATGAACCCACCGTCGGCGCGCACCTCGAGCGGCGTCGTGAGCAGGCGGTTGGCGACCGGGAGTGTGAACGGCTGGTATTCGAACGCGAGGAGCGAGGCGGCGCTCGCCGCGACGTGCACGCCGGCAGCCATCGCGATGCCGAAGGCGGCCGAATGGTGAGGTGCGACCTGCACGTGGAATGCGTCGGCGACCGCGGCGATCGCGAGGCCCTCGGTGATGCCCGTGCGACCGATGTCGGGCTGCGTGAGTCCGACGGCGCGGCGGGTGAGCCAGTCAGTGAATTCGAAGCGGCTGCGCATCGCCTCGCCGACCGCGATCGGGGTGGCGAGCGCGGTCGCCAGGTCACGGTGGCCCTCCACGTCTTCGGGAGCCAGCGGTGCCTCGAAGAACCAGGCCTTCCGGTCGTCGAGCTCCCGGCCGAGTGCCCGCGCCTCGCCGAGCCGGTACGTCCAGTGCGCGTCGAGCGCGACGTCGAGGTCGGGGTGGACGCCGCGGACCGCGTCGTAGGTGGCGAGGTCGGTGCGGATGTCGACGCCGAGGTGCAGCTTGATGCGGCGTACACCGCCCTCGACGAGCTCGGCCGCCTTCTCCGCGCGCTCGACGTCATCGACGCCGCGGATCCCCGAGACGTAGGTCGGCAGCACCTCGTGGAAGCGGCCGCCGGCGAGCTCGGACACCGAGAGGCCGGTGGCGTGACCCCAGAGGTCCCACAGTGCGATGTCGACGGCGGCCATGGCGTCGGCCTGGTGACCGGTGAGGTGACCGCGCTCGCGCATCGACTCTGTCATGCGGTGCCAGAGCGTGCGCACCGAGCGCGGGTCCTCGCCGATGATGAGCGGGGTGAGCAGGTTGTCGACGATCGCGCCCGCCACGACGGGGGCGACCGGCGCCAGTGCCTCGCCCCAGCCCACCAGACCTTCGTCGGTCTCGATCTTCACGAGCAGGGTCTCGTAGCCGGGGGAGTACAGGCTCCGCCAAGGCGGACGGATCACGTAGCCGCGGTGGTCGACCGCGGTGTCGCCGGCGTAGGAGTTGTTCGCCTCCTCTTTCGACAGGTAGAGGGGGAAGGTCTGGACGCGCGTGATTCTCACAGGGGTCTCCAAAGACATCGAGGGGCGAGCGGCCGGCGGCTGGTGCCGCGGTCAGGGATCAGGATCGGATCAGGGGGCCGCCTCGCGGCCGGGCGTCAGAGCGCCGCGAACGCCGACGCGGTGCGGGACGGGCTGTAGCCGAGAGCCACGGAGATCTCGTCGGCGGCCTCGATCAGCTGCAGCGCGAGTTCCTGGTGCGGGGCGTGCAGGTCGAGCACCGAGAGGGGGCCGCTGGCCGAGATGCCGGCCACGATTTCGCCGGCACGGTTGCGGATCGGGGCGGCGATGCAGGCACGTCCGAAGGCGAGCTCTTCGATCTCGGTCGAGTAGCCGCGACTGCGCGTCTCGTCGAGCGCGAGCTGCATGCTGTCACGGTCGACGATGGTGTGCGGGGTGAATCGCTGCGGCGCCTGCGCGAAGTACTCGTCCACCTGCGCGTCCGTCATGCCCGAGAGCAGCGCCTTGCCGATGCCGGTGGCGTGCAGCGGGCCCGTACGACCCGCCATGTCGAACGACTTGGGCGCGAGTGCTCCCTCGAAGTTGCACAGGTACATGAATGTGAAGCCGCTGAGCTCGGCCACGTTCACACCGATCTCGATCCTGCGAGCGAGGTTCTGTGCGATCTGCCGCGATGCGCGGAAGATGGGCGAGCCGTTGAGGGCGATCGTGCCCAGGGACACGGCCGCGGGGCCCAGGCGGTAGAGCCCGGTGCGTGAGTCCTGCACCACGAACTTCATGCGATCGAGCGCCGACATCATGCGCGAGACGGTGGACTGGCCGAGGCCGGTGAGAGTGCAAAGCTCGGAGACCCTCAGCTCACCGGATTCCTCGGTGAAGCATGCGAGCAACGACATCGCCCGTTCGACGGTCTGGGTGCCGCCCACCGATTCCGATGCCATGGTCACTCCTCCTCAGTGCTGCCGCCGCGGATGCGACGCCGCGGTCGATCGCCGCTGCCAGTCATCCTATTCAGAGAAATAGCTTCAAGCAACACAAATGTGGGTGTCTTATGCATCTTGTGGATTTCGCATCCGCATTGTGGTTAACTGGCCGCACGTCGACGTTGACGACTGTGACGACGACGCGCAGGGCCCCACGGGGTCGTCTCTACTGGAAAGTGACTGCAATGCAACAAGCCATACTCGAGCGGCCCGCAGAGAGCGAGCAGAAGGCCGTCGAGCCACGCTCCGGGCGACGCTCCACGCTGGGCGCGAAGGATCGCACCTTCGGTTTCATGATCGCACTTCCCGCGGTCCTGCTGTTCCTCGTGATCGCGATCTTCCCTCTCGTGTCGAGCATCTTCACGAGCCTCTTCGACCAATCGCTCCTGCGCCCCGAGCGCACGTTCGTGGGTTTCGACAACTATGCGGCCGTCTGGGAGGAGTTCTTCGCCCGGCTCGGCACGACCGTCGTGTTCGCGTCGCTCGCCACGGTCTTCCCCCTCGTCCTCGGCGTGGCGCTGGCACTGCTGCTGAACGCCCGCATGCGCGGACGCAACATCCTGCGCGGCGCCCTCATGCTGCCGTGGCTGCTCCCGGGTGTCGTGGTCTCCTTCCTCTGGGCGTGGATCTTCAACGACAGCTACGGCGTCGTCAACCATGTGCTCTCGGTCTTCGGCCTGCCTGAGGTGAGCATGCTCGGCACCCCCACGGGAGCGATGGCCGCCGTGGTCATCGCCAAGACCTGGCACTCGTTCCCGTGGATCATGGTCGTCGCGCTCGCGGTGCTGCAGACCCTCCCGAGCGAGCAGATCGAGGCCGCCACGATCGACGGCGCGACCCGCTCGCAGCGGTTCCGTCACATCTCGCTGCCGCACATCGCCGGGCCCGTCACCCTCGTCGCGGTGCTGGAGTTCATCTACAACTTCGGCAACTTCGACACCATCTTCGTCATGACCGGCGGCGGACCCGGCAACTCGACCACGACGCTCGCGGTCAGCCTCTACGACCTCGCCTTCGGCAGCTACGAGCTCGGCAAGGCCTCCGCCATGGGCGCGCTGTGGCTCGTCCTGCTGGCGATCATCACGAGCGGATACCTGTTCCTCAACCGACGGCTGGAGAAGTGATGCGCCGTAGTCGCGACGTGGGGGAGTCGATCATCCGTCCCCACCTGTCCATCCCGGGGCGCGTCCTGCTCCTCCTGCTGGCCCTGTTCGGCCTGCTGCCGGTGTACTGGCTCACGGCCACCGCCTTCACGAAGAAGGAGGACGTCTTCTCCCTCGACCGTCCGTTCTTCCCGGTCGACCCGACGTTCGAGAACTTCATCGGCTTCTTCCAGAACGACCTGCTGCTGAAGAACCTGCTCAACAGCATCATCGTCTCCACCAGCACCGCCCTGCTCGCGGTCCTGGTCGGCGGGCTGATGGCCTACTCGCTTTCGAAGTTCCGCTATCGCGGGCGCAACGCCATCATGTTCATGTTCCTGATCGGCCAGCTGATCCCGGGTGCACTGCTGCTCATCTCGCTGTACCTGATGCTGAGCTCGGCCGGTCTGCTGTACACCTACACGGCGCTGATCATCTCGTTCACGACCTTCACGCTGCCGCTCGCGGTGTTCCTGCTGAAGGGCATCATCGACGCCCTTCCCGACGACATCCTCGAGGCGGCCAAGGTCGACGGGCTCTCGCGCACGGGAACGATGTTCCGCATCGTGTTCCCGCTCGTGGTCCCCGGCCTCATCACCGCGGGCATGTTCGCCTTCATGCGCGGGTGGAGCGATCTGCTCTTCGCGCTCACGCTCGCCGGCCCCGACAAGCAGACGCTGCCCGCCGGTCTCACCCAGGCGTTCATCCGCGAGGGCACCGCCGACTGGCCGGCGCTCATGGCGGCGTCCCTCATCACCTCCCTGCCGCTCGTCCTCATCTTCATCCTCCTGCAGCGCTACTTCGTGTCCGGCCTCGCCGCCGGAGCGGTCAAGGGCTAGCGATGCACCGCAGAACAGCTCGTCCCCCTCACCCCGAAGGAGCAGTCTCATGAACCTCTCGAACTCGCAGCTGAGCCGCCGAGCCTTCCTCGGAGGCGGAACCGTCCTGGCCGCGTTCGGCGCTCTCGCGCTCGCCGGCTGCGCGACGCCCGCCGCGCCCGGCACCGGCGCCGGGGCCACGGCCGCCGGAGCCACGAAGGCCAAGACCATCAACTTCTACGGCAACTCGCTCGGCGAGGAAGCCCTGAAGTCGGCGTGGCAGGGCATCCTCGACGGCTTCTCGAAGCAGGAGGGTGTCAAGGTCGCCCCGGTCATCTACCCGTACGATCAGGCCGCCACGCAGCTGGCCCTGACCGGACGCTCCGGCAACCTCATGGGCGTCGGGCAGTCGGGCGGCTGGCAGGTGCTGACCCCGATGAACGTGCTCGCCGACCTCACCGACCTCGCGAAGGGGCTGGGCATCCCGCAGGGCGTGCTCGACTCGTACACGATGGACGGCAAGCTGCTCGTGCTGCCGCTGACGGCTGCCGGCATCGGCATCATCACGAACGGCGAGATCGCCAAGAGCGTCGGCATCACCTCGGGCATGACCGTGGAGCAGTTCGCCACGGCGCTCGAGAAGATCAAGAAGCAGGACTCCTCGCTGATCCCGTACGCCGCTGTCACCAAGAACCCCGACCTGAAGGACGCCGTGCCGTGGATGTGGGGCTTCGGCAGCGATGTCGTCACCGATGACCTGAAGTGCACCCTGGGAGACGCCGAGAGCGTCAAGGCGGTCACCTGGTACAAGTCGCTGCAGGACGCCGGGCTCACGCAGACGAACGTGGCGCGCAGCGATGCCCGCATCCTGTTCGCGAGCGGGCGGGCGGCCCTGTACGACGACGCCCCGCTCGCGTCGACCTTCGTCAAGACGAACGGCGCCGCCCAGAACATCATCGACAACATCGGCGCCATCTCGCGTCCGACCGCCGGTGGCAAGGACTCGTACAACCGTGCCTGGGGCAGCGGTGTCTTCGCGACGGCGGGCGAGGGAGAGCTCACGAGCCGCGACTTCATCCTCTACGCGGCGACGAACGTCGAGGCCGCGACCGCGCTCTACGAGAACTCCGCCGTGGCGCCCGCCGCCAAGAGCGTGGCCGACAAGATCCCGGCTCTCGCCGCCGACAAGTTCCAGGGCGCGTTCCGCACCGAGGTCTCCGAGCACGCGCGCGGCGCCGCGTGGGATCGTGTCGCCGTGACCGCCCAGATCGATGCGGCCATCGGCGCGGGGGTCGCGACGATCCTCGCGGGTCAGGTCGAGGCGCAGGCCGGTCTCAACGCGCTGAAGAAGGAAGTGCAGGGGCTCCTCGACGCCAACGCCTGATCCGAGCGTTGCTCACGAAGAAGGCCGCGTCCCGGGAGGGGACGCGGCCTTCTTCGTCGATGTGCGCGGGTCAGAGCCAGCGTTCCCGCAGCACCGGCTTCAGCCAGGCCGCGGGGGAAGAGATCGACAGCCCCCCGTCGACGGCGATGGAGGTGCCGGTGACGAAGGAGGCGGCGTCGGAGGCGAGGAACGCCACCACCGACGCCACCTCCTCCGGGCGGCCGATGCGTCCGAGCGGGTATCCCTCGCTCTCGCCCGTGTCGGCGGCCGAGATGCTTCCCGGTTGCACGGCGTTCACGCGGATGCCGCGGGGGCCGTTGTCGAGGGCGAGCTGACGGATGAGGCCGTCGACGCCCGCCTTCGCGGCCGCGTACGCGGGCAGGGCGGGTGCGGCGAGGGACGAGTTGACCGACGTCACCGCGACGATCGACGAGCCCGCGGAGAGCCGGGGAAGGGCCGCTCGCGCCACGAAGAACGCGGAGTCGAGTGTGGCGCCCAACGCGCCGCGCCAGTCCTCGTCGCTGGTGTCCTCCGCGCGGGCGATCGGCATGCGCCCGGCCGCGAGAACGACGACGTCGAGTCGGCCCAGCGCCTGCTCCGCATCCGCGACGGCACGGTCGGCGGCCTCGGGTCTGCTGCAGTCGGCGGCGAGGTACCGCGCGAAGACGGGATCGTCGGAGTGCTCGAGCCCCACTCCGACGACGGCGTCTCCGCCGTCGACGAAGGCGCGGGCGATCGCGAGGCCGATGTCGGAGCTGCCGCCGATCAGCAGAACACCGCGGCCGCTCACACCCGCACCGTGGCCGGGATCGGCGGAAGGGCGAGCTCGTCGATCACGAGCTTGACCGAGGCGCGGCTGCCGGCGTCCAGGCGCGAGGCCGGGTAGCGCACGGTCGCATGGTCGATCACGCCACGCGCGACGAGGACCTCCTTGTGCACCGCCCACGCGATGCCGCCCTGCAGACCGATGAGCACGAGAGGGAGCATACGACGGAACTCGGCGCGAGCCTCGTCGACGCGCCCCTCGAGGAACTGGGCGAGCACGGGGCCGAGGAGGTCGGGGAACTCACACGCGGGCATGGTGCCGACGGCGCCCCTGGCGTATTCCTCGAGGCAGAACTGGGCGTTCTGCCCGCCGAGCACGGCGAAGGCGGGATCGTCGATGGCCGAGACGACCGCGCCGACCTTGGGGGCGGTCGGGGGAGCTTCCACCTTGACGGAGTCGACGCCGTCGAGGCGGGCGATCTCGGCGATCAGCGCCGGTGCCATCACGACACCGGTGACACCGGGGGCATCCTGCACCATGACGGAGAGCGAGGTGGCGTCGGCGACGTCCCCGTAGAAGTCGACGAGCGTCCCGGCCGGAGGCTTCACCATGAACGGTGGAAGCACCATGAGGGCGTCAGCGCCCCCCTCTTCCGCGAGCAGCGCCTGCTCGATCGAGGTCGCCGTGGAGGTGCCGTTGACGCCGGCGATCACGGGGACCCGGCCGTCCACCACCCGGACGACATCGTCCAGGATCGTGCGTCGCTCCTCGGTCGTGAGGGCGAAGCCCTCGCTCGCCATGCCGAAGACGGCGACGCCGTCGACGCCGGACGCGAGCTGGAACTCGACCAGCCGGCGCAGGCCCTGGCGGTCGAGGGCACCCGACTCGTCGAAAGGTGTTGCCAGGATGGGCATCAAGCCGTGGAGTGTCGGAGCCATCAGCTGTTTCCCCGCTTCATCATCGTGTGTCCACATTTCTCGCAAGTGTTATGCATATTGTGAGATAGTCTGCCACATAACGGTTACGAGCTACCAGCGAAGGATGACCCGGATGCCGCACACCCAGACCTCCCGACGCGTCGAGATCCTCTCCGATGCCCGCTACGTCCAGGCCGAATCGCCGCGCTGGGACGGTCGGGACGGGAGCCTCGCGTGGATCGACATGGCGACCGGTTCGCTGCATCGCGGACGCATCGAAGACGGACGGGTGGTTCCCGAGACCGCGGTCGTCGTCGGCGCGCAGATCGGCGCCCCGATCCCGCTCGCGCAGCCGGGGGCGGGCTGGCTCGTCGGCGTCGACCGCCGCGTGGTGCATGTCGGTGACGACGGCGTCGTCTCTCCCCTCACGGGCGACATCGCCGGGGCGGGCGACTACATGAACGACGGCGGCGGTGATCCGTCCGGGCGGTTCTGGGTGGGTAGTCAGTCGATGCCCCGCGACCCCCACTGCACACTGTGGAGCATCGGTCCCGACGGCGAGCCGACCGCCCGCCTCGACGGGATTACCGTGTCGAACGGACTCGCCTTCGACCGCAGCGGCTCGACGCTGTACTACATCGACACGCTCCCGCACCGCAGCATCGAGGCCTTCGACGTGGCGCCCGACGGGGAGCTCTCGAACCGCCGCACCCTGTGCCGGGTCGAGGGCGGCAACCCCGACGGCATGGCCATCGATCTCGACGGCATGCTCTGGGTCGCTGTCTGGGACGCCTCCGAGGTGCGCCGCTACTCACCCGCGGGTGAGCTCGTCGAGACGATCAGCCTTCCGGCGAAGCGGCCCACCGCGGTGGCGCTCGTCGACCGGCTGCTGGTGATCACGACGGCGAGCATCGGGCTCTCCGACTCCACGGATGCCGACGGCGCCCTGCTCGGCGTGCGGGTCGACGTCGGCGGCGCACCCGCCTTCCCCTGGGGCGGCGGGGCGCCGATCGTGGCATCTGCCGGCTCCGTGGAGGAGGTCGCATCGTGAGCACCGTCGACAACGCCGAGCTGCAGGAACGGCTGCGCACCACCCGGCTCGTCGCGATCCTGCGGGGGACGGATGTCGACGCCACGGTCGCCGCGGCGCGGACGCTGCTGCAGGTGGGTGTGCTCACCCTCGAGATCGCCCTCACCCTGCAGGACGCGGAAGAGGCGATCGCGCAGATCGTGCAGGACGCCCCGGCGACGGCACTGGTCGGTGCGGGCACGGTGCTCGACGAGGCCGATGTCGAACGAGCGGTCTCCGCCGGTGCGCAGTTCATGGTCACGCCCACCCTCAGCGCCTCCGTCCGCTATGCGGTCAGCCAGGGCATCGGTGTGCTGGCGGGCGTCTACACACCCACCGAGATCCAGCGGGGCCACGACCTCGGAAGCGCGGCGGTCAAGCTGTTCCCCGCGTCGGCGCTCGGCTCCGGCTTCCTCCGTGCCGTGCGCGATCCCTTCCCGCAGGCGCGGATCATCCCGGTGGGGGGCGTGCGCGTCGACACGGTAGCCGAGTATCTCGCGGCGGGTGCTTTCGGCATCGGGGTGGGCGGGCCGCTCGTCGGAGACGCCACGGCTCCCGGCGGCGACCTCGAGGCGCTCGCGGTTCGCGCCAGCGCGTTCGTCCAGGCCTGCGCTATGGATGATCCGCGCCTTCCATAGGTTCCTCATCACCTGTCCCTCGATCTCGCATATGCGTGATTCCTAACGTCGATCTCGCCCCGCGATGGCCGCGGCGGAAGGAGAGAGATGTACGGAACATATCTGCGGCGCGAACTGGCCGGCCGCAAGAAGCAGACGATGATCGTCGCGATCGGACTGGCGATCGCAATCGCTCTCGTGATCGTGGTCAACGCCCTCACCGCGGGAGTGCGGGACGCACAGGCGCAGGCCCTCGCCTCCGTCTACGGTGTCGGCACCGACCTCACCGTGACCGGCGCGACCACGGAGCCGGGCCAGGGGGAGGGGCCGCGCTTCGATTTCGATGCGGGCGCCGGGGAGAGCGACGGCGAGACGACCACGCTCGCGCAGTCGATGCTGCGGACCGACTTCCTGCGCGGCACTCTCGACTCCTCGGTGCTCGACACCGTCGCCGACACGGACGGCGTCGCTGCCGCTTCCGGGGCACTGAGTCTGACGAACTCCACCTTCTCCGGAGAGATGCCCAGCGGCGGTTTCGCACAGCAGGACGGCGAGCAGCCGGCCGCGCCCGAGGCCGGACAGGCACCGCCGGACGCCGGGCAGGGCGGCGGAGCATCCTTCGGCGTCGATTCCTTCTCGGTGCTCGGGATCGACCCCGCCGAGACCACGGTGGGCCCGCTCGCCTCCGCCGAGGTGACGGACGGTCGCGGCTTCGACGCCGCTGACGATGAGGCGCTCGTCGCGCTCGTCGACCGCACCTATGCCGCCACGAACGAGCTCTCGGTGGGGAGCACCATCGACGTGGCCGGCTCCGATGTCGAGATCGTCGGCATCCTCGGCTCGACCTCGGACAGCGCGGACACGGCGGCGAACGTGTACCTGCCGCTGAGCACCGCGCAGACGCTCGCCGGTGTCGACGACGTCATCTCCACCGTCTACGTGCAGGCGGACTCTGCCGCCTCGATCGATGCCGTGCAGGCGGCGCTGGCAGATGAACTCCCCGACGCGACCGTCACGTCGCAGTCCGAGCTCGCCTCGACCGTCTCCGGCTCGCTCTCCAGCGCGACCGCATTGATCACGAACCTCGGTACGTGGCTCTCGATCATCGTGCTCGTCGTCGCCGTGGTGCTCTCGGTGCTGCTCACGCTGTCGGGCGTGGGGCGTCGCACCAGGGAGTTCGGCACCCTCAAGGCGATCGGATGGTCGAACGGTCGCGTCGTGCGGCAGGTCGCAGGCGAATCGATGGTGCAAGGGCTGATCGGGGGCGCCGTCGGGCTCGTCCTCGGCATCGCCGGGATCGTGCTGATCAACGTCCTCAGGCCCACGGTCGCCGCGAGCAGCGCGGGTCAGGGCGCGGGCCCCGGAGGCATGGGCCCCGGTCCCACCGGCGGTGGGGGCGGGATGCTCCAGACTCCCGCCGCCGACGTCGTCCTCCAGGCGCCCTTCACGCCGTGGGTGCTGGTGGCGGCGGTCGGTCTCGCGGTGCTCGGCGGCCTCGTCGCAGGCGCATTCGGCGGCTGGCGTGCCGCCAGACTCAGCCCGGCGGAAGCGCTGCGGTCGGTCGCATGAGTATTCAGCACACGGAAGATGTCCCACAGCGCACGCCATTGCCCGAGCAGTCGTTCCACGAGAAGGAGAACCGCATGACCATCGCAGACCTCGAGCCGACGACGCCACGACCCGAGGACGAGCACCCGCTCTACCGCGTGGCGGGCGTCACGCGGACGTACACGCAGAAGGGCCGCATCGTGAAGGCGCTCACCGGAGTGGACCTCGACATCATGCCCGGCGAGTTCGTCACGATCCAAGGGCCGACAGGTGGGGGGAAGTCGACACTGCTGCAGCTGCTCGGGGCCCTCGACACGCCGTCGACCGGTTCGCTCCTGCTCGACGGCAGAGAGCTCGCATCGGCTTCGGCGAAGGAGCTCGGCCGCATCAGGGCGGAGGAGATCGGGTTCGTGTTCCAGGGGTTCAACCTGATCCCCACGCTCACCGCCACGGAGAACGTGGACATGGCGCTCGAGCCCCTCGGTCTCGACAGGGCGCAGCGCCGCACCAGGGTGGCCGAGGCGCTCGCACACGTCGGGCTCGACGACAGGGGCGACCATCTGCCCACCGAGCTCTCCGGAGGGCAGCAGCAGCGCGTCGCGATCGCACGCGCCATCGTGAAGAGGCCGCGCGTTCTCCTTGCCGACGAGCCGACGGGCAATCTCGACGAGAGCATGCGCGACGAGATCCTGACGCTGCTCGAATCGCTGTGCGCCGAGGGGATCACGATCATCGTCGTCACGCACGATTCGGCGGTCGCGCGTCATGCGACACGGCGGCTGCGTCTGACGAAGGGCGTGGTGCAGGACATCACGAAGTAGGGGAGCGCGGCATCGTGGTGCGATGCACGAAGGGCCGGGTACCTCACGGTACCCGGCCCTTCGACGGCGAGACGTCAGTGCGTGTCTTCCGCCTCGATCTCGGTGCGGTCGCCCGACCACAGCGTGTGGAAGGTGCCCGGCTTGTCGACGCGCTTGTAGGTGTGCGCGCCGAAGAAGTCGCGCTGACCCTGCACGAGCGCTGCGGGCAGGCGGTCGGCGCGGATGCCGTCGTAGTACGACAGCGACGACGAGAACGCGGGCGCGGGGATGCCGGCCTCGGCGGCCGCGATCACGACGCGGCGCCACGGCGCCTGGGCGCGGGTGATCGCCTCGGTGAAGTACGGAGCGGTCAGCAGCACGGGCAGGTCGGGAGTCTCGGCGTAGGCGTCCGCGATGCGGTTGAGGAACTGGGCGCGGATGATGCAGCCGCCGCGCCAGATCTTCGAGATCGCGCCGAGGTCGATGTTCCAGCCGTACTCGGCCGCACCCGCGCGGATCTCGTCGAAGCCCTGCGAGTAGGCGACGATCTTCGACGCGTAGAGCGCGAGGCGGACGTCTTCGATGAACGCCTCGGTGTCCTCGACGGAGAACTCCTCCTCGGGGCCGGGGAGGTCGCGCGACACGGCGCGCTGCTCGGGGTGCGAGGAGAGCGAGCGGGCGAAGGTCGCCTCGGCGATGCCCGAGACGGGGACGCCCAGCGACAGCGCGGTCTGCACGGTCCAGGCGCCGGTGCCCTTGGCTCCTGCCTGGTCGAGGATCACGTCGACCAGCGGCTGGCCGGTGGAGGCGTCCACCTGGCGCAGCACCTCGGCGGTGATCTCGATCAGGTACGACTCGAGCTCGCCCTTGTTCCACTCGGCGAAGATCTCGGCGATCTCGGCCGGCGACTTGCCGGTGCCGCGGCGGATGAG
Source organism: Microbacterium sp. DWRC1-3 (assembly GCF_049896645.1). Classification (NCBI taxonomy): domain Bacteria; kingdom Bacillati; phylum Actinomycetota; class Actinomycetes; order Micrococcales; family Microbacteriaceae; genus Microbacterium; species Microbacterium sp. DWRC1-3. Next base: position 888,065 of record NZ_JAFCUS010000002.1, read on the forward strand.
GTCGTAGGCCTCGGCGATCAGCTGCATGTCGGCGTACTCGATGCCGTTGTGCACCATCTTGACGAAGTGACCGGCACCGTCGTGGCCGACGTGGGTGACGCACGGCTCGCCCTCGGCGATCGCGGCGATCGACTTCAGGATCGGTCCGAGCGTGATCCAGGACTCGTCGGAACCGCCGGGCATGATCGAGGGGCCGGTGAGGGCACCCTCCTCGCCGCCGGAGATGCCGGCGCCAACGAAGTTGATGCCGGTCTCGCGCACGGCCTTCTCGCGACGGATGGTGTCGGGGAAGTAGGCGTTGCCACCGTCGACGATGATGTCACCGGGCTCGAAGACCTCGACCAGCGAGTCGATCACGGCGTCGGTCGGGCCGCCGGCCTTGACCATGATGATCGCGGTACGCGGCTTCTGCAGCGAGTCGGCGAACTCCTGGTAGGTGCGGGCCGGGACGAAGCCGGCCTCGGGGTGTTCGTCGAGGAGCGTCTGGGTCTTCTCGTAGCTGCGGTTGAAGATCGCCACCGTGTTCCCCTCGCGGCTGGCGAGGTTGCGGGCGAGGTTCGATCCCATGACGGCGAGTCCGACGACTCCGATGTTCGCTGATGCTTCGGGCACAGAAGGCTCCTCGATGGTGAAGAAGGGGTGGTTTCAGCGTATCGCTGTACGGCAGGTCAGTGGCCACCTGTGTCACGAGAGGCGATGAAGCGTCGTGACACGGCGATGTCGCGGTCGCCGAGACCTGCGGCGACCAGCTCGTCGAAGGCCGCGCGCAGGGCGGGCAGCAAGACGGGGGAGGTGCCGGTGGCATCGGCGATGTCGGCCGCGAAGCCGAGGTCCTTCACCATGTACCGCGCGATGCCGCTGGGGGAGTCGTCGCCGGTGATGAGCTTCTCGCGACGGCTGTCCAGCAGCCGCGATCCGGCGTATCCGCCCGAGAGCAGCGACCACAACGCGTCGAGATCGAGGCCGGAGCGGTCGGCGAGCACGGTGGCCTCGCCGAGCGCCATGATCGTCGCGGAGACCACGAGCTGGTTGCAGGCCTTGGCGACCTCGCCGGCGCCGAGCGGGCCGAGCAGGACGGGTGTGCCGCAGGGAGCGAGCACCTCTGCCGCGACGGCCGCGTCGTCGGGGGCGCCGCCGAGCATGATCGAGAGGGTCCCGGCGATCGCCCCGTCCTCGCCACCGGAGACCGGGCAGTCCACGACACGTACCCGGCCGTCCGTCTGGTCCGAGACACGCTCCGCGAACGCGCGGACGGCGGGCGCCGAGGAGGTGGAGCCGATGAGGATGAGCAGGTCGCCGGCTTCGGCGAGCAGCCCGTCAGGGCCGTCGAGCATGGCCTCGAACGGAGGGAGGTCCGGCAGCATCATGAGCAGGACGTCTACTCTGGAGGCGAGCTCGCGTGGCGTCTGCGCCCAGGAGGCTCCGGCGGCCAGCAGTTCCGGCTGCGGGCGCCGCGCGTGGATGACGAGCCGGCCGTGTGCGGCGAGCAGATGGTCGGCCATGGGGCGGCCCATGGCGCCGAGGCCCACGACGCCGACGGTGACGGATGAGATGGTCATGCGCACACGGTAGCAACAATCCAACAGATAGAACAGTGTCCAACCTGCTGGAACTGGGCTAAGGTGAGGGATCCAGACTTCCCGAGGAAGGGACCAGCATGACGGGGACCGAGAAGAAGCTGCGCGCCGTCGTGGCGGTACCGCTGGCGGAAGACCTGTGTCGGCTGATCGAGGAGCTCGAGCCTCGCGTCGAGGTGATCCGCGATCACGCGCTCATGCCGCCGATGCGCGGACCCGCCGATTGGTCCGGCGACCCGGACCACGTGCGCACACCGAGCGAGCAGCAGGCCTTCGATGAGATGGTCGACTCGGCCGACGTGCTGTTCGGGATCCCCGATGTGGATGCGGCGGCGCTGGCGCGCACCGTGGCTGCCAATCCGCGGCTGCGCTGGGTCATGACGACCGCTGCCGGTGGCGGTGCCTCGGTCAAGGCCGCTGGTCTCGATCGCGAGCAGCTCGACCGCGTCGTCTTCACCACCAGTGCGGGCGTGCACGGCGGACCGCTCGCGGAGTTCGCGGTGTTCGGGGTCATGGCGGGCGCGAAGAACCTCCCGCGTCTTCTCGCCGACCAGGGCACCCGCACCTGGCCAGACCGCTGGGAGATGCGTCAGCTCGACGAGATGACCGTGCTGGTCGTCGGCCTCGGCGGCATCGGCGCGGAGTGCGCACGACGTTTCCACGCGCTCGGCGCGCGGGTGTGGGGCACGACACGGTCCGGCGAGCCGGTGGACGGAGTGGATCGCCTGGTGCCGCTGGACGAGCTGATCGACGCGGTGGCCCACGTCGACGCGATCGTCGTCACCCTTCCCGGTACTGCGCAGACCCATCATCTGATCGGCGCCGAGGTGTTCGAGGCTGTGAAGCCGGGCGCGATCATCACCAACGTCGGCCGCGGCACCGTTGTCGACGAGACCGCTCTGCGCGGTGCGCTCGACGACGGTCGGATCGCGTTCGCGGCTCTCGATGTCTTCGAGCAGGAGCCCCTCGATGCCGCCTCGCCGCTCTGGGGCCATCCGAACGTTCTCGTGAGCCCGCACACCGCGGCCCTCAGCTCGAAGGAGGAGGAGCGCATCGCCCGCCGCTTCGCGGAGAACGCGGCGCGCCTGCTCGATGGCGAGCCGCTGACCGCCGTGGTCGATACGGTCGAGTTCTACTGATCGGCCTGCAGGCGGCGACCGCCTGCAGGAATCCCTGAATGCGGAAGGCGCGGCCATGGACGACGACACCCGCGAAGGACGCGACCCCGCGCCGGCCGTGACTCGCAGCATCCGCCTGCTCGGCATCCTCGCCGAGGCCGGTGGCCCGCGCACGCTCACCGAGCTCGCGGGAGACCTGGGGCTGGCGAAGTCGTCGACGGCGAACCTCTGTCTGGCGCTCGAGGCCGGCGGCATGGTCGACCGCACCCCGCAGGGCTACCGCCTCGGGGTGCGCACCGCGGAGCTCGGAGGAGCGTTCGCGGCGCAGTTCAACCAGGTGCGCGAGTTCTACAGCGTGTGCGAGGCCTCCCCGCAGCTCGCCTCCGAGCTCGTCCAGGTCGCGATGCTCGACGGCACCGATGCGCTCTACCTCGCCAGGCACGAGGGATCGCGGTCGCTCCGGCTGGGCACGCCGCTCGGTTCGCGGCTCCCGGCCCCGCTGTCGGCGACGGGCCGCGCGCTCCTGGCGGCGATGAGTGACGCCGAGGTGGTCGAGCTCCTCGGCGAGGATGCCGTCTTCCCTCAGCTCACCGAGCGGAGTGCGACCACCATGTCCGGCCTTCTGGAAGTGCTGGCCACGGCCCGCCGCCGAGGCTGGGCGCTGGACGCCGAGGAGTCCTTCCGTGGCATCGTCGGCGTGGCCGTGCCGCTGGAGGGCTGGGCTCCGACCGATCCGCCCCTCGCGCTGGGTGTGGCGATCCGCGCCGCCGAAGCCGACTACGAGCGCATCGAGCGCGTGGGTGAGGCACTGCGCGAGGCCGCCGCGGCGCTGACGAACCCCTTCAGCGCCGCCGTCCGGCGCTGACCCCTCGCGCCGCGCACCGGCGGAGCCCTTATGGAGGGCCATGCTTCTCGTGCGCCCGACTCCGGTCCAAAGGGTTGAACGCAATCCAACAGGCTGGTACAGTCGGGGTCACGCCGCAGGCGAAGCCGATCGAAGGAGATGGCCGTGACCGACCCCCGCACCCCCGTCCGAGCAGCGTCCGATGACCCGGAATACGCGGCGAACCTGCGTCGCGCGACACTCGCGTCGAGCATCGGCAGCGCGCTGGAGTACTTCGACTTCGCGCTCTACGGCCTCTCGACCGCGCTGATCTTCAACGTGCTGTTCTTCCCTCAGGACGACCCGGCCATGGCCACGGTCGCCGCCTTCGCGACCTTCGGCGTCGGGTTCCTGGCTCGTCCGTTCGGCGGCCTGTTCTTCGGTGTCCTCGGCGACAAGCTCGGGCGCAAGTGGGTCCTGGTCGCCACGATCGTGCTGATGGGCGGAGCCTCGACCGCGATCGGTCTGCTGCCCACCTACGCCGCGATCGGTGTCTGGGCGCCGATCCTGCTGGTGCTGATGCGTCTGCTGCAGGGCTTCGGTGCCGGGGCCGAGCAGGCGGGCGCGACCGTGCTGATGGCCGAGTACGCGCCGGTGAAGCGTCGCGGCTTCTTCTCGGCCCTGCCGTTCGTCGGCATCCAGGCGGGAACGCTGCTCGCCGCGGTCGTCTTCGGCCTGATCACGCTGCTCCCCGAGGACCAGCTGCTGAGCTGGGGCTGGCGCGTGCCGTTCCTCGCCTCCTTCGCGCTGATCCTGCTCGCGCTGTTCATCCGGATGCGACTGCGCGAGACGCCGACGTTCATCGAGCTCGAGAAGCACGAGCAGGTCGCCGACCGCCCGATCAAGGAGATCTTCACGCACGGGCTGCCCGGTGTGATCGTCGGCGTGGGTCTGAGGATGGCCGAGAACGGCGGCTCCTACATGTTCCAGACACTCGGTCTCGCGTTCTTCGTCACCGTGATCGGCGACAACGCCGACAAGAGCCTGCTCACGTGGGGTGTCACCCTCGGATCGCTGATCGGCGTGTTCTCCGTGCCGTTCACCGGCCACCTCTCCGACCGCTTCGGTCGTCGCACGGTGTACCGCTTCGGGGCGGTGTTCATGCTCGTCTACACCTTCCCCGCGTGGTGGCTGCTGTCGCTCGGAAACTACGCCGTGGCGATCGGCGTGATCGCGATCGGCATCGGTGTCGCCGTGAACAGCATGCTCGGACCGCAGTGCGCCATGCTCCCCGAGCTCTTCGGCAACCGTCACCGCTACCTGGGCGTCGCGATGGCCCGCGAGATCTCGGCCGTGCTCGCCGGCGGTCTCGCCGGTGTCCTCGGTGCCTACCTGATCGCGGTGAGCGACGGCAACTGGGTGCTGCTGGCCATCTACATGGCCGTGCTCGCCCTCATCACCACCGCGTCGACCTTCCTCGCGCCTGAGACCCTTCGTCGCGACCTCACCCGCGTCGACGACGCGATCAAGGTCTCGAGGGCCGAGGCCGGCGACGACGTGTTCGCCACCACGGTGTCGATCAAGGCCGTGGGCCGATGACCGCGCTGCCGGCGGGACTCGCCGCCTTCGATCTGACGGGGCGCACGGCGCTGGTCACGGGGTCGAGCCAGGGGATCGGCAGGACACTCGCTGCGGGGCTCGCCGGAGCGGGCGCGACCGTCGTCGTGCACGGACGGGACGCTGTCAAGGCCCGGACATCGGCCGACGAGATCGCGCACGCCACGGGAGCCGTCGTGCACAGCGTCGTCTTCGATGTGACCGACGCCGCGGCGGTGGATGCCGGCATGGCCGAGGTCGAGCGTCTGGTCGGCACCCCCGACATCCTCGTGAACAACGCCGGGGTCCAGCGCCGAGCGCCGATCGCGGAGTTCGCCGATGAGGACTGGGATGCGCTCGTGCAGACCAACCTCTCCAGCGTCTTCCATCTGTCGCGACGGGTCTCCGCCGGGATGATCGCACGCGGCTCGGGCAAGATCATCCAGATCGGCAGCGTGCAGTCGCAGCTCGCGCGTCCTTCGATCGCTGCCTACTCGGCCACCAAGGGTGCCATCGTGATGTTCACGAAGGGATTGTGCGCCGATCTCGCCCCGCACGGCATCCAGGCCAATGCGATCGCTCCCGGGTACTTCGCGACCGAGCTCACGAAGGCGCTCGTCGCGGACGAGCAGTTCTCGCAGTGGGTGCGCGGACGCACGCCCGCCGGCCGCTGGGGAGACACCCAGGACCTCGTCGGTGCCCTGCTGTTCCTCGCCAGTGGCGCGAGCGACTTCGTCAACGGGCAGACGCTGTTCGTCGACGGCGGCATGACGGCGGTGGTCTGATGCGTCTCGGGCGCATCGACACCGCCGACGGCCCCCGCTGGGTGCGCGAGACGGCGGACGGGCTGATCCCGCTGTCCGATCCCTTCGTCGCCTTCGCCGAGGGGCGCCTGCCGAGCGCTGAAGGAGACGCCGTCGACGGGGCGATGATCGCGCCGGTGGACCCCGTGGTGATCGTCGGCATCGCCCAGAACGGGCCGGAGCACGTGTCGCCGGTGCAGGCGTGGCTCAAGAGTCCGCGGACGGTGATCGGCAGCGGTGCCGAGGTCGTGATGCGCCGCGACGCCGGTGCCCAGGTCGCCGAGGGCGAGATCGCCGTCGTGATCGGGCGCCCGACTCCGGGGCTGACCGTGCACAACGCGCACGAGTACGTGCTCGGCGTCACGGCGGTGAACGACCTCTCGAGCCCGGATCGAGCGGCGTTCGACCCCCGCAACTTCGAATCGAAGTCGGGGGAGGGCTACACCCCGCTCGGCCCCTGGATCGACACCGAGGTCGGGATCGACGACGTGAGCCTCGAGGTGGAGGTGGACGGACGCCTGGTCGCCGAGACGGGAAGTAGGCAGCTGCCCATGTCGATCCGGGAATGCCTCGCCTACGTGGCCGCGTGGTCTCCGCTCGGACCGGGAGACGTCGTCATGACCGGCGCTCCGCACTCCCAGGCGCCCGTGGAGCCCGGGCAGACCGTGACCGTCAGGGTCGCGGGAATCGAGCTGGTCACGGCATTCGTGTGACCGAGGAAGGAGCGCGGTGAACAACCTCGCCGTGGTGGCGCATGCCGCCGAGGATCTGCGGATCGAAGACATCGGCGCCCCGGCGCCCCGACCGGATGAAGCCGTCGTGGACATCGCTTACGGCGGCATCTGCGGATCAGACCTCCACTACTGGCGACATGGAGCCGCCGGTGCCTCGGTGCTGCGTGAGCCGATGATCCTCGGACACGAGGTGTCCGGCGTCGTCTGCGTCGCCGCGGCCGATGGCACGGGGCCCGCCGTCGGCACTCCCGTGGCCGTCCATCCGCTCACCGCGCACGGTGACGGACGCACCCCCTGGCCGGCGGCGCATCCCAACCTCGCGCCGGCGTCGACGTATCTCGGCTCGGCGATGCACCTGCCGCACACCCAGGGGGCCTTCGCGCGCCGCGTCGCCCTGCCCGCACGCATGCTGCACGCGCTTCCCGCCGGTCTCGACCTGCAGACGGCGGCGCTCGCCGAGCCCGCAGCCGTCGCCTGGCACGGTGTGCAGCGTGCGGGTGATGTGCGTGGTCTGCGGGTCGTCGTGATCGGTGCCGGACCCATCGGCCAACTCGTCGCCGCAGTGGCGCAGCGCGCAGGGGCCTCCTCCGTGACCGTCACCGACCTTCAGCAGCAGCCGCGCGACATCGCCGAAGCGCGCGGCATCCGGTCGCTCGATGCACGGGCTGAGAGCGAGATCTCCGACCTGCACGCCGACGTCGTGATCGAATCGAGCGGCACCGTCCCCGGACTCTCGGCCGCCGTCTCCGCCGCCGCCCGCGGGGGCACGGTGGTGATGCTGGGGCTCCAGCGCGGGGGAGAGGTGCCGGCGCCGATGGCCACGGCCATCACCCGTGAGCTCACGCTGCGCGGATCCTTCCGCTTCGGGGCGGAGTTCGACGAGGTCATCGCCGCCCTCGCCGACGGCAGCCTCGACGTGCGCGGTATCATCAGCCACGTGCTGCCGGTGGACGATGCGCTCGATGCCTTCGCACGGGCCGCCGACCCCGCGAGCTCCTGCAAGGTGCTCATCGACTTCGGCCGGGAGGCATGAGTGTGCGCATCGTCGTGATGGGCCCGAGCGGTTCGGGTAAGTCGACGGTGGGGGCGTTCCTCGCCGATGCTCTCGGTGCGCGGTTCATCGACGGCGACGACCTGCATCCGGCAGCGAACGTCCGCAAGATGGCGGCGGGAATCCCCTTGGACGACGCGGATCGGCAGCCCTGGCTCCGCCTCGTGGGCGAGACGCTCCAGGCAGAGGAGCGGATCGTCGTCGCGTGCTCGGCGCTCCGACGTGCCTATCGCGAGGTCATCAGAGCCGAGGCGCCGGAGACCTTCTTCGCGGAACTCGCGATCGGTCGGGCCGTGCTCGAGGAGCGGATGCGTCTGCGGGCCGATCACTTCATGCCGGCGGCGCTCCTGGACTCGCAGCTCCAGACGCTCGAGTCCCTCGAAGCCGATGAGCACGGCATCAGGGTGGACGAGTCGGCGGACGTGCGGACCGCATCCGCCGTCATCGCCGCGGCGGCACGGCTGCCGCGCTGAGTCCGGCGGAGGTCAGTCCTTGCGGTAGCCCGAGCGGCCCATCGCGAACAGCGCGATGAACGACGTGACGGCAGCGCACACGGTCATGGCGCCGATCAGCCAGAGGAGTGCGTGCGAGAGGAAGGCGCCGTCGAGCATGGGGGTTCTCCGTGTTCTGCAGAAAAAGGACCGGTGTCCTCAGCCTATCGGGTCATCCGGTACCATTGAGGCTGTACCTCGGCGAGGGATGCTTCTGCGCGTGCGCGAACATCCGTTATCGACGCGGCGAAGCAAGCCCGGTGGCTTTCCTCCTGCGTCAGCGAGTTCGAAAATTCCAAGACCACCGCGCGGCGCCTTCGCTGCGTGCCCCGAAGGAGAACCCCATGTCTGAAGACACCAAGGTCCAGGCCGAGCTCCGCGAGAGCTTCGGCAAGGGCTTCGCCCGCCGCCTCCGCGCCGCCGGCAAGATCCCCGCCGTCATCTACGGCCACGGCACCGAGCCGGTGCACGTCGCGCTGCCGGGCCACCAGGTCTCGCTCATCATCCGTCGCGCCAACGCTCTTCTCGAGCTCGACATCGAGGGCAAGAGCCAGCTCGCCCTCGTCAAGGACGTCCAGCGCGACCCGGTGCACCAGATCATCGAGCACATCGACCTGCTCGTCGTGAAGAAGGGCGAGAAGGTCGCCATCGACGTCCCGATCGTCGTCACGGGCGAGTCCGCTGCGGGCACCATCGTCAACCTCGACGCGACCACGCTGTCGATCGAGGCCGAGGCCACCCACATCCCCCAGAACATCGAGGTCTCGGTCGAGGGCCTGGAAGAGGGCGCGCACATCACCGGCGCCGACGTGAAGCTCCCCAAGGGCTCCACGCTGCTCTCCGACCCCGAGGTGCTCGTCGTCGCGATCTCCGTCCCGGCTGCACCCACCGAGGATGACGCCGAGGGCGAGACCGCCGCGGCGACCGAGGCAGCAGAAGAGGCCGCCGCGGAGTGATCTCCGACTGATTCATCACAGAGGGGACGCGATCCGATCGCGTCCCCTCTGTCGTATCCTGACCGAGGCTCTGCACCCCGGGCAGTGAGAGGACGAGGACATGGCATCGACCTGGCTCGTGGTCGGGCTCGGCAACCCCGGCCCCCGTTATGAGGCCACACGGCACAACATCGGCCAGATGGTGGTCGACGAGCTGGCCTCGCGACGCAGCGAGGCGTTCCGCGAGCACAAGGGGGGAGCGCGCGTCGTCGAGACGTGGTTGCGCCCCGGGGCGGACAAGGTGGTGCTGGCCAAGCCGAACACCTTCATGAACGTCTCCGGCACGCCCGTCGCGGCTCTGGCCCGGTTCTACTCGGTCCCTGCCGAGCAGGTGATCGTGGTGCACGACGAGCTCGACATCCCGTTCGACACGGTCAAGCTCAAGACCGGGGGCGGTCACGGCGGACACAACGGCGTGCGCGACGTCGCACGTGCCCTGGGCACTGCCGACTTCCCGCGCGTGCGGGTGGGCATCGGCCGTCCCGTCGGGCGCCAGGATCCCGCGGACTGGGTGCTCGCCCCGTTCGGCAAGGAGGAGCGGCCGAACCTGCCGATCCTCATCGCGGATGCCGCCGATGCGGTCGAGCTGCTGGTGGGCGAAGGCCTTCTCGCAGCGCAGCAGAAGCACCACGCACCGCGGTGAGCCGGGCGGCGCCGCCCGACCGCTGACGACCGATCAGGCGGTGTAGCCGGCGAGGCCGGTGGCGCTTCCCGCGCCCAGCGCGATGACCAGGACGATCGAGAAGATCACCGCGCCGAGAACGGCCACGACCAGCGCCGCGATACCGGCCCCGCGGCCCTGCTTCTTGCGGATCGCGATGATACCGAGCACGATCGCCGCGATGCCGAGGATCGTGCCCGCCCAGAAGGAGAGCTCCGTCCAGAGCACCTGATCGCGTACCGGGGCGAAGATGCGCAGATCATCGCTGTACGTCGTCATGCTCGGCGGGATGACGCGGCCGATCGCGAAGGCGTTGATGCCCGCGACGATGGGCATCACGATCGCGGCGACGAGTGCGGAGATCAGCGCGAGCATCCCCATCAGCCCGGACCGACGGGGCGTGGTCTCCGGCACGGCGTACGCGCCCGCAGGTGCGGCGTAGCCGCCGACGGGCACCTGGTACGCCCCGGGAGGGGCAGCAGGGTATCCGGGAGCAGGAGCGGAAGGGAGAGAGCCGGGCGTTGCCGCATACGCAGGGTGACCGGGGGCAGGAGGTGCGGCCTGACCTGCCGGGTACGCCGGCGGAACCGGGTACGTCGGCGGAACCGGATAGGCTGGCGGGACGGAGAACGCGGGCGGCGCGGGGAAGGCCGGAGGAGGTGGGACCGCACCTGCAGGCGCTGCCGGCACCGACGGGACCGACGTCTCGGGCGGCACCTGCGATTCGGAGGGCACGGCACCGGACGGGGGAGGCAGCTGCGGATCAGTCACGCCCCCATCCTAAGGCGAGCGTCAGACGCGCCGAAGCAGACCCACCCGGTCGTACACGTCCGAAAGCGTCGCGTCGGCGACGGCATCGGCGCGGGCGGCGTTCTCGGCCAGGATGCGATCGAGCTCGGCGGGATCGTCGAGCAGCTCGAGGGCGCGGGCGCGCACCGGCTCGAATTCGTTGACGACGACCTCGGCCAGGCCCTTCTTGAAATCGCCGTAACCGCGTCCCGCGTACTCGTCCTCGATCGCGGCGACCTGGCGTCCCGTGAGCGCCGCATAGATCGTGAGCAGGTTCGAGACGCCGGGCTTGCTCTCGCGGTCGAACCGCACGGAGCCCTCGTTGTCGGTCACCGCGCGCATGACCTTCTTCGCCGACTTCGCCGGATCGTCGAGCATCCACAGCACGCCGGCGTCGCTCTCGGCAGACTTCGACATCTTCGACGTCGGGTTCTGCAGGTCGTAGATGCGCGCGGTCTCCTTCTGGATGACGGGCATCGGCACCGTGAAGGTTTCACCGAATCGTGAGTTGAAACGCTCGGCGAGATCGCGCGTGAGCTCGACGTGCTGCTTCTGGTCATCCCCCACCGGCACCACATCGGTCTGGTAGAGCAGGATGTCTGCGGCCATGAGCACCGGGTAGGTGAACAGGCCGACACTGGTCGAGTCCGCACCGTAGCGCGAGGACTTGTCCTTGAACTGCGTCATCCGACCGGCTTCGCCGAAGCCGGTGATGGTGCTGAGGATCCACGCGAGCTCGGCGTGAGCGCGCACATGCGACTGCACGTACAGCGTCGACAGCGAGGGCTCGATACCGGCGGCGATGTACTGCGCTGCCGTACGACGCGTCTTCTCACGCAGCTCTGCCGGGTCTTGGGCGACGGTGATCGCGTGCAGATCGACGACGGAGAAATAGGCGTCGTAGGAACTCTGCAGCTCCCGCCACTGGAGCAGCGCGCCGATGTAGTTGCCGATCTGGAGGGAGTCGGCGGAGGGCTGCATTCCGGAGTAAAGGCGAGGTCTCGTCACGGGATCAATCCTATGGGGTGCGTGCTGTGCCCCTACGATGGGCGCATGGCTTCCGCTTCTCCTCTCCCACGGTCGCGAGGGGATCGGGCCCTCTACGTCGAGATCCTCATCCGCGCACCCCTGGACGAGGTGTGGGCGCTGACCCAGGACCCGTCCTCGCACGTGCGCTGGGACGCGCGCTTCAGCGACATCGTGCCGCAGCGCACCCGGGCGGACGGCGCACAGGACTTCCGCTACGAACTCGACCTGGGGGTGCACACGATCCGCGGAACCGGCGTCTCGCTCGCCACGAAGCAGAGCCGCACGGGCGAGCGGACCTCCGCGCTCCTCTTCGACACGGACGACGTGCTCTCCCCGCTCGGAGTCGGGCGTGGGTACTGGCGCTACGTGCCGACGGATGACGGCGTGCGATTCCTCACCGGCTACGACTACGTCCCGGGCTGGGGCTGGCTCGGGCGCGTGCTGGATCCGCTGATCACGCGGCGCTTCGTCTGGTGGCTCACGGCGCGGAGCTTCGATCGCCTGCGGCTCTGGGCCGAGCAGGGGATCACGCCCGAGGAGACCAGCGGATGGCGATCGTTGCGCCGAGGTCACCGACCTCGCGCACGAAACTGCCTCTCCCGGCCTCCGCGACGCACCGGACGCACGATCATGGAGGACGCACCGGAATCTCTGGAGGAGCTCGTATGACCACAGGCGCCGGGATCTTCGAGCGCGCGTTGGGAGCCGATTTCGCGCGGCTCCACCCGCAGCTCCAGCGCCGGTTCGGGGTCGGCGTCGACGCCGGCTACGGCTGCATCGGGCGCGGAGTGATGACCGAGGTGCGCCGGGGTCCGTGGTGGACGCTGCCGTTCCTCCTCATCGGGACCTTCCGGAACATCCTCTTCCCCGAGCGGGGACAGGACGTGCCGTTCCGGATCGACAACCACGCCTACGTCGACGACTTCGGCCGTGAGACCGTGACCTTCGTGCGGACCATGGACGTGCGCCCCGGTCGCCGCCGCCGCTTCGACGCGACCATGATCTACAGCGAGGCCCGGCGGCGAGTGGTCGACTACCTGGGCACCCATCAGCACCTCGCGGTCGACCTCGACCTCGCCGTCACCGATGACGGCGGGCTCCTGCTCACCTCGGGGGCACAGCGCTTCTACGAGGGGCGTGCGGCCTTCCGCTTCCCGATGGTCTTCAGCGGACGGGCGCGGCTCGTCGAGCGCTATGACGACGAGCAGGAGTGCTACCTGATCGACCTCGAGATCCACAACGACGTCTTCGGGTTCCTGTTCGGCTATCGGGGCGCGTTCACGTGCGAGTTCGTCGACGGCCCCGCCCCGGAGACCGTGAAGCCGTACCGTGAGGAGGCTCGAGAGTGACCGCGCGTGGAGCGGCCTTCCTCGAAGCCCTGGGGGAGCAGGCGCAGCGGCTGCATCCCGAGATCCTCGCGCAGATGAGCGTCGAGGCGCCCCGCGACAGCGCCGAGGGCGTGTTCACGGTCGCCGGGAGCCGGTTCGGACGCGTCGCCGGTCTCGCCGCCCCTGTCATCGGTCCCGGTCTGCTGGTGACGCGGTTCGCGCGTGACGTGCCGTTCCGGATCGATACCGTGTCAGGCCGATCGCGCTCGGGGCGGGCGATGCTCGACACCGTCCGCGAGTTCCGCTTCCCCGGCGCGACGCAGTACGTGACGGATCGACTCTTCGCGACCGGTCACCCCGGCATCGTCCAGAACGCCTTGGGCGCGCGAGGGCGGGTGCAGATGCTCGAGCACTGCTCGGTGACCGACGAGGGTGCGCTGCGCATGAGCACTCGCGCCGTCGCACTGCGGCTGGGGCGGTATCGGATCCCGCTCCGCGGCATCCTGCGCATCGAGGTGGAGCTCGTCGACGGCTGGGACGAGGCCCGCCGTCGACGCACCATCGACATGCGCGCGACGAGCCCCGTTCTCGGGACGGTCCTGGAATACCGCGGGTGGTACCGCTATGCGGACCTCACAGCGCCGGACGTCACGACGTCGGGTGGCGTGCCCGTCGCGGATCAGTAGCGGTAGTCGACGACGACGGGCGCGTGGTCGCTCCAGCGCTGGTCGTAGGCCGCGGCGCGCGCGACGTGATAGCTCTCGACGCGTTCGGCGAGTGCGGGCGTCGCGAGGTGATAGTCGATGCGCCACCCGGAGTCGTTGTCGAACGCCTGTCCTCGCATCGACCACCAGGTGTACGGGCCGTCGACCTCGCCGTGGAACTTTCGGCCGACGTCGATCCAGCCGAGGCCGGTGCCCACGGTGCCGTCGACCCCCGAGACCTCTGCGCCCGCCTCGCCGAGGAAGCGGTCGAAGTAGGCGCGCTCGCGGGGGAGGAAACCGGCCTTCTTGCGGTTGCCTCGCCAGTTCTTGATATCGAGCTCACGGTGCCCGACGTTGAGGTCGCCTGTGACGAGCGCGAGGGCGCCGTCGGAGCCGAGCTCGCCCAGGCGCGTCCCGAACGCGTCGAGGAACTTCCACTTCTCGTCCTGCTTCGCGGTGTCGGCCTCGCCGGAGTGCACGTAGGCGCTCACGACGGTGAGCGGGCGATCGCCGATCAGGAAGTCGGCTTCGATCCAGCGACCCTTGGAGTCGAAGTCGTCGGGGCCGAAATCGGTGCGGGAGGCCAGCGCGGGAGTGCGGCTGGCGATGGCGACGCCGGCCCGCCCCTTCGCTGTGGCCTCATCGTGCACGAAAGTCCAGCCGGGGAGTGCGGCCTCGAGGTGCTCGTCCTGCCCGCGGACCTCCTGGAGCGTGAGGATGTCGACGCCGGCATCGTCCAACCAGGAGCTCATCCCGTTGCGAGCCGCCGCTCGGATTCCGTTGACATTGACCGTGGCGATACGCAGATGAGGCATGGTCACAAGCCTAACGAGCGCCGCCGACATCCCGTCCCGGTCGATGCAGCTCCGTGAGCAGGCGCTGGGCCAGCGGGCCGCGCGGGTCGTCGGGTGGGGGAGGAGAGGCCTCGAGGTCCGCGAGCTCCTGCTCCGCGTCGCGCACGGCCCTCTCCGCAGCCCAGGCGCGGTACCACGGCGCACTCTCGCGGGCGGCGTGGGCTTTGCGCACCCGGATGCGCGCCGCCGTCAACAGCGCTTGATACTCGGTCACGCGGCGTTCGGCATCCGTGAGCGTCAACAGAGGCAGATCGCGATCCTGCGCGGCGACAGCGATCCAGGAGGACGCCACCAGCATCACCACCCCGTTCACGCGGAACCACAGCAGGAGACCGATGAAGATGGCGAACGTGGCGAGCAGTGGGTTGGAGGGCGTGTAGCTCAGCAGGAATCCGGCCCCGTACTGGAGGATGGTCATCGCGCCGCCGCCGAGAAGCGCCCCCGGCCAGATCACGTGCCAGTGCAGTGACGTTCCCGTCAGGAAGCGCACCATCGCCGCCAGCGCCCCGGACATCAGGGCGAACGACACCAGCACGGTGCCGATGCGGATGCTGATGTTGATCCCGTCGGAGCCGGAGTCCCACCCCAGCAGGCTGAGGAGCCAGCTCAGCACCGCCGCGCTGGCGGAGCTGAGCAGTGAGCCGACGACGAGAGAGACACCGAAGATCACGGCCGCCAGCAGGTCCCTGGCCTTCAGCAGCACGTAGCTGCGCCGGTCCGGCGGCAGGCCGAAGATGTCCCTCGTCGCCCGACGCGAGAACGTGACCCATCCGATGGCCGTCCAGATCACGGTGCCGAGGGCGATCAGACCGGTCACGCTCAGCAGCCCCGTGGTGTTCACCGCGATCTCCTGCACCTGTGCGGGCGTGAAGACACCGCCTTCGGGGAGGATCAGATTGGGGATGTAGCGGTTGATCATGGCGATCAGGCCATCCACCGCCTCCTCGCTGCCACCGAGCCAGAGCCCGGCGATCGCGAAGACGAGATAGATCGCCGCGAAGATCGCGAACAGCGCCTGATAGCTCACGCCCGCAGCGAGGAGGAATCCGTTGTGCTGCAGGAAGTGGCGCCAGACCCGCACCGGGAACAGACCGAGGGTGCGCTGTGTCAGTGCGGTCGCGCGCTCGACGGCCGCATCGAGGCGACCGGACTCGGCCTCGGAGCCATCGGGTTCGGACACCTCCCCACCCTACCCAAGAGGTGGGGGCGAGGAGAGTGGTGGCGGATACGCGAACAGGCGGCCCCCGAAGGGACCGCCTGTTCGCATGTGACTGCAGAAGCGTCGTCAGGGACGCCCGCGGAGCACGGCCTGCTTGACCTCGGCGATGGCCTTGGTGACCTCGATGCCACGGGGGCATGCCTCGGAGCAGTTGAAGGTGGTGCGGCAGCGCCACACGCCTTCCTTGTCGTTGAGGATGTCGAGGCGGACCGCTGCGTTGTCATCGCGGGAGTCGAAGATGAAGCGGTGGGCGTTGACGATCGCGGCCGGGCCGAAGTACTGCCCGTCGGTCCAGAACACAGGGCAGGACGAGGTGCACGCGGCGCACAGGATGCACTTGGTGGTGTCGTCGAAGATCTCGCGGTCGGCGATGGACTGGACGCGCTCCTTGCCCTTCTCCGGCACGGAGCTGGCGACCAGGAACGGCTGCACCTCGCGGTACGACGCGAAGAACGGCTCCATGTCGACGACCAGGTCCTTCTCCAGCGGCAGGCCCTTGATCGCCTCGACGTAGATCGGCTTCGAGATGTCGAGGTCCTTGATCAGCGTCTTGCAGGCGAGGCGGTTGCGGCCGTTGATGCGCATGGCGTCGGAGCCGCAGATGCCGTGGGCGCAGGAGCGGCGGAAGGTCAGGGAGCCGTCGACCTCCCACTTGATCTTGTGCAGGGCGTCGAGCACACGGTCGGTGGAGTAGAGCTCCACGTCGTAGTCGACCCAGTGCGGCTCGGCGTCGACCTCCGGGTTGAACCGGCGGATGTTGAACGTGACGACGAAGGACTGGATGCCGGTCTCCTCGGTCGTGTCGGCAGGTGCCTCTGCGATGGCGGTCGACATGCTCAGTACTTCCTCTCCATCGGCGGGTAGTTGAACTCGCCCTGCTCGTTCTTCGTGAAGACGACCGGCTTCCAGTCGAGCTTGATGTGATCGCTCGGCGTGGAGGAGTGCGGGTCACCGGTCAGGTAGGCCATGGTGTGCTTCATGTACTTCTCGTCGTCGCGCTTCGGGAAGTCGTCGCGCATGTGTCCGCCGCGGCTCTCCTCGCGGTTCTGCGCGGCGTAGACGACGACCTCGGCGATGTCGAGGAGGAAGCCCAGCTCGACGGCTTCGAGCAGGTCGGTGTTGAACCGCTGGCCCTTGTCGTCGACGTGGACGTTCTTGTATCGCTCACGCAGTTCGGCGATCACGCCGAGCACGTGCTGGAGGGAATCGTGCGTGCGGAAGACCTGCGCGCCCTTGTCCATCTCGTCCTGCAGGGTCTTGCGGAGCACGGCGATGCGCTCGGTGCCCTGGTTGTTGCGCAGGTCCTCGAGCATGCCCGACACGAATGCCGCCGGGTTCTCGGGGAGCGGCACGAACTCGGCGGTCTTGACGTACTCGACGGCGTTGCGGCCGGCGCGCTTGCCGAAGACGTTGATGTCCAGGAGCGAGTTGGTGCCGAGGCGGTTCGCGCCGTGCACCGAGACGCAGGCGCACTCGCCGGCGGCGTAGAGGCCGGGGACGACGGTGGTGTTGTCCGCGAGCACCTCGCCGTCGTTGTTGGTCGGGATGCCGCCCATGGCGTAGTGCGCGGTGGGCATCACGGGCACGGGCTCGACGACCGGGTCGACGCCGAGGTACGTACGGGCGAACTCGGTGATGTCGGGGAGCTTGGTCTCGAGAACCTCGGCTCCCAGGTGCGTGCAGTCCAGCAGCACGTAGTCCTTGTGGGGACCGGCGCCACGGCCGTCGAGGACCTCCTGCACCATGCAGCGGGCGACGATGTCGCGCGGGGCGAGGTCCTTGATGGTCGGGGCGTAGCGCTCCATGAAGCGCTCACCCGAGGCGTTGCGCAGGATCGCGCCCTCTCCTCGTGCGCCCTCGGTGAGGAGGATGCCGAGACCGGCGAGGCCGGTCGGGTGGAACTGGAAGAACTCCAGGTCCTCGAGGGGGAGTCCCTTGCGCCACACGATGCCGACGCCGTCGCCGGTGAGGGTGTGCGCGTTCGAGGTCGTCTTGAAGATCTTGCCGAAACCGCCGGTCGCGAAGATCACGGCCTTGGCCTGGAAGACGTGCAGCTCGCCGGTCGCGAGATCGTAGGCGACGACGCCCGAGACCTGGGTCTTGCCGTTGGCGTCCTTCACCGTGAGCAGATCCAGGACGTAGAACTCGTTGAAGAAGTTGATGCCGAGCTTGACGCAGTTCTGGAACAGCGTCTGCAGGATCATGTGGCCGGTGCGGTCGGCGGCGTAGCAGGCGCGGCGGACCGGGGTCTTGCCGTGCTCTGCGGTGTGCCCGCCGAAGCGGCGCTGGTCGATCTTGCCCTCGGGCGTGCGGTTGAAGGGGAGGCCCATGTTCTCGAGGTCGATGACCGCGTCGATGGCCTCCTTCGCGAGGATCTCGGCCGCGTCCTGGTCGACGAGGTAGTCACCGCCCTTGACGGTGTCGAAGGTGTGCCACTCCCAGGAGTCCTCTTCGACGTTCGCGAGGGCCGCCGCCATACCGCCCTGCGCCGCACCGGTGTGCGAGCGCGTGGGGTAGAGCTTGGAGATCACGGCGGTCTTCGCCCCGGGGCCCGCCTCGATGGCGGCACGCATGCCCGCCCCACCGGCTCCCACGATGACGATGTCGAACTGGTGGTAGTGCACGCCGTCACGGACGACGGAATCCTGCGTCTCGGTAGTCACTTCTCGTATGCCTTCTTCTAGTTCCCGACGATCGCGGCGCATTCGGACCAGAGGACGCTGTCCTCGGTCACACCCAGGCACGGGTCGAACGTGAAGACCACGAGCGTGCCGAGGATGATGAGCAGGCCGGCGGCCAGCCCGAGCGCCCAGACCAGCGCCTTGCGCGCCGTGCTGTTCGTCACGTAGTCGTTCACGATCGTGCGCATGCCGTTGGCGCCGTGGATGAGTGCGAGCCACAGCATCAGCACGTCCCACCACTGCCAGAACGGCGTGGCGAACTTGCCGGCGATGAACGCGAAGTCGAGGGCGTGGATGCCTTCGCCCACCATGAGGTTGACGAAGAGGTGGCCGAAGATCAGCACGACGAGCACGACGCCCGAGACGCGCATGAAGATCCAGCCCCACTTCTCGAGGTTGACTCCGCGGCGGCGGCGCACCGGGGCGGTCGCCATGGTCTGTGCAGACATCAGTGTCCCCCTCCGAACCCGGCGAACGCGAGCATCAGGTGGCGGGGCACGAAGCCGGCCATGATGATGCCCCACACCAGCAGGACGCCCCAGAACAGCTGACGCTGATACTTGGCGCCCTTCGACCAGAAGTCGACGGCGATGATGCGCAGGCCGTTCATCGCGTGGAACACGATGCCGGCGACGAGCACGACCTCACCGAGGGCCATGACCGGGTTCTTGTATGTGCCGATGACGGCGTTGTACGCCTCCGGCGACACCCTGATCAGCGCCGTGTCGAGCACGTGCACCAACAGGAAGAAGAAGATGGCGACTCCGGTGATGCGGTGAAGCACCCACGACCACATGCCTTCGCGACCCCGATAGAGGGTGCCGCGTGGGGTCTTGGACGTGGTTTCCGAAATCGACGGTGTCAAGCGGGCGCTTGTGGACACGGTCGTCCTCCCTGGATCGATGTGACTCGGTCGCGTGCACTGCTCTCGTTCAAGTGTGAGCCTGGCGAAGTCTCAGGCACGCCCGATCGCTGTCCATCTTATTCCTGTCAGATCACTGGGAGCGACGAAGGGGAGCCTAAGTCTCTCGATGTCGGCTCGTCCTCTGCGGCTACCCTGGCAGGGTGAGCGCACCCATCAAGGATTTCTACGCAGTCATTCCCGCCGGCGGCATCGGCAGCAGGCTGTGGCCGCTCTCCCGGGCGGACGCACCGAAGTTCCTGCACGACCTGACAGGGTCCGGGCACTCGCTGCTGCGCGACACCTGGGATCGGCTCGTCCCGCTCGCCGGGGCGGACCGGATCGCCGTCGTCACCGGCCGTGCCCATCGCGCGGCCGTCGAGGCGGAGCTGCCCGGCATCCCCGACCTGAACGTCTTCCTGGAGTCCGAGCCGCGCGAGTCGGCGGCGGCGATCGGACTCGCCGCGGCGATTCTGCACCGCCGCAATCCCGACGTGATCATCGGCTCGTTCAGCGCGGACCACGTGATCCGCGGCACACGCGTGTTCGAGTTCGCGGTGCGCGACGCCGTCGAGGTGGCGCGGGAGGGGTACATCTGCACGATCGGCATCACGCCGACCGAGCCGGCGATCGGTTTCGGCTACATCAAGATGGGGCCCGAGCTCGTGGTCGAAGGCGCGCGCGAGGCCGCTCTCGTCGAGAGTTTCGTGGAGAAGCCTGATCTCGAGACGGCGAAGTCCTACATCGCTGATCGCGGGTACCTCTGGAACGCGGGCATGTTCATCGCCAAGGCCAGCGTGCTGCTGGAGGAGCTGGCCGTGAACGAGCCCGAACTGCACGCCGGTCTGCTCGAACTCGCCGAGGCATGGGACGACCGCGATCGTCGAGGACCGGCGGTCGATCGGATCTGGCCGCGCCTGAAGAAGATCGCGATCGACTACGCGGTCGCCGAACCCGCCGCCCGCCGCGGACGCCTCGCCGTCGTCCCCGGCCACTTCGACTGGGACGACGTGGGCGATTTCGCCTCGCTGACCAAGCTCATCACCAACGGTCGCAAGAACGATCTCGCCGTTCTCGGCCCGAACGCGCGCGTTCTCACCGACGGCGCGAGCGGAATCCTCGTCAGCCAGACCTCGCGCGTGATCAGCCTGGTGGGGGTGCAGGACATCGTCGTGGTCGACACCCCCGACGCGCTGCTGGTCACCACCGTGCAGCACGCGCAGCGGGTCAAGGGCGTGGTCGAGTCGCTCAAGCTCACCGGTCGCGGAGACGTGCTCTGATGCCTGCTCCGATGAGCACGCTCTCACGCTCATCGGCTGTCTTGATTTCAGCTTGGTAACCATTGGCCAGCACATGCGGGGCGGGCGTGCACAAAAGCCGAAACAGTAGGTAACTTTGATCGATCCGCGATGGCCGCGGTTTCGTTGAGGGAGGCATCAGTTGACCATCTCCACCACCAAGAAGCTGCTCGGCGTCACCGTCGCCGCTGGCGTCGTCTTCGCACTCGCCGGTTGCGGCCAGGCACCGACAGACAAGCCCGCCGGCTCCGGCGAGCCGGTCGCCTCCGACTTCCTTCCCTGCCTCGTCTCCGACGCCGGCGGATGGAACGACAAGTCGTTCAACCAGTCCGCCAAGGAGGGCATGGACAGCGCCGCCGAGGAGCTGGACATCAAGCCCCTCGAGTTCGAGTCGGCGAATGACAACGACTACGCGCCGAACCTCGAGACCGCGGTCTCCGAGGGCTGCTCGCTCATCGTCTCGGTCGGCTTCAAGCTGTCCGCCGCCACGGTCGAGTCCGCTCTCGCGAACCCCGACATCGACTACGCGATCATCGACGACTGGGCCGACAACGACTTCGACGGCACCGTCGATGCCCCGAACATCAAGCCCCTCGTCTTCGACACGGCTCAGGCCGCATACCTCGGCGGCTACGCTGCCGCATCGTGGTCTGCCCAGAGCGGTGTGAACAAGGTCGGCACGTTCGGCGGAATGCAGATCCCGTCGGTCGCCGTGTTCATGGACGGCTACCAGCTCGGTGTCGAGAAGTACAACGAGGACAAGTCCGCTGCGGTCGAGGTCTTCGGCTGGGACGAGGCCACGCAGAAGGGCTCGTTCACGGGCGGCTTCGACGCGAACGACACCGCCAAGCAGACCGCACAGGGTGTGCTCGACCAGGGCGTCGACGTCATCCTCCCGGTTGGCGGCCCCGTCTACCAGAGCGCGGCTGCGGCGATCGCCGACAGCGGCAAGGACACCCTGATGCTCGGTGTCGACAGCGACCTCGCCGTCGCCGACCCCGAGGTGGCCGGCATCACGCTCGTCTCGATCATGAAGGCGATCGACGTCGCCGTGAAGGACGCGACCCTGGCTGCGGCCAAGGGCGAGTTCGACCCGGCCCCGTACGTGGGCACGCTCGAGAACGAGGGCGTCAAGCTCTCCGGCTTCGGTGACTTCGAGTCGAAGCTGCCGGAGGGTCTGACCGACGAGCTCAAGGCTCTGCAGGAGCAGATCATCGCCGGCGACATCAAGGTGGAGTCCCCGAACTCCCCGACCTCCAAGTAATTCCGTCGCAGTTCCCGCACGGGGCGAGTGGTGAGCAGGATGCCACTCGCCCCGTGTCGTGGACGGACGATGATTCTCCTGGACAACTCTTCTGGATAAGGTGCAGATATGAAGCTCGAACTTCGCGGCATCACCAAGCGATTCGGCACCCTCGTTGCCAACGACCACATCGATCTCGTGGTCGAACCGGGTGAGATCCACGCGCTCCTCGGTGAGAACGGCGCAGGCAAGTCCACCCTCATGAACGTGCTCTACGGCCTGTATCAGGCCGACGAGGGCGAGATCCTCCTCGATGACGAGGTGCAGCGCTTCCGCGGTCCCGGTGACGCGATGGCTGCGGGGATCGGCATGGTCCACCAGCACTTCATGCTCGTCCCGGTGTTCACCGTGGCCGAGAACGTGATGCTCGGACACGAACAGACCAAGGCCCTCGGCACGCTCGACATCGCGAAGGCGCGAGAGCACGTGCGATCGGTCGCCGCCCGCTTCGGTTTCGACATCGACCCCGACGCCCTCGTCGGAGACCTTCCCGTCGGCGTGCAGCAGCGCGTCGAGATCATCAAGGCGCTGTCGCGCGACGCGAAGGTTCTCGTGTTCGACGAGCCCACGGCCGTGCTCACGCCGCAGGAGACCGACGAGCTGATGAGCATCATGCGCCAGCTGCGCGACGAGGGCACGGCGATCGTGTTCATCACGCACAAGCTGCGCGAGGTCCGCGAGGTCGCTGACAAGATCACCATCATCCGTCTCGGCCGCGTCGTCGGCGAGGCGTCCCCGACCGCGACCAACGGCGAGCTCGCCTCGCTCATGGTCGGCCGAGCCGTCGAGCTCACCGTGCACAAGGAACCGCCGCGCCTGGGCGAGGGCGGATTCGAAGTCAAGGGACTGCGCGTGCTCACTCCCACCGGGGCCATCGTCGTCGATGGTGTCGACTTCGCCGTCCGACCGGGAGAGGTGCTCGCGATCGCGGGTGTCCAGGGCAACGGCCAGACCGAGCTCGTGGAGGCCATCGTCGGCCTCGCCGCCCGCGTCGAAGGCAGCATCGAGCTCGACGGCAACGAACTCGTCGGCAAGAGCGTGCGCGCGATCCTCGACGCCGGAGTCGGCTTCGTGCCGGAAGACCGCACTGAAGACGGCCTGGTGGCCGGTTTCTCCGTCGCGGAGAACCTGATCCTCGACCGTTCGGACGACCCGGCGTTCAGTCGCGCGGGAACACTGCGGCGCTCGGTGCTCGACGAGTTCGCCCGTGCGCGCATCAAGGAGTACGACATCCGCACCCAGGGTCCGGAGACGGCCGCAGGAACGCTGTCCGGCGGAAACCAGCAGAAGGTCGTCATCGCCAGGGAGATGAGCCGCGATCTGCGCCTCCTCGTCGCGGCGCAGCCCACCCGTGGTGTCGATGTCGGCTCGATCGAGTTCATCCACAAGCGGATCATCGAGACGCGCGACGCGGGTGTGCCCGTGATCGTCGTCTCCACGGAGCTCGACGAGGTCGCAGCTCTCGCCGATCGGATCGCGGTCATGTACCGCGGCACGATCGTCGGCATCGTCCCCGGCGACACGCCTCGGGAGACGCTCGGACTCATGATGGCCGGAGCGGCCGAAGGGGAGGTGGCCGCGTGAGCGGAGCGACACCCGGCGCAGGAGATGTGACCAAGGGGATTCCGCCGCAGGAGCTCAGTACGAGCACCGGCACGGTCCCGCGCGACCCCTCCGATGTGCCGCCGCCCCCGCGCGGCAACGTCATCCTCAAAGAGATCCTCCGCGGCAATGCGGTCACCACGATCCTCGCGATCGTGCTGGCACTCATCGTCGGCGGCGTCCTGATCGCCTTCACGAACGAAGACGTGCTGGAAGCATCCGTCTACTTCTTCGCACAGCCCGGTGATACGTTCGCCGCCGCGTGGAACGCCGTCTACAACGGGTACGAGGCCCTGGTCCGCGGAGCGATCTTCAACGCCCGCGGCGCGGACTTCGCGGCGCAGATCCGACCGCTGACCAACACGCTCGGCTTCGCGGCGCCGCTCATCGCGGCCGGCCTCGGCGTGGCGCTGGCATTCCGCGTCGGCCTGTTCAACATCGGTGCTCGCGGCCAGATGCTCATCGGTGTGGCCGTCGCCGCACTGCTGACGTTCTCGCTCGACCTGCCGATCTGGCTGCACATCCCGGTCACGCTCATCGCCGGCATCGCGGGCGGTGCGCTCTGGGGCGCGATCGCGGGACTCATCAAGGCGCGCACGGGTGCGCACGAGGTGATCCTCACGATCATGCTGAACTACATCGCGTACTACCTGCTGCTGTGGATGATCCGCACCCCGGGTCTGCTGCAGAAGCCGGGGACGAACCAGGCGCTCGGATCGGCGACGCCGGAGAGCGCCCAGTTCCCGACGCTGCTCGGACCGCAGTTCCCGTTGCTCGACCTCGGCTTCGTGATCGTGATCGTGGCGACACTGTTCGTCTGGTGGCTCATCGAGCGCTCGTCGCTCGGCATGCGCATGCGCGCCGTGGGGGAGAACCCGCACGCCGCGCGCGCCGCGGGCATCAGCGTCCAGCGCGTCTACGTCTACGCCATGCTCTTCGCCGGTGGCCTCGCCGGTCTCGCGGGCATGAACCAGATCCAGGGCGCGGTCACCACGGGCGTCACCGAGACCATCGATGCCGGGATCGGCTTCGACGCGATCACCGTCGCCCTCCTCGGCCGCAGTCGCGCCTGGGGCACGTTCGCCGCCGGCATCCTGTTCGGCGCGCTCAAGGCAGGCTCCTTCTCCATGCAGGCGCAGGACATCCCGGTCGACATCGTGCTCGTCGTGCAGTCGCTCGTGGTGCTGTTCATCGCCGCGCCGCCGCTGCTGCGCGCGGTGTTCTTCCTCCCGAAGACCGATATCGAGAAGGCGGCCAGGCTCAGAGCCAAGGCCGCGAAGAAGGCGGTGGCGGCATGATGTCCCTCGTGCAGACTCAGGCCGCCGACGGCACGGTCCAGCTGGCGACCGTGAAGGAACGGCACCTCAAGGCGCCGATCGTCCTCGCCGGCGCCACCGTGCTCCTCGCGCTGCTGTTCCTGTTCGTGCCGCGCGACGGCACCAGCACGTTCCGCCTCTCCGACCAGTCCTCGGCGCTCGCGCTGCCGGACGTGGCGCTGCCCACGGCTTCGACCTTCTGGGTCGTGATCGGCATCCTCGTGGTGCTGACGGTGGGGGCGTTCCTTCGGGCATGGACCTACCGTGCGCCCTCGCTGTGGCTGGTGATCGCGTTCAGCGTGCTGGCCGTGTTCGCGTTCCTCGTCTGGGCGGCCGCCGGCGGACTCGTGCCGGTCACGAGCCTGCTGTTCGGTGCGGTCTCGCTCTCGGTGCCTCTGGTCTTCGGAGCTCTCGGCGGCGTCATCGGCGAGCGTGCCGGCGTCGTGAACGTCGCGATCGAAGGGCAGCTGCTCCTGGGCGCGTTCTCCGCGGCGCTCCTGTCGAGCATCACGGGCAACCCGTTCGTCGGTCTCGTCGGCGCCATGATCGGCGGCGTCCTGGTGGCGAGTGTGCTCGCCGCATTCGCGATCAAGTACCTCGTCGAGCAGGTCATCGTCGGTGTCGTGCTCAACGTGCTCGTCACCGGACTCACCGGCTTCCTGTACGGCGCTCTGCTCGCTCCGAACGAGGCGACGCTGAACAGGCCGGTGCGCTTCCCGCGCGTCGAGATCCCGGTGCTCAGCGACATCCCGATCATCGGACCGGTGCTGTTCAACCAGACGTTCATCGGGTACCTGATGTTCATCACCGTCGGCGTCGTGGCCTGGGGCCTCTACCGCACCCGGTGGGGTCTGCGGCTGCGTGCCGTCGGTGAGCACCCGCAGGCTGCGGACACCGTGGGCATCAAGGTGAACCCGACCCGGTTCTGGAACGTGCTGCTCGCCGGCGCGATCGCAGGCATGGGCGGCGCGTACTTCACCCTGGTCTCGGTCCCGCAGTTCGGAAAGGACATGACGGCCGGGCTCGGCTTCATCGCCCTTGCCGCGGTGATCTTCGGACGCTGGGACCCGATCCGCGCGACGCTCGCGGCGCTGCTGTTCGGATTCGCCACCAACCTGCAGAACCTGCTGTCGATCCTGAAGACGCCCATCCCGGGTGAGTTCATGCTGATGCTGCCCTACGTGGTGACGCTGCTCGCGGTCGCCGGGTTCGCCGGGCAGATCAAGGCGCCTGCCGCCGACGGCAAGCCCTACATCAAGTCGTAGCCCTGCAGGGAAGAGAGAACATCGCAATGACGGACATCGACTGGGATGAACTGCGCCAGGTCGCAACCGACGCCATGACCAAGGCGTACGCGCCGTACTCCCGCTATCGCGTGGGTGCGGCCGCCCTGGTCAGCGACGGCCGCATCGTGGCCGGCTGCAACGTCGAGAACGCCTCCTACGGCGTGACGTTGTGCGCCGAGTGCGCTCTGGTCGGCGACCTGCACATGTCCGGCGGCGGCCAGCTCGTCGCGTTCGTGTGCGTCAACAACGAGGGGCAGACCATCATGCCGTGCGGACGCTGTCGCCAGCTGCTGTTCGAGCACGCGATGCCCGGGATGCTGCTGGAGACCGTCTCCGGCATCCGCACGATCGACGAGGTGCTGCCCGACGCATTCGGGCCGCGCGACCTGGAGGAAGCACGATGACCGCTGCACAGGCTCAGGGAGCCATCGAACCGTTCGACGCGATCGATGTGATCCGCGCCAAGCGCGACGGCGGTGCCGTGCCGGAGCCCGCGCTTCGCTGGATGGTCGACGCCTACACGCGCGGCTACGTCTCCGACGCGCAGATGGCGTCGTTCGCGATGGCCATCTTCCAGCGCGGCATGGAGCGCGATGAGATCCGCGTGCTGACCGACGCGATGATCGCCTCGGGGGAGCGGATGAGCTTCGCCTCTCTCGGCAAGCGCACCGTCGACAAGCACTCCACCGGTGGCGTGGGTGACAAGATCACTCTGCCCCTCGCGCCGCTGGTCGCCTCGTTCGGCGTGGCCGTTCCGCAGCTGAGCGGTCGTGGACTCGGCCACACCGGTGGCACGCTCGACAAGCTCGAGTCGATCCCCGGATGGCGCGCCGCTCTCAGCAACGAGGAGATGTTCGCGCAGATGCAGGGCGACGTCGGCGCGGTCATCTGCGCGGCCGGCTCCGGGCTCGCCCCCGCGGACAAGAAGCTGTACGCACTCCGCGACGTCACCGGCACGGTCGAGGCGATCCCGCTGATCGCATCGAGCATCATGTCCAAGAAGATCGCCGAGGGCACGGACGCTCTCGTGCTCGACGTGAAGTTCGGATCCGGCGCATTCATGCAGGACATCGATCGCGCCCGCGAGCTGGCACGCACGATGGTCGCGCTCGGCACCGACTCGGGTGTCGCGACGACGGCGCTGCTGACCGACATGAATGTGCCGCTCGGGCTCGCGATCGGCAACGCCAACGAGGTCAGGGAGTCCGTCGAGATCCTCGCCGGCGGCGGACCGTCGGATGTGCGCGAGCTGACGATCGCCCTGGCACGCGAGATGCTCGCCCTCGCCGGGCAGCCGGATGCCGACGTGGAGGCTGCCCTCGATGACGGACGCGCGATGGACACCTGGAAGGCGATGATCCGCGCCCAGGACGGCGACCCGGATGCCGCTCTTCCGACGGCTCGCGAGACCCACCAGGTGCTCGCACCGGCCGATGGCATCGTCACGCGCATGGACGCCCTCCCGTTCGGCGTCGCCGCGTGGCGTCTGGGTGCGGGGCGCGCCAGGGCACAGGACCCGGTGATCTTCGAGGCGGGCATCGATCTGCACGCGAAGCCGGGTGACCGCGTCGTCGCCGGCCAGCCGCTCTTCACGCTCTCCGCCGCGGACGACGCCCGATTCGGCAGGGCGCTCGACGCTCTCGAGGGCTCCTGGGCGATCGGAGACGAGGCTCCGGTCACCGGTCCTATCGTCCGCGAGCGCATCACGGCGTGACCTTCGACCGCTAGCCTGAACTGAGCACATCCGCGACCGAGAGGATCACCATGTCGATCGATGCGAACGGCGACGTCACGCTTCAGGGCGTCTCCCTGCGGAGCCTGCCCAAGGTCTCGCTGCACGACCACCTCGACGGCGCGCTGCGGCCCGCCACGATCATCGAGCTCGCGGACGCGATCGGCCTGGAGGTGCCGGAATCCGAGCCGGCTGCTCTCGGGTCGTGGTTCGCGAAGCAGAGCGACTCCGGCTCGCTGGTCGAGTACCTCAAGACGTTCGACCTCACGACCGCGGTGATGCAGACGCAGGAAGGCCTCACCCGGGTGGCGCGCGAGTTCGTGCAGGACCTCGCGGCCGACGGCGTGATCTACGGCGAGGTGCGCTGGGCTCCCGAGCAGCACCTGGCTCGCGGCCTCACCCTCGAGCAGACCGTGGAAGCCGTGCAGCAGGGCATCGAGGAAGGCGAGGATGCCGCCGACCGCGCGGGACGCAGCATCCGTGTCGGCCAGCTGATCACCGCCATGCGGCACACCGACCGTGCCCTCGAGATCGCCGAGCTCGCGGTCGACTTCCGCGGCCGCGGCGCCGTGGGCTTCGACATCGCCGGTCCCGAAGACGGCTTCCCGCCGTCGAACCACCGCAAGGCGTTCGACTTCCTCGCCGAGAACTTCTTCCCCGTCACGGTGCATGCGGGAGAGGCGGCAGGCCCCGCCTCCATCCGCTCGGCTCTGCTGGACGGACGCGCACTGCGGCTCGGACACGGTGTGCGCATCGCGGAGGACCTGGATGTCATCACGCAGGAGGGCGACGAGGTGCAGGTGCAGTTCGGCGACCTCGCGCGCTGGGTCCGCGACCGTGAGATCCCGCTCGAGCTCTCGCCGTCGTCGAACCTGCAGACCGGTGCGATCGCCGCGTGGGGCAACACCATGGTGGATCACCCCTTCGACCTGCTGTACCAGCTCGGATTCGCGGTCACCGTGAACGTCGACAACCGCACCATGAGCGCCACCTCTCTCACCCGTGAGCTCGCGCTGCTGGTGGAGGCGTTCGAGTACGATCTCGACGACCTCGAGACGTTCCAGTTCAACGCCGCAGCCGCAGCATTCCTCCCGGTCGAGGAGCGGGAGGAGCTCGTCGAGATGATCGCCGAGGGCTTCGACGCCTGATGATGGCTTCCGGGGGGAAGCGGCGCTCGCGCGCCGCGATCATCATCAGCGCCGCCGTGGCGGTCGTCGTCGTCGGAGGAGCGGCAGCCGCGTTCGTGTGGTTCACCCGCACGCCGGAGAACACGGTCCCGAAGGCGCAGTCCGAGGCGATCGAGCATCCGCTGACGCCGGCGGAGCAGATCGTGGCGGACGCGAACGACCCGCGTGCGTGTGCGGTCACGTTCACGGGCGAAGGTGCTCCTGCGGAGCCGATGCTGCAGTTCCAGGAATCTCTGTATCAGGGACTGCCGATCCCGCAGCTCGACGGCCGGGTATTCGCCGGCTGGTACCCGAGCGCGGCTGATGCGGGAGCCTTCGCGGTCGCAGCCCGCGTGAACGGCGCCGACCCCGTGGTGTGCGTGGATCAGCAGGTCGAGCTCTTCGCCGCCTGGAAGACGCCGGAGGAGAACGCCGCGGAAGACGTGCGGGTGCCCATCCTCATGTACCACCAGTTCACGGCCGACCCCGAGGGCGAGAAGGGCTGGCTGCGCGGCAACTACGCGTACATCGGAGACTTCGACGCGCAGATGAACCACATCGCGACCACGGGCTTCTATCTGCCGACGTGGGATGAGCTCAGCGCCTTCATCGACGGACGGCTCTCGCTGCCGGCGAAGAGCGTGATCATCACCGACGACGACGCCGATCAGACGTGGTTCGACCTCGCGGTACCGGTCGTCGACAAATACAAGGTGCTCTCGACGTCGTTCATGATCACGGCCTATCGGCAGGATCCGGCGCCGTCGATCTACGTGCAGCGCCGCTCGCACACCCACGACATGCACCAGGCCGGCGACAACGGCAAGGGCCGGATGGTCAACTGGAGCGCCGATCAGATCGCGGCCGACCTCACGACCTCGGCCGACATCCTCGGCGTGGGTCAGGTGGTCGCGTACCCCTACGGGCACTACAACGACACGACCAAGCAGGGCGTCGCCCAGGCCGGCTACGAGATGGGTCGCACCATCGAACCCGGATACGTGAAGATCGGCACGGACAAGCTCGCTCTTCCCGTGGTGCGCATCGACTACGGCATGGGGTTGGACGCGCTGGTCTCCCGCATCGGCTGAGGGGACCGCACGGCAGGATGGTGTCATGCCTCCCGCCTCCGAACCCGCGTCCGTCTTCATCGTCGGCCCCGCGTCGTGGAACCGTATCGTCGTGCTCGATCGGTTGCCGGAACCGGAGCCGCACATGCAGTTCGCCGAGGACACGTGGGAGACGGTCGGCGGGACCAGCGCCGGCAAAGCGCTCAGCCTGACCGCACTGGGCCGCACGACGCGGCTCCATGGCATCACCGGGACGGACGCGGAGGGCCGACGCATCCGCGAAGCCCTGCGTGCCTCCGGTGTGCGGACGCGGTGGAGCGACGGCATCACCGAACGGCATCTGAACCTGATGACGCGGGCGGGGGAGCGCGTGTCGCTGTACCTGTCGACGCCGCAGGAGACGCGAGGAGAGCATGACGAAGAGGTGCGCGACGAGATGACGGCGGCCGATGCCATCGTGCTCGATCTCGCGGCGGAGCCCTTGCGGCTGCTGCCGGTCGCTCGAGCGACCGGCACTCCGATCTGGGTGGACGTGCACGACTACGACGGTACTGCGCCCTTCCACCGGCCGTTCCTCGACGCCGCTCACGCCGTGTTCTGCAATGCGGACCGCCTCGATGACCCGGTCGCGTTCCTGCGCTCACGCATCGCGGCGGGGGCCGGCCTCGCCGTGTGCACCCTGGGCGCCGACGGGGCGGTGGCGATCGACGGGAACGGAGAATTGCACCGAGTTCCGGCTGCGTCCGTGGAGGTCGTCGACACGAACGGCGCCGGTGATGCCTTCCTGGCCGGCGTGCTCGATGCGCGTCTCGACGGGGCGGACCTCACCGCCGCACTTGAAGCAGGGGCCCGAGCTGCGGCATCGGTTCTGCGCACACGGCACCTGCATCCGCTGCTCGACCCGATCCTCGGGACGGCGGGGGAGTGACCCTCACGGGGCGAGCGGCGCGAGGAAGCTCTCGGTGAGACGCGTGACCTCTGCGTGCATCTGCTCGCGAGAGATCGTGGGAGTGCCGTCCCCGTCCTGCGGGCCGTAGTCGCCGAAGGAGGCGTGCGAAGCGCCGTCGATCTCGACCATGTCGGCGTCGGCGGGCAGCTGGTCCCGTGCGTCGGCGATCTTCTCCGGGGTGGACAACCCGTCCTCGCTTCCGGACAGGCTGAGGACGGGGAGCCCGCTCTCGGACAGGTCGTTCGCGCAGTAGGAGGCGAACAGCACGAGCGCATCGGCATCGGCGGCGAGCTGGCAGGCGCGTACGCCGCCCAGGGAATGACCGCCGACGCTCCAGACATCGACGTCGGGGGCCGCAGCTGTGAAGGCATCGAGGCCGCGCGGATCGAAGAACGCCAGGTTCAGCCAGGGTCGGGTGATCACGACGGTGACCCCGTCCTCTGCGAGCCCCTGCAGTATCGCGGCGTATGCCCAGGGGTCGACCTTGGCTCCGGGGATGAACACCAGTCCGCGCTCCGACGCGCCGTCGGCCGGGGCGAGGACGATGCCCTCGTCCGCGTCGGTCACGGTGATCGCCGGGTTCTCTCGCACGGCCGCGAGCGGTTCCGGCTCGGCGGCCATGACGCCGATCTGCGACCACGCGAGCACGCCGCCGACGGCGAGCACCAGCACGATCGCGACACTCCACAGAACACGCTTCAGGATCCGGCGTCCACGCTTCTTCTGCATGGCTCCACGCTACTGCGCCCGGCGTCTCTCCCGGGCGATCGTGGGGTGCGTGCGGAGGTACTCCTCGAAGGCCTGCCTGCTCGTGCGCAGCGGGGTGTAGCCGAACACCCTCTTGAGGTCTCCGTTGGCCAGGACCGGCCGGTACCGCAAGAAGGGGACTTTCTCCGGTCCGTGCTCCGTGAGACGCAGCATCCGCCCGATGCGCAGGGCCCCCGACAACGCCCACGCCGGGAGGACGAGTTGCGGCTTCCCCAGGCGTTCGGCGATCTCGGTAACGGTCAGGCATCCGTCTCCGGCGACGTTGAAGACGCCCGGTGGGCCGTCGGTCGCCGCGCGCACCATCGCCGCAGCCACGTCATCCACCCAGATGAAGACGAAGGGCGATGCGGATCCGGCTATCCGGAGTATCCGTCGTCCATCCCAGAGCGCCGTTATCTGGTTCTGCACGGTCGGCCCGAGAATCGTGCCGATGCGGAACACCACCTGCTGGAGCTCGGGGTGGGCAGCCCGGTGCTCCGCGAGCATCTCCTCGACCAGGCGCTTGTGCCGCGCGTACGGGAAGGCGTCGTTGCCGCGCAGAGGCTGTTCCTCGTCGATCCACCGGGGGTTGTCCGCATGGTAGCCGTAGGCGGCCCCGGAGCTGGAGACCACGATCCGCCGGACACCTGCCTCCACGCACGCGGCGAGCACGTTCGCGGACCCGGTGACATCGACGCGATACTCCTGCTCGACATCGCGACCGGGATTGACGATGGCTGCCAGATGCACGACTGTGTCGATCGCGTGCCGTCGCAGGAGCGGGGCGAGGCCGGCTGAGTCCGTCACATCCAGCGTCTCGTCGATGATGCCGTCGCGAGGCACCCCGTGTCGAAGATCGCCGCAGACGACCAGCTCGACGTCGTCGCGGGCCGCGAGGGCCGCGGCGACATGCGAACCGAGGAACCCGCTTCCTCCCGTGATGAGCACGCGCGGCATCAGGCAGCCTCCGCCTTCGTGCGGCCGCTCGCGTCGCCGGACGAGGAGCAAGTTCGTCTTCTGGTGTGCCGCGCCCAGAGCCCGGCGAGCACGAGGCCGGCGATGATGTCCCAGATGCCCCACCAGCCGGCGACGACGGCCATGCCTCCGAGCCCGTCGAAGAACAGGAACACCAGCCCAAGGCCGAGGCCGGCGTTGCGGATGCCGACCTCGAACGTCATGGCCTTGCGCTCGCGGGTGCCGAGCCCGCCGATCACCGCTGTGCCGTAGCCGAGGGCCAGGGCGACAGCGTCGTGCACCGCGACCACGATCAGGATGATGCCGAGGACCTGCACGAACACCGCCCAGTTGCCCACGAGCGCGGCGATGATGAACCCGAGCAGCGCGATGAGGCTGAACCACTTCACGAACGGCTGCACACGGGCGCTGAACCGCGGAGCGCCGGCACGCAGCAGCAGTCCCAGCGCGAACGGGAGCCCCACGATGAGCAGGACCTCGAGCAGCATGCGCCAGGGATCGACGGCGACGTCACGCAGCAGCGTGCGTGCCGTCGGGTGCAGCGATCCCCAGAAGGTGATGCTGAGCGGCATCGCGAAGATGTAGATCAGATTCCCGACCGCCGTGAGCGAGACCGAGAGGGCGACATTGCCGCCGGCGCGGTGAGTGAGCACCTGCGAGATGTTCCCGGGTGGGCAGCACGCGACCAGGAGCATGCCCAGCGCCATCGACGGCGGCACGGGAAGCACGAGGGTGAGTGCGAAGGTGGCGATCGGCAGCAGGAGCAGCTGTGCGAGGATCGCGATCACGAACGGTTTCGGATGCTTCGCCACGACGCGGAAGTCGCTCGGCGAGGTGTCGAGGGCGATGCCGAACATGATCAGGCCGAGCACGACGTTGAGGATCGTGAGTGTGCCCGGCGTGAAGGACAGGACCACGTCGTCGACGTTCACGCCGACACCTCCAGCGCCATCTTCTCGCGTCGCACAGCGCCCCGGTAAGCGTCCTTGTTGACGTAGTACGCCATCCGGTCCAGGCCCAGGTAGCGGTAGCCGCCGGTCACATCGGGCCAGGGTGCTCCGGTCACCCGCTCGCGGAAACGGGCGGCGCGCGCGGGGTCCTCCTCGACGGCGGAGAGGTAGGCCGCGAGCAGCTCGGCCTGTTCGTAGCGGCCCTGCCAGCCGATGCCGGAGGCCTCGATCATGCCCATCACGTAGAGGCCGTTGAACGATGCGGGGAAGACGTTGAGGAACAGCCGGGGCGAGGCGCCGCGCCAGTGCAGGTGCTCCCTGTCCACGAACGGGTAGTCGAGGGTGTACCCGGTGGCGAGCAGCACCAGGTCGTAGTCGTCGGCGCTGCCGTCGCGGAAGTGCACCGTCGTCCCCTCGAATCGGGCTATGTCCGGCCGGATGCGCAGGTCGCCCTGCCCGAGGTGATTCAGGATCAGTGTGTTCACGATCGGGTGCGACTCGTAGATGCGGTAGTCGGGCCGGGGGAACCCGAACCGCACGGGGTCACCCGTGAAGGCCCGTAGCACGCGGCTGTCGACCGCCTGCTTGATGCGCGCCGGCAGTGGGCGTCCCTGGTTGAGGGTGTCGCTGGGCCTGCCGAACAGGTAGCGGGGTACGAAGTAGTACCCGCGCCGCACACTCATGTCGACCGAGACCGCATGGTGCACGGCATCCACCGCGATGTCGCAGCCGGAGTTGCCTGCGCCGATCAGCAGCACGCGCTTGTCCTTCAGCTGCTCGGGCGACTTGTAGGCACTCGTGTGCAGCAGCTCGCCGCTGAACTCCCCGGTGAACGTCGGCACGTTCGGCTCGGCGAGCGTCCCGTTCGCGAGGACGACTCCGGCATACCAGCGGGTCTCGTTCCCCGTGGGGCCGGCACTGGTCAGGTCCCAGCCGCCGTCGCGCGGCTCGAGGCGGGTGACCCTGGTGTCGAACCGGAACAGCTCGGCGAGTCCGAAGTGCTCCGCGTAGTTGTCGAAGTACTCCTTGAGCACCCGGTGACCGGGGTAGTCGACGCGAGAGCGCATCGGGAACTCGGCGAACTCGGTGGTCGTGCGCGAGGAGATGAGGTGTGCGGATTCGTACATCGTGCTGCGGGGGTTGGTGATGTCCCACAGCCCGCCGACGCCGTGCGACGCCTCGTAACCGTCGACGGTGATCCCGCGCGTGTGCAACGCACGTGCTGCGGCGAGGCCCGACGGCCCCGCGCCGATCACGGCATATCTGTTCATCTGGCTCCCCGCACATCGTCGTGCTCGAAAAACGCCCCCGCCCACCGATCGTATCGGCAGCGCGGGGGCGTGGATGAGCTGTGGGTCAGGCGACCTCGAGGCCGTGCTGCCGGGCGGCGACGGCGTCGCGGACCGAGCGGAACAGCGGATGCTCGGGGTCGAGGCCCGTCGTCCTCGTGGTGAGAGCGTCAGGGTCCTCGGTCCGCAGCAACTGCTGCAGCTCGACCGACTGCTCGTCCGCCGGGTCGTCGAATTCGAGCGCCGCCGAGACGGCCGCGACCAGAGCCTCGGTGGGCAGGCCGCGCTCCGCGGCCATGGCGGCAGGACCCACGAAGCGCTCGTGCCGGGAGATCTTGCGCAGCGGTTGGCGACCGACGCGCTGGACGGTGTCGATGAGCGCGGGGTTGCGGAACCGGTCGAGGATCGTCGCACGGTAGCCGGCGAGATCGTCCGGGTCCAAGCCGTGCTCGGCGACCAGAACCGCCGACGTCTCCTCGAGAGCCGCCGAGACGCTCGCCGCGATGGCGGGGTCCGCCAGAGCATCCGAGATGCGTTCGATGCCGGCGCGGGCTCCGAAGTACGCGGTAGCCGCATGGCCCGTGTTCACCGTGAACAGCTTGCGCTCGATGTACGGGGCCAGATCGTCGACGAAGTGCGCACCGGGGATGTTCGGCAGGTTCGCACCGAACGGTCCCGACTCGATGGCCCATTCGAAGTAGGGCTCGACCGTGACGTCGACGCCCGACCCCTCCGGCTGCGCCGGGACGATGCGGTCCACCGCCGTGTTCGCGAAGACCGCTCGGGCGAGCAGAGTCTCGGCATCCGGTCCTGCGGCCGTCACGATCTCACGGCGGAGCAGATCGGTGGCGCCGATCGCGTTCTCGCACGCCATCACCTGCAGAGGTGCGGCATCGGGGGAGCGCAAGGCGAGCCCCGCGACGATCGACGGGGCCACGAAGCGCAGCACGGTCGGCCCCACCGCTGTGGTGACGACGTCGGCCGATGCGACCTCCTCGGCCACGACGGCGGGGTCCGTCCGGCTGTTCACCGCCCGGAATCCGGTGACGACCTGATCGGTCCCTCCGGGGCCGGCCTCGTGCACGGTGTACGAGTCGACCGCGTTGATCGCATCGACCAGCGCATCGGCGACGTCAGAGAACACGACCTCGTACCCGCCCTCGCGCAGCAGCAGACCGACGAATCCGCGCCCGATGTTGCCCGCCCCGAAGTGGACCGCCTTCATCCTTCGTTCACCTCCGAGAGGAGGGCGTAGAGCTCCTCCGAGGTCTTCGCCGCGGAGAGCCGTGCCACATCGTCTTCCTCCGAGAACAGGATCGCGATCCGGGAGAGCATCTCCAGATGCTCGTCGCCCACTCCGGCGATGCCGATCACGAACGTGGCCGGGTCGCCGGACCAGTCCACACCGCCGTCATAGCGGACGACGGAGAGCGCGGAGGCGAGGATCGTATCCTTCGCATCGTTGGTGCCGTGCGGGATCGCCAGCCCGTTGCCCATGAAGGTCGAGACGGTCTCCTCGCGCTGTCGCATCGCGTCGACGTAGGCCGGGGTGACGGCTCCGGCGGCGACGAGGATGTCGGTCGCCTCCTGGAGAGCTTCGTCCCGCGATGCGCCTCCGGGGTGGATGCGGACCTGTTCGGGGGTGAGAACGCTCATTCGCTTTCCTTTCGCTGCTGTCGCACCATCTCGACGACCTCTTCGTACTTGGGCGAGTTCATGAAGTTGTCGACCGACACGTGGACCGAGTTCGGCGACTTCGCGGTGGCGCGCTCGGTGAGCTGCTGCTGCGTGATCACCACGTCGGCCGTTCCGTCGAGGTTCGCGATCGCCTGGTTGGTGACCGTGATGTCCTCGATGCCGGCCTTCTTGAGCTTGTTGCGCAGCACGCTGGCGCCCATCGCGGACGATCCCATGCCGGCATCGCACGCGAACACGATGCGCTCGATCGGCGCGGTCGCGACCGCCGTGGAGCTCGGGGTGGCAACGGCCTCGGCGGTCGTGCTCGACGTCGAGGAGCGCAGCGCATCCATGGCTGCCGACGACTTGCCCTTGTTCGCCTCGGTCTGTGCGATCGCGGCGCCGAAGGTGTCACCCTCGGCCTCGAGGTCGCGCTTGCGGGACGCGCGCAGGATCACGCCGGTGATGAGGAAGGTGACGGTGGCGGCGATCAGCACCGACAGATACACGACCACCAGGTTGCCGACGCCGGCCCCGAGGGCTGCGAACGTGACCGCGATGATGCTGCCCGGCGCTGCCGGGAAGGCCAGACCGCCGCCGAGGACCATGTTCGTGGTGACTCCGGCCGCGCCACCCGCGATGAGGGCGAGGATCGTGGTCGGCTTGCTCAGGGCGTACGGGAAGTAGATCTCGTGGATGCCACCGAAGAACTGGATGATGGCCGCGCCCGGTGCGGATCCCTTGGCGGCGCCGACGCCGAAGAACGTGAAGGCGAGCAGCAGGCCGAGGCCGGGGCCGGGGTTCGCCTCGATGAGGAACAGGATCGACTTGCCGGTCTCCGCCGCCTGCTCGATGCCGAGCGGGGTGAACACGCCGTGGTTGATGGCGTTGTTGAGGAACAGCACCTTCGCCGGCTCTACGATGATCGACACGAGCGGCAGCAGCTGCAGCGCGACGAGCCAGTCGACGGCCGCGCCGAGAGCCGCGCTGATACCGAGCATGACGGGACCGAAGGCGAAGAAGCCCACGATCGCGAGGATCATGCCGAGGATGCCGGCGGAGAAGTTGTTCACGAGCATCTCGAAGCCGGGACGGATCTTGCCGTCCCAGATGCTGTCGACCTTCTTCATGATCCACGCAGCGATCGGGCCCATGATCATGGCGCCCAGGAACATCGGGATGTTGGTTCCGACGATCACGCCGACGGTGGCGATCGTGGCCACGACACCGCCGCGCTCGCCGTAGACCATACGGCCGGCCGTGTTGGCGATGAGCAGCGGGAGCAGGTAGGTGACCATCGGGCCGACGAGGCCGACGTAGGCGAGGATGTTGCCGTCGGCTGCCTCGGCGGTTGCGGTCATGGCGCCCTGCCAGCCGATGACGGCGGAATCGCCGCCACCGCCGACGATCTCGGCCACACCGGCCCAGTGCCAGCCGAAGGGGCTCTCCGCGCCGAAGAAGCCCTTCGGGATGAAGAGCATCGTGATGAAGCCCCAGGCGATGAAGGCTGCGATGTTGGGCATGATCATGCCCGAGAGGAATGTGCCGAAGCGCTGCACTCCTACGCGGAGGCCGCCGGGTCTGGTGGCGGCAGGTGACGTCGTCGTCATGATGTCGTCTCTTTCTTGTGGAGGGGGAGTTCCGCGGCGAGAGCTGCCACGGCGGTTCGGGCGGAGGAGGCATCGTCGGCAGCCAGGGCGGCCGCAGCGAGGCTCCGCGCCTCGGACGGGGTGCGCTCGGACAGCGCGTGTCGCACATCGGCCAGCGCCGACGGGGCCATCGAGAGGCTGGTCGCGCCGAGCCCGACCAGCACGACGGCCAGCAGCGGGTCGGCTGCGGCTTCGCCGCAGATGCCCACGGGCTTGCCGAGACGCGCGCCCGCATCGCCGACCTCGCGCACGAGGCGCAGGACGGCAGGATGCCAGGGGTCCTGGAAGCCGGCGACCGAGCCGAGCATGCGGTCGGCCGCCATCGTGTACTGCGTGAGGTCGTTGGTGCCGATCGAGGCGAAGTCGGCGTGAGCGAGAACGCGGTCGGCGAGCAGCGCGCTCGCCGGGATCTCGACCATGACGCCGGCCGTCTTCAGCCCGTACTCGCGGGCGAGGGTCGTGAAGTACACCGTCTCCTCGACGGTGGCCACCATCGGCGCCATCACCCACAGGTCGGCCTCGGTGGACGCATCGGCCTCGGCGAGAGCGGTGAGCTGCTCGCGCAGGATGTCCTCGCTCGCGCGCAGCGCCCGCAGGCCACGAAGACCGAGGGCCGGGTTCTCCTCGTGTGCGTCGTTGAGGAACGCCAGCGGCTTGTCGGCGCCGGCATCCAGCATCCGGACCACGACCTTCTTGCCGGGGAACGCCGCCAGCAGCTCGCGGTACGACTCGCGCTGCTGGGCGATCGTCGGCGCCTGCGCCGCGGAGAGGAACAGGAACTCGGTGCGGAACAGCCCGACGCCCTCGGCCCCCCGAACGACCGCATCGGCCGCGTCTGCGGGCTTCCCCAGATTCGCGAGCAGCGCGACAGGCGTGCCGTCGGCGAGGGCGCCGGGAGTCGGTGGGGCGGAATCGGCCGACCGGCGAGCAGCCGCGCGCTCCGTGGCGCGCGCCTTCTCGTCCTCCGTCGGCTCGCGCGTGACGACGCCGCTAGCCGCGTCCACGATCACGGTCTCGCCGGTGGTGAGCATCTCGCCGTCGGCGACGCCGACGATCGCGACGATGCCCTTCTCCCTCGCGAGGATCGCGGTGTGAGAGGTGGGTCCGCCGTCGGTCGTGATGAGCGCCAGCACCTGGTCCAGGTCGAGGAGCGCGGTGTCGGCGGGGGCGAGGTCGCGCGCCACCAGGACGAACGGGTGTCCCGGGTTCGGCACGCCGGGGGCTTCGACGCCACGAAGGCGGGCGAGCACACGCTGTGCGATGTCGTCGAGGTCGGCCGCGCGCTCGCCGAGGTAGCCGCCGACGGCCTCGAGCGTGGCGCGGAAGCCGGCGAACGCATCGTGCACGGCCCACTCCGCCGTCGCTCCGGCGTCGATCCGGGTGTCGACCTCGTCCTGGAGCGTCGGATCCTCGGCGATCATCGCCTGTGCCTCGAGGACCTCCTGCGCGGATCCTCCCGCGGCCTCCCC
Organism: Microbacterium sp. DWRC1-3; assembly: GCF_049896645.1. NCBI lineage: Bacteria > Bacillati > Actinomycetota > Actinomycetes > Micrococcales > Microbacteriaceae > Microbacterium > Microbacterium sp. DWRC1-3. Next base: position 927,897 of record NZ_JAFCUS010000002.1, read on the forward strand.
GCGCTCGTTGAGCTCGCTCGCGACGATCGAGACGGCGTCGCGCACCCTGGCGCGTTCGGCATCCGCACCCGCGGTGCTGGGAGTGTTCTCCGGGGCGGGCATCGCCTCCGCCATGCGGACGATCGGTCCCTGGGCGACCCCGAGGCCGATCCCCACCCCGCGCAGCTCGCTCATCCGGCGGCGTCCTGGTCGTGGTCGGTGGTGAGGAGCTCGGTGAGCGTGTCCAGCACGTTCTCGGCACCGTCGCCGTCGGCCGTGAGGGTGACGTAGTCACCGTGCTCGATCGCCAGCGCGATGACCCCGAGGATGCTGGCGGCGTTGACGGCCTTGCCCGAATCCTTGGCGATCGTCACGGCGATGCCGGAGTCCTTGGCCGCCTGCGCGAAGAGCTTCGCGGGGCGCGCGTGCAGTCCGTGGGAGGAGCCGATCCGGACGGTGCGAGTGGCGGTCATGATGTTCCTTTCGGGGTTTCGCCGTCAGCGGCGAGGATCGATCGGGCGAAGACGAGGGTGCGTGAGCCGTCGAGGTCGGCGAAGACGTCGTCCGGCAGCACGGCGACCGGCGCGCTCGCCTGGTCGCGGATCGCGGCGAGGCGTTCGGCCAGGTGCGGGCCGACGAGGACGAGGTCGTGAGCGGAGCCGGCGACGGAGGACTCCATGCCCGCTGCCGTCTCCCAATCGAGACCGGCAGCGGCTGCCGCGCGGCGCAGCCGCTGTGCGACGAACGTGCTCGATGCGCCCGCACCGCACACCACGAGAATCCTCATCGATGCCCACCCTTCCTGAGAACAGTCTGGGAACCGCCGAGGGGTCGGCGCCAACACGTTCCTTTCCGCCCCTGCGGAACAGGCTCTTCCGCCCGCGGACGCAGGGCACCTGACATCATGGAGAACACGTCGAGACAGTGCGGTCAGCACGCGGGAAGGGGAGGACCATGTCGCGCCAGCGCCAGGACCAGCTCCTCGCGGCGCTGCTGCGTCAGGAGGGCTGGGCGACGGCCGCGAGCCTCGCCGACCTCATGGGGGTGACGCCGCGCAGCATCCGCTCCTATGTCGCGGCGCTGAACGCCCGCGCTCCCGGGGCTGCGGTGATCGAGTCGGGCCCTGCCGGCTATCGCGCCGGATCCGGTGCCCGTGGCGCGCTGCGGATGCGTCAGAGCGGAGAGTCCGCACCGCGCGACCGCCTGCACACGCTGGTGCGCCTCCTGCTCGACGAGCACGGAGGGATCGACGTGTTCGACACCGCCGAGGATCTGCACGTCAGCGAGGCGACGCTCGAGGCCGACCTGGTGCGCGTGCGCGGTCTGCTCGACGGGACGGATCTGGTGCTCGAGCGAGAGCGCGAGACCGTGCGGCTGCGAGGCAACGAGACGGCGCAGCGTCGTCTTCTGAGCAGACTCGCCCATGACGAGATGGATGACGCCTCCTTCCATCCCGAGACATTCCGCCGCGCGCTCTCCGGTTCCGCGGTCGCTGCGAGCGCGGTCGGACCCTTCAAGTCGTCACTGGTGCGCGAGCTCGGCGAGCTCGGCTACTACGTGAACGAGCTCGCGATCTCCGACGTGCTGCTGCACATCGCCATCGCGGCGGAGCGGGTCGCGGCGGGGCACACCCTGGAGTCGAGCCCGGCGGGTACTCGCGAGGAGATCCCGCGCGTCGGAACCGTCATCGCCCGCCTTGCTTTCGAGCACTTCTCCGTGGTCCTCGGCGAGGGCGACAGCGGCCATCTCGCCTCCCTGGTCCTCACCCGCATCGTCGCGCCGGGAGAGGATGCGACGCGCGAGGTCGCGCGCAGCGGTGTGGATCCGGCCGTCGAGGCGGCCGTGCGCGCGGAGATCGCACGAGCCGCGGAAGACTTCCAGGTCGACCTCGTGGATGAGACGTTCGTCCTCCGCCTCGCGGTCCACGTGCAGAACCTGCTGCGGCGAGCCGAGGAGAGCGCCCTCACCCGCAACCCGCTCACCCGGTCGCTCAAGACCACCTACCCGATGATCTTCGAGGTGGCCGTCTCGATCGCGAGCGGCCTGCACGACCGCGTCGGCACGCCCATCCACGACGATGAGATCGCGTACATCGCGATGCACGTGGGCGGGCGCCTCGAACGCAGTCGGAAGGCGGAGTCGATCCTCACCGCCACGATCGTCTGCCCGGGGTATCACGAGCTGCACGAGCTGCTCCGCTCCAGCGTCGACCGCTCGCTGGGCTCGGCGATCGAGGTCACGACCGTCGTGACGAACGTCGACCCCGACTGGTCGTCGTTCGACACCGACCTCGTGCTCAGCACGATCGAACCTGGGTCCTCCGGCGACCGTTTCGTGCGCATCCAGCCGTTCCTGACCGACGCCGACGTCGACCGCATCCAGCAGGCGGCGGCTCGGGTGCGTCGGGGACGACGTCTCACGCGCCTTAGGGGTGAGCTCGCCCGCTACTTCCTGGCCGACGCCTACGTGTTCCCGCTGCCGGACGAGGGGGAGGAGGCGATCATCCGACGCCTCGGCGGGCTCCTCGTCCAGGCGGGGCTGATCGGCGAGGACTACGTCGAGAACACCATCGTGCGCGAGCGGATGTCCTCGACCGCCTTCACGGATGCGCTCGCGGTCCCGCACGCGCTCCAGATGACCGCGAGCCGCACCGCCATCGCCATCGGCGTCGCCGACGGCTCTGCGGCGTGGGGCGGAGGACGCGTGCAGGTCGTCGCGCTCGCGGCCTTCAGCGAGAGCGATCGTGCGGCGTTCCAGACCGTGTTCGAGCAGCTGGTCGAAGTGTTCAGTGAGCGCGAGAGCGTGCAGCGGATCGTCCGGAAGGGGACGACCTTCGAGGCGTTCCTCGACGAGCTCGTCTCCGTGATCGACGGCTGACCGCGGTCACCCGTCATCCGCGGGGAGCGAGCACCTCCGCGAGCTGATCGAGAACGGCCTCAGCCGTCGCTGAGGGCGCCGTCTCGAGCACGACCGAATCCCCCGAGGCGATCCCGAGGTCCATGACCGCCAGCACACTGGTCAGGTCGACGATCGTGCCGTCGCCCGTGCGGAGGGTCACCGGAGCGGTGTGGGACTGCGCGAGTCGTACCAGCTCGGCCACCGGTCGGGCGTGCGCACCGTTGTGCGCGCTGACGACGAGGTGTCGGACGGGCATGCTCAGGAACGCTCGTCGAGCAGGGCGCGGACTCCGGCTTCGAGCTCTGCGACCGCCTCGCGCGCACTCTCCGCCGACTCCGCGCGGGCGTCGATGTAGACCTTGAGCTTCGGTTCGGTGCCGCTGGGGCGCACGATCACCCGTGATCCGTCGACGAGACGGTACCGCAGCACGTCGCCGGACGGCTGGCCCGGCGCTGCCTGCAGAAGATCCTCGGCGGAGGCGATCGAACGTCCGGCGATGTGCGTCGGAGGAAGCGTGCGCAGCGCGAGCATCACGTTGCCGATGACCGCGAGGTCCTCGACGCGCACCGACACCTGGCCGCTCGCGAAATGCCCGTAGGTCTCTCCGAGCTCATCGAGCAGATCGACGAGCGTGGCTCCCCGGTCGCGTGCCTCCGCGGCGAGGCCGAGGATGGCGACCGCGGCCGATACGCCGTCCTTGTCGCGCACGGTCTCCGGGTTCACGAGATAGCCCAGTGCCTCCTCGAAGCCGAAGACGATGCCGGGGGCGCGCGAGATCCACTTGAACCCGGTGAGGGTCTCGTGGAAGTCGAGTCCGTGGTGCGCCGCGACGGCACCGAGACCGGGGGAGGAGACGAGGGAGCACGCGAGCGATGCACCAGGGGTTCCTGCCGCCGCGCGGGCAGCCCGTGCGCCGAGCAGGAGACCGACCTCGTTGCCGGTGAGACGTCGCCATCCGTCCGCTGTCGAGGCATCGGGCACGGCAACGGCCAGGCGGTCCGCATCGGGGTCGTTCGCCAGGATGAAGTCGGCCTTGACCCGGCGGGCCCTCGCGAAGGCGAGATCCATCGCTCCCGGTTCCTCGGGGTTCGGGAACGAGACGGTGCGGAACGTGGCATCGGGGGTGAGCTGCTCGTCGACGACGAAGGGCTGGGGGTAGCCGGCATCCTTCACGATGCGCGACAGCGTCTCCCAGCCGACCCCGTGCATCGCGGTGTACACCCACCGCATCCCCGTGGTGCCCGCCGGGGCCGGGGCCACGGCGACGGTCGCGGCGATGTAGGCCTCGACGACCTCTTCACCGGCGGTCTCGTAGTCCGTGGAGCGCGGGAGCGTCGCGACGGATCCCGCGTCGGCCGTGCGCTGGATGTGCGCGGCGATCTCGGCGTCTGCGGGGGCGACGATCTGCGACCCGTGGTCGCCGCCGCCGAGGTAGACCTTGTAGCCGTTGTCGTTCGGCGGGTTGTGGCTCGCGGTCACCATCACGCCGGCATCGGCTCCGAAGTGGCGCACGGCGAAAGCGAGCACGGGCGTCGGGAGGAGCCGGGGGAGCAGGATCGCGCGCAGACCTGCCCCGGCGAACAGCTCGGCGGAGTCCGTCGCGAACACGCGGGAGTTGCGGCGTCCGTCGTAGCCGACGACGACTGTCGGCGGGCGTCCGTCGGACTTCTCGCGCAGGTAGGCGGCGAAGCCGGCGGCGGCCTGCGCGACGAGCACCCGGTTCATCCGGTTGCTGCCGGCACCGAGCTCGCCGCGGAGACCGGCGGTCCCGAACGCGAGCCGCGTGCGGAAACGGTCCTCCAGGTCGGCGATCGCCCCTTCGTCGCCGGCGGCGGCACGGGTGATCACACCGGCCAGCTCGTCGCGCGTCTCGTGATCCGGGTCCTGTCGCAGCCAGGCTCTGGCCTGCGCGAGCAGCTCCTCGTTCACAGGGCCTCGACCACCCTCGCCAGGAGCGCGGAGATCACGGGTTCGGCCTCACGTCCGGCTTCGATCACCTCGCCATGGCTGAGCGGGGTCTGCTGGATGCCCGCGGCGAGGTTGGTGATGAGGGAGAAGCCGAGGATCTCCATGCCGGCCTCGCGGGCGGCGATCGCCTCGAGCGCGGTCGACATGCCGACGATGTGACCGCCGATGTGCTTGGCCATCTGCACCTCCGCCGGGGTCTCGTAGTGCGGGCCGCGGAACTGCGTGTAGACGCCCTCGTCGAGCGTCGGATCGACGGTGCGGGCGACGTCGCGCAGGCGCTTCGAATAGAGGTCCGTGAGATCGACGAACGTGGCGCCCTCGAGCGGGGAGTCCGCGGTGAGGTTGATGTGGTCGCTGATGAGCACGGGCTGACCGGGCGTCCACGTCTCGCGGATGCCGCCGGCGCCGTTGGTCAGCACCATGATCTTGGCGCCGGTGGCGGCGGCGGTGCGCACGCTGTGCACCACGCGACGCACACCGTGAGCCTCGTAGTAGTGGGTGCGTGCACCGATGACGAGCACGTTCTTGCCGTCGGGGGTGCGGATGCTGCGCAGGGTGCCGACGTGGCCTTCGAGCGCGGGCTTGGAGAAGCCCGTGACCTCGGTCGCGGGGATCGTCGCGACGGTCTCACCGATGATGTCGGCGGCCTTGCCCCAGCCGCTGCCGAGGGTGAGGGCGATGTCGTGCTTCTCGACACCGGTCAGACGTGCGATGTCGGCTGCGGCCTGCGCGGCGACCTCGAACGGGTTCGCGGTCGGGTCGTCGAGGGGGTTGCTGTGCGTTTCGGGCATGGATCCACTCTAGGAAGGTGCAGGCTCGGGTGCCAGGATTGCGCGAGAATGGATTCCATGTCTTCCACCACTTTCGAGCGCACTCAGCGCGTCGCCGTCCTCGGCGGCGGTCCCGGCGGCTACGAGGCGGCCCTCGCGGCTGCCCAGTTGGGGGCCGAGGTCACCCTGGTCGAGCGCGTGGGAGTCGGCGGATCCGCCGTCCTCACGGACGTTGTGCCCTCGAAGAGCCTGATCGCCACCGCCGATGCCGCCGTCGCCATCTCCGAGGCGAGCGACCTCGGTGTGAACTTCTACGCGAAGGGCGATCACTCCAGGCCGCTCAAGCCGGAGATCGCGATCAACCTCGCCGCGGTGAACAAGCGCCTGCTCGCACTGGCGGGTCAGCAGTCCGAGGACATGCGCGCCACGCTCCTCGAAGCCGGGGTGCGCATCCTGTCCGGACACGGCCGCCTCGAGGGGCCCACCGCGATCATCGTGTCGACGGGCCAGGGCGGCACCGACTTCGACCGGGTCGAGGCCGACACGATCGTCGTGGCCGTCGGCGCCTCGCCGCGCGAGCTCGACTCGGCCAAGCCCGACGGCAAGCGCATCCTGACCTGGACCCAGCTGTACGACATGAAGGCCCTTCCCGAGCACCTCATCGTGGTCGGATCCGGTGTCACGGGTGCGGAGTTCGCCTCCGCCTACATGAACCTGGGGGCGAAGGTCACGCTCGTCTCGAGTCGCGAGCAGGTGCTCCCCGGCGAGGACAAGGATGCCGCAGCCGTTCTCGAGAAGGTGTTCAAGCGCGGGGGGATGCAGGTGCTCTCCAAGTCCCGCGCCGACCGGGTCGAGGTCACCGACGAGGGCGTCACGGTCACGCTGTCCGACGGACGCACCGTCGACGGCAGTCACTGCCTCATGGCGGTCGGGTCGATCCCGAACACCGCGGGCATCGGTCTGGAGGAGGCCGGCGTCGAGCTCGACGAGTCGGGGCACGTCCGTGTGAACCGCGTCGCGCGCACCTCGGTCCCCAACGTCTACGCCGTCGGCGACTGCACGAACTTCTTCCCGCTGGCCTCCGTCGCCTCGATGCAGGGCCGCACGGCCGTGTTCCACGCCCTGGGCGACATCGTGATCCCGCTCGAGCAGATCAAGATCACCTCGAACATCTTCACCGCGCCCGAGATCGCCACGGTCGGCTACGGCGAGAAGGACGTCGAGGACGGCGTGGCCGACGGCCTGGTCTACAAGCTCCCGCTCGCGGCGAACCCGCGCGCGAAGATGATGGGCATCAAGGACGGCTTCGTCAAGCTCATCGCGCGCAAGGGATCGGGCACGGTGATCGGCGGCGTGATCGTCGCTCCCAAGGCCTCGGAGCTGATCTACCCGATCGCGGTCGCCGTCGAGCGCCGTCTCACGGTCGACCAGGTCTCCCGGGTCTTCGCGGCGTACCCCTCGCTGTCCAGCAGCATCACCGATGCGAGCAGGGCGATGCACCTCGTGAACATCTCCTGATCCACGCAGACATGCGAAAGGCGCCCCACCTCGGTGGGGCGCCTTTCGCGTCGATGCGGTGCGTCAGCTGATCGTGAGCAGCTGGTGTCCTGCGGAGACCGTGGCGCCGGCATCCGCGTTGATGTTGCCGACCACGCCGTCCTTGTGCGCCTGCAGCGGCTGCTCCATCTTCATGGCCTCGAGCACGACGACCAGGTCGCCCTTGACGACCTGCTGTCCGTCGGCGACGGCGATCTTGACGACGGTGGCCTGCATGGGCGACTTGACCGCGTCACCGGATGCTCCGGCGTTGGCGGTGGTGGCGTGGCTGCGGCGCGACGGCGGGACGGCGGCAGGGCGCCCGGCGGTGCCGGCCGCGACCGCGACGCGATCGGGCAGGCTCACCTCGAGACGCTTGCCGGAGACCTCGACGACGACCGTGTGACGCGATTCCGCAGGCGTCGGCGCCTCGAGCTCGCCGTCCCACGCGGGGATGTCGTTGACGAACTCCGTCTCGATCCAGCGCGTGAAGACGCCGAACTCGCCGTTCTCCGCGGTGAACGCGGGATCGCGCACGACCTTGCGGTGGAACGGGATGACGGTGGGGAGCCCCGCGACCTCGAACTCGTCGAGCGCGCGGCGCGAGCGCTCCAGTGCTTCCGCCCTGTCTTTGCCCGTCACGATGATCTTCGCCAGAAGCGAGTCGAACGCACCCGAGACCGCGTCGCCGGCGGTGACGCCCGAGTCGAGCCGGATGCCGGGACCCCCGAACGTCTTGAAGACGTGGATCGGGCCGGGCTGGGGCAGGAATCCGCGACCGGGGTCCTCGCCGTTGATGCGGAACTCGATCGAGTGCCCCTGCGGCTTCGGGTCGTCGTAGTGGATGGTGCCGCCGGCCGCGATGCGGAACTGCTCGCGCACCAGGTCGATGCCGGTGACCTCTTCGGAGACCGGGTGCTCGACCTGCAGGCGGGTGTTCACCTCGAGGAACGACACCGTGCCGTCGGCGCCGATGAGGAACTCGCACGTGCCGGCGCCGACGTAGCCGACCTCCTTGAGGATGGCCTTCGACGCCGAGTAGAGGAGGTCATTCTGCTCCTGCGTGAGGAAGGGGGCGGGGGCCTCCTCGACGAGCTTCTGGTGGCGGCGCTGCAGTGAGCAGTCGCGCGTCGAGATGACGACGACATTGCCCTCGGCGTCGGCCAGGCACTGCGTTTCGACGTGACGCGGCTTGTCGAGGTACTTCTCGACGAAGCACTCGCCGCGTCCGAAAGCGGCGACGGCCTCGCGGGTGGCGGATTCGAACAGCTCGGCGACCTCGTCGAGCTCACGCGCCACCTTGAGGCCGCGTCCGCCGCCCCCGTAGGCCGCCTTGATGGCGATCGGCAGACCGAACTCCTTCGCGAAGGCGATGACCTCGTCGGCGCCTTCCACGGGACCGGGAGTGCCGGGGGCGAGAGGTGCGCCGACCTTCTCTGCCACGTGACGCGCGGTCACCTTGTCTCCGAGCGCCTCGATGGCCTCGGGCGACGGGCCGATCCAGGTCATCCCCGCACCGATGATGGCGCGAGCGAACTCGGCGTTCTCGGCGAGGAACCCGTATCCCGGGTGCACCGCGTCGGCACCGGCGCGGCGGGCGATCGAGAGGATCTTCTCGATCTGGAGGTAGGTCTCGGCACTGGTCGAGCCGCCGAGGGCGTAGGCCTCGTCGGCGAGGCGGACGTGCAGAGCGTCGCGATCCTGGTCGGCGTAGACGGCGACCGAGGCGATTCCGGAGTCCCGGGCGGCGCGGATGATGCGGACGGCGATCTCGCCGCGGTTGGCGATGAGCACCTTGGCGATAGCAGGCATGCTTGCCAGCCTAGCGAGAACGATCCCGATCCCTTTGACGACTCCCCACAAGAAAGTCGAGAAAACGTGGAGGGGAGTCTACGACCAGAGGTCCGTCCAGCGGACACCGAGCTCGGCCGCCAGGCGGCGGACGGTCGACAGCGACATGCCGACGACCGTCGAGGGGTCGCCGTCCACCCGCGTGATGAAGGCGCCGCCCAGGCTGTCGACAGTGAAGGCCCCTGCCACGTGCAGCGGCTCTTCGGAGGCGACGTACGCGGCGATCTCCGCGTCGCTCACGTCGTGCGCGAACGTCACGGCGGCTTCGGCGACGGCGGTGGCTTCGGTGGGCTCTGATCCGGGAGCGACCCGGAACACGGAGTGCCCGGAGTGCAGGATGCCCGTCGCTCCACGCATCTCCTGCCAGCGCCTGGTCGCCTCCTCCGGGGTGTAGGGCTTGCCGTACACCCGCCCACCGAGGGCGAACATCGAGTCCCCGCCGATCACCAGGCCGTCGAAGGTGCCCTCGTCGGCGAGACCGTGCGCGACGGCCGCGGCCTTCGCACGGGCGAGCAGCAGCACCAGTTCCGCCGGCGGCAGGGATGCGCCTCGTTCCGCCTCTGCGGCGGCGGCGACGGCGTCCTCATCCACATCCGGCGACACCGTGAGCGGTTCGATGCCGGCCTGGCGGAGCAGCATGAGTCGGGCGGGGGAGGTGGAGGCGAGGCAGACGCGCATGTCCACCACCGTATCCTCGAAGAATGACTTCCTCCCCAGCCGACGTGCTCGAACTCGACATCACCGGCATCGCACACGGGGGCACCTTCGTCGCCCGCCACGAGGGACGCGTGGTCTTCGTCTCCGATGCGATCCCCGGTGAGCGCGTGCGTGCCCGCGTGATCGCCCCGCAGGAGGGCGCTGATGCGTCGACCCGCAGCTTCTGGAGGGCGGAGACAATCGAGGTGCTCGAGGCCTCGGAGCACCGCCGCCCGCACGTGTGGGCGGAGGCCGACGTCTCCCGTGATCCGGCGGACCGCCCGGGCGGCGCCGACCTGGGCCACATCGATCTGGACCACCAGCGCGATCTCAAGCGGCGTGTGCTGACCGAATCGCTGGACCGATTCGCGGGCAGCGGCCTCGCGGCCCCCGAGATCGAGTCCGTGGAGTCGGGCGACGGCCTCGGATGGCGCACGCGCGTCACCCTGCACGTCGACGACACGGGAGTGGCCGGGCCGTTCGCCGCTCGCAGCCACCGCGTCGTCCCCGTGACCTCGCACCCGCTCGCACGGCCGGCGATCGCCGAAGCGGCACTCGCACTGCAGGGCGAGGCCCCTGGTCGCATCGAACTCGTCGAGCCCGCCGACGGCACGGTGCGCATCATCCGTCGCGAGGAGACCGAGCGCGCACCACGGGTGCAGAGGGGCTTCCGCAAGCGTCCCACTCCCGAGGTCATCCACGAGATGGTCAACGACCGGCGCTTCCAGGTCGACTCCACGGGCTTCTGGCAGGTGCACCCGCGCGCGGCCTCAGTGCTCGATGCCGCCGTCTACGGGATCCTCGACGGGCACGTCGACGAGCAGAAGTCGCACTACGACCTGTACGGAGGGGTCGGTCTGTTCGCCGCGACACTCGCCGATCTCGGCGGCACCGACATCGTGACGGTCGAGTCCAGCGCCCGCGCCACCCAGCACGCGGCCGCGAACCTCGCTCCCCTCGAGGTGAATGCGGTGACGGCGCGCGTCGATCGTTTCCTGGCCACGCAGAAGCGCGGGCGCACAGGAGCCGTGGTCCTCGATCCCCCGCGCGCCGGTGCCGGTCGTCAGGTGGTCGAGGCGATTCACGCGCTCGCGCCGGATGCCATCGCGTATGTCGCGTGCGATCCGGTGGCCCTCGCTCGCGATCTCGGCACCTTCCGGACTCTCGGATGGAACGTGGATCGCCTTCGTGGCTTCGATCTGTTCCCGCACTCGCATCACTTCGAGGTCGTCGCGTTGCTCACCCGGTGAGCGATCCTCGGCTCGTCGGGGGACTCAGTAGGCTGAGGGGATGAGCACGGTCGCACTCATCGACGATCACGAGTCCGTTCGCCTCGGTCTCGAGGCCGCGTGCGCGCGTGACTCGCAGACCGTCGTCTTCTCCGGGAGCACCGTCGTGTCGTACCTCGAATGGCGCCGCGCCACCGCGGCGGCGCCTGCCGAGGTCGTCGTGCTCGATCTCACTCTCGGCGACGGGACGACCGTGACCGAGAACGTGACCTCCCTCGTGAACGACGGTGCGAGCGTCGTGATCCACAGCGTCGCCGATCGGCCGGCCGCCGTGCGCGAGGCGCTCGCTGCCGGTGCCGCCGGAGTGGTGAGCAAGTCCTCCGCCCTCGACGACGTCCTCGATGCGATCCGCACCGTGGCGCAGGGCGAGGCCCTCAACAACGTCGAGTGGGCGAGCGCCGTCGACGGAGACCGCGCCTTCGCCGATGCGCAGCTCGCCACACGGGAGCGCGAGGTGCTCCGCCTGTATGCGACCGGCCTGCCGTTGAAGGCCGTCGCCGAGAAGCTGGGCGTTGCCTACTCCACCGCCAAGGAGAACATCACCCGCATCCGCGTGAAGTACGTCGAGGTCGGGCGCCCCGCGCCGACGAAGGTCGATCTCCTGCGCCGAGCGATGGAGGACGGGATCGTCACGGCTGACGAGGCACCCGGTGGCCGCTGAGCCGCTGAGCATCCGCGACGCCTGGAGCAAGATCCCCTCTCCCGGCAGCACGGAGACGGCGTACGAGCGCTTCACCGGCAAGCGCATGGAACGGATCCTCGCGATCGTCGTCGCGATCGGTTCGGCCGTGCTCGGAGCGCAGGCCCTGATCTCCGCGATGGGTTCCCTGTCCGCAGCGGATCCTGCGCACCTGGTGACGCTGATCGTGGTGTTCGTGCCGCTCGCTGCGATGCTGCTGGCCTGTGTGGTGGGCCGGGGTGTTCGCACCTTCTCCGGAATCTTCGCCGTGGTCTACGTCCTCGCGCTCGCCGCCTGGCCGACCGTCGTCGACCCCTCGGACAAGGGCGCGGGAGACCAGCCCTGGATCTTCTTCCTGGTCAACGTCGGTGTCGTCGCGGCCATGCTCGCGTTCCCGCTGTGGCTCCAGTTCGCGTGGGCTGCCGGGATGCCGTTCGTCTACGGCTACGTGCGCCTCGTCCAGGGGGAGTTCTCCCGTGAGTTCTGGGTGACGACCGCGTTCGATGTGTCGTTCACCCTCATCCTCGGTGTCGTCATCGTCTCGCTCGGCTGGATGTTCCGCTCCGTCGCCGCCGGCGTGGACGAGGCCAGGGGGCAGGCGGTGGCTTCGTACTCGACGGCTGCCGCAGCGGCCGCAGCGGAAGAGGAGCGGGCGGCGATGTCCGCCTTGATGCATGACAGCGTCCTCGCCGCGCTGATCGCCGCCGAGAGGGCCGAGGGTGAGCGTGCGGAGGAACTGGCCGTCGCCATGGCGCGGGAGGCTCTCACCCGCCTTGCGAACACCGAGGCCGCCGTCGCACAGGAGGGCAGCGATGAGCCCGTCGGCACGGCGCAGATCGTCGTCGAGCTGCGTCGGGCCCTGTCCGAGCTCGGTGCCGACGCGATCGTCGAGGAGCGCGGAGGAATCGGCCTCCTCCCCGGGCGGGCGGCTCGTGCGCTGGTGCTCGCCGCGCGGCAGGCCATCGGCAACGCCGTGTCGCATGCCAACGGGCGCGGGCTCCACATCATTGTCGAGGGGCATGCAGACGAAGGGGTCGTCGTGACGGTCTCGGACACCGGGTCGGGTTTCGATGTCGACTCGATCGGTGCCGACCGCCTCGGGATCCGCGCGTCGATCTTCGCGCGCATGGCGGGCGTCGCCGGCACGGCCGACATCGTCTCCGACGAGCACGGCACCACCGTGACGCTGGGATGGGTGCGCTCGTGAACCGCACCGTGCGCAGCGTCGCCACCTCTCTCGCCGTCGGTTTCGCACTGTACTTCGTCGCCCGCGGGATCTGGTGGATCGAGCAGCCGACCGCTCCGCTGCTGATGGTCCTCGCGATCGCCGTGTACCTGGTGGTCGTGAACATCGCGATCCTCGGCGACGGCGCCTCGGTGAAGATGCCGATGTGGTCGGCGATCCTCGCGTTGCTGGCGAGTGCGGTGATCCCCGTGCTCGTCACCTTCTCGCTCGAACCGGCGGATCGCACCGCCCCTTTCGCGACCTGGTACATCGGTGCTCTCGGCCTGCTCGGCATCGTGTGCGTCGTTCGCCGGCGGTCCCTGATCGGCTGGCTCGTGCTCGTGGTGCTCGTGGTGGCGGCGTCCGCGTCGCTGGGCTTCGTCGTGGCGCTCAACCTCGGGCTGGTCGGCTCCATCATGTGGGTGGCCGTCGCGCGACTGCTCGTGATGTTCTGGGACCGGGCGGTGCGCGACACCGAGCGTCTCGCAGAGATCCAGCAGGCGGTGTCCGCATGGCACGCCACGCAGCGGGTCCGGCAGCGTGAGCGGCGTCTTCGCACGCAGTTCGCCCTGGCCGTCGCCGGCCCGGTCCTCAGCAGGGTCGTGGCGGCGAGGGGCGCGCTGAACGATCAGGAACGTCTGGATGCACGTCTCGCCGAGGGGCGGCTGCGCGACGAGTTGCGCGGAGCCGACCTCCTCAACGACGCGGTGCGCAACGCGATCGAGGCGGCGCGACGGCGCGGCGTGGTCGTCACCGTGTTCGATGAGGGCGGCTTCGACGGTATCGACGAGGCGCGCCGCAAAGCGATCCGAGACGAACTGGCGGTGGTGCTCAGCCGGGCGCAGACGTCTCGACTCATCATCCGCTCGTCACCGGACCCTCGTATCGCGGTGACCGTGGTCGGCCGCGCCGGTTCGCGATCGTCCGGCGACGATGATGCGGTCGACCTCTGGCACGAGATCCCGCGCTGAATGCCGGTCCTCTGACGCGGTTCGCGAACGTCCTCGGCCCCGGCCGGGGGAGGCGACCGGAGTCGAGGATGATGAGAGTGGGAGAGGGGCGGCGAATCCGCCTGCCCCTCTCCGTGCGGACAGTTACCCGAAAACCGTCCGCTGGTGGCCGATCAGCGTCTGTCTACCCTGGGACAGAGAGACCAGCCGAACGCGAAGCGTCTCCCTCAGTCTGATGGCTTGCGCAAACATTGTCTGTAGGTATTTTGGGGGACAAGAATCCGCCTCGATGGTGGATCATTGGACGATGGCAACGCGTCGTGGCACCAATCTCCCGCGTATGGGTGACTTCAACCAGTCCGTGATCCTCGAGGCCATCCGCCAGTCCGGCGAGGGGTTGAGCAGGATCGAGCTCGCGACGGCGACCCGGCTCTCGGCGCAGACCGTCACGAACATCACCCGGAGGCTCCTCGATGACGGGTTCATCAGGGAGGCCGGGCGCACGATCAACGGGCCTGGCAAGCCGCGCGTCACCCTGAGGCTCGTCGCAGACAGCCGCTTCGCGGTGGGAGTGCACCTCGACCCCGCCCTCATGACATTCGTGCTGCTCGACCTGTCGGGTGCCATCGTTCGACGCCTGAGCGTGCGCACGCCCGCCGAGGATCCGCACCGGATCGTCGAGGCCATGGCAACGACGATCGACGCCCTGATCGTGGGATCGGGTGTGGATCGCTCGCGGATCGCGGGGGTGGGGGTCGCGGCCCCCGGCCCGCTCGACGTGGAGAAGGGCACGGTCATCGATCCCCCGAAGCTCGTCGGCTGGCACCGTGTTCCGCTGCGCGAGGTGTTGGCGGAGGCCACCGGGCTGCCCGTGGTGCTGGAGAAGGACACGACGTCTGCCGCGGTGGGGGAGTTGTGGACTCGACGCGAGTCGGCCGACGACTCGTTCGTCTTCGTCTACCTCGGCACCGGGATCGGCGCGGCCCTGGCCAGAGACGGGGAGGCGGTGCGTGGCAGCACGCGCAACATCGGCGAGATCGGGCACATCATCGTCGACCCGGACGGGCCCTCCTGCTCGTGCGGGTCCCGCGGGTGCGTCGAGGTCGTCTGCACCCCGCAGGCGATCGTCGAACAGGCGGAGCGTGCGGGTGTCTTCGGCGACGACCGCCAGGCGAGCGACGTCGCCGCCGTGCATGAGAGATTCAGTCGGCTGTGCGAGCGAGCGGCCGAGGGCGATGAAGCGGCTGTCGAGGTGCTGAGACAGGCGGCTGCGCACATCACCGTGCTGACGGCGGCGCTGACCAACATGCTCGACGTGGATCGGGTCGTGTTCGGCGGGCCTTTCTGGGCTCGGCTCGCCGACGTGTACCTGCGGGAGATCCCCGCCAGGCTCGATCGTGCCAGTGCGACGCGCGCGGTGCGCACGCTTCCTGTCGATGGCACGGTGGTGGGGGACGACGTCGGTGCGGTGGGTGCCGGGTGCGTGGTCCTCGACTCGGTCCTCAGTCCCCGTGCCTCGGATCTGCTGCTCGACAGCTGATCCGAGACGCCGTCCCGGTCTCTGCCGTCGACGGATCAGGGCTTGCGGGCATAAGTCTAATCGATGTAATATTTAGGGTTCCCTCATCGTCGGAACACGGAACTGCGCCCTCTCTCCGCATGCTCGGCACCGTGGCATGCAGGGGGGAAGCGGTCCCGGTCCGAGTCGGGGTGAACACGCCCCATCCTGCACAGGGCAGGGCGAGGCGGCGACGGGGAACGTCGCCGAGCAGGGCGCTGGGGGTCCTGCGACGATCGTCTGCGTGATTCGTGAGGCGGAGGGTTCACGGATCACGCAGACGTAGTCGGATTCCTTCGAGACGCCTGAGTCCCGCAGCTGCGCGCGGCGGTCAGCCGGAGAAGCGCCCCCAGGGGATGTCGCGACGAAGCGGGCGTCGCAGCGGTCGCTGCGTCCGCGTCCATGCCGACACGGACGGCTCGTCGGCGACGGCGGCAGCCGCCTCCGTCGCATAGGCCTCGCTGATCACCGCGATGAGCGCGGCGAGCTCTTCCTCGGTGGCCGCCCCGCGGGTGATGTCGAGCATCGGCGCCTCCGGGGTCTCCGGGGCCGGTGTGCCGTCCTGAGCGTTCTGCGCGGTCACAGCGGGATGTTCCCGTGCTTCTTCGGAGGCAGCTCCGCACGCTTGCCGCGCAGAGCGCGCAGCGCCTTGGCGATCGAGACGCGGGTGTTCGCCGGCTCGATGATGCCGTCGAGTTCGCCGCGCTCTGCCGCCAGGAAGGGCGACGCCACGTTGTAGGTGTACTCGTTTGCGAGCCGGGTGCGCACGGCGGCGACGTCCTCACCGGCCTCCTCGGCCTTCTTGATCTCGCCGCGGTACAGGATGTTGACGGCGCCCTGGCCACCCATGACCGCGATCTCCGCTGTCGGCCACGCGAGGTTCACATCCGCGCCCAGCTGCTTCGAGCCCATCACGATGTATGCGCCGCCGTAGGCCTTGCGCAGGATCACGGTGACGAGGGGCACGGTGGCCTCTGCGTAGGCGTAGAGCAGCTTCGCGCCACGGCGGATGACTCCGGTCCATTCCTGGTCGGTGCCGGGCAGATAGCCGGGCACGTCCACGAGCGTGACGATCGGGATCGAGAAGGCGTCGCAGAAGCGCACGAACCGGCTCGCCTTCTCTCCGGCCTCGATGTTCAGGGTGCCGGCCATCTGCGAGGGCTGATTGGCGATGATGCCCACCGACCGGCCCTCGATGCGTCCGAATCCGATCACGATGTTGGGCGCGAACAGCGGCTGGACCTCGAGGAAGTCGCCCTCATCGACGACATGCTCGATGACGGTGTGGATGTCGTACGGCTGATTCGTCGAATCGGGGACGATCGTGTTGAGCGTGCGATCGGCGTCGGTGGTCTCGAACTCGAAGGCGCTCTCGTACGACGGCAGCTCCGCCATGTTGTTGTCCGGGAGGAAGCTCAGCAGCGTGCGCGCGTAGTCGATCGCGTCGTCCTCATCCTCAGCGAGGTAGTGCGCGACGCCCGAGCGGGTGTTGTGCGTGTACGCACCGCCGAGCTCTTCCATGCCCACGTCCTCGCCCGTGACGGTCTTGATCACGTCGGGGCCGGTGACGAACATCTGGCTGGTCTTGTCGACCATGATCACGAAGTCGGTGAGGGCGGGGGAGTACACCGCTCCGCCCGCAGCCGGGCCCATGATGATGGAGATCTGCGGGATGACGCCGGATGCACGGGTGTTCAGGCGGAAGATCTCGCCGTACTTGCCGAGGGCGACGACGCCCTCCTGGATGCGCGCGCCACCGGAGTCGAGGATTCCGATGCAGGGCATCCCTCCGGCGAGGGCGAACTCCATGATCTTGATGATCTTCTCGCCGGCGACCTCGCCGAGCGAACCGCCGAAGGTCGAGAAGTCCTGCGAGTACACCGCGACCGTGCGGCCGTTGATCGTGCCCACGCCGGTGACGACCGAGTCGCCGTAGGGTCGCGAACGATCCATGCCGAAGGCCGTGGTGCGGTGGCGCACATACTCGTCGAACTCGACGAAGCTCCCGGGGTCGACGAGCAGCTCGATGCGCTCGCGGGCGGTCATCTTGCCCTTCGCGTGCTGCTTCTCCTTCGCCTTCGCTTCCGCGTCGACGACGGCTTCTGTATAGCGAGCGCGCAGATCCGCGATCTTGCCGGCGGTGGTAAAGAGGTCGGGCTTGTCCGTCACGGATTCCACCCTATCGTCGGCTCGCCTCCGGCTGTTGGATGCTCGCCACAACGGGTCGGCCGATCCTTTGGCGAGGTGCGCTCAGCCCTCGGGCTCACCGGACTCGAGTTCCGGGTCGGTCTTGGGGCGGCGGCCGATCGAGCGGGCCTTGCGTCCCGCCCACTCCACCCCGCGGACGGTCGTACCGGCCGCTCCCGCCACCGCATTGCCGGCGTAGCGGGCGCCACGCAGCACCCGCAGCTCCAGCTTCTCGGCGCCGGGCACGGGTTCCAGTTCGAGGGGAAGGTCGATCGGGGCGGCACCGAAGGCCTTGTGGGACGTCGTCAGCACGCGGCGGCCGAGGATGTTGTTCCCCGCGCCTCCGATCGCGGCACCGATCCCGAACGGGAGGGCCTTGCCGATGACCGACGCGCCGCCCTTGGCAGCGAACTGCTTCACGAACATGCTCTTGAGCTGGTCGACGAGAGGTCCGACGGCGGCGCGGGGGAGTGACTTCGTGACGAGCTCGCCCCAGTACGACGATCTGCTCCCGCCGCGCCCTGCCACCTGCCCGGCGAGCTGTCCGACCAGGTCGACGCCCTCCTTGCCGAGCATCAGCGTCATCACCAGCGCTCTGGCGCGATCCGGGTTCGCGACCGCGATCCCGTGCACTTCGGCGACCGACTGCGCGAACAGAGCTGTGGACTCCACGAAGCCGACCGTCTCCACGCCGGAGAGTGCGAGCGTGACACCCGTGCCGATGCCCGGGACGACAGCGGTCGCGCCGACCGCGGCTCCACCGGTGGTCACGGCCGCCAGGTAGCGACGCTCGAGGATGCGGATGATCTCGGCCGGCGAGGCCTGCGGATTGCGCAGGCGGATGCTCCGGATGTGCGCCAGCACGAGCGGTCGCTGGATCGACAGCACGCGGTCGAGGCCGCGCACCATCATCGGATGCTCCGCCGATCCGGTGGGAGGCACCCCCTTGTCCCACGGGGCGTCGTCCGGGAGCGAATGGATCTTGTGCACCTTGGGAGCCATGCTGCGATCCTATGGAGCCAGTCCGCGAAAACGCCGAAAGCCCGGTCCCTCGGAGGGACCGGGCTTTCGTGACCGGCGATCAGACGAAGAGGTTCGCCCGCTCCAGGTCTTCGGCGAAATCGACCTCGACCGCGTACAGGTCGGAGACATCCATCGGCTCGAGCAGCAGGCCGTCTTCGGCGATCGCGAGCTCGAGACCGCGCTCGAAGTAGTCCTGGTCCTCGACACGCTGCAGCTGACGCATGAACGCCTTCTTGTGTGCGGACGAGATGTAGTTGATGCCGACGGCCTCGCCGAGACCGCCCTTGACGGTCTTGGACAGCTCGTTGATGAAGCCCTCGGCCGTGACCGTGTACTTCACCTCTTCATCGCTGACCTTGGAGGTGTTCACCGTCACGAAGGACTGGTCGCGCTCGATGTACTCGAGCGCGCGGCCGAGGATCATCGGGTCGAAGACGACGTCTCCGTTCATCCACAGCACTCCGCTGCGACCGGTCGCACCGAGGGCCCGCAGCAGGCTCTTCGAGGTGTTGGTCTCGTCGTAGCGTTCGTTGTGGACGTAGTTCACCTGGGGGAACGCGTCGATGATGGTCTCTGCGCGGTAGCCGACCACGGTGGTGATGCGGGCGTCGGAACCGAAAGCGGCGCGGATGTTGTCGTGCTGCTGGCCCATGATCGTGCGGCCGTCGCTCAGTTCGGTGAGCGGCTTCGGCAGCGCGCGGCCGAGGCGCGAGCCCATTCCGGCGGCGAGGATGACGGTCTGAAGAGTCACGAGTGCTCCTAAAGGAAGTTGTGTTCACGGTCGATTAACCGACCAGACACTTCGTCGTGCCGTTGTCATGGTATCGATTCCGCCTGGGAACCTCGGGGTGAGGAGGCCCCTGTTGTCATTTCGTGATCGACTACACACCGGATGCACAGGGTTCCGATCGCCTCGAGATCTCGGCGGATCTGCGCGATCCGAGGGCAGTTTATTGCGCGGCGGCCTTGGCGTACAGCCACCCGTTGATACCGTAGGACGGTGACTGCCTCCCCTGACGACCGCACCGCCCAGGTGGACCAAACCGAGATCGCGCAAGAGAAGACGTCGGCGAAGCGCGCGCCGGCCAAGAAGCAGACCCCCACCGCGGCACCGGCCGCCGATGAGACCTCGTCCGCGCCGGCTGTGAAGAAGCCGGCGGCGAAGAGGCCGGCCGCGAAGCGCCCGGCGACCACGCGTACGACCACGGCCTCCGCCGCGAGGAAGCCCGCTGCGGCAAAGGCATCCGCGGCGAAGACCGGAGCCACGAAGGCTGCTGCGGAGAAGGCGGCGCCGACAGCGGAAGTGGTGGTGGAACCGCTGGTGAAGGCGATGCCCGGCCAGACGAGTGAGCCGTCGTCGACCACGAGCTCCCCCCGCAGCACGACAGCCGCACGCTCGGCCGCCGCGAAGAACACGGCCGCCGCGAAGACCACCACCGCGGTGAAGACGACTGCGGCGAAGACGGCAGCAGCGAAGACGGCGGCAGCGAAGACCACCGCGGCGAAGACGGCGGCGGCGAAGACCACCGCGGCGAAGACCACCGCGGCCAAGACCACCGCCGCGAAGACGGCAGCGGCGAGGACGGCGGCGACCAAGGCAGCGGCGTCCAAGTCCACTGCGCGATCGGCCGCAGCGAAGACCACGGCGGCCAAGACCACGGCCGCGAAGGCGGCGGCTGCGAAGACGGCCGCGGCGAAGAAGGCTGCCGATGCGGCGGCGAAGGCCGCGGCAGACACCGCCACGGCGGCGCCGGAAGCGACTCCCGTCATCGAGCCGGTGACCGTCGAGACGGCTCCCGCGGTGGAACTCACCCCGACGGCCGATTCCACTCCCGCGGCGATCGAGCAGGTCACCGTCGTCGATACCGTGGCCGTCGAGCCCGCCGTCGTCGAGCCCGCCGTCGTCGAGACCGCGGCCGTCGCGGAAGCGACCGTCGCCTCGGAACCCGTCGAGGCCGATCCTGTCGATGCCGGGCCTGCGGAGGCTGCTGCCGCAGTCGAACCCGATGGTTCCGTCGAGATCGCCGCGGCGGTGGCGGAGTCCGACGATGCGGCTTCCGGGGTCGTGGATCCCCACGATGCCGGCTCCGCCGGCGAGGCGATCAGCATTCGCGGTCTCGTCAAGCAGTTCGGTGACAACAGAGCCGTCGACGGCATCGACCTGACCGTGCCGGCCGGCTCGTTCTACGGGGTCGTCGGTCCCAACGGCGCGGGTAAGACCACGACACTCTCGATCGTCGCCGGGCTTCTGCGCGCCGACGCGGGCAGCGTCGTCATCTGCGGCATCGATCAGGCGAAGCAGCCGCTGGCGGCGAAGCGGCTGATGGGCGTGCTGCCTGATCGGCTGCGCACCTTCGACCGTCTCACCGGTCGTCAGCTGCTCTACTACTACGGGTTGCTGCGCGGCCTCGCGGCGGATGTGATCGAGAAGCGCGCCGCCGACCTCGCGCGAGCCTTCGATCTCGGCGATGCCCTCAGCCGCGTCGTCTCCGACTACTCGGCCGGCATGACGAAGAAGATCATGCTCGCCGGGGCCATGATCCACTCGCCGCGCGTGCTCGTGCTCGATGAGCCGTTCGAGTCGGTGGATCCTGTCTCCTCGGCGGTCATCCTGGATATCCTCCGCGCCTACGTCTCGCACGGCGGCACCGTGATCCTGTCGAGCCACGGCATGGATCTGGTCGAGCGTGTCTGCTCACGCGTCGCGATCATCGTCGGCGGAGAGGTTCTCGCCGAAGGCACGATCGACGAGGTCCGCGCGGGTCAGACTCTCGAGGCGCGCTTCGTCGAGCTCGCCGGTTCCAGCGGAGAGGTGGAGGGGCTCGAGTGGCTGCATACGTTCTCCGGCTGAGGCTCGCGCTGCTGCTGGGCTCTGTTCGCGGCGATCGTCGGATCCGGACGCTCATCTCGCTCGCGGCGGTCATCGCCGTCACCGCCGTGGTGTGCATCGCCGTGTTCAGCCTCGCGGCGGCCCCGGTACCGGTGGCACGCGCAGTCACCGTGCTCGGCGGGGCCGCCCTCCTCATCGGCTTCCTCGTCGGCCCGATCCTCGTCGGTGCCGTCGACCAGCTCGACCCCCGACGGTTCGCGGTCTTCGGTGTCGATGAGCGGCAGATGCCCTGGGTGCTCACGCTGGCCGCCTTCATCAGCGTGCCCAGCCTGGCGCTTCTCGCGGTCTACATCAGCGTCTGCATCGTGGCGATCGGAGCAGGGACTCCCTGGCCGCTGGCGGTGCTGATGACGATCATCGGTGTCATCACGACGATGCTGGTCTCGAGGATCGGTATGGCGCTCAACGCTCTGCTTCTTCCGGAGCGCCGATCCCGAGAGCTCACGGCGCTGTTCGCGCTCGCGCTGATCGTGATCGCGTTCCCCGTCGCGGTGTTCTTCGGATCGCTCCGCTGGGACGGCCTCGTGCCGCCGTCGCTCGCGACGCTCTCGAGCGTCTTCGGTTTCAGCCCGTTCGCCGCGGCGCCCGCGTTCCTCTTCGACTCCGCAGCCGGGGCGACCGCCTCGGCGTGGGTCAGCGGCGTCATCGCGGTCCTCACGGTCGTTCTGCTCGGGATCGCATGGGCCTGGCTCGTGCGGCGTCTGCTCACGACGACGGAGCGTCCGGTCACGCTGAGGGAGCGCACGGGCCTCGGCTGGTTCGGTCTGCTGCCGTCGAACGCCTTCGGTGCGATCGCGGCTCGAAGCCTCGTCTACTGGCTTCGCGACCGTCGCTACATCATGAACATCATCGTGGTGCCGGTGGCCGGTGTCCTCACCGTGCTTCCGCTCATCGTCGCCGGTGTCCCGTTGGAGGTCGCAGCGCTCGTGCCCGTGCCCGTGATGGCGCTGTTCTTCGGCTGGTTGCCGCACAACGACGTCGCCTACGACTCGACGGCGCTGTGGACCCACGTGGCCAGTGGCGTCCGGGGTCTTCCCGACCGTCTCGGACGCCTGGTGCCGGTCCTTCTCGTCGCGATTCCGGTGCTCGCGATCGCGGTTCCCCTGTCGCTCCTCCTCGTCGGCAACTGGAGCCTGCTGCTGCCGATGGGCGGCGTGGCCGCGAGCCTGCTCTTCTGCGCTCTGGGTATCTCGAGCATCGTCTCGGTCGTCGCCCCGTACGCGGTCTCGCGACCCGGTGACAGCCCGTTCCAGCAGCCGCAACGGCCCACGTCCCGAGGCACATACGGTCCCGCAGCGGCGTTCCTCGGAGCGATCGTGCTGAGCGCCCCCACCATCTGGTTGTTCGCGGCCACGATGCTCGAGGGCTCCGCATACGCCCCGGCGACCTTCTGGGTCGGGCTCCTCGGCGGCCTCGCGGTGTTGGCCGCGGGGGCGGTCATCGGCGGTCGCATCTTCGAGCGCAGCGGGGAGCGCCTGATGGAGTTCGTCGAGACGGCGTGACGACCGCCCACGAGGCATTCGACGCCGCTAGACTCACGGGATGAGTACTCCGCTGGACAGCCCCGATCAGGGCGGCGTGGCAACGCTTGATCGCGAACTGGAAGAGCTCCTCCGTGAGGAGAATCTCGAACCGGGCGACCATGAGCGCTTCTCGCATTACGTGAAGAAGGACAAGATCCTCGAGTCCGCGATCACCGGTAAGCCGGTGCGGGCACTGTGCGGCAAGAAGTGGACCCCGGGCCGCGACCCGGAGAAGTTCCCCATCTGCCCCACGTGCAAGGAGATCTACGAGTCGATGATGGGCTGACCTCAGTCTCCTTCGACGTACACGGTGGGAATCGCCGGGTCGGACTTGCTGAGCGCGAGAGCGCGCACCGGGAGTTCTTCGCGCACGCGCAGATGGTGCGCCCGCGCGGCTGCCGTGCCCTCGACGCCTTCGTAGCTCGAGTCGATGTCACCAGCCTCGACGAAGGTCACCTGCAGCGGGCGGCCGTCGGGATGCTCCGCCGCGGTGTCGAGCTCTTCGAAACCATCGGAGACGACGACCGTCTCGGCGGTGGCGACGCCGTCCACCAGGGTCCGGAAAGCGGCCTTGCGACCACCGTGCGACGCCTTGTCCGCCGATGCCTTCGCGACACCGATCCAGGATCCGGTGGCATCCTGTCGTGCCACGAGCTTGTAGACCATGCTCGCGGTCGGATACCCGGATCCGGTGACCACCGACGTTCCGACACCGTAGGCGTCGACCGGCGATGCGGCCAGGGCGGCGATCGCATACTCGTCGAGGTCGCTGGTCACCGTGATGCGAGTGGACGTCGCCCCGAGCTCGTCGAGCTGCGCGCGAACGTCTCCGGCGACGATGGGGAGGTCGCCGGAGTCGATCCGCACGCCGCCGAGCTCCGTGCCGGCGACCCGGATGGCGGTCTCGACGCCCGTGCGGATGTCGTACGTGTCCACGAGCAGCGTCGTTCCGATGCCCATGCTCTCGACCTGCGACCGGAACGCCTCCTCTTCGGAGTCGTGCAGCAGCGTCCAGGAGTGGGCGGCCGTGCCCATGGTGGGGATGCCCCAGCTTCGCCCGGCCTCGAGGTTGCTCGTGGCGCCGAAGCCGGCGATGTAGGCAGCCCGGGCGGCGGCGACGGCCGAGCGCTCGGCTGCGCGTCGTGATCCCATCTCTGCCAGCGGACGCTCACCGGCGGCGATGCTCATGCGAGAGGCAGCGGTCGCGACGGCGGAATCGTGATTGAGCACGCTCAGGGCGAGCGTCTCGAGTACGACGGCATCGGCGAACGTGCCCTCGACGGTGAGGATGGGGGAGCCGGGGAAGTACAGCTCACCCTCGCGATAGCCGCGGATCGTTCCCGAGAACCGGTAGTCCTCGAGGTGAGCGATCGACGACGCATCGACGACGTTCTGGTCTCTGAGGAACCGCAGCTCGTCGTCACCGAAGCGGAAGTCGCGCAGGAGACCGAGCAGGCGGCCGGTGCCGGCGACGACACCGAAGCGTCGGCCCCCGGACAGACGCCGGGAGAACAGCTCGAAGACGCTGGGGCGGAATGCCGTCCCGTCCCGGAGGGAGGCGGCGAGCATCGTCAGCTCATAGCGGTCGGTGAGCAGCGCCGTCGACGTGGTCATGCGCTCAGTTTAGTGAGCGTGCTGATGCGCGCGGCAGCTCCCGCGCAGGTAGGCTGGGGAGTCATGAACGACGCGCCGATCGGGATCTTCGACTCCGGTGTCGGCGGGCTCACGGTGGCGCGGGCCATCCGCGCCCAGCTGCCCCGTGAGTCGTTCGTCTACATCGGCGACACCGCGCACTCGCCGTACGGCCCCAAGCCCATCGCCGACGTGCGCCGCTACTCTCTCGAGGTGCTCGACACCCTCGTCGAGCAGGGCGTGAAGATGCTGGTGATCGCGTGCAACACCGCCTCGGCCGCCATGCTCCGCGATGCTCGTGAACGCTACGACATCCCGGTCGTCGAGGTGATCGGTCCCGCGGTGCGCCGCGCGGTCTCCACGACCCGCAACGGGCGCGTCGGCGTGATCGGCACGGTCGGCACCATCGGCTCACGCGCCTACCAGGACATGCTCGAGGTCAACGAGAGGCTGCAGGTCTTCACCGCCGCCTGCCCGCGCTTCGTCGAGTTCGTCGAGGCCGGGATCACCGGGACTCCGGAGGTGCTCGCCGTGGCTGAGGAGTATCTCGCCCCTCTTCGCGATGCTGACGTCGACACGCTCGTGCTCGGCTGCACGCACTATCCGTTCCTTCGCGGCGCCATCAGCTACGTCATGGGAGAGGGCGTCACGCTCGTCTCCAGCGACGACGAGACCGCCGGCGACGTCTATCGCCAGCTCGTCCGCGGAGACCTGCTCGCCTCGCCGGATGCCACCGCGAGCTACGTCTACGAGGCCACCGGAGCGTCGACCGACGACTTCACCGCTCTGGCCAACCGTCTGATGGGCCGTGAGGTCCGCGACGTGCAGCTCGTCCAGACCGGCGTGATCACTCTTCCCGAGAACGCTTTCGAGTAATCCGGATCGAGTCGCTCCGACTCGATCCGCCACCCCGACCTGAGAGAAGCACATGTCCGAAATCGTCCGCGTCGACGGCCGCTCCACCGATCAGCTGCGTGAGATCACCATCGAGCGGGGCTGGAGTGCGCACGCCGAGGGATCCGCACTGATCAGCTTCGGCGGCACCAAGGTGCTGTGCACCGCCTCCTTCACCAACGGCGTTCCGCGCTGGTTGACCGGTAAGGGCAAGGGATGGGTCACGGCCGAGTACTCCATGCTCCCGCGGGCCACGAACAGCCGGAACGACCGGGAGAGCGTCAAGGGCCGCATCGGCGGTCGCACCCATGAGATCTCGCGCCTGATCGGTCGCGCCCTGCGTGCCGTCGTCGATACGAAGGCGCTCGGCGAGAACACGATCGTGATCGACTGCGACGTGCTGCAGGCTGACGGTGGCACGCGCACGGCGGCCATCACCGGTGCGTACGTGGCGCTCGCCGATGCCATCGAGTGGGGCCGGGAGAAGAAGTTCATCGGCAAGAACTCCACGCCGCTGCTCGATTCGGTCGCCGCCGTGTCCGTGGGGATCATCGATGGCGAGCCCATGCTCGATCTGGCATATGTCGAGGATGTACGCGCGGAGACCGACATGAACATCGTCGTCACCGGCCGCGGACTCTTCGTCGAGGTCCAGGGAACGGCCGAGGGCGCTCCGTTCGACAAGCGGGAGCTCGACGCGCTGCTCGAGCTCGGTCTGGCCGGATGCGCCGACCTGAAGGGCGCGCAGCTCGCCGCACTGGCAGGGGAGTGACCATGCGGATCGTGCTCGCGACGCACAATCCGCACAAGGTCGCGGAGCTCCAGCAGATCGTGGCGCAGGCCCGTCCCGATCTCGAGGTCGTCGGCTACGACGGTCCCGAGCCGGTCGAAGACGGCGTGACGTTCGCCGAGAACGCGCTGATCAAGGCACGGGCGGCCGCCGCTCACACCGGACTCGCGGCTCTCGCCGACGACTCCGGCATCTGCGTCGACGTTCTCGGCGGCTCTCCCGGGGTGTTCTCGGCCTATTGGGCCGGTCAGAAGAAGGACGCCGCGGCGAACCTCGAGCTGCTGCTCGACCAGCTGCGTGACATCGCGGACCCGCACCGGGCCGCGCACTTCACCTCCACGATCGCCCTCGTGCTGCCGGACGGCCGTGAGCAGGTCGTGGAGGGACGCTGGCCGGGACGCCTGGCCCACGCGGCAACGGGAGCGGGCGGCTTCGGGTACGACCCGATCTTCGTCCCGGACGGTCAGCCCGCGGGGGAGGAGCGGTCGGTGGGCGAGTTCACCTCCGAGGAGAAGCAGGCGCAGTCCCACCGCGCCCGCGCCTTCGCCGAACTGGTTCCGCTGCTCGCCGCGCTCTGAGCGCGCTCGGCTCTCGGTCGCGAGAAACCGCTGCTGAAGCTGAGAATCGTTACCCTTCCCGACTAGCCGGAACAGGCCTTCCGGGCCGTCGTCCCGGTCTAGCCTGGGGGCATGCACGATCACGCACCCGCCCCCGGCGGCATCCGCTCCGCGAGCAGCAGACGCCTGCTCGCGATCTCGCTGTCCCTCACCGCGACGGTGATGCTCGTCCAGATCGTCGGCGCGCTGCTCTCCGGTTCTCTCGCGCTGCTCGCCGATGCGGCACACATGTTCACGGACGCCTCCGGCCTCGTGATCGCTCTCATCGCCGCGACTGTCGCCGCGCGCCCGGCGGATGACAGGCGCACCTTCGGATATCAGCGCGCCGAGGTGTTCGGTGCGCTGATCAATGCCGTCATCCTGATCGCCCTCGCGACCTGGGTCGCGATCGAGGGCATCGGGCGACTCATCGATCCGGGAGAGGTCGAGGTCGCCGGCGGCCTCATGCTGATCGTCGCGGTGGTGGGAATGCTCGCGAATGCCGTGTCGATGTGGCTGCTGAGTCGCGCGCAGCGCACCAGCATCAACGTGCGCGGTGCCTACCTCGAGGTGATGGGCGATCTGATCGGTTCTGTGGCGGTCATCGTGGCAGCGGTGGTCATCCTCGTCACCGGATGGATGCCGGCCGATGCCATCGCGTCGCTGTTCATCGCGGCGATGATCATCCCTCGGGCCATCGCCCTGCTGCGGGAGGTGTTCTCGGTTCTCGCCGAGTCCGCGCCGAAGGGCACGGCGGTGAGCGAGATCCGTACCCACCTTCTCGGATACGAGGGCGTCGTCGGCGTGCATGATGTGCACGTCTGGCAGCTCACACGCGGAGCACCCGTGTTCACGGCCCACGTCAGCATCGAGCCGGCGCTGTTCGCCGACGGCCGTTCAGCCCAACTGCTCACCGAGATGCAGGCGTGCCTCGCCGATCACTTCGACGTGGAGCATTCCACCTTCCAAATCGAGCCGGCCGAGCAGTCGGACTGCGAGCCGCACCACGCCTGATCTGCTCGATCGAGCCTCAGGCCTCGACGGAGATCTCGTTCGGGCTCTTGTCCGGGCGCAGACCTCGCCAGCGGGCATGACGGAGCACGCCGTCCGGAGTCCAGTTCGCGAACTCGACCTCGCCGACGACTTCCGCCCGCACCCAGAGGGCGTCGGAGGCATCCGGGGCGGGTACTCCGTCGAGCGGTGCGGCGTCCACCCGCAGCGGTTCGAGTCGCGTGAGCAGATCGCGCAGGATGCGGTCGGTGAATCCGGTCCCCACGCGTCCGACGTAGCGCAGGCCGCCCCCACCTCGGTTCGGGTCGGGCACGGCGAGCAGGAGAGACCCGAGCGTGCTCTCCCGGTCGCCCTTGCCGGGGCGGATCCCGACGATCACCGCCTCCTGCATCCTGGTGTGCTTGAGCTTCAGCCAGGAGGGGGAGCGCTGCCCCGGGCGGTACCGCGACATCGGATCCTTGACGACGACGCCCTCGAGCCCGAACTCCCTGCTTGCAGCGAGTGCCGCGTCGACGTCGTCGAACACGGGAGGGATCTGCACGGGGGCGTCGAGGTCGGCGATCACATCCTCGAGCAGTGTGCGACGCTCCCGCAGAGGCATGCCGGTGAGGTCGTGTCCGTCGAGACGCAGCAGGTCGAACAGCATGTAGACGATGGGGGTGCGCACCACCTCGCGCTCGATCTCTCGCGGGCGGGTGAGGTGCATCCGATTCTGGAGGAGGGAGAAGCTCGGGCGGCCGTGGGGGTCGAAGGCGACGATCTCCCCGTCGACGATCGCGTCTGCGACCGGCAGGAAGGGCGCTCCGTCGGCTGTGAGCTCGGGGTAGCGGGCGGTGATGTCGATTCCGCTGCGTGCGTGCAGCAGCATCCGCCCGTTCGCCCAGGTGCCCATCGCGCGGATGCCGTCCCATTTGACCTCGACCCACGAGGGGTCGCTCAGAGCGCGGGCGACCCCGGGGAAGCCGCTCTCGGCGAGCATCGGCGCCACCGATGCCGGGATCGGCGGGGAGGCGGGCGCGGGAGAGCTCTGGGGATACCGGTGGGAGCGTCGGGCTTTCGCCGGTTGCGGGAGCGCAGCGGTCTCGGGCGGGTGGAGCGTCGCGAGGGGGTCGACGCCGGCGGCCGCGCGGGCGAGCACCTGATCGAGGTCGAGCTGGGCGAGGCCCGGGTCGTCGAGTTCGTCCCAGGTGCGAGGAGCAGCCACCCAGGGCTGCGCACGGCCGCGGAGCGAGTAGGGCGAGATCGTGGTCTTCTTGCCGTTGTTCTGGCTCCAGTCGAGGAACACCTTGCCGCCACGGACCGCCTTCGCCATGACGCTGGTGGCGAGGTCGGGGTGGTCGTTCTCGATCATTCGCGCGAGCTCTCTGACGACGGTCGAGACCTCGTCGCTCGTCTGCTCGCCGGGCAGTGATGCGTACAGGTGGATGCCCTTGCTGCCGCTGGTGACCGGCAGGGGGTCGAGCCCCATGTCGGACAGGATGACGCGGGCGATGCGGGCGACCTCGGCACACTGCTCCAGCCCCACCCCCTCCCCGGGGTCGAGGTCGAGCACGAGCCGATCGGGCTTGCCGGGAAGGCCCTCGGGGGAGAAGCGCCACTGCGGCACATGCAGTTCGATGGCGGCGACCTGCGCGAGCCAGACGAGGGTCGGGACGTCCTGGACGAGGGGATACTCCTTGGGGCCGTCCGAGTGCTGGATCGCCTGACGGGGGATCCACGACGGCGCGCCCGGTTCGATCTGCTTCGTGAAGAACGCGTCAGCCGGGGCCTCCGCGCTCCCGACGCCCTCCACCCAGCGTTTGCGGGTGACGGGGCGGCCGTCGAGGAGGGGGAGCAGGAGCGGAGCGATGGCCGTGTAGTAGGCGATGATCTCGCCCTTGGTGGTGCCGGTCGCGGGATACACGACCTTGTCGAGGTTGGTCACACGCAGGCGTCGGCCGTCGACCTGCACGATCTGCCCTTCTGTGACCATGGGGCCAGCGTAGTCAAGGGTCCGCGTGGTCGAGGGGTCGGGTGGTCAAGGGGCTGGTCGTGACGGCTGCGGCTGGTGTCTACTGGTGTGATGAGGACGATCTGGAAGGGCGCACTGACGTTCGGGCTCGTGAACGTCCCGGTCAAGGTGTACTCCGCGACCGAGGACCACGACGTGCCGCTGCATCAGGTGCACGAGAAGGACGGCGGACGCATCCGCTATCAGCGCACCTGCGAGGTGTGCGGCGAGACCGTGGCCTACGCGGACATCGATCGCGCCTACGTCGATGAGGGCCAGACCGTCGTGCTGACGAAAGACGACCTCGCGGCGCTTCCGGCGGAGAAGAGCCGGGAGATCGACGTGGTCGAGTTCGTGCCGTCCGACCAGGTCGATCTGCTCACACTCGACAAGCCGTACTACCTCGAACCCGATTCGAAGTCACCGAAGGCCTACGTGCTGCTGAGGAAGACCCTCGAGCAGACCGACCGCACCGCGATCGTGCGCTTCACCCTGCGGCAGAAGACCCGCCTCGCCGCGCTCCGGGTGCGAGGGAAGGTGCTCGTGCTGCAGACGCTCCTGTGGGCAGACGAGGTGCGCGAAGCCGCGTTCCCGGCGCTGGACGAGGACGTGCGGATCTCGAAGAAGGAGCTGGAGCTCTCGGCCTCCCTCGTCGACAGCTACTCGGCGGACTTCGACCCCGAGGCGTTCGTCGACGAGTA
Source organism: Microbacterium sp. DWRC1-3 (assembly GCF_049896645.1). Taxonomy (NCBI): domain Bacteria; kingdom Bacillati; phylum Actinomycetota; class Actinomycetes; order Micrococcales; family Microbacteriaceae; genus Microbacterium; species Microbacterium sp. DWRC1-3. Next base: position 958,533 of record NZ_JAFCUS010000002.1, read on the forward strand.
CCAGAAGGAACTGCGCACCCTCATCGACGCGAAGATCGAGGCGGGCGACACGTTCGACGTGGCCGAGACCTTCGGTGAAACCGAGAAGGCGGCAGAGGGCGGCGAGGTCATCGACCTCATGGAAGCGCTGCGCGCGAGCGTGGCGCGGTCGAAGGAAGAGCGCGCCAAGAACGCGGGGTGATCATAGGGTGCCGAGGAGTCGGCCCCGATGCGCGATCAGTGCTTGCCGTCGCCGTCCAGGTCGGGAGAACGGTCGAAGACGTCGGCGTCGAGCACGAGCTCCTGTGCCTCCTCGGCGTCGGTGACCACGTCTTCGCCTGCCGCAGCGGCCTTCTTGGCCTTGTGGCGCTCGGAGAAGTAGTGCCACAGCGTGACGAGAGCCGTGCCACCGACAGCGATCAGCAGGATCACATCGATGTACTCGACCACGAGATCGCGCACCCACGGGATGTAGGCGATGAGGTATCCGACCATCGTGAGGCCGAAGCCCCAGATCATGGCACCGATGAAGTTGTAGAGCGAGTAGCGGCGCCACGGCATGTGGCCCACTCCGGCTGCGACCGGCGCGAAGGTGCGCACGATGGGCACGAAACGGGCCAGGATGACCGTGAGGCCGCCGAAGCGCTCGAAGAATGCGTTCGTGCGCTCCACGTTCTTCTTGCTGAACAGGCCCGACTCCTTGCGCTCGAACACCGCCGGCCCGCCCTTGTGGCCGATCAGGTAGCCGACCTCGCCGCCGACGAAGGCCGAGAGAGCGATCAGGAGCGAGACGACCCAGATGTTCACGCCGAACACGTTGCTGGTGTGTGTCAGGAGCCCCGCGATGATGAGCAGGGTGTCGCCGGGGAGCAGGAACCCGACGAGCAGGCCGGTCTCGGCGAAGATGATGAAGCACACCACGAGCAGTGCCCACGGCCCGGCGGTCCCGATGATCGTCGCAGGGTCGAGCCAGGGGATGAGAGCGGTCGGCGCGTGCAGCATGGTTTCGAGCACAGGGGGAGTCCCGTCGGTCGTGAATGGTCGGCGGTAGAACAGAGCGATGTCGTGGCGACCCGAGAAGGATGCCGTCGTCTCTCGTGCGGAAGGTGGGACTTGAACCCACACGCCCTGGGGCACAGGAACCTAAATCCTGCGTGTCTGCCAATTCCACCACTCCCGCGCGGTGGAAACAGTCTACTGATCGTCGAAACCGCCTGTCTGGGGATCAGCCCGCAGTCGGTCTCCCCCTGAGCGCTCGGGCGCGCCAGAGCGGCTGTGGATAACTTCGGAGGGCGGAGGGCGATTGTTGCGAGGATGCCTGGGTGAGTCATCCGTCCGCCCTTGTCGCCGACCGTGTGCGGTCGCGTCTGCGCGCCGAGGGCATCGACCCGTCGATCGATCCGCAGGCGGCCTGGCGCATCACCCACGCCGAGGTTCGCCGCCACGACGATCTCGCCCTCGCTCGCGGCGAGGCGCTGATCGACGATGAAGCGGCGTGCGTGAGAGAGGTCATGGCGTCGCTCAGCGGATTCGGTGCGCTGCAGCCGCTGCTCGACGATCCGGAGATCGAGGAGATCTGGCTGAACGGATCCGGCCATGTGCACATCGCCCGCGAGGGCGAGGCAGAGCGGACGGGCCTTCGTCTCGACGATGTCGCGGTGCGCGACATCGTCGAGCGCATGCTGCAGTCGACCGGCCGGCGGGTGGATATCAGCCAGCCGTTCGTGGATGCCTCGTTGCCGGACGGATCCCGTCTGCACGTGGCGATCGCCGATGTGGTGCGCGGCTCCTGGGCCGTCAACATCCGCAAGTTCCTGCCGAAGTATCGATCCCTCGACGCGCTCGCGGCGCAGGGGATGATGCCGACCGACGTCGCGGAGCTGCTGACGACCGCCATGAACGACGGCCGCAGCGTGATCGTCTCGGGTGCGACGCACGCGGGCAAGACCACCATGCTCGGCGCGCTGCTGGCCTCCTGCGCCGGTACGCAGCGCATCGTCACCGTGGAGGAGACGTTCGAACTGGCCGTGGAGGGGCCAGATCTCGTCTCGCTCCAGGGGCGCCAGGCGAGTCTCGAGGGGACCGGGGAGATCACCTTGCGTCGACTGGTGAAGGAGGCGCTGCGCATGCGCCCCGACCGTCTCGTCGTCGGCGAGGTCCGCGACGCCGAAGCCCTTGATCTCGTGCTCGCGCTCAACACCGGCGTACCCGGGGCGTGCACCGTGCACGCGAACTCGGCGACCGAAGCCATCGAGAAGCTCACGATCCTCCCGCTCTTGGCCGGACGGAACATCGATCGTGCATTCATCGCACCGGCGCTCGCCGCGTCGATCGATCTGGTCGTGCACTGCGTCCGAGATCGGGCAGGACGGCGACACGTGCAGGAGATCATCGCTCCGACAGGCGACATCGACGAGGGGAAGGTGCGCACGAGGTCGGTCTACCGGGCGCGAACCCGGCAGAGCGACGATTTCGGCAGGGAGCGCGGGGACCTGCGTCCGATCGAGGCCGCATCGTGACGGTGCTCGTGGGCGCTGTCCTCGCTGCGGGTGTGCTCCTGTGCCTCTCGCCATGGATGTGGCCCCTGTCGGACGAGGCCGAACCGCTCCCGCGACAGGGTCGGCTCGTCCGTCTGATCGAGGAGGCGGGGTTCGACGGGCTCTCGCGACGTGTCTTTCTCACCGTCATCATCGCGGCCGGGCTGGTCGCGGCGTCCGTGGTGTGGCTTCTGACCGGAATCGCCGTGCTCTCCGTACTGGCAGGCCTTGCGGGGGCGGCGGCGCCGATCATGCTCCTCCGAGGGCGCCGCACGCGACTGCGACGATTGCGGCGACAGCTCTGGCCGGACGTCTGCGATCTCCTGATCGCATCGATCCGCGTGGGCTTGTCGCTCCCCGACGCGGTGGCGAGTCTGGCGGAGTCCGCACCGAAGATGCTCAGGCCGGCGTTCATCGTCTTCGCGAGAGATCTGCGGGCGAGCGGAAGGTTCGAGTCGAGCCTCGATCGGCTCAAGTCCACGTTGGCCGACCCCATTGGCGATCGCATCGCCGAGACCTTGCGGATGGCGCGTCAGGTCGGCGGCACGGAACTGATCAGTGTGCTGCGCGCCCTGTCGAGCTCGGTGCGGGCGGATGCGGCTCTCCGGGGCGAGGTCGAGGCGCGGCAGTCGTGGATCCGCGGTGCCGCGGTTCTCGGAGCCGTCGCGCCGTGGGTGATCCTCGGTCTGCTGGTGCTCCGACCTGAGGGCGCTGCGGCATACGGCACTCCCGAAGGCGTGATCGTGATCTGTCTGGGGGCGGCGGTGTCGGTCCTCGCCTTCCACGTCATGGTCCGCATCGGCCGGCTTCCCGAGCCTCGGCGGTGGTTCGGATGAGCGCGATCTCGGTCCTCGCGAGCGCCATCCTGATCGGGGGTGGCTTCGCCGCGGGAGTGATGAGCATCCTCTCCGCCCTCCCGCGGTGGAGGGCGGCATCTCTGGCCGTGCGGATCGGGCCCTACGTGCGCGACGTCGTCGCCGATGATCAGCTGCCCAGCGGGGTTCTTCCCGCTGCGGGAGCACTGCCAGCGAGCGGGCGGACGCTGTGGGAGCGCGCGCGAAGCGGGTTCGAGAGGATGCTCGGCGGGGGAGAGGCTCTCCGGCAGCGGCTGGCGCAGGCGGGTCTGCGCACGGACCCGGCTGCGTTCCGCGGGCGGCAGCTGGGGTGGGGTCTCGCCGGGATCGGTGTGGGCGCGGTTGTGCTGACCGTGCTGGCGGTGACTGGCCGGTTGTCAGTGCCGACGGGCGCGATGCCGCTGCTCTGCGGCGCGGCGGCCGCCGCCGCATACGACGTGCAGCTCTCCGCGCGCGCCAGGTCCCGCCGGGCGCGGCTCACCGATGAGCTTCCGACGACGCTCGAATTCCTGGCTCTGTGTCTCTCCGCGGGTGAGGGGTTCCTCGATTCGCTGCGCCGGGTCGCCGATGTGGGGTCGGGTGAGCTCACCGCCGAGCTGCGCCAGGTGGTGCTCGCGGTCGGCACCGGATCCCCCTTGGCCGATGCGCTGAACGAGATGGCGCGACGGCTGCAGCTTCCCGGACTGTCTCGCGTCGTCGACCAGGTGATCGCTGCGCTCGAGCACGGTGCCCCGCTCGCCGCCGTCCTGCATGCACAGGCGGGCGATGCACGCGAAGATGCGAAGCGCGTACTGATCGAGCAGGCGGGGCGCAAAGAGATCCTGATGCTCCTCCCGCTCGTCTTCCTGATCCTTCCGCTCTCGGTGCTCTTCGCCGTGTATCCGGGACTCTTCATCCTCCGGCTCGGCATCGGCTGACCGCCCGACGAAAGGACCACCATGACCGCACGAACACAGGAGCACCGGCGACGCCGGTGGCATGACGTCAAGACCCGGTTCCGCGCCTTCATCGACGACGAAGCGGGTGACGTTCCCGGATGGGTGCTCGTCACGTTGATGACCGCGGGCTTGGTGGTGCTCATCTGGGCCGTCGCCGGTCCCGCTCTGACCTCGCTGTTCGAGCAGGCGATCCAGAGGGTCTCGGGGCTCTGACATGGACGACCGGAGTGGTTGCGCGGATGATCGCGGCTCCAGCCCGGTGGAGTTCGTGCTCGTCGGAACGCTCCTCACCGCCCTCACGCTCGCTGTGCTGCAGCTCGCGTTCGCGGTGTACGTGCGCAACGTGGTGCACGACGCCGCCGTCGAAGGCGCCTACCACGCGGCTCTCGCCGATACGACCCCGGAGGAGGGCATCGAACGCACCAGAGACGTCATCTCCCGCGCGGTCGGCGCGGACTACGCCGAGGACATCCAAATCGGCGTCTCCGGCGCCCCGCCCTACGAGACGGTCGACGTCCGGGTCCGCACGACGTTTCCGCTGCTCGGACTGATCGGCCTTCCCCTCGCGATGGAGGTGGAGGCTCATGCACCTGCCGAGACTTTCGGGGAAGAATGACGAGGGATCGGCCGCCCTGGAGTTCATCGCGGTGGGGGTGATCCTTCTGGTGCCGCTGATCTATCTCGTCATCGCGCTCGGAGCGATCCAGGAGCAGACCTTCGGGGCGGAAGCGGCAGCACGGCACATCGCCCGCGTGATCGCGCGAGCGCCAGACGCTGCGACCGCGGCGGACCGCAGCGACGCGGTTCTCGCAGGGATCGTGGACGAGTACGGCCTCGATGAGGACGCGGTCGATGTGATGCTCTCCTGCGCGCCGCCCGCAGCGGAGTGCCCGTCGGCCGGCACGACGATCGTCGTCACCGTCACCACGCGGGTGCGGCTGCCGCTGGTGCCGGAGGTGCTCGGACTCGACCGTTCGACGGCCGTCCCTGTGCAGGCCGAAGCGGTGCAGAAGGTGTCACGGCTGTGGGGGACGGGATGAGGGGGCAGGCCCGAACAGCTCACGGCGCGGTCGGCGACCAGGAGGAGGGGAGCGTGCTGCTGCTCACTCTCGGCTACGTACTGCTCGCTCTGGCCGTGATCTTCGTGTGCGTCTGCGCCACCGATCTCTACATCGCCCAGAAGCGGTTGGACGCACTCGCCGACTCCGCCGCGCTCGCCGGAGCGGACGGTTTCACCCTGGCGGTGTACGACGACAGCGTGCGGGCCGAGCTGACCGATGCCGGCGTCGAGGAACAGGCCGACGCTCTCATGAGCACGCTGCCGGGCGAGGCGTCGCTCACCGCCGCGGGCACGCCCGACGGCGTCACCGCCCGGGTGACCGTCGCCGCGGAATGGCATCCGCCGCTGGTGTCCGTGTTCGTGCCCGACGGCGTCCCGCTGGAATCGACCGCCACCAGCCGCACGGCCCTGCGATGACAGTTGCCTCGGCTCAGCGAGGGTCGCGCAGCTGCGTGAGCAGTCCGTCGAGCCGGGGAACGAGTTGCGGCGGCACCTCGGCGGGCAGGGCGTCGACCGGCCACCAGCGCACGTCCTCCGACTCCTCGCTCACGGTCAGCGCGGACTCACGGTCGACGACGACCGCGATGCCGATGTCGAGGTGCGAGGCGCAGGCGCCGAAGCGCAAGGAAAGCCCATGGTGGTCGAGGTCGTAGGCGAGAGGGGCGGGCGTCGGCTCCACCACGATGCCCGTCTCCTCGCGCAGTTCGCGCAGAGCTCCCGCCACGACCGAATCATCGCCGTGCTCGACGTGGCCTCCCGGCTGCACCCAGAACTGCCCCTTGCGATGGAAGACGAGCAGCGTGTGCTGCAGTGATGCGTCGAACACCACGCACGACGCGGTGAGGTGATCGGGTCCTGCCTCCCGATGCACCGGGCCACCCTCTGCCGCGAAGAACGACGCGAAGTCGGCCTGCGCTGCACGGTCTCGTTCCGATCGGGGCACGAAGGTCGAGACCAGTCGGTGGGCATCCGCCTCCAGAGCCTGGGTCATTCCTGTTCCCCCTCAGAGGAGTCGTCGCCGGATTCCGGTCGCTCCCGCGGGACGAACTGCGGGATCCACCGCAGGAAGCCCAGAGCGCCGACGAGGCCGACCACGCCCATCGCGGCCGCCGCGAACGGCAGGGCGGCGACAGCCGTGATGGCCGAGACGAGCAGCGGAGCGATCGCCCCGCCCGCATCGGTGAGCGTGCGCCAGGATCCGAGGAACGCCGCGGGTTCCCGCTTCGGGGCGACGTCGGCGCCCAGGGTCAGCAGGATGCCGCTCGAGAGGCCGTTGCCGACACCGAGGACGGCGGCGAACATGCCGAACCACAGAACCGCCGCATCCACGTCGTGCGTGAACGACAGGGCGAGGAACCCGGCGCCCATGAGAACCATCGCCGGCATCGCCGCCCACAGTCTGCCGAAGCGGTCCATCACCTGGCCGCTCGCATAGAAGAGCGCGAAGTCGATGGCGCCCGAGACGCCGACCACGAGGGCGATGGTCGAGGCATCCAATCCCAGCGACAGTCCCCACAGCGGTAGCACCACCTGTCGCGCCGAGCGGACCGCGGAGAGCGACGCGGCGGCGAGCCCGAGCCGGCCGAGCACCGCGCGCTGACGCCACATGGTCTGGAAGATGCCCAGGCGCTCGATCGTCGGGATCGACCCGCTCACCGCCTCGCCGGAGTCCTCCAGATAGCGCTCGTGAGTGGTCGACGGTACCGGCGGGATCATCTTCTCGGGGTCGGGACCGAAGAGCACCAGCACGACCATGACCACCAGGCAGCCCAGGAAGAACCAGATCGCCGCACTCTCGCTCCCGAACAGCTGCAGGAGCCCCGCGGCCACGAAGGGGCCGATGAAGATGCCGAGTCGGAAGCTGCCGCCGAGCAGCGAGAGCGAACGCGCACGGAAGTCGACCGGCACGCGAGTGGTCATGAACGCGTGCCGGGCGAGACCGAAGGCCGCCGCGCAGATCCCGAGGAGGAAGACCGAGGCCGCCAGCACGCCGAGCGAGGGCGCGAACACCATTCCGAGTCCGGCGACGATGGCGATCACGCCGGCGATGACCATCGTGTACCTCTCGCCGATCTTGCCCACGGCCCAGCCGGCAGGAAGATTGCCGCACAACTGACCGATAACGAGGGCGGAGGCCACGAGGGCGGCGAACGCCACGTCGGCGCCCATGGATGCGGCGAGCACCGGGATGAGCGGAATCACGGCGCCTTCGCCGAGGGCGAAGAGGATCGTCGGCAGATACACCATGGGCCCGAACTGTCGAAGGACCGTCGAAGCACTGCTCACAGCTTCACGCTACTCCCGTTGCGGAAAGGTCTCCGACGACGGGGTCCCCGCGCGGGCAGGCGGCACGTTAGGCTGAGGTGTCATGCTCGAACTAGATCTCTCCGCCGAAATCCAGGCGCTCAGGCACACCTTCGGCGACATCAGCGAGGTCGTCGATGTCTCCCGTCTCCGCGACGACATCGCGCGTCTCAGCGAGGAGGCCGGTGCCCCCGACCTCTGGGACGACACCGAGAACGCGCAGAAGGTGACCAGCGCACTCAGCCACCGCCAGTCCGAGCTCGCCCGCATCACCGGCATCGCTCAGCGTCTCGATGACCTCGAGGTCCTGATCGGGCTCGCCAACGAGATGGGCGATGAGGACTCCGCGCAGGAAGCCCGCGCCGAGCTCGCCGCTCTCACCGACCTCATCAACCAGCTCGAGGTGCAGACGCTCCTCGATGGCGAGTACGACGAGCGCGCCGCGATCATCACGATCCGCTCCGGCGCCGGCGGCGACGACGCCACAGACTTCGCCGAGATGCTGATGCGCATGTATCTGCGCTGGGCCGAGCGTCACAAGTACCCCGTCAAGGTCATGGACACGTCCTACGCGGAGGGTGCGGGCATCAAGTCTGCGACCTTCGAGATCGATGCGCCCTACGCCTTCGGTACCATCTCGGTCGAGGCCGGAACCCACCGCCTCGCCCGCATCAGCCCGTTCGGCTCCGCTGACAAGCGCCAGACGTCGTTCGCCGCTGTCGAGGTCATCCCGCTGATGGAAGAGGCCACCGAGGTCGACATCCCGGAGAACGACATCCGCGTCGACGTCTTCCGCTCCTCCGGCCCCGGTGGGCAGTCGGTCAACACGACCGACTCGGCCGTGCGCCTCACCCACCTCCCGACCGGCATCGTCGTGTCGATGCAGAACGAGAAGTCGCAGATCCAGAACCGCGCCGCCGCGATGCGTGTGCTGCAGACGCGACTCCTGCTCCTTCAGAAGGAGCAGGAAGCGGCGAAGAAGAAGGAGCTCGCGGGCAACATCACCGCGAGCTGGGGCGACCAGATGCGCTCGTACTTCCTCTACGGCCAGCAGCTGGTCAAAGACCTCCGCACCGGACAGGAGTCCGGCAACCCGGCGGCCGTGTTCGACGGCGACCTCGACGACTTCATCTCGGCGGGCATCCGCTGGCGCAAGCGCAAGATCGAGGACTGAGTTCACGAAGAAGGCCCCGGAGAGATCCGGGGCCTTCTTCGTGTGCGTGGTCGGTCAGTAGTTCGCGCCCTTGAGGGTTCCGGTCACTTCCTCGTAGCTGAAGAGGATGCACTGCACGGTGCGATCCGATGCGTGGTTCCAGGATGACTTCGTCGGCTGGTAGTAGTAGAAATCGAGCTCGGAGACGTCGTAGGAGACGCCGACGTACGACTCGAACGCCGCGAGGCAGCCGTCCGACGCCGTGACGCCCAGGGCGTCGTCCCCGGGGAACTCGCCGTCTTCGACGTCGAAGATGAGGTAGATCTCGTCGGTGTGGGGCTGCTCGCACGGCACGACGGGTAGATCGAAGATCACGTCGTCGTCGGTGTATTCGACCAGCGGGAGGCAGTCGCCGACCTCGAGCTCCTCGAAGGGGACCATCTCCGCACCCTCGATGGTGGAGGGATCCTCGCGTCCGGTGGAGGAATCGCCGTCGGACGACGGGCGATCGCCGGGAGCGGCGAACGGACTGTCGCCGTTCTCCGTGATCGACGACGTCGCCAGCACGAGGAAAGAGACCGCGGCGGCGAGCACCGCGCCGACGACGGCTACGACCAGTCCGGTGATGCCAGGCCACTTCCGTCCGCGCAGGAAGAGCGAGATCAGCGACATCACGAAGCCCACGGCGAGCAGCGCCCAACCCGCGATCGCGATCACCGGGAAGCAGGCGCAGACGACGCCGATGACCACGGCGACAAGTCCGATGATCCCCACCACCGGCACTCCGGTCGCGGGCTGCGGAGACGGTGCGACCGGCCACGACGCCGCCTGGTATCCGCCGTATGCCGGATACGTCATACCGGCAGGGGACGTGGTCGCAGCGGGCGCGGGCATCTGGCCCGCGAGCGTGTACGGCGGGACGAAGGGTGCCGGTTCGGCGTCGGCGGGCGGGGTGATGGGTGCGGCCGGCACAGGAGCCTCCGGCACCCGTTCGGAAGCCGTCGGCTCCTGCACTGTCGGTTCAGACGCTGTCGACTCGTCGCTAGGCGCCGGCCTCCCCGTGACGACATGCTCGGTCCACTGCAGACCGTCCCACCACCGTCGGTTCCCGGAGCCGTCGTCGTACCAGCCGGCAGGTGTTGTCATCAGGCTTCCCCGTGTGTCTTTCTCGGTCGGCGAATGCGTGGTGAGGTCATTCTCGCTACGCCGGCCGATCCTCAGCGGTGTGGCCGTCATGACGACGGTAGCGGCGCTGGGCGCCCTGTGTCGAATGACAGGACGACCGCGCGAAGAAGGCCTCAGGAGCGCGATGCTCCTGAGGCCTTCGACGTCACTCTGCGGTGGTCAGGGCGTGAAGCACGCGGCGACCGCGTCCGTGTCCCCGAGCACCTCGGCGAAGCCGTACAGGGCATCGGTGTCGGTCAGCGCGCCATCGCTCTCGGCGATCGTGCGCAGCGTCGCGTTGTCGAGGTCGGAGGCGACGAACAGGTCCGCGAGGCAGGAGATCTGAGGCTCGGTGTATCCCTCGGCTCCGGTGGAAGCGAGGATCGCCGTGAGTCCCTGAGCCACTTCGGGAGCGGTCGGGCGAACGCCGGCATCGGTTCCCTCGGTGCCGTCGGTTCCTTCGGTCTCGCTCGGCGCGGTCGCCTCGATCGACGGAGAAGAGGTGGGCATCCTGTCGATCTCTTCGCTCACTCCCTGCGCGAAGGCGAAGAGGTAGACGAACGACATCACGATGCCGATGATCGTCCCGACGACCGCGAGGATGAGCCCCGTGATGCCCGGCCACTTCTTCCCCTTGAGGAAGACCGAGACGAGGGAGACGATGAACCCGGCGGCGAGCAGGAAGAAGCCGATGAAGCCGATCACCGGGATGAAGACCAGGATCGTGCCGAGCGCCGCGAGCCCGAGTCCGACGAGTCCGAGGACCGACACCTTCTTCGGCTCCTCGGGACCGGGCTGCCCGTATGCGGCGGCGGCGGGGTAGCCCGTCGTGCTGCCGAGGTAGGTCGGCGCGGCGCCCGGGTAGGAATCCGACGACGGCGCGGCTGCGCCGACCGGGTAGGCGGGAGCCGCAGGGGCGGAGTATGCGCCGAGGTCGTCGCTGAGCGGGGTCGTCGCCGCCGTCGCCCCGGGAGCATCATTCACATCCTGAGCGGTGAGACCTGCGGAAGCCGTCTGCGACGGATCCGGCGACTCGGGGGAGATCGGCGTCTCGTCGGACGGACGGACGACGGTGTCATCGATCGATGGGGTCTCGGCGACCTGCTCCTCGACGACGACCTGCTCCTCGGAGACGGCCGGGGCATCGGTGGTCTCCGGGGCGAAGTGCTCGGTCCACTGCTGGCCGTCCCACCAGCGCTGTCGACCGGATCCGTCGTCGTACCATCCTGCGGGCGTAGTCATGGGTCCCCCTTGAAAGAATTCGGCGGCCACTTCCTGCAGCCGACATCTTCATGTATAGCAGTGGCAGGCGACGTGGAAGTGGGTCGTGGATGGGGAGCAATCCCCATCCGGTCGGAGGACGGAAGCGTCGTGCGGGGTGTCGCTCGCGGCCAGGGGAGAGCCCGCGCTTAGGCTCGTAGCGCCATGATTCGGTTCGAGAACGTCACGAAACGCTACCGCGGGACGTCGAAGCCCGCCCTCTCCGGTGTCGACTTCGAAGTGCAGCGCGGGGAGTTCGTCTTCCTCGTCGGCGCCTCGGGCTCCGGCAAATCCTCCTGTCTGCGCCTGATCCTGCGCGAAGACGTCCCGACGACGGGGCGGGTCGCTGTGCTCGGCAGAGACCTGCGGGCGCTCGCCAACCGCAAGGTGCCGTATTTCCGCCGCCACATCGGGTCGGTCTTCCAGGACTTCCGACTTCTGCCGTCGAAGACCGTCTACCAGAACGTCGCCTTCACGCTTCAGGTGACGGGTTCGTCGCGCGGCTTCATCCAGCAGGCTGTTCCGGAGGCCTTGGCGCTCGTGGGTCTCGACGGCAAGCAGAAGCGGATGCCGCACGAGCTCTCCGGCGGCGAGCAGCAGCGCGTCGCGATCGCGCGCGCTCTGGTCAATCGTCCTCAGGTGCTGCTCGCCGACGAGCCGACCGGAAACCTCGACCCCGCCACCTCGGTCGACATCATGCAGCTGCTCGCCCGCATCAATGCCGGCGGCACCACCGTGCTGATGGCCACCCACGAAGCCGGATTCGTCGACCAGATGCAGCGCCGCGTGATCGAGCTGAGTGACGGCGAGATGGTTCGCGATGAGGTGCACGGCGGGTACGGCGACACCTCCAACATCCCGCGCCTCGTCCCGGAGGAGGTGCGTGGGGCCGCGGCAGCGGCCGCGCTCACCGCCGTGCAGGAAGTACAGCGTCAGACCGCAGACCTCTCCATGGTGCGTGCCGCCCTGGCGGAGGAGCTCAGCACGCAGCGCAAGGCCGCGGCCGCGGTCGACCGCGACGGGGAGACCGTGGTTCCCCCGGCCCCGCGCACGGTCGAGCCCCCCGAGCCCGCACGTTCGCAGGCCGCTGATTCTGCCGCGAACGTCGTGGAGCCTCCCGCCGCCGTCGAACCTCCGGCGGTCATCCGCCCGCGAACACACCCCATCACGCTGCCGACGGTCGACGTCGCCGAGCTCGGAGTCGCCGATCGCCTCGGCCTCTCCGATGAAGACGACGAGGAAGTGGGCCCGACCTCATGAGAATCGGACTCATCCTGACCGAAGCCCTGGGCGGGCTCCGGCGGAACATCTCGATGGTGATCTCCGTCGTGCTCGTCACCTTCGTCTCCCTGACGTTCGTGGGTGCGGCGATCCTGATGCAGGGACAGATCGGCGTCATGCGCGGCTACTGGGCCGAACGCGCCCAGGTCGCGGTGTACATGTGCTCGGCGGTCTCGGAATCCGAGACCTGCCTCGACGGCGCCGCGAGCGAGGAGCAGGTCGCCGCCGTCCGTGCACAGCTCGAGGGCGACGCGCTCAAGCCGCTCATCAGCTCGATGACGTTCGACACCAAGGAAGAGACCTACGCCAAGCTCGTCGATCAGCTCGGCGCCGACCAGGCGAGCGTACTCACGCCCGACCAAGCCTTCGAGGTGTTCTTCGTCACCATGAAGGACCCGGGCCAGTCGCAGGTGCTCGCCGAGGCGTTCAGCGGACAGGCCGGTGTGGAGCAGGTCAAGGATCAGCTCCAATACCTCGAGCCGTTGTTCTCCGCGTTGACCGTCGCGACATACATCGCGGTGGGCATCGCTGTCCTCATGCTCATCGCGGCCACCCTGCTGATCGGAACCACCATCCGGCTGTCGGCGTATGCCCGACGCAAGGAGATCGGCATCATGCGCCTGGTCGGAGCGTCCAACCGCTTCATCCAGACACCGTTCGTCCTCGAAGGCGTGTTCGCGGCCTTCCTCGGCTCCGCCCTGGCCAGCGCCGCGGTCGTGGCCGGCGTGCACTTCGGAGTGAACGGCTACCTTCGGGGCCGGGTTCCGTTCATCACGACATGGGTGACGATGCAGGATGCCGCGCTCGTGGTTCCCGTGCTGATCGGCATCGGTGTCATCCTCGCCGCGCTCTCGGCCGGCTTCGCGATCCGACGCTGGCTGCGTACCTGATAGCCTGAAAGGCTGCTCGGTCGGATCGATCGATCGAGCTCATCACGGCAACAGGAGAGCATCATGCCCAGGGAACGCGGAGAGAAGGTCATCGCGACCAATCGTCGCGCACGTCACGACTACACCATCGAGAAGTCGTACGAAGCGGGGATGGTGCTCACCGGCACCGAGGTCAAGTCACTGCGTCAGGGACGCGCCAACCTCAGCGACGGCTACGCGTTCGTCAAGGGGAACGAGGTCTTCCTCGACTCCGTGCACATCCCCGAGTACTCGCAGGGGCACTGGACCAACCACTCGGCCAAGCGCATCCGCAAGCTCCTGCTGCACCGCGAGGAGATCGCCAAGATCGCGCACGCGGTGTCAGCAGGCGGATACACACTGATCCCGTTGAAGCTCTACTTCTCGGACGGTCGCGCCAAGGTCGAGATCGCTCTCGCGAAGGGCAAGCGCGAATACGACAAGCGCCAGACCCTGCGCGAGCGTCAGGACACCCGCGAGGCCGACCGCGCCATGCGGCTGCGCAACCGCGTAGGGGAGTAGTCCCCGGCCCTCACAGGCGCGGCTCGAACCCGAAGACGCGGCCGAGGAACCTCAGCTCCCGTTCGAGGGCGTCGACGATCGTCTCCGCGCTGCGGAAGCCGTGCCCCTCGGCGGGGTACAGGACGTACTCGTGGTCGATGCCGCGGGTCGCGAGCGCATCGCGGATCGCCTCGGACTGCGACGGCGGAACCACGCGGTCTTCCCCACCCTGCAGGAGCAGCACGGGCACATCGATGCGATCGGTGTGGGTGAGCGGCGAACGCTCGATGTACAGATGCTCGTACTCGGGGAGCGGTCCGACCAGGCCGTCGATGTACGACGCCTCGAAGTCATGCGTCTCCGCCACCAGCATGCGCAGGTCGGCCACGCCGTAGCGGCTGATCCCGGCGGCGAAGGCACCACCGCGGACCAGCGCCGACAGCACGGTCCAGCCACCTGCCGAACCGCCGCGGATCGCGATGCGGGCGGGGTCGGCGAGTCCGGCGTCGGCGAGTCCGCGGGCGGCCGCGATCACGTCATCGACGTCGACCACGCCCCACTGGCCGTCGAGACGCTCGCGGTAGGCGCGGCCGTAGCCGGTGGATCCTCCGTAGTTCACGTCGAGCACGCCGATGCCCCGGCTCGTGTAGAAGGCGATCGCCGCGGACGCCGCGCCGGTGACGTGCGCCGTCGGTCCGCCGTGCACCAGCACGACGTAGGGTGCGCGCTCATCGTCGGGCGCCGACGTGTCGGGGTTGGCCGGAGGATAGGCGAATGCGTGCACCGCGCCGCGGGGACCCTCGATCTCGATCGGGATGGACGCGGGCATCCACTCCGGATCGACCGGCTCGCCGCCGCGCACGGCGATGAACTCGCCGGATTCGATGTCGACGCACCACAGGCCCGCCGTCGCCCGAGAGCCGTTGCCGGAGAGGAGCACCCTGGTGCCGTCGACGGCATCGATGCTCACGTGGCCGTCACCGGGGAGGTCGATCACGCTCACGCCGCCGTCGGCATCGATCACGACGACCTCGTCGCGGCCGTTCGTACGGACGGCGACGATGCGGCCGTCGTCGAGCGGCTGGTACCAGCGGTTGCCGAGCACCCACAGCCCGTAGCCGGTGTCGGCATCGACAGGAGCGCCGGCAGGGGCGAACGGTCGCGCCGGCCCGGTGGGAGTCACCCCGTCGAGTGTGATGCGCTGCAGAGCCCAGCGACCGTCGGGATCGTCGGCGAAGACTAGTTCCGCGTCGCTGAGCCACTCGGGCTGCAGCGCCGCCCGCGAGGGGATCGTGTGCGGCGTCCCGCCGGGGACCTCTGCGACCTGAACGTGCGCGTCCTCCCACGGCATCCGTCCTCGCTCCCAGCCGACCCATGCTGCGCGGGTGCCGTCGGGAGAGAGGGCGGGGTGGGCGAAGAAGCCGTCTCCCTGCACGATCACCCTGATCGCGGACGGGTCTTCGGCGGCGGATCCATCGAGCGGGATCTCGACGACCGAGCGGATGTGCGGCGTGGTCGAGAGGTCTTCGCGCACGGCCAGCAGGCGGCCGTTCTGCACGCGCAGACCGCCGTGCGAGGGGCCCGGGGCGGTAAGGGCGACGGGTTCGGCTCCGACGCTCAGGCGGCGCACCCGCTGGTCTCCTGCGTCGACGAAGAACAGCGTGCCGTGCTCATCGGCTGTCCAGGCGCCTCCGCCGTACTCGTGCACGCGAGAGCGCGCGCTCCAGGGGGCGGGGAGGATCTCGGAGCCGGAAGAACTCCGCACCGTCACGCGTCCCTTCTCGGCGGGTACCGACTCACCCCACCAGATCTCCGCACCGACGAAGCGGGCTCCGTCGATGCGCGGAGAGGAGGCCGCGACGGAGGCCGCGGAGAAGGGCGAGGGCCAGGAACCGTAGGGGGACGACGACATGCTTCGAGCCTAGGCGTCGAAGGCGGACGCCTGTGCGTCAGGACGGGAGCATCGCGGTCTTGATCCGTCGCCCGACGACACGAAGCCCCTCCCGGCTCCCGGGAGGGGCTTCATCGTGCCGTCTCGTCTCAGACCGCGCGCAGTACTGCCACGATCTTGCCGAGGATCACGGACTCATCACCGAGGATGGGCTCGAACGCGGAGTTGCGGGGGAGCAGCCAGGTGTGGCCGTCGCGGCGACGCAGCACCTTCACGGTGGCCTCGCCGTCGAGCATCGCTGCCACGATCTCGCCGTTCTCGGCGCTGTTCTGGGAGCGGACGACGACCCAGTCGCCGTCGCAGATGGCGGCATCGATCATCGACTCGCCGGAGACCTTGAGCATGAAGAGGTCGCCCTTGCCCACCAGCTGGCGGGGGAGGGGGAAGATCTCCTCGACCTGCTGGTCGGCGGTGATCGGCACGCCGGCTGCGATGCGCCCGACGAGGGGGACGAGCGCGGCGTCTCCGACCGGGGTCGCCACGTCGGCGGGGCTCTCGGTGCTGGTGCCAGGCAGATCGATGAGCACTTCCATGGCTCTCGTCTTCCCGGGGTCGCGGCGCAGATAGCCGCTGAGCTCGAGCTGTCCGAGCTGGTGGGTGACGCTGGAGAGGGACTTGAGGCCGACGGCGTCGCCGATCTCGCGCATGCTCGGGGGGTAGCCGTGGTGCGCGATCGAGTTCTGGATGACCTCGAGGATCGCCATCTGCTTCGGGCTGAGGCTCTTCCGGCGGCGCGTGCGCGGTGCCTCCGACTCGGGGGCAGAGTTCTCGCTCATGGTGCTCCTTCAGTGCGTGATCCGACGTCCCTCTTCGAATGTCGGAGGCCCGTGGTGGGGTGTCCTTATCGAAACCGTATCCGAGAATCGGGCCGATCTGGAAGATCTGTTCGAGCGTGTCGGCCTAATCGTCGGTGGGGTTTCGAAGAATACTTGACAGATGTTCGAACTCGAAGATATCTTCGGTACGTAGCTTCGCATTCACGGCTCCCGGCCGAGGCGGGAATGCGAACGCTACGCCAACTTCCCCGGTGGCTTCACGGCTCCGGGACAGGCTAAGGAGCACCACATGAGCAGCATCAGCTTCAGCACCGCAGCAGTCATTCCGGCGTCGACCCGTCCTTCGACGCGACTCCGACTGACGACGCGTGGCCGCGCCGTGCTGCTGGCCTTCGCCTCTGTGCCGCTCGCGGTCGGCATCGCGTTCGCCGCGCTCAGCGGTGGCAGTGCGATCGCCTCGGGCGCAGACGCCGCGGCCGTCAGCGTCGAGACCGTCACGGTCATGCCGGGCGACACGCTCTGGTCGATCGCGACCGGCGTCGCCCCCGACGCCGACCCGCGCGACGTGATCGGTGAGATCAGCCGGATGAACCTGCTGCGTGGCGGCGAGCTCCAGATCGGTCAGACACTGGCCATCCCGGCCCAGTACGTGAACTGATCCTGCCGCAGCGTCGCGGCAGCAACTTTGCGTCATCGACTCGGGGCGCCGCTTAACATGGGAAGGGTGACCCTCTCCCTCAACGATCTCCCGCTACGTGATGATCTTCGCGGACTGACGCCGTACGGCGCTCCGCAGGCGCCCCTTCCGATCGCGCTCAACGTGAACGAGAACACACATCCGATCCCGGATGAAGTGGCCAGCGACATCCTCGACGACATCGCCGTGGCGATCCGCGACGTCAACCGCTACCCCGACCGGGAGTTCAGCACCCTTCGTGAGTCGTTCGCCGAGTATCTGGGGCACGGGCTCACCCCCGAACAAATCTGGGCGGGCAACGGGTCCAACGAAGTGCTCCAGCACATCCTGCAGGCGTTCGGCGGGCCGGGGCGCACGGCGTTCGGCTTCGCACCCACGTACTCGATGTACCCGTTGATCGCCCAGGGGACCGGGGCGCGGTGGATCGCCGGCACCAGGCAGCCCGACTACACGATCACGCCGGAGGAGGCCGCCGAGCAGGTGCGGGCCGCCGACCCGGACGTGGTGATCCTCTGCTCGCCCAACAACCCCACCGGCACGCCGCTGGGGCTCGACGTCGTCGAAGCCGTCTACGACGCGGCTCGGGGCATCGTGATCGTCGACGAGGCCTACCAGGAGTTCGCTCCCCGCGACGCGGTGTCCGCATTGACGTTGCTCGAAGGGCGTCCGCGACTCGCCGTCTCGCGCACGATGAGCAAGGCGTTCGCGTTCGCGGGCGCTCGCGTCGGCTATCTCGCGGCGGATCCGGCCTTCATCGACGCGCTGCGGCTGGTGCGTCTGCCCTATCACCTGAGCGCCCTCACCCAGGCAGCGGCCATCGCGGCACTGCGCAACGCCGACGTCATGCTCGGGATGGTCGAGGAGATCGTCGAACAGCGCGACAGGATCACGGCCACCCTCGAGGCGCTCGGCTATCAGCCGCACGAGACGTGGTCGAACTTCGTGCTGTTCGGCGGAGTCGCCGACCCGAAGGCGACGTGGCAGCAGCTCTACGACCGCGGCGTGCTCGTGCGCGACGTCGGCATCCCCGGCCACCTGAGGGTGAGTGCCGGAACCGAGGCCGAGACCACCGCGTTCCTCGACGCCCTGGCCTCGATAGGATCGGCTTCATGAGCACCCCCGCACTGACCCCGCGCACAGCGAGCCGCGTGCGCAGCACGTCGGAGTCCACCGTCGAGCTCGAGCTGAATCTCGACGGCACCGGTGCGAGTCGCATCGACACGTCGGTACCGTTCTTCGACCACATGCTCACCGCGTTCGCCAAGCACTCGCTCACCGACCTGACCGTGCGCGCGTCCGGCGACACGCACATCGACGCGCACCACACTGTCGAAGACGTCTCGATCGTGCTCGGCCAGGCGATTCTCGAGGCCCTCGGCGACAAGTCCGGCATCTCCCGCTACGGTGACGCGCTCGTTCCGCTCGACGAGGCGCTCGCTCAGGCCGTCGTCGACATCTCCGGTCGCCCCTACCTCGTGCACACGGGTGAGCCCGCCGGGTTCGAGCACCACCTCATCGGCGGGCACTTCACGGGCTCGCTCGTGCGTCACTCGTTCGAGGCCATCACGTTCAACGCGGCTCTGACGGTGCACGTGCGCGTGCTCGGCGGACGCGACCCTCATCACATCGCCGAGGCGGAGTTCAAGGCGTTCGCCCGTGCGTTCCGTCAGGCCAAGGCGCTGGACCCTCTCGTCGACGGCGTCCCCTCCACCAAGGGTGCGCTGTGAGCGCAGCACCTCGCATCGCGGTGTTCGACTACGAGTCGGGCAACGTCCATTCGGCGGTCAAGGCGCTCGTGGCCGCCGGTGCGGATGCCGTGCTGACACGCGACCGCGCCACCGCTCTCGAGGCCGACGGTCTCGTCGTGCCCGGTGTCGGTGCCTTCCAGGCCGTGCGTGATGCCCTGCGCGCCCATGGCGGAGACGAGATCATCGATCGTCGTCTGGCCGGCGGTCGCCCCGTGCTCGGGATCTGCGTCGGGATGCAGGTGCTGTTCGAGCACGGCGTCGAGCGCGGCCACGACACCGAGGGCCTCGGCGAATGGCCGGGGGCCGTCACCCAGCTCAACGCACCGGTGCTTCCGCACATGGGTTGGAACACGGTCGAGCCGGGTACCGACAGCGTGCTGTTCCGAGGCATCGAGCAGGAGCGCTTCTACTTCGTGCACTCCTATGCCGCGCAGTCCTGGGAGCTCGACGTCATCCCGCCGTTCCCCGAGCCCGTCCTCACCTGGACGACCTACGGGGATCCTTTCCTCGCCGCGGTCGAGAACGGCCCGCTCTCAGCGACGCAGTTCCACCCGGAGAAGTCCGGCGAGGCCGGCATCCAGCTGCTGCGCAACTGGGTCCAGAGCCTCTGACGACGCCGGCAGGCGTCATCCGTTTTGTTCCCCGCCGTCCGGCGGACTACCCTCGGTTCTCGTGCCCGCACCGGGCCGAAGAGCTTCCCGATCCAAGGACCCCATGAACGACTTCGCGCAGTCCCCCTCGCTCACGCTCCTTCCCGCGGTCGATGTCGCCGGGGGCAAGGCCGTCCGCCTGACCCAGGGCGAGGCCGGCACCGAGACCAGCTACGGCGACCCGTTGGATGCAGCGGGGGAGTGGGCCGCGCAGGGTGCGAAGTGGATCCACCTCGTCGACCTCGACGCCGCATTCGGCCGCGGCAGCAATGCGCCGATCCTGCGCAAGGTCATCAAGCAGTTCAAGGGCGTGAACATCGAGCTCTCGGGCGGTATCCGCGACGACGCGACGCTGGAGGCGGCTCTGGAGAGCGGCGCCACCCGGATCAATCTGGGCACCGCGGCGCTGGAGAACCCGGAGTGGGCTGCCGACGTGATCGGTCGTTACGGCGAGGCCATCGCAGTCGGCCTCGATGTGCGGGGCACGACTCTCGCCGCCCGCGGATGGACCAAGGAGGGCGGTGACCTCTGGGAGGTGCTCGAGCGACTCGAGGACGCCGGCTGCAGCCGGTACGTCGTCACCGACGTCACGAAGGACGGCACGCTCCGCGGCCCGAACCTCGAACTGCTGCGTGAGGTCACCTCGCGCACCCCGAAGCCGGTCGTCGCATCCGGTGGGATCTCGAGCCTCGACGACATCGCCGCGCTCCGTGAGCTCGTGCCGCTGGGCGTCGAGGGAGCGATCGTCGGCAAGGCACTCTACGCCGGCGCGTTCACGCTGGCTGAGGCACTGGATGTCGCAGGAGACTGACGCGCACGCCTGCGGGCCCGAGTCGCACAACCACGGCGATTCGGCCGGCGTCCCCTGGGAGGGGCGCAGCTTCGAGTCGAACCCGCACGCGGGGGACGACGGCTCCGCAGACCCCGCTCTCCTGGCCGCGATCCTTCGCTTCCGTGCGGGACAGGGCAGCCAGGCTGAGGTGGTCGACGCCTTCCGGGGTGCGCGGGTGCTGGTGCCGCTCATCGCGGAGAAGGGCGACGAGGGCGTCGCGCCGAACGGACTCACCGTCGACAAGACGCAGGAGCTGTCCATCGTGACGGTGGCGGCTCCCGACGGACGCCGCGTGCAGCCGGTCTTCTCCTCCGTCCAGGCCATGCAGGCCTGGGATCCGACCGCGCGACCGATTCCGGTCGAGGCGGTCCGCGCCGCGTTGGCGGCCTCCGCGGAAGACACCGACCTGATCGTGCTCGACCCGACCTCCGAGACCGAGTTCGTCATCCGGCGCCCCGCGGTGTGGGCGATCGCTCAGGAGCACCGCTGGGAGCCGAGCTTCCTCTCCACCGAGGTGTTCACCGCGCTCCAGGAGAGCGTGGCGCACGAACTGGCCGTGATCGACGTGGCGGTGGCCGCGGGCGATCCCGACGCACGGCTCCGGGGCCCTGAGCTGATCGTGATCCTCGAGCTCGTCGACGGTCTGGAGCGTGAGGTGCTCGACGCCGTGCTCTCTCGCCTCGCTCAGCGCTGGGCGTCCGACGACCGCATCGCCGTGCTCGCGGATTCGCTCACGGTGAAGCTCCGCCGCAGCGCCTGACCGCTTTCGCTACGATCGGGGCATGTTCCGCGGTCTGATGCGAGTCCTCGCCGTGGTCGCGCTCCTGTGTGGTGCCGCGACCGGCACTACGGGCTGTTTCACCGCGTGCCCGGCAATCGGCTACATCAACGGGGCGGTCGTCGACGTGAGCGCATTCCCCGCGGTCGCGGCCGTCCAGTTCTGCGTGGACGCGGAGTGCTCACCGGCGCCGGGGGAGGACGAGACCTCCTCGACCAACATGTTCTCCACGTTCCGTCAGGACGACGGGACGTGGAGCCTCATGGTCGACATGTCCACGCCGGAAGACGTCGACATCCGTCTCTTCGACGCGCAGGGAACCCTCATCCACGAGGCTGAAGAGGCGATTGCCTGGACCCACACCGGAGGCGCCTGCCCCGGCCCCTCCACCGCGGAACCCCTGATCCTGCAGCCCTGACTAGTTGACCGGACCGGTCCACTTCTCGCCCGGTCCCTTGCCGATCGGGTCGGGAATCGTCGATGCCTCGCGGAAGGCGAGCTGCAGCGAACGAAGACCGTCACGCAGCGAGCGGGCGTGCATGTCACTGATCTCGGGAGCGCCGGCGGTGATGAGGCCGGCGAGAGCGTTGATGAGCTTGCGCGCCTCGTCGAGGTCGATCTGCGCCGCGGCGTCGGGATCGTCGGCGAGTCCGAGCTTGACGGCTGCGGCGCTCATGAGGTGCACGGCGGCGGTGGTGATCACCTCGACAGCGGGTACATCGGCGATGTCTCGGGTGGCCGACGATGCGGCCTCCTCCTGCCGTGCCCAGCGCTCTTCGCGCTCACGTGCAGCCTCGTCCGGTGCCTGGTTCGTCACTTCGCCTTGCTTTCTGTTAGACTTTGGCGGGCTCCGGAGCGTCATGCTCCGGATCGAAAGAGGATTCACTTCCCACCCGCGCTTGCCGTTCAAGGCTACCGGGTCTTGCACTCCACCGGCTCCGTTCGCAAGACGGACCCGGCAGGTAGGGTGCGGAGCCGGCGTCTGAATGCCGGTGGGCGGGGACGATTCCGATTTCGCCCGTGATGCAGACAGCATCGCGGTGGCCGAATCACATCGTCTAAGGAGTTCCGCATCAGCGATCCCCGTACCAATGAGCGCATCCGCGTCCCCGAGGTCCGCCTCGTCGGCCCCGCGGGTGAGCAGATCGGCGTTGTCCGCATCGAGGCCGCGCTGCGCCTCGCGCAGGAAGCCGATCTCGACCTCGTCGAGGTCGCCCCCAACTCGAAGCCGCCCGTCGTCAAGATCATGGACTACGGCAAGTTCAAGTACGAGGCCGCCCAGAAGGAAAAGGAAGCTCGCCGCAACCAGGCGAACACGATCCTCAAGGAAGTCCGTTTCCGTCTGAAGATCGAGGCGCACGACTACACGACCAAGCTCAAGCGCGCCGAGGGCTTCCTCAAGGCCGGCGACAAGGTCAAGGCCATGATCCTGTTCCGCGGTCGCGAGCAGTCGCGTCCCGAGCAGGGCGTCCGCCTGCTGCGCAAGTTCGCCGAAGACGTCGCCGAGTTCGGCACCGTCGAGTCGAACCCGACCATCGACGGTCGCAACATGGTGATGGTCGTGGCTCCGCTCAAGAGCAAGTCCGAGGCGAAGCAGGAGCAGAACGCCGTGCGCGATGCTCAGCGTGCCGACAAGAAGCAGGCGGCGCGCGACGCGAAGAGCGATTCGCCCGCAGCCGCAGCTCCGGCGGAGTGATCCCCGCCCCCAGAACTCCCGCACCGCGGGTTGACACCGTCGCCTGAGAAGGCGCCATACGAAGGAAGAGAAGATGCCGAAGCAGAAGACCCACTCGGGTGCTAAGAAGCGCTTCAAGATCACCGGCAGCGGAAAGCTGAAGAAGCAGCAGGCCGGGATGCGCCACAACCTCGAGCACAAGTCGAGCCGTCGCACCCGTCGTCTGAACCAGGACCAGGTGCTGTCGAAGGCTGACACCAAGGTCGCGAAGAAGCTTCTCGGTCGCTGACGCGCACCGAACGCACGAATAGGAACACAGGAAAATGGCAAGAGTCAAGCGGGCAGTAAACGCCCACAAGAAGCGCCGGGTCATCCTCGAGCGCGCCTCCGGTTACCGCGGACAGCGTTCGCGCCTGTACCGGAAGGCCAAAGAGCAGGTCATCCACTCGCTGGTCTACTCGTACCGTGACCGTCGCAAGCGCAAGGGCGACTTCCGTCGTCTGTGGATCCAGCGCATCAACGCTGCGGCTCGCCAGAACGGCATGACGTACAACCGCTTCATCCAGGGCCTCGGCCTCGCGGGTGTCACCGTCGACCGTCGCATGCTCGCCGACCTCGCGGTCAACGACGCGGCGACCTTCACGACGCTGGTCGAGACGGCGAAGAAGGCTCTGCCCTCCGACGTCAACGCACCGAAGTCGGCTGCGTAAGCATCTCTTCACACAGGGCGCTCTCCTTCGGGAGGGCGCCCTGTGGCGTTCGTCGGCCCGGAACCGGCGTATGCGCGGGTGACGACCACGTCGACGAGGGCCGCCACGGCGACCGCGCCGGCGTACACCGCGAGGTCGCGGACATCGAAGCCCGAGCCGAGGACGAGACGGATCGGCGGGAACAGGGCTGCCCACTCGCGGGGAAGCCCGGTGAGCTGGAGAAGTTCGACGGCGGCGCAGAACACGAATGCCACGACCGCGATCGCGGGACGAGGGCGGCGTGGGGCGAGGAACGCGACGAGCACGTAGATGAGCACGGCGTACAGGGCATCGCCCACGATGTCGCCGATCATCCCGCTCACACCGAGGTGAACGACGAGACCGATCCCTACCGTGACGGCGGCAACGACGGCGAGGGTGATCCGTCGGCGGGTGCTGTTCACCGTGGGGCTGTCGCTCATCCCGGCACCCTATCCCGATGGTGCGGGAACCAGTCGCGCGTTCTCTAGACTGTGATCGTGCTGGAGAACCCCCGTTCGCCCCGAGTCCGAGCCGTCGCGAAGCTGACCAAGCGCAGCGCGAGAACCGAGACGGGCCTGTTCCTTCTGGAAGGTCCGCAGTCCGTCCGCGAGGCGCTCACCTACCGTCCCGAGGCGATCGTCGAGCTGTTCGCGACGCCGAACGGCTGGGAGAGGCACCCCGACATCCGTGCGAAGGCCGCCGAGGCCGAGATCGATGTCGAATACGTGACCGAGTACGTCCTCAACGCGATGGCCGACACCGTCACCCCGCAGGGGCTGGTCGCGGTGGTGCAGCAGACACCGACTTCCGTCCGCGACATCTTCGACTCCTCGCCACGGCTGGTGGCCGTCTGCGAGGAGGTGCGGGACCCCGGGAACCTCGGCACGATCATCCGGGCTGCCGACGCCGCCGGTGCGGATGCCGTCGTGCTCACCGGCCGCACGGTCGATCCGTACAACCCGAAGGTCGTGCGCGCCACGACAGGGTCGCTCTTCCACCTGCCGGTGTCGGTCGGGGGAGACCTGGCCGATGTCGTCACGCGCGCCCATGCCGCAGGCCTGCGCATCCTCGCGGCCGATGTGAAGGGCGACGATCTGCTGAAAGCACGCGCCGAGGGCGTGCTCGAAGAGCCCACCGCCTGGCTCTTCGGCAACGAGGCGCGCGGGCTCGAAGACGAGGCGCTCGCGCTCGCGGACCAGGTGCTCAAGCTGCCCATCTTCGGCCGTGCCGAATCCCTCAACCTGGCGACGGCCGCCAGCGTGTGCCTCTACGAGAGCGCCTTCGCACAGCGGGCGACGTCCGCCGGCTGAGTTCTCGGCCCCGAAGGAAGCAGGAGACGGAGTCGATGAGGATTCTGATCGTCGAGGATGACGACCGCGTCGCCGGCGCGCTCGAGGCGTTCCTCGCTCGATCGGGATACGCGACCGTGCGCGCGGCGGACGGAGCGGCAGCTCTGGACCTGCTGGGTGCGGACACCGAGGTCGTCCTGCTCGATCTCGGGCTTCCCGACATCGACGGTGTCGACCTGTGCCGCCGCATCCGTGGCCGCTCGGAGGTTCCGATCGTGATCGTGACCGCGCGCAATCAGGTCGCCGAGCGCATCAAAGGGCTGCGGGCCGGAGCCGACGATTTCGTGGTCAAGCCCTATGACGTGCACGAGCTCCTGGCCCGGATCGAGGCCGTGACCAGAAGAACACGACCGATGCGACCCGAGGCCGATGCCCGTGTGCTGCTGCATGACGGTGGTGTGGAGATCGACCTCGTCGCACGGCAGGTCCTCGTCGACGGCACACCGATCGACCTCACGCGCAAGGAGTTCGACATCGTCGCGGTCCTCGCCCGATACCCGGGGGTGGCTGTGCCGAAGGAGCGCCTGATCCGCGAGGTGTGGAACACCGACTGGCGAGGGTTCGGGCACTCCCTCGAGGTGCACGTCGGCGCGATCAGGAAGAAGACCGGAGTCCGCGGGGTCATCGAGACCGTGCGTGGTGTCGGATATCGGCTTGCGGGGTCGTGACGCATGCGGCGCCGTCTGATCATCGTCTTCCTCGTACCGCTCGTCGCCATCCTGGCCGCGCTCGGCGGGGCTGCGGGATGGAGCGCCGCCCACGGCGTGCAGCAGGCGTTCTACACGCAGCAGCTCGGCGACCTCGGGTACTTCGCCACGAGCGCGCGTCAGGCTCTGCGATCCGGCAGCGCGGCGGTGATCGACGCCGAGGTGATGCGCTTCCGTGAGGTCTACGGAATCGAGGTCACCGTCTTCGATCTCGGCGGCAGCGTGTGGGCCGCAGGCGAGCAGGATCCGGCGGTCCTTCCTGAGGAAGACGCCGAGAGGGTCAGGCTGGCCCTCTCCGGGCGGCGGGCCGAGCAGCCAACGGTCGTGTTCCCCTGGACCGTCACGGATGCGGCGCTGGCCGAGCCGGTGTTCGACGACGGAGACGTGATCGGCGCCGTGCTGGTCACCGGTGACGTCGAGGCGCCGCGTGCCGCGATCCTGCAGCAGTTCCTGCTCATCTGCGCGATCGCGCTGGTGCTCATCGCGCTCGGAGTGCTCCTCGTGTTCCGCCTCGCTCGATGGGTGCTGTCGCCGGTGCGCCGGCTCGATGAGGCGATGGTCGCGATCGAGCGGGGTGAGATGGACGCGCGGGTCGCGGCGGATGACGGTCCGCCGGAGCTGCGCCGCATGGCGCAGGTGTTCAACGGGATGGCCGACGAGATCGAACGGGTGATGACACGCCAGCAGGAGTTCGCACTCAACGCCTCTCATGAGCTGCGCAACCCCTTGAACGCTCTCCTCCTGCGCGTGGAGCATCTGGCCACCGGACTCGGGACGCAGT
The DNA here is from genome assembly GCF_049896645.1 of Microbacterium sp. DWRC1-3. Taxonomy (NCBI): domain Bacteria; kingdom Bacillati; phylum Actinomycetota; class Actinomycetes; order Micrococcales; family Microbacteriaceae; genus Microbacterium; species Microbacterium sp. DWRC1-3. Next base: position 985,147 of record NZ_JAFCUS010000002.1, read on the forward strand.
GGCAGCACGACGTCGAGGAGACACGGGAGGAGGGGCGACGGATGACCCGTATCCTCGAGACGCTGCTGGGCCTCGCGCGCGGCGGACGCGGGGATTCGGCCATCTCCGCTGTCGACCTCGCGACCCTCGCCGCCCGGCGCCTCGACGCGTGGCGCGACGTCGCCGCACAGCGCGGAGTCGGCTTGCGCGCCACGGGGGATTCGTCGGTGATGAGCGTGACCGATCGGACGATCGTGGAGAGTGCGCTGGATGCCGTGATCGACAACGCGGTGAAGTTCTCCCCTGAGGGGGCGCAGATCGAGATCGGTGCGCGACGCGATGGCCGGCTCTGCCGGATCACCGTCCGCGATCACGGTCCCGGTCTGACCGCGGAGGAGGCGGCCGCGGCGACAGACCGTTTCTGGCGCAGCGCCGAGAGCGGAGACACTCCCGGATCCGGGCTCGGCCTCGCCATCGCGAGCGACCTGCTCGCGACGGTCGGCGGGGAACTCTCCGTGGCCTCGGCGAAGGGCGGCGGCCTCGCCGTCGCGCTCGTGCTCCATGACGGGACGACGCCGTGAGGGCCCTCGCGCGGCGGCTCGTCGCCGGAGCGCTCGCGATCACGCTCCTGGCGGTGCTCACCGCGTGCAATCCTCGTGCGAGCGAGTGGACGGATGCGGAGTACGCGATCGCCAGTGGCGGGTCGACCGGCGTCTACTACGACTACGGGAGTCACCTGGCCGAAGAGCTGTCCGCATCGCTGGATATCAGGATGGGTGCGCAGGAGACAGCAGGATCCGTCGACAATCTGCTGCGGGTCAGCTCGGGGGAGGCCCTGATCGGGTTCGCGCAGGGTGATGCGGCCGCCGATGCGGTGGCCGGCACCGGGGCCTTCGACGCGCCGCTGGAGGTGCAGGCCCTCGCTCGGCTCTACGACGAATACGTGCAGGTCGTGGTGCGGGGAGACTCCGAGATCGACGACGTCGGCGATCTCGCCGGCCGCACGATCTCGCTCGGCGCGGAGAACTCCGGGGTGAACGTGATCGCCGCCCGCGTGCTGGATGCGGCCGGCGTCGACATCGGGTCTGTCCGCAACCCTCAGCTCGACCTCAGCGAGTCGATCGGCGCGATGGAGCGCGGGGAGATCGACGGGTTCTTCTGGGTGGGCGGATTGCCGACCCCTGGAGTGGCGGAGCTCTCCGAGAGGTCGCCGGTTCGCCTGCTCCCGATCGAACAGGAGTGGGTCAACGAGGTGAACGAGCGGTACTCGCACGCCTACCGTCCGGCAGATGTCCCGGCCGGGACCTACGGCCTCGTGGATTCCGCGCCGACGATGGCGGTGCCCAACTATCTCGTCACGGCAGCCGCGACCCCTGACGCCGTCGTGCGCGACGTGCTCGCCGGGCTGTTCGACGCGCGTCTGCGCATCGCGGGGGAGGTGCCCACCGCGGCGTTGCTGGACCGTCGTTCGGCGATCTTCACCGGTCCCGTCCCTCTGCACCCCGGGGCCGTGGACTACTACCGGGACCTGCGCGGCTGACTGCTCAAGAAATCCTCAAGAAGTCTGACACCGGGGTCCACCCTCTGTCATTGTGAGGTCGATCGTGAACGATCGTCGCCTGCTGCTCAACTGTCTTTGGGGTGCTGCAGCAGGACGATTCCGCGGCCCGTGGGGGCGGGCCGCGGGGTACCCATGCACAGCTGCATTGGTGCCGCGATCAGGTGATTACGAACGTGTAAATCTCACCGAGGTGCCTGGAGACCCGCGTCCGACGTGGCTAGTTTGGAGAAATGATGACCTCTGATACCCCGCTCGTCGTGGTCGAGAACGTCCAGAAGCACTACGGCGATTTCCAGGCGCTCACCGACATCGACCTGACCGTCAACTCGGGGGAGGTCGTGGTCGTGATCGGCCCGTCCGGCTCCGGCAAGTCGACGCTCTGCCGCACGATCAACCGTCTCGAGACGATCACGAGCGGCAGCATCAGCATCGACGGCAAGGAGCTCCCGGCCGAGGGCAAGGGCCTGGCGCATCTGCGGGCGGACGTCGGCATGGTCTTCCAGTCCTTCAACCTCTTCGCCCACCTCACGATCCTCGAGAACGTGACACTCGGCCCGATCAAGGTCCGCGGCATCAAGAAGTCCGACGCCGAGAAGGAGGCGATGATGCTGCTCGAGCGCGTCGGCGTCGCGCAGCAGGCGAACAAGCTCCCCGCCCAGCTCTCCGGCGGCCAGCAGCAGCGCGTGGCGATCGCCCGCGCTCTCGCGATGCAGCCCAAGGTGATGCTGTTCGACGAGCCCACCAGCGCCCTCGACCCCGAGATGATCAACGAGGTCCTCGACGTCATGGTCGAGCTGGCGCACGACGGAATGACGATGATCGTCGTCACCCACGAGATGGGCTTCGCCCGCAAGGCCGCCGACCGCGTGGTCTTCATGGCCGACGGACGGATCGTGGAGGAGGCGACTCCCGAGGAGTTCTTCACGCATCCGAAGAGCGATCGCGCCAAGGACTTCCTCTCGAAGCTCCTCACGCACTGACGTCCACGCACCGACCACACAGACCCTGCACACACAGCACACGAAGGAGACGCACATGCGACGCACACGGACACTGGCAGGTATCGGAATCGCAGCGGCCGCGCTGCTGGCGCTCACCGCCTGCAACAGCGGTACGCCGTCCAGCACAGGAGCTCCGGAGGGCGGCGACGAGGGCGAGGCCTCCAGCAGCACCCCGTGGACCGTCCTGACCGACGTCAGCATCGACGGCAGCCCGACGTTCGACCGGATCGAGTCTTCCGGCACGATCAAGGTCGGCGTCAAGGAGGACCAGCCGGGCCTCGGCTACCTCGACCCGGTGACGGGCGACCGCACCGGATTCGACGTCGACATCGCCCGCTGGATGGCGGCATCGCTCGGTGTCGACCCGGAGAAGATCGAGTTCCAGGCGATCGCCTCCGCGAACCGCGAGCAGGCCATCGTGAACGGCGACATCGACTACTACGTCGGCACCTACTCGATCACCGACAAGCGCAAGGAGCAGATCTCCTTCGCCGGTCCCTACTTCGTCACCGGTCAGGGCCTCCTCGTCGGCGCCGACAGCGACATCAAGAGCGTCGACGACCTGAGTGCCGAGACGACGGTCTGCTCGGCGACCGGATCGACGCCGATCCAGAACATCAAGACGAACTACCCCGACGTGCCGACCAAGGAGTACGACACGTACTCGAAGTGCGTCGAGGACCTGAAGAACGGTCAGGTGGATGCCGTCACGACCGACGAGGCGATCCTCATCGGCTACGCGGCCCAGGACCCGGACAAGCTGAAGGTCGTCGGGGAGCCGTTCAGCGAGGAGCGCTACGGCATCGGACTCGCCAAGGGCGATGACGCGCTGGTCGAGTACTTCAACACGCAGCTCACCGACGGCGCGAAGATCTGGCAGCAGATCTTCGACAACAACCTGGGTGCCTCCGGCGTCAAGGCGACGCAGCCCGAGGTCGACCCGATCGGCTGATTCCTGCGGGGCGGTCGACATGTTCGACCGCCCCGCTCATCGGCAGGAACATCCGAGAACTCGAATCGACAGGAGCAGCTGTGGGAGTCATCACCGACCACCTCGACCTCTGGGGAGAGGCACTGTGGGGAACCATCGTGCTGTTCCTGGGCGGTGGCATCATCGCGCTGGTTCTCGGACTCATCGTCGGGGCCGCGAGAGTATCGCCGGTTCCGATCGCACGAGCCGTCGGCGGCATCTATGTGAACTGGATCCGCAACACGCCGCTCACCCTCGTCATGTTCTTCTTCGCGTTCTGCCTCCCCATCCTGCTGGGGGAGCGGGTGAACCCCCTGCCTCTGGCGGTTGCCGCTCTCGGCATCTATACCGCGACCTACGTCGCCGAGGCGCTGCGGGCCGGCATCAACACCGTGCCGGTCGGCCAGGCCGAGGCTGCGCGAGCGATCGGCCTGAACTTCGGACAGGTCATGCGCTACGTGGTGCTGCCGCAGGCGACGCGCTCCGTCGTCCCGCCGATGATGAGCGTGCTCATCGCTCTCATGAAGAACACCACCGTGGCAGCGGGCTTCTCCGTCGCCAACCTCGGCACCATCCGGGCGTCATTGAGCGAGCAGGGTGAGAACGCTCTGGCCGTGCTGCTCTGGGTCATGGTCGTCTTCGTGGTGCTGGTGCTGCTGCTCGCCTGGGTGCAGCGCGTTCTCGAGAACAAGTGGAGGATCGCGCGATGAGTTCCGTCCTTTTCGACGTCCCCGGCCCTCGTGCCGTCGTCCGCAACCGGCTCATCGGAGCCGCAACGGTCCTCGTCGTCCTCGCCGTGCTCGGCTGGGTCGTGTGGAGACTCTTCGCCACGGGACAGTTCTCTGCGGAGAAGTGGAACATCTTCACCTTCTCCGCCGTCTGGGTCCGGTTCGGCGAGGGATTGGTGGCCACGCTGGCCGCATTCGCGGTCGCCGGGGTCGGATCCATCGCCCTCGGCTTCCTGCTCGGCATCGGGCGCCTGTCGGAGCATGCCTGGGTGCGTGAGCCCGTCCGGTGGATCATCGAGGTGCTGCGAGCGGTGCCCGTGCTCATCCTGATGATGCTGCTGTACTACGGCCTCCCCGTGATCGGTGTGAAGATGCCGCCGTACTGGGCCGTCGTGATCGCCCTGATCGTCTACAACGGCTCCGTGCTCGCCGAGGTGCTGCGTGCCGGCATCGAATCGCTGCCCCGTGGGCAGAAGGAAGCCGGTTACGCGATCGGACTGCGAAAGACCGGGGTGATGTACTTCATCCTGATCCCGCAGGCCGTGCGAGCGATGATGCCGGTGATCATCGCGCAGCTCGTCGTCGCGCTGAAGGACACCGCGCTCGGGTTCATCATCACGTACCAGGAGCTCCTCTACGTCATCAACCAGATCGGCAACCAGGCGCCCTACGGGTCGCCGCTGATCCCCGCAGCGATCGTCGGCGGATCGATGTACGTGGCCGTGTGTCTGCTGCTGTCCTACATCGCCTACCGCCTGCAGCGTCGGGCCAAGCGCTCGCCGAAGGCCGGGCCGGCGGTGCCGGATCCCCGTCAGCACGGCGGCGAGACGAACACCTCGCTCATCGTCCTGCAGGGAGACGGGTCCGAGAAGACGCGTTGATCCGCGAAAGGGACCCACGTGCCCCCGGTAGACTCGATTCTCGTGTCAGAGTCTCCTGAAATCACCCCGGAAGCGGTCGAAGCCGCTGTCGCCGACGCCCTCACGGCGATCGCCGCAGCCGCCGACACCGCCGAGCTGAAAGCGGCTCGCGCCGCACACGTCGCCGACGGATCGCCGCTCGCGGTCCTGAACGCCTCGATGCGCCAGGTCGCCCCCGAGAACAAGGCCGCGTTCGGCAAGCTCGTGGGTCAGGGGAGAGGGCAGGTGACCCAGGCGCTGGCCGCGAAGGAGGCCGAGCTCGCCGAGGCCGAGGTCGCCGCGCGACTCGAGGCCGAGCGTGTCGACATCACCGCCGTGCCCTCGCGCACGCGGGTCGGCGCGCGCCACCCGCTCACCCTCCTGCAGGACCAGGTCTGCGACATCTTCGTCGGCATGGGCTGGGAGATCGCGGAGGGGCCGGAGCTCGAGCACGAGTGGTTCAACTTCGATGCCCTGAACTTCGACGTCGACCACCCTGCCCGTCAGGAGCAGGACACGTTCTACGTCGACCCGACCTCGCGCCACCTCGTGATGCGCACGCACACGAGCCCCGTGCAGGTGCGCTCGATGCTCGACCGCGAGGTGCCGATCTACGTGCTGTGCCCAGGCCGGGTGTACCGCACCGACGAGTTCGACGCCACGCACCTTCCGGTGTTCACCCAGTTCGAGGGTCTCGTGATCGACAAGGGCATCACGATGGCACACCTCAAGGGCACGCTCGACCACTTCGCCAAGCAGCTCTTCGGCCCCGAGGCCGAGACGCGCTTCCGCACCAACTACTTCCCCTTCACCGAGCCCTCCGCCGAGCTCGACCTGTGGCACCCGACCTTCAAGGGCGGCGCGCGCTGGATCGAGTGGGGTGGCTGCGGCATGGTCAACCCGAACGTGCTGCGCGCCGCCGGGATCGACCCCGAGGTGTACAGCGGCTTCGCGTTCGGCATGGGCATCGAGCGAGGACTGATGTTCCGCAGCGACGTCCAGGACATGCGCGACATGGCCGAGGGCGATGTCCGATTCAGCGAGCAGTACGGGATGGTGGTGTGATGCGCGTCCCGCTTTCGTGGTTGCGTGAGTACGTCGATCTGGCAGCGGATGCCACGCCCGAGGATGTCCTCGCGGCGCTGGTGACCGTCGGCTTCGAGGAAGAGGACGTGCACCGCTTCGACATCACGGGTCCCGTGGTCGTCGGGCAGGTCGTCTCGCTCGAAGCCGAACCGCAGTCCAACGGCAAGACCATCAACTGGTGCCAGGTCGATGTCGGCGAAGAGCACGGTGGCATCCGCGGCATCGTCTGCGGCGCGCACAACTTCGTCGCCGGCGACAAGGTCGTCGTGACGCTCCCCGGTGCCGTGCTGCCCGGTCCGTTCCCGATCGCCGCGCGCAAGACCTACGGTCACGTGTCCGACGGCATGATCGCCTCGGCCCGCGAGCTCGGCCTCGGGGATGAGCACAACGGCATCGTCGTGCTCTCGGACCTCGGCATCGATGCGCCTGTCGGCACCGACGCGATCGCGCTGCTCGGTCTCGACGACGTCGCGGTGGAGATCAACGTCACACCCGACCGCGGCTACGCCTTCTCCCTGCGCGGCGTCGCCCGCGAGTACTCGCACGCCACCGGAGCGACCTTCCGCGACCCTGCTGAGCGTGATTTCGCCGAGCTGCAGCCCGGCAGTGGACACACCACCGTCGTCGAGGACGTCGCCCCCGTGCGCGGGAACATCGGCGCGAGCGAGTTCGTGACGCGCGTCGTCCGGAGCGTCGACCCCTCGCGTCCGACGCCGCCGTGGATGGTCGCGCGGCTCAGCCTCGCGGGCATGCGCTCGTTGGGCGTGCTGATCGACATCACCAACTACGTGATGCTCGAGTTGGGTCAGCCGCTGCACGGCTACGACCTCGACAAGCTCGCCGGCGGCATCACCGTTCGTCGCGCGAACCCCGGCGAGAAGATGACCACCCTCGACGGTGTCGAGCGCACGCTGCACGTCGAAGACCTCCTCATCACCGACGAGTCCGGCCCGATCGGCCTCGCCGGCGTCATGGGCGGTGGCACGACCGAGATGAGCGACACCACGCGGAACGTGCTGATCGAGGCCGCGAACTTCGACCCGACGACCATCGCCCGGTCGGCGCGCCGGCACAAGCTGCCCAGCGAGGCGTCCAAGCGTTTCGAGCGCGGCGTCGACCCGCTGATCCCCTTCGTCGCCGCCCGCCGTGCCGCCGACCTCATGGTCGAGCTCGCCGGAGGCACGCTCACCGAAGAGGGTGGCGCACTGTTCGCCGAGGTCTTCGTCAGCGAGATCGAGCTTCCCACCGGCTTCGTGCAGGGGCTCATCGGCGTCGACTACACCGACGACGAGATCACCGGCGCACTGACCACCATCGGCGCCGATGTCACCGCGTCGGAGGAGGGTTCCGGCTGGACCGTGATCCCGCCGACCTGGCGCCCCGACCTCACCGACAAGTGGACGCTGGCCGAGGAGGTCGCCCGCATCCACGGGCTCGACCGCATCCCCTCGGTGCTGCCGACGCCTCCGTCCGGCCGCGGACTCACGGCGCACCAGCAGGGTCGCCGCCGGGTGGCCGATGCGCTGGCCGCAGCAGGGCTCGTCGAGACGCCGTCGTTCCCGTTCACCACCGATGTGCAGAACGACCTGCACGGATCCGCCTCGGGCGCGCACCTGCCGAGCATCCGTCTGGCGAACCCGCTCGACGGGCAGGCTCCGTACCTGCGTCGATCGCTCATCCCGGGCCTGCTGCAGACCGCGCACCGCAACATCTCGCGGGGTCTCACCGACCTCGCGATCTTCGAGACGGGTGTCGTCTTCCTGCCGGAGCCCGGAGTGGATTACGGCACGGAAGACGTGCCGCCGCTGGGCGAGCGTCCGTCCGACGAGACCCTCGCGCAGTTGAACGCCTCCATCCCGCCGCAGCACCGGTTCATCTCGGCGCTGCTGACCGGTAACGTCGCCCCGCGCCAGCCCGGCCGCCCCGCCGAGGCCGCCGGTCTCGTCGAGGCGCTGGATGCCGTCCGCGTGATCGCGGCAGCGGCCGGCGTCGAGATCGACGTCGTGCAGGCCAAGCGTGCGGCACTCCACCCCGGACGCACAGGATCGCTCCTGGTCGCGGGCGAAGAGGTCGGCTACGTCGGCGAGCTGCACCCCGCCGTGGCCGAAGGGGCCGACCTCCCCGGGCGTGCGACCGTGTTCGAGCTCGATCTCGACCGCATCCTGTCGCTCGCCGGTGGTCGCGTCGTCGCCGCATCGCTGTCGACGTTCCCCGCCGCCACGCAGGACGTCTCGCTCACACTGCCCGCCGAAGTTCCGGCCGCAGATGTGCAGGCCGCCCTCGCCGAGGGAGCCGGTGCACTGTTGGAGTCGGTGCGTCTCGTGGACGACTATCGCGGAGACGGCGTGCCGGAGGGTTCCAAGAGCCTCACCTTCGCTCTGCGATTCCGCGCCGACGATCGCACCCTGACGGCGGCCGAGGCCACCGCGGCCAAGCTCGCGGGTGTCGACGTCGCCGCGCAGCGATTCGGAGCAGCGCTCCGCGACTGAGCGATGCGCTGTCCCGGAGGGGGCCCTCTGCCCTGAGCGGAGAGGGCTTCCCTCCCGCAGCGGTTGCTGGTGGCATGGAGCCATGACGAATGTTCTGATCCTCGGCGGGACGGGGTGGCTTTCCGGGCGGATCGCCCGGAGGTGGCTCGAGTCCGGAGCGGCCGTGACATGTCTGGCCCGGGGCGAGCGCCTCGCGCCGGCAGGAGCGGTGCTCGTGACCGGCGACCGTGACGACCCTGGGATCTACGCCGCGCTCGCGCGGAAGGACTGGGATCACGTCGTCGACATCTCCTCTCAGGCCGCGCACGTCGTGGCAGCGGTCGAGGCTCTCGGAGACCGCACGGCGCGATGGACGTACGTGTCCTCCCTCTCGGTGTACGCCGATGATGCCACGGTCGGCGCCGATGAATCGGCGCCGCGGCATCCTGCCGCCCGCCCCGGCGACGAGTACGAGTACGGCCCGCAGAAGGCGGCGGCCGAAGACGCCGTCACTATGCTGGGGGATCGCGCGTTCATCGTGCGACCCGGACTCATCGTCGGGGACGGCGACCCCAGCGACCGCTTCGGGTACTGGGCTGCGGCATTCTCCCGAGCCGGGGAGGAGCCCGTGCTGCTGCCTCCGCTCGAGAGGCGCAGTGCGCAGGTGATCGACGTCGACGACGTGGCCGCCTACATCGTCGCCGCCACGCGGAGCGGGGTGGTCAACGCGATCGGGGACGAGCATCCCCTCGCCGAACTGCTGCAGACCGTGCGCGAGGAGGCAGGGCACACCGGGGAGACGGTGGTCGCCGACGAGGAGTGGCTGCGAGCACACGGCGTCGCGCACTGGGCCGGTCCGCTCTCGCTTCCGCTGTGGCTTCCTCCCGAGATGTCCGGCTTCATGACCCGCTCGAACAGCGCATTCCACGACAGCGGGGGACACCTGCGCCCCCTCGCCGACACCGCTCGACGCGTCGTCGCCGACGAACGGGTGCGCGGCGTGGACAGGGAGCGCCGGGCCGGACTCACGCGGGCGCAGGAGAAGGCTCTGCTGGCCGATCGCTAGACTGCGAGCAGTGACACGGGGTGCCGCAATCCGCGGCTGAGAACAGACCCGTCGAACCTGATCTAGTTCGTACTAGCGAAGGGATGTCGCGATGAGCGATCTTCTGCGTCCTGAAACCACCCACGACCTCGCCGGCGATGCCGCGACCCTGCTGGGGGTGCTGCGAGAAGCGCCCCCGTTGACGCACTGCATCACCAACGCGGTCGTCACCGGGTTCACCGCCAACGTCCTGCTGGCTCTCGGTGCCGCTCCCGCGATGGTCGACATCGTCGATGAGGCGGGGATGTTCGCCGGCATCGCCTCCGGGGTGCTGATCAACCTGGGGACACCCACGCCCGAACAGCGCGCGGCCACTCTGGAGGCCGTCGCCGGTGCCGTCGCGTCCGGCACGCCCTGGGTGCTCGACCCGGTCGCGATCGGCGCGCTCCCGGTTCGCACCGCACTCGCCCATCAGCTCGTCGGGCACCGCCCCACCGCGATCCGCGGCAACGCCTCCGAGATCCTGGCCCTCGCGGGGCTGAGCGCGGGCGGTCGCGGGGTGGATGCCACCGACAGCACAGACTCCGCGGCCGATGCAGCCCTCTCGCTGGCTCGGAGCACGGGCGGCGTCGTCGCGGTCTCGGGGCCGATCGACCTCATCACCGACGGGGAGCGGGTGCTGCGCGTGTCCAACGGTCACGAACTGCTGACCCGAGTGACCGGCGGAGGCTGCGCTCTCGGTGCGGTGATGGCCGCCTTCCTCGGAGCGGCCAGAGCGACGACGCATGACGCGCTCAGCGCCGTGGCCTCGGCGAGCCTGGTCTACACGATCGCGGCGGAACGAGCGGCGGCGGTATCGGCAGGGCCCGGCAGCTTCGCCGTCGCCCTGCTGGATGCGCTCGCCGCGGTGGGCGCCGACGACATCCGAGCCGCTGCACGCGTCGAAGGCGGTGCCCTGTGAACGCCGATCTCTCGCTCTACCTCGTCACCGACGCGACGCTCTGCGGAGACCGTGGCGTCGTCGAGACCGTCCGCCGCGCGGTCGAGGGCGGCGTGCGCATCGTGCAGCTTCGCGACAAGGACGCAAGCGACGCCGAGACGGTCGATCAGCTGCTGGCGCTGTCGCAGGCGATCGACGGCCGCGCTCTTCTGGTCGTGAACGATCGGTTGGATGCCGCCGTGGCCGCTCGCGAGCGCGGCGCACGGGTCGACGGCGTGCATCTCGGACAGGATGATGCCTCGGTGCTGCGTGCACGCGAGGTACTCGGACCGGAGGCTCTGATCGGCCTCACCGCGAACAGCCCGGCGCACCTCGACGCGGTCGATGCTCTGCCCTCCGGCACGGTCGACTACCTGGGCGTCGGGGTGATCCGACCGACCACCACCAAACCGGATCACCCTGCCCCTCTCGGCGTGGAGGGCTTTCGCGGCCTCGTGTCGCGAAGCGCGCTGCCGTGCGTGGCGATCGGCGGGGTCGGCATGGATGACACCGAGGCCCTTCGTGAGGCCGGTGCGGCGGGGCTCGCCGTGGTCTCGGCGCTGTGTGCCGCCGACGATCCCGCCACCACCGCCCGGCAGTTCCGGCGACGCTGGCTCAGCGGCTCCGTCCCGAGGGTGCTCAGCATCGCCGGAAGCGACCCCTCGGGAGGCGCGGGCGTCCAGGCCGACCTCAAGTCCATCGCCGCCAACGGCGGATACGGCATGGCCGTGCTCACGGCGCTGACCGCGCAGAACACGCGGGGAGTGCGAGCGGTGCACGTTCCGCCCGTGGAGTTCCTCCGCGCGCAGCTCGACGCGGTCTCGGACGACATCGTGATCGATGCCGTGAAGATCGGGATGCTGGCCGACGCCGACGTCATCCGCGCGGTGGGAGCCTGGCTCGACGCCGTGCGTCCGCCCGTCGTCGTGCTCGATCCCGTGATGGTGGCGACCTCGGGGGACCGACTGCTGGATCCGGACGCCGAACGGGCGCTGCGCGATCTCCTCGCACTGTCGACGCTCGTGACCCCGAACCTCGCCGAGCTGGCGGTGCTCGCCGGGCGCGACCTCGCCGACTGGAACGACGCGATCTCCGCGGCCGAGCAGCTCTCCGCCGAGGTGGGAGCAGCCGTGCTCGTCAAGGGTGGCCACCTTCCCGGCGACGAGGCCCCCGATGCGCTGGTCGATGCGCGGCGAGGGCTGCGCCAGGAGTTCATCGCTCCCCGGATCCCGACCCGGAACACGCACGGCACCGGCTGCTCGCTGTCGTCCGCGCTCGCGACCCTGCTCGCTCGTGGCGAAGAGCCCGGAGATGCCGTCAGCGCCGCGCGGGACTGGCTCCGCGAGTCCCTGCGCGCAGGAGACGCACTGCGCGTGGGTCGTGGACACGGGCCGATCAACCACTTCGCCGGACTCTGGGAACGTGGGGGAGCCGAGACCCGACCCGCGGCGGGCGAGGTCGCCACGGAATGGTGGCGGGGCATCGCCGCGATCCGTACGGGGATCGAGGAGCTGCCGTTCATCCGCGCGCTCGCCGACGGGACGCTGGAGCGCGCGCCGTTCCTGTTCTACCTCGCGCAGGACGCCCTGTATCTGCGGGAGTACGCGCGTGTGCTCGCCGAGGCGGCCCGGCTGGCACCGACATCCGACGAGCAGGCCTTCTGGGCGGACTCCGCCCGCGGCTCGATCGTGGGCGAACTCGAGCTGCACGCTTCATGGCTTACCCCCGCGCACGGCGTGAGTGAGGCGACCTTCGCGGCACAACCGGCGCCCGCGACGACCGCATACCTCGACCATCTGCGCTCCGTCGCGTTCGGCGGCGCCTATGCGGAGATCATCGCCGCTGTCCTCCCGTGCTTCTGGCTCTACACCGATCTCGGGCGGCGCCTGCACGCGGGGGAGTTCGGGGAGTACGCGCGAGATGCGGGGCATCCGTACGCCTCGTGGCTCGCGACGTACGCGGATCCGGCATTCGAGGAGGCCACACGGACGGCGATCGCCTACGTCGCCGACGCCGCGGCACAGGCGGATCCTGGAACACGGGCACGCATGCGCCGGGCGTTCGAGGCGTCGAGCGCGCACGAGCTGGCGTTCTTCGCTGCGCCGATGGAGCCGCAGCGTCTCAGATGACGGAGCGGATTTGCGGTGGCCGCCGGGGCCGCGCTACTGTCGCGACATGCCTTCGGCCGCCACCGCTTCTTCGACGCTCGCTCCGAGCGTCATCGCTGTGCGCCGACGCCGCGGCCGCCGACTGTAGGCGACCCCGCCCTCCTGCCTGTGCCCGCACGGCGGTCGAGTGCCGGTGTCGCCGCCTCCGGCCCCGTCCCCGGCCCCGATTTCCTCGCGGGCCCGACCGTTAAGGTAGAAGCATGACGTATTCCGTCGCCGTCTCCGGCGCATCCGGCTACGCAGGCGGCGAGATTCTGCGCCTCCTGGCCGATCATCCCGACATGGAGATCCGCACCGTCACGGCGCATTCGAACGCCGGACAGCCTCTCGTCGACCACCAGCCGCACCTGCGCTCCCTCGCGCACCTGACCCTGCAGGACACGACGCCGGAGATCCTCTCCGGCCACGACATCGTGTTCCTCGCGCTCCCGCATGGGCAGTCGGGGCAGTACACCGACGCTCTGGGCGATGCCCCGCTCGTGATCGATGCCGGGGCCGATCATCGGCTCACCTCGGCTTCGGCATGGGATGCGTTCTACGGCGGCGCCTTCCACGATCCGTGGACCTATGGCGTGCCGGAACTCGTCGTGGGCGGGGTCAAGCAGCGCGAGCACCTCCGGGGAGCGACGCGCATCGCCGCCCCCGGCTGCAACGCCTCGACCGTGAGCCTCAGCCTCGCTCCGGGCGTCGCCGCCGGAGTGATCGACCCCTCCGACATCGTGTCGGTGCTCGCCGTCGGCCCGTCAGGAGCGGGGAAGAGCCTCAGGACGAACCTCCTGGGCAGCGAGATCCTCGGCACCGCCAACCCCTACGCGGTCGGCGGGACGCACCGGCACATCCCGGAGATCCGTCAGGCGCTCGCCGCGGCTTCCGGCGCGGACGCCGACGGGATCCGGATCTCGTTCACCCCCGTGCTGGTGCCGATGTCCCGGGGGATCCTCGCCACCTCGACCGCGCCGATCGTCGATGGCGCGACCGACGCGCAGATCCGCGACGCCTGGGAGAGCACCTACGCCGGCGAGACCTTCGTGCACCTGCTCCCGGAGGGACGCTTCCCGCGCACGGCCGACGTGCTCGGCGCCAACACCGCGTTGATCGGCCTCGCCATCGATCGTGCCGCGAACCGGGTGACCGTGGTCACCGCCGTCGACAACCTCGTCAAGGGCACAGCGGGAGCAGCCATCCAATCCATGAACATCGCGCTGGGGCTTCCCGAAGCCCGCGCCCTCTCAGTGAACGGAGTCGCGCCGTGAGCGTCACCGCCCCCGCAGGATTCGAAGCGGCCGGAGTCGCCGCAGGGCTCAAGTCGACCGGCAAGCCGGACGTCGCCGTGGTCGTCAACCGTGGACCGCGCAAGGTCGGCGCCGCCGTCTTCACGAGCAACCGGGCCAAGGCCAACCCGATCATCTGGTCGCAGCAGGCCGTCGCCGACCGCGTGGTGGAGGCCGTGGTGCTCAACTCCGGAGGGGCGAACTGCTTCACCGGATCCTTCGGGTTCCAGACCACGCATCAGACCGCCGAGAAGGCGGCCGAGCTCCTCGGCGTGAGCGCCGGCGACGTGCTGATCTGCTCGACCGGTCTCATCGGCACCGGGGATGAGACGTTCCGGGCCAGGGTGCTCGCCGGAACCGCGCAGGCGATCGCGGAGCTCAGCGCCGATGGTGGCGAGAGCGCAGCGCACGCCATCATGACCACCGACACGGTCGCGAAGACCGCGGTCATCAGCCGCGACGGCTGGACGATCGGCGGCATGGCGAAGGGCGCGGGGATGCTCGCGCCCGGCCTCGCCACGATGCTGGTGGTGCTCACCACCGATGCGGTCCTCGAGCCGCTTCAGGCCGACGAGGCGCTGCGCCGCGCGACGGGCCGGACGTTCGACCGCCTCGACTCCGACGGCTGCATGTCGACGAACGATCAGGTGACCCTCCTCGCCAACGGCGCATCCGACGTCGTGCCGGACCTCGACGACTTCGCCGCAGCGCTCACCGAGCTGTGCCAGGAGCTCGCGGTCAAGCTGCAGGGCGATGCCGAGGGCGCGAGCCACGACATCACGATCGAGGTGCAGCACGCGGTGTCGGAGCAGGACGCCGTCGAGGTCGGCCGCTCCGTCGCGCGCAACAACCTCTTCAAGGCCGCGATCTTCGGCAACGACCCCAACTGGGGACGCGTGCTCGCGGCGATCGGCACCACGAGCGCGCAGTTCGACCCCTACGACGTGGACGTCTGGATGAACGGCGTCCGGGTGTGCACCGAGGGCGGTCCCGACCGTCCTCGCGAAGAGGTCGACCTCACCCCGCGCGCGACGCACCTCGTGATCGACCTCAAGGTCGGCGAGGCGACGGCCACCGTCCTCACCAACGACCTCACCCATGACTACGTGCACGAGAACAGCGCGTACGCCTCATGACCGACATCCAGGACACCCCGGCCGAGGTCGCCGCGCAGAAGGCCACCACCCTCATCGAGTCGCTGCCGTGGCTGAAGAAGTTCCGCGACCAGATCGTCGTCATCAAGTACGGCGGGAACGCGATGGTGTCGGAGGAGCTGCAAGACGCCTTCGCGCAGGACATCGCCTACCTCCGCTATGTCGGAGTGATGCCGGTGGTCGTGCACGGCGGTGGTCCGCAGATCTCGAACATGCTGCAGCGTCTCGAGATCCCCAGTGAGTTCAAGGGCGGCTACCGCGTCACGAACACCGAGGCGATCAGCGTCGTGCGCATGGTCCTCACCGGCCAGGTCAACCCGCAGCTCGTCTCCAAGATCAATTCGCACGGTCCGATCGCGACAGGTCTCAGCGGTGAGGATGCCGGCCTCTTCGGCGGACGCCGCCGCGGTGTCGTGATCGACGGGGAAGAGGTCGACCTCGGACGCGTCGGCGATGTCGTCGAGGTCGATCCGACCCCCGTGCTCGACCACCTCGCAGCCGGGCGCATCCCGGTGGTGTCGAGCATCGCGCCCGACCTCGACCACCCCGGTCAGTCGCTCAACGTCAACGCGGATGCCGCAGCCGCCGCCCTCGCGGTGTCGTTGCACGCGCGCAAGCTCGTGATCCTCACGGATGTGCCGGGGCTCTACGCCGACTGGCCCCACCGTGACTCGCTCGTCTCGCATCTGACATCGGAAGCGCTCATCGAGATGCTGCCGAAGCTCGAGTCGGGGATGATCCCGAAGATGCGGGCGTGCCTCGACGCGGTCGAGGGCGGCGTCGACGCGGCAGCGATCATCGATGGACGGGTGCCGCATTCGGTGCTCGTCGAACTTTTCACCAGCAAGGGAATCGGGACCGAAGTGGTCCTGGGGAAGTCGGAGGTGACGGGATGACCGTCTGGCAGGAGGATGCGGCACGCGATCTCGTGCTCAACGCAGGGGAGCGGCTCGCACTGCTGGTCCGCGGTGAGGGCTCTTACCTGTGGGATGCCGACGGCCGACGCCACCTCGACTTCCTGGCGGGTATCGCCGTGACCTCTCTCGGACACGCGCACCCGGCCTTCGTGAAGGCGGTCTCGACCCAGGCGGCCACGCTCGCCCATGTGTCCAACTACTTCGCCACCCCGCCCCAGCTCGCCCTGGCCGCACGGCTCAAGCGTCTCGCGGGGGCCGGTATCGACGGCAGGGTGTTCTTCTCGAACTCGGGCGCCGAGGCCAACGAAGCCGCTTTCAAGCTCGCCCGGCTGCACGGCGGCACCGAGCGGCCGCGCATCCTCGCGCTCGACAACGGCTTCCACGGTCGCACCATGGGGTCGCTCGCGCTCACTGCGAAGGCGTCGATGCGTGCGCCGTTCGAGCCGATGCCGGCCGGTGTCGAGCACATCCCGGCGACCATCGAGGCGCTGCACGAGGCGATGGACGACCGCGTCGCCGCCCTCATCGTCGAACCCATCCAGGGCGAGGCCGGAGTCGTCGAGCTGCCGGAGGGGTACCTCGCCGCCGCGCGCTCGCTGTCCCTCGCTCACGGTGCACTGCTGATCGTGGACGAGATCCAGACCGGCGCCGGTCGCACGGGCGCGTGGTTCGGGTTCAGCCACGAGGGCATCACTCCCGACGCGATCACCCTCGCGAAGGGCATCGGCGGCGGCTTCCCGATCGGCGCGCTGGTCACGTTCGGCGCCGCCAGCGCCCTCTTCACGCCCGGATCGCACGGCTCCACCTTCGGGGGGAATCCGCTCGCGACCGCTGTCGCCGACGCGGTGCTCGCCGAGATCGAGAGTGCCGGACTGGTCGAGAACGCCGCGAAGCGCGGCGTCGAGCTGCGCGACATGATCCTCGGCATCGACTCGCCTCTGATCGAGGGTGTGCGCGGACGCGGTCTGCTGGTCGGTGTGGCTCTGACCGCCCCGGTCGCCGGTGCGGTCGTCGCGGCCGCCCAGGAGCGCGGCCTCATCGTCAACGCCGCCAACCCCGAGACGGTTCGCATCGCGCCGGCCCTCACGATCGGCGACACCGAGCTCGCCGAGTTCCGCGAGCTGTTCACGGCCGCTCTCGCCGACGTCCAGGCCTCTGTTGCCGGAAAGGTATCCGCATGACCCGCCACCTGCTGCGTGACGACGATCTGACCCCCGCCGAGCAGGCCGAGATCCTCGATCTCGCCATCGAGCTGAAGAAGGATCGGTGGGCCGACAAGAGCCTCGCCGGTCCCCAGACGGTCGCGGTCATCTTCGACAAGTCCTCCACGCGCACCCGCGTCTCGTTCGCGGTGGGGATCGCCGATCTCGGCGGTTCGCCGCTGATCATCTCGACCGCGAGCAGCCAGCTCGGCGGCAAGGAGACGCCGTCCGACACCGCACGCGTGCTCGAGCGCCAGGTCGCCGCCATCGTGTGGCGCACCTACGCGCAGTCCGGGCTCGAGGAGATGGCCGAAGGCACTCGGGTGCCGGTCATCAACGCGCTCTCCGACGACTTCCACCCCTGCCAGCTGCTCGCCGACCTGCTCACCATCCGTGAGCACAAGGGCGACCTGAAGGGGCTCACGCTCACCTTCCTCGGTGATGGGCAGAGCAACATGGCGCACTCGTACGCCCTCGCCGGGGTCACGGCGGGAATGCACGTGCGGATCGCCTCACCGGAGGACTACGCCCCTCGCGCCGATGTCATCGAGGCGGCCGATCGCCGTGCGGCCGAGACCGGTGGTTCGATCACCCTCTACACCGACCCGGTCGAGGCTGCGGCCGGTGCCGACGTCGTCGTGACCGACACCTGGGTCTCGATGGGCAAGGAAGAGGAGAAGATCGCGCGCATCCGCGATCTGGGCGGCTACAAGGTCACCCCCGAGACGATGGCCCTGGCCGACCCCGAGGCGATCTTCATCCACTGCCTCCCCGCCGACCGCGGCTACGAGGTCGACTCCAGCGTGATCGACGGTCCGCAGAGCGTGGTGTGGGACGAGGCGGAGAACCGGCTGCACGCGCAGAAGGCGCTCCTGGTCTGGCTTCTCGGCAAGAAGGACGCGTGATGAGCGATTCGACGCACGAAGGAACCAACGAGGGCGCGCTCTGGGGCGCCCGCTTCGCCACGGGCCCCTCGCCCGAGCTGGTGGAGCTGAGCCGCTCCACGCATTTCGACTGGATCCTCGCGCCGTACGACATCGCCGGTTCGCATGCTCACGCCACCGCGCTCGCCGCGGCCGGGTACCTCGAACCCGATGAGGCGCAGCGGATGCACGAGGGCCTGGATGCCGTGGCGCGCAAGGTCGCCGACGGCACCCTGCGCCCTGTGCCGACGGATGAGGACGTGCACGGCGCACTCGAGCAGGCGTTGATCGCCGAGCTGGGTCCGGAGCTGGGCGGACGCCTGCGCGCCGGTCGCAGCCGCAACGACCAGATCGCCACTCTCGTGCGCATGTATCTGATCGACCACGCGCGAGTGATCGCCCGCGACATCCTGCGGGTGATCGATGCGCTGGTCGCCCAGGCCGAGGCGCACCCGGGAGCGATCCTCCCCGGACGCACGCACCTGCAGCATGCGCAGCCGGTGCTGCTCGCCCACCACCTCCAGGCACACGGTTGGCCGCTGGTGCGTGAGCTCGAGAGGCTCGTGGACTGGCGTCGCCGCGCCGGTGTCTCGCCCTACGGCGGGGGAGCGCTGGCGGGTTCCACGCTCGGTCTCGATCCCGCACTCGTGGCGACCGAGCTGGGCCTCGACCGCCCCGCCGAGAACTCGCTCGACGGCACCGCCGCCCGCGATGTGGTGGCGGAGTTCGCCTTCATCACGGCGATGACCGGCGTCGACATCTCGCGCCTGTCCGAGGAGATCATCCTCTGGAACACCCGCGAGTTCGGCTTCGTCACTCTCGACGACGGCTACTCGACCGGGTCGAGCATCATGCCGCAGAAGAAGAACCCCGATATCGCGGAGCTCGCGCGGGGCAAGTCCGGGCGCCTCATCGGCAACCTCTCGGGGCTGCTGGCCACCCTCAAGGGCCTCCCGCTCGCGTACAACCGCGATCTGCAGGAGGACAAGGAGCCGGTGTTCGATTCGGTGCAGACGCTCGAGGTCGTGCTCCCCGCTTTCGCAGGCATGATCGCGACGCTGCGTTTCGACACCGAGCGCATGGCGGCGCTGGCACCGCAGGGCTTCTCCCTCGCGACCGACGTCGCGGAGTGGCTGGTGAAGCGTCGGGTGCCGTTCCGCGACGCCCATGAGATCTCGGGCGCGCTCGTGCGTGCATGCGAGGAGCAGGGGATCGGTCTGGAGGACGCCTCCGACGAACTGCTGCTCTCGGTGTCTCCGCATCTCGTGCCCGAGGTGCGTGAAGTCCTCACGATCGAGGGATCGGTCGCGTCCCGGACCGGCGTCGGCGGTACCGCCCCGGTCCGGGTCGGGGAGCAGCGGGCAGAGCTCGTCGCGCGCGCACAGGCCGCCGCCCACGCTCTCGGGCTCTAGCCGCGCGAGTCGGCGGCCGCCCGCAGCTCAGTGCAGCTCGGTGTCGGCCGCCGACCGCTCCCATCGGGTGAACCGCACCGTGAGTCCGGTGCGGGTCGGCGCCGCGAGGAAGGGCCCGGCCGAAGCCGTGGCCTGTCCGTCGAACGGTGCCACCCTGACGAGACGCCAGGGGTCGTCGTCGGCGCGAGCGCGCACGATCAGCGAGTCCGCCCAGCGACTGACGCGCACCGTGATCTCGCTCTCGAGCCACTCGTCGACGTGACCGACCGACCAGTCGGAGCCGCCGGCGGTGACCACGGCACCGAGCCCGAGATGGTCGTCGGCGTATTCGAGACCGGTCTTCATCCAGTGCTCGTCGTCGATGCGCACGAACACCCCTGCCTGGTCGAACTGGCCGTCCCACGGCGCGCGGAACGAGACCTCCATCGCCTCTCCGACGGCGAGCGGGGCGAGCAGCGCGTGTTCGGTGTCGTGCACGAAGCCGTAGGCGGTGTGCCGCCAGGCGTCGCTGCCCTCTACAGCCGTGACGTCGAGGTGTTCGGACCCGGCCGGCAGTTCGGAGGGGGAGGCGGGAGCGTTCGTCCAGGTTCCGTCGGACCAGGGGATGATGTGCGATTCAGGCATGTTCTCAACATATAGCCGGATAGAGCATAAGTCGAGAGTTATTCGTGTTACGGTTATCCCATGGTCATCGCGGTACTCGCTGACATCGTGGGCTCTCGGCGGCTCGACGATCGCACTGCCGCGCAACGCGTCCTCGACGACACCATCGCCGGAGTCGAAGCCGATCTCCCGCTGGCGACGCAGCCGCTCACGCCCACCGTAGGAGACGAGCAGCAGGGTGTCTACCTCGACCTGGGTGACGCGCTGGTGTCGCTCCTGATGATCCAGCTGAGGCTGCCCGACGGCATCGCCTTCCGGTTCGGCATCGGAGTGGGCGAGGTGCGGCCGGTCGAATCCGTCCACGGCGAGCTCGCCGACGGACCGGGGTGGTACGCGGCTCGGGCCGCGATCGAGACCGTGCACGCGCGCGAGGGACGTGCCGTGCCACGCACGCGGACCTGGATTGTCGGAGCCCCCCGGCAGGATGAGGTCATGGAGAGCACGATCGCCGCCTCGAACGCCTACCTCCTCGTCCGCGACGAGCTGGTCGGTGCGATGAGCGAGCGCGAACGGCGCCTGACCTACGGCCGCCTGCTCGGACGATCGCAGCAGGAACTCGCGGCCGAAGAAGGCATCACGCAGCCCAGCGTCTCGAAGTCGCTGCGCACCGCCGGCGCGGCGGCGCTCATCGAGGGCGTCGCTGCACTCCGAGGGGAACGCGCATGATCGTCGCCGGATTCATCCTCCTGGCGGTCGGCGCGGCCGACCTGGTGCGTCAGTTCGCACCGCGTCGATGGATCGGCTACCTCTCCGTCGCCGTCATCCTCCTGCTGCTGGGCAGCGTCAGCGATGCCCTCCTGCCCATGGTCCTCGCGCTCGTCGTCGGAGCGCTCTGGGTGTGGTGCATGCCCACCGAACGTGCCGCGCCGCTGGGGTTCTGGCCCGCCGTGCTGCTCGCCGTCGTGAGCGTCGGCGCCGTCGTCTGGCTCGGTGCGCGCTCCGACGTCGGTCTGATCGGCGCGACCTGGCAACTCCGATCGCCGTTCGGAGAGGTCCCTTTCGATCTCGCGATGCTGGCATTGGGTGCCGGGGTGTTCCTCCTCGAGTCCTCGAACCTCGTGGTGCGTGCGGCGCTCGACGGCGAGCACACCTGGCGTCCCACCGACCCGATGTCGGCCCCGACTTCGGCGCCGACGACGGCGCCCACCACTGTGGGTGCCGAAGTCGCGGTGGCCGCCGATGCGGGGAGCGACGCCGCCACCGGGGGAGACGCCGCCACCGAGGGAGACGCCGCCACCGAGGTGGTGCCGGCGCCGCGCGACCCGCGCAGCGGATTCAAGGGCGGGAGGCTCATCGGACCCCTGGAGCGCATCCTCGTCCTGATCCTCACGCTCGCTGCGGCCTATCCGATCCTGGCCGCGATGCTCGCGGCGAAGGGCATCGTCCGCTTCCCCGAGATCTCCCGCGACGGCGAGACCGGCGCCCGTGCCGAGTACTTCCTCGTCGGCAGCCTGGTGAGCTGGGTGATCGCGCTCAGCGCGGCGTTCCTCGTGTGGTGGGCCGCGCACAGCTGAGCTGCGGTGCGCTGATAGCCTGGAACGCGTGTCAACTCCCGCTCTGACGACCGCACCCCAGGCGATCGACCACACGTTCGAGAACGTGTGGGACGAACTCGTGTGGCGTGGCCTGGTCCATGTGTCCACCGACCAGGAGGCGCTGCGCGCCCTGCTCGCGGGAGACCCCATCACGTATTACTGCGGGTTCGATCCGACGGCGCCGAGCCTGCACCTCGGCAACCTCGTGCAGCTGCTGACTCTTCGTCGCATCCAGCTCGCCGGCCACAAGCCGCTCGGTCTCGTCGGCGGATCGACCGGACTCATCGGCGACCCGCGTCCCACGGCCGAGCGCACGCTGAACACGCGGGAGACCGTCGAGGAGTGGGTCGGACGCCTGCGGGCGCAGGTCGAGCGCTACCTCAGCTTCGAGGGTGACAACGCCGCCCGCATCGTCAACAACCTCGACTGGACCGCACCGTTGAGTGCGATCGACTTCCTGCGTGAGATCGGCAAGTACTTCCGCGTCGGCACGATGCTCAAGAAGGATGCGGTCGCTGCGCGACTGAACTCCGACGAGGGCATCAGCTACACCGAGTTCAGCTACCAGATCCTCCAGGGCATGGACTTCCTCGAGCTGTACCGGCAGTACGACTGCGTGCTGCAGACGGGCGGGTCGGATCAGTGGGGCAACCTCACCAGCGGCACCGACCTCATCCGTCGTTCCGAGGGAGTGTCGGTGCATGCCATCGGTACCCCGCTGATCACGAACAGCGACGGCACCAAGTTCGGCAAGAGCGAGGGCAATGCCATCTGGCTCGACGCCGAGATGTGCAGTCCGTACCGGATGTACCAGTTCTGGTTGAGCACGGCGGATAGCGACGTGATCGACCGTCTGAAGGTCTTCACCTTCCTCAGCAGGGCCGAGATCGAGGAGTACGCGGAGCTCGTGGCCACGGAGCCGTTCCGTCGCGCTGCCCAGAAGCGCCTTGCGCTCGAGGTGGTCGCGACCGTGCACGGTGTCGAGGCGGCTGCGGCCGTGATCGCGGCATCCGAGGCGCTGTTCGGTCAGGGAGACCTGACCGCACTGGATGCGGATACGCTCCGCACTGCGCTCGAAGAGCTCCCGCACGCCACGGTCGCCGCCGGTACTCCGGTGGTCGAGGCGCTGGTCGAGACCGGGCTCGTGGCGAGCCTCTCCGAGGCGAGGCGCGCGATCACCCAGGGCGGTGTCACGCTCGACGGCGAACGCGTCGAAGACGAGGCAGCCACGGTTCAGGGCACACTTCCCGGCGGCGTGTCCGTACTCCGCCGCGGCAAGAAGACCCTCGCCGGCGTCTTCCTCGGCTGAGTCTCCGGCCAGCGGATAGCAGAGACGGATGCCGTTCACTCCCAGCCACGCACTGGTCGCGCTGCCGTTCATCCGTACGCCGCTGGTGCCGGCGGCGATCGCGATCGGCGCGATGACACCCGATCTCCCGCTGTTCGTGCGGGGCGTGGGGTTGAACTACTCGTTCACCCACACGTTCGGCAATGTCGTGTGGACCGCACTGCTCGCGTTCGTGTTGTTCCTGATCTGGCGCGTCGTCCTGCGTCCGGCGGTTCCCGAGCTGGTTCCGCTGTGGCTGGCGCGGCGCCTGCCCGACGACTGGGATGACAGGGGTTTCGCCGCGGTGCGGTCGGCGGTCGGCGTCGGGCAGAAGCGCGCGTATCCGTTCCTGCTCGCCGTGTCGTTCGTGCTCGGAGTGCTCTCGCACATCGTGTGGGACCTCTTCACGCATGAGGGACGCTGGGGTGTCGAGGCGATTCCCGGACTCGAGGAGATGTGGGGCCCGCTCCCCGGATTCAAGTGGCTGCAGCACGGGTCGAGCCTGATCGGCCTTGCGATCATCGGCATCTGGGCATTGCTGTGGCTTCGTCGACAGGACCCGCGACCGACCGTCGTGCAGTCTTCACCGACCTGGATGCGCGTGGCATGGTGGGCCTCGCTCCCCGTGATCCTGGTCGGCGCGTGGGTCGGCGGACTCGTCGTCTTCGGTCCGCTGGATGCGGAGTTCACCGTTCAGCACCTCGCCTACCGGGTTCTCCCGCCGGCGTGTGCGATCTGGGGCGCGATCACGTTCGTGCTCTGCCTCGTTCTCTCGATGCGCGGGCGCCGTCACCAGGTGGGCTGATCCGAACCGCACTTGTGCGGCGCCCGATACTCGAAGCCCGCCAGCGCAGGACGAGCGGTGACGAGAGCCGTTCCGTCGACATCGAATCGCGCCACATGCGGCCGTGTGTCGAACTCGACCTCGGCTGCGGGTTCTCCGCTGCGGGGCATCCCGAGCAGTTCCGCCGCGACGCGACGGAGTGAGGCGCGCACGATCCACGAACCTTCCTCTGGGCGGCGGCGCAGCAAAGCGGTCACCGCCGCAGCGAGCAGGTAGCCGGCGCTGTGGTCGAGAGCTTGGGCCGGAAGCGCACCGGGGCGGTCGCCGTCCGCCGACTCGATGAACGAGATTCCGCTCGCCGCCTGAACGAGGCTGTCGAACCCTGCCCGCTCGGGATTCTCCACGCCCCAAGCGCTGAGCTGCGCGACGACCAGACGCGGATATCGGCGCGCGAGCACTTCCGGCTGCAGCCCCAGCCTGTCGAGAGCAGCGGGACGGTAGCCGAGTACGACGGCATCGGCATGCGCGAGCAACTCCTGCAGCCGAGACGTGCGCGCGTCCAGCACCGCGGATCGCTTGCCGTGTCCGGTGTCGAGGTGCTGCCACTCCGGTTCGGGCAGATGTGGGGGATCGATACGCAGCACGTCGGCACCGAGCATGGCGAGCGTGCGTGAACAGACCGGACCAGCGATGACTCTCGTGAGATCGAGTACGCGCATGCCCTGGAGGGGGAGCGAAGCCGGCGGCGTCGACGCCGCCGTAGCCCGGGGCGCATGCGAAGCGGGCGTCGTGTCGATGCGAACCAGCTCGAGCAGCGGATGCTCGCGGAGTGCGCGATCGACGGCGGGCTCCTCCGCGGCGACCGCGACCGCCAGACCGCCCGCGGTCGTGATGTCGGCGACGGCGGCCGTGGTCGTCCGCTCTCCGAGCGCATCGCGAACAGCGTCGACTGCGGCATCGTGCCGAAGACGCAGCCCCGCGCGCAGGCCGGCCGCATGGTGCGGGTAGTTCCCGTGGGTGCGGATCCATCCGTCCGACGTTCGCCAGAAACCTGAGTACACGGACCAGACAGGGGGAGCCTCGCCGCTGATGGTGAGAACCCTATCGCTCCGGTAGGCCGTGGCGATGCGCTCGGGATCGAGGGAAGCGGGGGAGCGCCCGGCAGCGAGCATCGCTGCGCTGACGCTCGCCCAGGCGAGATCAGCGGTGGCCAATCGGGACGGAAGAGGGACGGCGCGGTGCGGGGGAGAGGCCACCTCCGCGCCCGCGAGGCCGAGCTCACGCTGCACGCGGGCGAGCAGGTCGACACCCGCGCGACGCTGTCCACCTTCGTCGGATTCCCCGTTCGCGGATGCACGAGGGGAGCGACGATCATCCGTGGACGCAGGCATGGCGCGATCGTACTCTGAGGCGAGCGCGGAGCAGAAACCTCGGCTGATCCGGCGGAAACCGAGTGCGGGGTCGGAGCGACACGCCCGGGTGGTGTGGCCCGATTTGCCAGAAGCCGCGGATCCACGTAACTTATTACTTGTTCGCCCCACAGGGAAGCGGAGGAGCCAAGAGCTTCACCCCCCTCAAGCGGAGAACCACTCCCGATCCACTCTCACTTGAGAGAACAGGCGCTTGCGTCTAGGATGGGGACTCCACCTCTTCTGTGGCTGTCATCAGCCGCGCTGCGGATCTTCGATTCGCACGGCGCGCCGATTTGACAAGCGGGTCGAGGTGGGTAAGATAGAGAAGTTGCCCTTCGGGCCTGGCTGTGATGGCTGGGTCGTGGGAGCATCCGATCCTTGAGAACTCAACAGCGTGCACTTGTCAAATGCCAAATTATCCTCGTCTAGCTT
>NZ_JAFCUS010000003.1:0-5397 GCF_049896645.1 Microbacterium sp. DWRC1-3
GGTAAGATAGAGAAGTTGCCCTTCGGGCCTGGCTGTGATGGCTGGGTCGTGGGAGCATCCGATCCTTGAGAACTCAACAGCGTGCACTTGTCAAATGCCAAATTATCCTCGTCTAGCTTCGGCTAGTTGAGAATTCCTTTGGATCAAAGACCAACTCCTTCCGGGGGGTTGGCAATGGATGAAGTCAGCAATGAATTTGTCTCTTTGGTCAGCATCAAACTCGCTGCGTCACCGTTTTCCCGGTGGGGTATGCATTTCTTTTTTACGGAGAGTTTGATCCTGGCTCAGGATGAACGCTGGCGGCGTGCTTAACACATGCAAGTCGAACGGTGAACACGGAGCTTGCTCTGTGGGATCAGTGGCGAACGGGTGAGTAACACGTGAGCAACCTGCCCCTGACTCTGGGATAAGCGCTGGAAACGGCGTCTAATACTGGATATGTGACGTGACCGCATGGTCTGCGTCTGGAAAGAATTTCGGTTGGGGATGGGCTCGCGGCCTATCAGCTTGTTGGTGAGGTAATGGCTCACCAAGGCGTCGACGGGTAGCCGGCCTGAGAGGGTGACCGGCCACACTGGGACTGAGACACGGCCCAGACTCCTACGGGAGGCAGCAGTGGGGAATATTGCACAATGGGCGCAAGCCTGATGCAGCAACGCCGCGTGAGGGACGACGGCCTTCGGGTTGTAAACCTCTTTTAGCAGGGAAGAAGCGAAAGTGACGGTACCTGCAGAAAAAGCGCCGGCTAACTACGTGCCAGCAGCCGCGGTAATACGTAGGGCGCAAGCGTTATCCGGAATTATTGGGCGTAAAGAGCTCGTAGGCGGTTTGTCGCGTCTGCTGTGAAATCCGGAGGCTCAACCTCCGGCCTGCAGTGGGTACGGGCAGACTAGAGTGCGGTAGGGGAGATTGGAATTCCTGGTGTAGCGGTGGAATGCGCAGATATCAGGAGGAACACCGATGGCGAAGGCAGATCTCTGGGCCGTAACTGACGCTGAGGAGCGAAAGGGTGGGGAGCAAACAGGCTTAGATACCCTGGTAGTCCACCCCGTAAACGTTGGGAACTAGTTGTGGGGTCCATTCCACGGATTCCGTGACGCAGCTAACGCATTAAGTTCCCCGCCTGGGGAGTACGGCCGCAAGGCTAAAACTCAAAGGAATTGACGGGGACCCGCACAAGCGGCGGAGCATGCGGATTAATTCGATGCAACGCGAAGAACCTTACCAAGGCTTGACATATACGAGAACGGGCCAGAAATGGTCAACTCTTTGGACACTCGTAAACAGGTGGTGCATGGTTGTCGTCAGCTCGTGTCGTGAGATGTTGGGTTAAGTCCCGCAACGAGCGCAACCCTCGTTCTATGTTGCCAGCACGTAATGGTGGGAACTCATGGGATACTGCCGGGGTCAACTCGGAGGAAGGTGGGGATGACGTCAAATCATCATGCCCCTTATGTCTTGGGCTTCACGCATGCTACAATGGCCGGTACAAAGGGCTGCAATACCGCGAGGTGGAGCGAATC
The DNA here is from genome assembly GCF_049896645.1 of Microbacterium sp. DWRC1-3. NCBI lineage: Bacteria > Bacillati > Actinomycetota > Actinomycetes > Micrococcales > Microbacteriaceae > Microbacterium > Microbacterium sp. DWRC1-3. The sequence continues at coordinate 1,524 of NZ_JAFCUS010000003.1, forward strand.
CCAAAAAGCCGGTCCCAGTTCGGATTGAGGTCTGCAACTCGACCTCATGAAGTCGGAGTCGCTAGTAATCGCAGATCAGCAACGCTGCGGTGAATACGTTCCCGGGTCTTGTACACACCGCCCGTCAAGTCATGAAAGTCGGTAACACCTGAAGCCGGTGGCCTAACCCTTGTGGAGGGAGCCGTCGAAGGTGGGATCGGTAATTAGGACTAAGTCGTAACAAGGTAGCCGTACCGGAAGGTGCGGCTGGATCACCTCCTTTCTAAGGAGCATCTGACTCTTCGGAGTCCAGAACCCAGATCGAAGGCATACGTTCTTCGCTGGGAGCTCATGGGTGGAACATTTGACATGGCATCGAGATCTGATCTCGGAACTAGTACGCCGCTTGCGGTTGGAAGGTTCTGGGTGAGGGGACCGGTGTCTGCACGCTGTTGGGTCCTGAGGGACCGGATGCGCTTTGACCTTCGGGTTGGAAGCATTTGGTTACTCTGGGCCTCTTTCTGTTTCCCCGTTTGCGGGGTTGTGGATAGGGGCACCGCCCGTACTTTGAGAACTACACAGTGGACGCGAGCATCTTGCAGCTGATCTTCGGATCGGTTGCACAAGATGATCTTAAAGATCATTAGTCAATTTCATTCCAGGCTTTCGAGTCTGGAGTCGATTCTGATTCAAACTCATGTGATTTCAAGTCTTTAAGAGCAAACGGTGGATGCCTTGGCATCTGGAGCCGAAGAAGGACGTAGCAATCTGCGATAAGCCTCGGGGAACTGATAAGCAAGTTTTGATCCGAGGGTGTCCGAATGGGGAAACCCCGCTGGGCGGCGTGCCGACCTAGTGACTCCCGCCTGAATATATAGGGCGGGTAGAGGGAACGTGGGGAAGTGAAACATCTCAGTACCCACAGGAAGAGAAAGCAACCGCGATTCCGTTAGTAGTGGCGAGCGAAACCGGAACAGGCTAAACCTAGCGTGTGTGATAGCCGGCAGGCGTTGCACGTTGGGGGTTGTGGGACTTTTCAGTCATCTCTGCCGAGATGGCGGCGTTACAAGAAGGTATAGACGAACGGTCTTGAAAGGCCGGTCATAGAGGGTGCCAACCCCGTAGTCGAAATGCCTCTCTTGGCGCGAAGAGTATCCCAAGTAGCACGGGGCCCGTGAAATCCCGTGTGAATCTGTCAGGACCACCTGATAAGCCTAAATACTCCCAGATGACCGATAGCGGACAAGTACCGTGAGGGAAAGGTGAAAAGTACCCCGGGAGGGGAGTGAAATAGTACCTGAAACCGTTTGCTTACAAACCGTTGGAGCCTCCTTAGTAGGGGTGACAGCGTGCCTTTTGAAGAATGAGCCTGCGAGTTAGCGATATGTGGCGAGGTTAACCCGTGTGGGGTAGCCGTAGCGAAAGCGAGTCTGAATAGGGCGATTCAGTCGCATGTCCTAGACCCGAAGCGAAGTGATCTATCCATGGCCAGGTTGAAGCGACGGTAAGACGTCGTGGAGGACCGAACCCACTTAGGTTGAAAACTGAGGGGATGAGCTGTGGATAGGGGTGAAAGGCCAATCAAACTTCGTGATAGCTGGTTCTCTCCGAAATGCATTTAGGTGCAGCGTTGCGTGTTTCTTGCCGGAGGTAGAGCTACTGGATGGCCGATGGGCCCTACAAGGTTACTGACGTCAGCCAAACTCCGAATGCCGGTAAGTGAGAGCGCAGCAGTGAGACTGTGGGGGATAAGCTTCATAGTCGAGAGGGAAACAACCCAGACCACCAACTAAGGTCCCAAAGCGCGTGCTAAGTGGGAAAGGATGTGGAGTTGCCTTGACAACCAGGAGGTTGGCTTAGAAGCAGCCACCCTTGAAAGAGTGCGTAATAGCTCACTGGTCAAGTGATTCCGCGCCGACAATGTAACGGGGCTCAAGCACGCCACCGAAGTTGTGGCATTGACATTATTGGTAGGCCTTCGTGGTCCAGCCGTGTTGATGGGTAGGAGAGCGTCGTGTGGCCAGCGAAGCGGCGGTGTAAACCAGCCGTGGAGGCTACACGAGTGAGAATGCAGGCATGAGTAGCGAATGACGTGTGAGAAACACGTCCTCCGAAAGACCAAGGGTTCCAGGGTCAAGCTAATCTTCCCTGGGTAAGTCGGGACCTAAGGCGAGGCCGACAGGCGTAGTCGATGGACAACGGGTTGATATTCCCGTACCGGCGAAGAACCGCCCAAGCTAATCCAGTAGTGCTAAGTGTCTGAATCCCAGTGACTGATCCCTTCGGGGTGACGCTCTGGGCCTAGCGCACGACCCCATTCTGGTGCGGTTAGCGTATTAACAGGTGTGACGCAGGAAGGTAGCCCAAGCCAGGCGATGGTTGTCCTGGTGCAAGTGCGTAGGCCGAGTCGTAGGCAAATCCGCGATTCACATAGGCTGAGACACGATGCGGATAAAAAGTGGGTGATCCTATGCTGCCAAGAAAAGCATCGACGCGAGGTTCTAGCCGCCCGTACCCCAAACCGACTCAGGTGGTCAGGTAGAGAATACCAAGGAGATCGAGAGAATCGTGGTTAAGGAACTCGGCAAAATGCCCCCGTAACTTCGGGAGAAGGGGGGCCTTCGGCGTATAGGGATTTACTCCCGAAAGCGTTTGGAGGCCGCAGAGACTAGTGGGTAGCGACTGTTTACTAAAAACACAGGTCCGTGCCAAGTCGCAAGACGATGTATACGGACTGACGCCTGCCCGGTGCTGGAAGGTTAAGAGGACCGGTTAGCCGCAAGGCGAAGCTGAGAATTTAAGCCCCAGTAAACGGCGGTGGTAACTATAACCATCCTAAGGTAGCGAAATTCCTTGTCGGGTAAGTTCCGACCTGCACGAATGGCGTAACGACTTCCCAACTGTCTCAACCGCGAACTCGGCGAAATTGCATTACGAGTAAAGATGCTCGTTACGCGCAGCAGGACGGAAAGACCCCGTGACCTTTACTACAGCTTGGTATTGGTGTTCGGTGTGGCTTGTGTAGGATAGGTGGGAGACTTTGAAGCATGGACGCTAGTTCGTGTGGAGTCATTGTTGAAATACCACTCTGGTCACTCTGGATATCTAACTTCGAACCGTAATCCGGTTCAGGGACAGTGCCTGGTGGGTAGTTTAACTGGGGCGGTTGCCTCCCAAAAAGTAACGGAGGCGCCCAAAGGTTCCCTCAACCTGGTTGGCAATCAGGTGTCGAGTGTAAGTGCACAAGGGAGCTTGACTGTGAGACTGACAGGTCGAGCAGGGACGAAAGTCGGGACTAGTGATCCGGCAGTGGCTTGTGGAAGCGCTGTCGCTCAACGGATAAAAGGTACCTCGGGGATAACAGGCTGATCTTGCCCAAGAGTCCATATCGACGGCATGGTTTGGCACCTCGATGTCGGCTCGTCGCATCCTGGGGCTGGAGTAGGTCCCAAGGGTTGGGCTGTTCGCCCATTAAAGCGGTACGCGAGCTGGGTTTAGAACGTCGTGAGACAGTTCGGTCCCTATCCGCTGCGCGCGTAGGAAATTTGAGAGGATCTGACCCTAGTACGAGAGGACCGGGTTGGACGAACCTCTGGTGTGTCAGTTGTTCCGCCAGGAGCACCGCTGATTAGCTACGTTCGGGATGGATAACCGCTGAAAGCATCTAAGCGGGAAGCCGGCCTCAAGATGAGATTTCCATACCTTCGGGTGAGAGGCTCCCAGCCAGACTACTGGGTTGATAGGCCAGATGTGGAAGTGCAGTAATGCATGCAGCTGACTGGTACTAATAAGCCGATGACTTGATAACACACCGTTTGTTGGTGCTACGCGTCCACTGAGTGGTTCTCGATGTACGGTCGAGAACCGCATAACAACAATGACTTTGTTATGTGTT